>NZ_SIJK02000045.1 GCF_004762035.2 Candidatus Chloroploca mongolica | reverse complement strand
TTGGCGTTTGCAGATTTGATTGATTGGTAGATCATCTGATCTCACACCAAGCGTTAAAGAGATCCCGCCCGAGCCCATCCGTCCCAAACGGATGCGCCAGGCCGGGCGGCTGAAAGCGACTCGCCGGAGCAATCGCATCAGGAGGGGCCACCGCAAGGAGCGGCGCAAAGAGCGCCGTCAGCAGGAGAGTGCCGATCAAGAGCGCGCCTACCGTCAGATTCAACCGTTGCAGCGCCCACATCAAGCCACGCCGCTGCCGGGTACGCGCCCGACGCAGCGCCCGGCGCAGTGGAGCGTGCGCCTGCTTACTCTGATGGAGACCTGGCTCGATCCGCACTGTCATCGTTAGACTGCCTCGTGCCCAATGCGTGGGTCAAGCAACGCATGGACAACATCTACCAGCACATTCAGGAACACGACAATTACCGCAATCAACAGCACCGCACCCAGCACCACCGGCAGATCACGGTCAAAGACCGCCTGCACGAGCAACCGCCCCAACCCGGGCCACCCGAAGATCGTCTCGATCACAAAGGCCCCGCCGAGCATCTGCCCAAGGTAGAGCCCGATCAGCGTAATGACTGGCATCAGGCTATTGGGCAAGAGATGCCGCCCCCAGACCGTAACTGGCCCGAGCCCCTTGGCACGAGCGGTACGCACATAATCAGCACCCTTCACATCAAGCAGACTGGCCCGCACCAACCGTGCCACCACCGCCGCCGCTGGCAAGGCCAGCGCGACGGTCGGCAGGATCAGATGCTGTGGCGTGCCTGCGCCAAGTACAGGTAACCAGCGCAAATGCAGGCCAAAGACCAAGATCATCAACAGGGCAATCCAGAAGGTCGGCAACGCCTGCCCCAACGTCATAAAACCCATCACCAGCAGATCAAACCAACCCCGCGGACGCGCCGCAGCGACGGCACCAGCCAGACCGCCAACGGCAACGGCGACACTCATTGCCGTCACCGCAAGCACGAACGTGTACTTGAACCGCTCGGCTACCAGCATCCCAACGGGACGCCCTGAAATCACCGAGCGCCCCAGATCACCTTCAAAGACGGCTGCCGTCAGAAAGTTGCTGTAACGTACCAGCAACGGCAGATCCAGTCCCATACTGCTGCGGATCGCCGCCATCTGCTCGGCACTGGCGGTTTCACCCACCAGCGTATCGGCGGCATCACCAGGGGCCAGTTCCAGCATCACAAAGGTGAAGAAACTGACGGCCAACAAGACCGCAAAGGCACCAAGCAGACGACGGACGAGAAACCGCAGCATAAGCGCAACCCTCTTACTCTTCTACCGTGGCATCGTTCAGCAACACCCGTCCCATCGCCGACAAGACGACATCATTGACGCGCCCATGCACAGCCAGCATATCCACCGGAGTGTAGAGTGGCTGCCACGGAGCATCGGCCATAATCAGCCGTTGCGCTTCAACATAGATCTGGGCGCGTGCCGCAGGATCAAGCTCACGACTGGCCGCGTCAAGCAGCGCATCGACCTCGGGGTTGCTATAGGCCACCCGATTCGTGCTGCCAATCCGGCTCGAACTGAGGTTGATATTCAACACATCTGGGTCATTCCAATCGTAACGCCAGAGCAACAGGTCATACTGCCCCTCCACCGCCTGCCGACCGGCCGCCGGTGCATCAAGTTGCTGAATCTCGACCGGAATGCCAACGTCCTTCAGTTGAGCCTGAATAACCGTCGCAATATCCTGGTTTGGTGCGCGCGTAAAGGTGAGCAACGTCAGCGCGAGCGGCGTCCCATCTTTGCTCCAGGAACCATCACTGCCCTGCACAAAGCCAGCCTCAGTCAAGAGCATTGCGGTCGCCTCGGGGTCATAGGCCAGTTCACCACTCTGCAAACTCGGGTCAAAACCGGGTAGCGTCACAGCCATTGGCGCAAAGGCAGGCGTACCTTCACCACCGGCAGCAGCCTGGACAATAACGTCTTTATCAATCGCGTGCGAGATCGCTTGGCGCACCAGCAGGTCATCAAAAGGCGGGCGCACCATGTTAAAGCCCATATAGGACAGACTGTTGAGCGTCAGGGGGAGCAGATTGATCGTGGTGTCCTGACGAAGCCGAGTAATCTGATCGGGCAAATTGAGGAAGATCAGATCAACCTCACCGGCCTGGAGTGCCGTCAACTGGGTCGAGGCATCAGGGACAACTTTGAAGATCGCGCCATCGAGGTAAGGAGCGCCCTCATTCGTCACCATTGGGGGAGCCCACGCATAATCCTCGTTGCGTTCAAGTGTAATAGCGATGCCCGTATTCCACTCTTTCAGCTTGAAGGGACCACTGCCCACCGGCTGCTGCGCAAAGCCTTCGCCGAGCGCCTCGACTGCCGTCGGACTCACGATGCTGGCATACGGCGAGGTGATCGTTGCAAAAAAGACCGCCGAGGGTTCGCTAAAGTCAAAGCGCACCGTACGTGCATCAACCGCTTCGATGGTTGTGACGGTACTCAGGCTGGCACCCATTGGCGAGGTACTATCAGGGGCACGGAGGCGCTCGAAGCTGTAGACCACCGCCGCCGCATCAAGCGGCGTCCCATCGTGGAAGGTAATGCCTTCACGCAACGTAAAGACGATACTCAACGCGTCTTCACTGACTTCCCAACTCTCCGCGAGCAACGGCTGGGTTGTGTTCGTCACATCAGCCGCAACGAGCGTATCAAAGAGGTAGGGCAAAACAACATTCTGACCAGAACCCTGCGCACCTGCGGGATCAAGCCCGGTTGGCTCGGTTGTCAACGCACGGGTGACAAAGCCACCACGCACTGGCCCGGTTGGTTGCACCTGTGGCTCTTGCGTAGGCACTTCGGTCGGCGCAACGGTAGCCTCGGGGACGGTTGTGGCCGGCTGTTCAGCCACAGGAGCATCTGTTGGGGCCGCAGTCGGGGCGGCCACCGGGGGACTGCCACAGGCTACCAGCACCAGCAAAACAACGAGCGATAACACCAGACGAAACGGTCGCATAACTCTCTCCACACTAGACACCTATCCGTGACATCTTTTGGGAAGGTCGGGGCACCCGAACACTGCGTCCAACCAACCTTCCCCAAAGATGCCTGATCTTCCTATGGTTGGGAGCGCAAGCGGCCTGCCCATTGCGGCAAGGGGCAGGCCGAGCACCATTACACTGTCTTGGAGAAGATCGGACGACCAGCCGTCTGCGACAGATGGGCATCCAGTTCCATGCAGAGATTACGGACAAAATAACGCCCGAGCGGTGTCACGACAAGCCGATCAGGATGGACAATGACCAGGCCTTCATCGGCATAACCGGCCACCCGCAAGAAGGATTCGTGCATCGCTTCATCAGCCGCCATCGCAAAAGGCAATTCAAGGTTGCACATCAGATGAGTGATCGCCGCTCGCCGCCGCTGATCATCTTCAGTCAGTTTCATGCCGCGCACAACCGGCAGTTTGTCGGCATCAAGACTCTTCTGATAGCGCCCCAGGCCCACATCATTCTGCACATAGTAGCCAGCCATATCACCGATCGAACTGACCCCAAAGGCGACCATGTGCATCGCCGGGCGCGTGGTGTAGCCCATAAAGTTGCGGTGCAGCCTGAGTTCACGGGCGGCCACAGCCATTTCATCGGCCTCAAGCGCAAAATGATCCATTCCGACCCAGTCGTAACCCGCATCAGTCAGGCGCTCGACTGCCATCTGGAAGAGCCCGAACTTGGCGTATGGCTCGGGCAGGCCATTGGTATCAACCTGCTTCTGATTGGAGCGCGATTGGGGCAGGTGCGCATAGCTAAAGCAGGCTAACCGGTCAGGCCGCAACCCGATGATGGCATCAAGCGTCCGTCCAAAGACCGTAGCAGTCTGATAGGGCAAGCCATAGACGAGATCAACGTTGACACTTGCAAAGCCGAGCTCACGACAGGCTTCATAGAGGCCCTCGGTCTGGCTGAAAGGCTGAATCCGCCCAATCGCAACCTGAACCTGCGCGTCAATATCCTGGACACCGAGGCTCACCCGATTGAAGCCAAGCTCACGGTAGAGTTCAACCTGGGCGCGGCTACCGATCCGAGGATCCATCTCAAGCGAAACTTCGCCATTGCGGTCAATAAGAAAGGCTTCGTCAAGCATCGCCATCAAGCGCCGCGTCTGAGCTTCGTTCAGAAAATTCGGTGTGCCACCACCCCAGTGCAACTGCACCACCTGGCGTCGTCCGCCAAGTTGGGGAGCCACCAGCGCAAGCTCACGCTCGACACGATCCAGGTAGGCGTCCACCACATGGGGGTGGCGGGTCACAGTTGCATTGCAGCCACAGTAGGCACAGCGCTCGGCACAGAAAGGCAAGTGAACATAGACCGAGAGTCCATCATCAGGCTGGGTTGCAACCGCAGCGAGGGCCTCACGATAGTCAGCCTCACCAAACGTATGATCCCAGACAGGTACCGTTGGGTAACTGGTGTAGCGGGGGCCGGGCTTATTGTAGTGATCGATCTGTTCAGGCGTCACGCGCACACGGTTCATCACAAACTCCTCATCTTAGGCCACTTATGCCTGCGCCACTCCGATACCCTCTAACTGGTCTTCCAGATCCTCATAGAGCGTGCGCAGCCGCTCGATGGTCGCTTCATCCGCGTCCCAGAAACCGCGGCCATTGGCTTCAAGGAGGCGGCGAACCATGCCAGCCGCCGCGTGCGGGTTCAACTTCGCCAGGCGCTCGCGCATCTCGTCGTCGAGTGCATACGTCTCGGCAACCCCCTGGTAGACCCAGCCCTCCACCGCATTCGTCGTCGCACTCCAGCCATAGGTATTGTTCAGGCGGGCCTCGATTTCGCGGGCCCCTTCGTACCCGTGGGCCAGCATCGCTTCGTACCACTTGGGGTTGAGCAACTTGGCCCGTGTCTCCAAGCGTACCATCTGGTCTAACGAGCCGACCCGGTTCGCCCCAGTGCTGACTGCGTCCGAGACAAGGATCGCGGGGCGTTCGCCACGCAGATGTTCAATGCTCTTGGTAACGCCGCCCAGGCTCTCGTAGTAGGTGTCAATATCCGAGATTCCCACCTCGAAGCTATCGACATTTTGGAAGGTGACCTGGACATTCGCGAGGGCTTTTTCGAGCAACGGGCGCGAGTCGTTCCACTCGCCACCTTTGCCCATCGTGAAACCCTTGCGACTGAGGAAGGTCTCGCTCAGTTGCTCGTCATCCTCCCACGAGCCGCTCTCGACCATGTGGTTAATATGGGCACCATAGCTACCAGGCGCATTGGCAAAGACGCGGGTAGCGGCCTCTTCGAGAGGAAGGCCAAGTTCGGCAGCGGTTGCCAGCGCGTGGCGCCGCACCGCGTTACCCTCAAGTGGCTCATCGGCACAGGCAGCCAGACGGGCCGCCTTGTCAATCAGACGCATCTGGTGTCCAAGGAGATCGCGGAAGATGCCACTCACCGTCACCACCACATCAACGCGGGGGCGACCCAGTTCGATGAGCGGAATAAGGGTGACATCCGAGATGTTGCCCAGTTCGTCAGGCACCGGGCGCGCGCCCATCAGGGCAAGCACCTGCGCCACACCTTCGCAGTCACTCTTGAGATTGTCACTCCCCCAGAGCACCACCGCTACACTTTCAGGCAGGGCACCAGCATCAGCAACGGCACGAGCCAGCAACTCATTCGTCAGACGCTCGGCCTTCTCGACCGCCTGCGCAGTCGGCGCACGCGATGGATCGAGGCTATAGACATTGCGCCCCGTTGGCACCACCGACGGATCACGCACAATATCGTTGCTCGGCGATGGCGTCACAAAGCCACCTTCGAGCCCGTGCAACAAACCGGCGAGTTCATTATCGCTACTGAGCCGGTTGAGCAAATCGCCAAGGAAATCAGCGAGCGGATCAAGATCACGATGATGAATACCGGGCACGTGAAACGGCCCGCCCTCGACAAACCGACGGATCGCGTCCTTGGCAAGCCCTTCGATCCGCTGCCAATCGGTCTGTGCCTCAAGATCGGTCGCCAGGCGCTCGCGGAGGGCGGCATATTCCAGGCCGAGACTGCGGGCGATCAACTCTGGGAAGGTCACGAGCGTACCCCGCAACGAAAACTGATGGAAGGTAGCCGTCAGACTCAGCAGATCAACCATCTCAACTGGTTCGGGGGGCTGACCAAAGACGTGCAGGCCAGCAGGGATCATGCGCTCTTCGATCTGCAGCAACTCGTGGCTCAACGCGGCCAGGTAGGTATCTGGCGCAACCTCAAGCGTCGCGTGCGCCTCACCAACACCGTGCTGCAAGGTCGCATTGGCCTGCTGCATGCCCAGTTTAGCGGCCTGCTCACGGATCACGTCGAGCATCCCGGAGTCGGGCCGCTGGCGATACGCGTCGATACTATCCTTGAGTTGACGCAGACCCTTATAGAGACCGGCCTGCTGCAAGGGGGGCACCAGGTAACTCACGAGCGTTGCTGCACTCCGACGCTTGGCAATCGCGGCCTCACTCGGATTATTGACGCTATAGAGGTAGAAGTTGGGCAGTTCGCCAATCAAGCGTGAAGGCCAATCATCAGCACCGAGGCCAACCTGCTTGCCGGGCATAAATTCGAGCGCCCCGTGGGTACCGATATGCACCACCGCATGCGCATCAAACGTATGGCGAACCCAGGTATAAAAGGCGGCAAAAGCATGGTTGGGGGCCGCATCACGGGCCATCAGCATCCGCATCGGATCACGCTCGTAGCCAAACGGCGGCTGAACCCCAATAAAAATATTGCCCAGTTGCCGCCCGAGGATACGGAAGCGTCGCCCATCGTTCAACAACTCACCCGGTGCCCGCCCCCAGCATGGCTCAATCTCGGTATAACTGGGGAAGAGGCGCATATAGTGTTCGACAGGGAAGGTCGCCGCCACATTGGCATCAGCCCCGTGCGCCAGCGCATTGCCGCCAACCACCAGATTGCGCAGGGCTTCGGCATCCTCAGGCACCTCCACCTGATAGCCTTCCTCCTTGAGCGCCTGCAGCAGCTTATGGAGACTACGGAAAACATCGAGGTAAGCGGCGGTACCAAGGTTGCCAAGGTTCGGGGGAAAGCTAAAGAGCACCAGGGCAAGCCGTTTGTCATGGTTGGGGGTACGGCGCAGCGCCACGCGGCGAGCGATCCGCCCGGCGAGCAACTCAACCTCAGCCATCGCCGGGACAAAGCCATCGCCAGCCGCAGTTGGCCCACCATAGACCAGCGGATCAGCGGCCCCTTCGAGTTCGGGCACCGCCACACTCAACGCCGCCTGCACCGGTGTCAGCCCGGCCCAATCATTACGCCAATCTTCCACCCGTTGAAACGCCAGCGGTACCGGCGCGAGATAGCCAACATCAAGTGCGCCGAGCGCAGCGCGGGCATCGGCGGGGCGGCTCTCGGCGGGGCCACCGACCAGCGCAAAACCACTCGCATTCACCAAGAGATCGACGGTCGCGGCGTGTCCATTGGTAGCAGGGGCACCTCTTTTTGCCTTACCGTAGTCATTGGCCTGGAAAAAGGTCGTAATGGCTGGCCGCATATCAAGGCCGGTCGCATAGGCCATCCGCGCCTCGATGCCACGAACTTCAAGTGCGCGTACCAATGCATCAAGGTGAGCCGTATTGCCACTAAGCGCCACCGTACGCATCGCCAGAATTCCCACGCGACCCTGCTCACCAACCCGCTTGTTGCCTCGCAGCGAACGCCGCCACTTCTGATACTCCTCAAGCGTCGCAAATGGTGCCGGAGCATCAGGATGGATCAGCGCCTGGTCGGGATACGTCACGGGATCGAGCACCGGCAACTTGCCCTTATAGCCTGGCACATACGCCTCGATCAAGAGACAGACCAGGCGATAGACATTCTCGGGCGAGCTATTCGTCCAGTACTGATGCGCAACAATATAGGTATAGAGATCACGCGCCTTGCCGGGGATGAGCTTGAGCACCTTGCTGAGGTTACGCAGCACCGCCAGTTGGCGCCGAGCCTCGCCGGCCCCACCCTGAGGGCGCAACTTCTTAACCCACTGGCGCAGCATGCCGCCCGACTCCTCTGCCTGCGGGGCGAGACTAAACTTGCCAAGGCGGGTCATGCGGATCAGCGCCGGATTGGACGTAATAACCAGCACCGGACACGACGCCGCGCCAAGCAAACGCTCGAGGGGACGCACATACTCTTCACCAAAGAGGCGTGCCCCAAAGACAAAGGCAGCCCCCTTGAGATCACGTTCAAGGCGCTGCCAACCCGACTCATCGCGAAGCGAAGCGGCGTCGTAACAGGCGGCATGCACCTCAACGCCGTGCTCGGCCTTGATCCGGGCAGCGGCAGCGTGCAGAGCCGCGGCGTGATTGCCATCAATGGTGAGAAAGATAATCCGCATGCGCAAACCCTTCCCCGAAAGGATGATTGTAGTTCAGACTGTGAACTACGGCAACATTCTAAGCCAATGATTATTTCGCCTGAAAAGGTATATTAATCCGACGGAGACCCGGCTAGCGCTGGGCCTGCACCAGAGTTACGTGATAGAAGCCACAGCTAATGCGCTGGGCACGACACACCTTCATTCCGGCATCAGCGAGTGTTGAGCGCACCAACGCATCAGGGATCATCTGGATGGTCGTGCGACGCTGACTGCGGGGAAAGAACCCACCAACACGATGGAGTGCGGCGAGCAGGGTACTGTGAGGTGCATAGGTGAAGAGGAGGGTCTGTTCGCAGCAATTGGCCAACTGGGCCAACATCAAGGCAAAGGGCTGGGCTGGATAGTGAATGAGCACATCGAAACAAGCAACCACATCATAGCGTTCCTGCAACTCTTCGACATCGGCGACCCGAGTCGTAACCCGCTCAGCGAGACCGGCCTGAGTTGCGGCCTCGGCAGTTGCCGCGACCATCTGAGGGGCCAGGTCAGTCGCCGTGACCTGAAAACCACGGCGGGCTAGCTCCAGGGTAAAGAGCCCGGTGCCACAACCTGCGTCAAGGGCCGTCGCATCAGCCGACATGGCCGTTGCGTCGAGCCACTGGCTGGCAACGGCAAGCATGGTGGTATGGCCTTCCCGAATCGACCGTCGAATCGGCGAAAGTTCGGCTTGACCATAAATTGCCGACCAGCGTTCAAAACCTACCCCATTGAAATACTGGCGCAACTGAGCCTTGTGCCGAACCAGATCCATAGACCACCCACACTTCCAGACAGATTACGTAGTGCAGACTGCAAACTACGTTCGTGCAACAAGATTATAGCACTATAGTCAACATTGCATGTGTATATGCAAAACCTGTGCAAGGCTCATCCTCAGGCGTTATTTGCCATTCTGATGAGGTAAAACAATGTTTAAGGCTTGCTACTATTCATAATAAAGACCTTTTTTCACAAGGAACTATGCTGTGGTAAAGGCCATATGTTACAATAGACATAGTCTTGACAAACCAGGGTTGAGGCCATGTCAATCGATAGCATACTCATTTTCCTTCTTGCCGTATCATCCATCGTGGCCTTTTTACTGGCCATCTATGCCCTACGCCACCGGGCGATGCCCGGCGCAGTCTCGTTTAGCTTAATGCTCGGCGGTCAGAGCGCGTGGGCAGCTTTTGCCCTCAGCAAAGCCGTCACCCCTACCCTCACGGGGCAGATCATCTGGGATAACCTGATCTTTCTCGCGGTTGACGTGACTGTTGTGGGGGCTTTGCTCTTTGCGCTCAGCTATACTGGCCGTCAAGAACTAGCCCGTCGGGTCCGTTATCTGCTGATGATCATTCCGTTCCTCAATATCCTGCTCATCTGGTCGGATGCGTTCCACAGCCTCGTACGCACCAATGTTACGATGCTGACTGATGGTGCCATTCCCTGGCTCTTCTACAGCTACGGACCGTGGTTCTGGGTCATCACGAGCTATCAATACCTCTTAATTGGGGCAGCCATTCTGATTCTTGCCGAGGCTGCGGCGAAGGCAACCCGCCATGCCCGTCTGCAAGCCTGGGCCTTGCCCTTGAGCCTGCTCTTGCCCACCATGATCTCGCTACTGGTCGTGATGCAGATTGTCCCCGTGCCAGCCATCCCCGACTTTGAGGTTTCACCAATCAGTTTTCTTGTTGGCTACCCGATTATGGGCTGGAGCATCTTTTATAAACGGCTCTTTGAGTTGATGCCCATTGCCTATGACATGCTCTTTGAGAAGTTGCCTGATAGCGTCCTCATTCTTGATGAGCACAACCAGGTCGTTGCGATGAATCAAAAGGCATACGAGCGCCTGGGGGCGAAACAGCGCCTACCCATCAGCCTGACGAGCCTGCTCCCAGAGTTGGGACCCACGACGAAGCCGAACAACAGCGATCTATTCGTCACAAACCTGAGCCATACAGAAGCCAGCGGCGAACGGGTGCTCTACGAAGCCGTGATAACGCGCCTGCACGACCGTTGGGGCAGGGTCGGAGGGATGCTGGTCGTGCTGCGCGATATTACGACGCAGGCCGAAGCTAACGAGGCGCTACGTGAGAGCGAAGGAGCCTTTCGCGAACTCGCATTTGAGCATGCCCGCCTGTATGAAGAGGCCCGGAAGCGCGCCGATCAGGTCGAAACCTTACGGCAAGCTGTCGCCACGGTAGCCGCTACCCTGGATGCCAACGAAGCCGTTGGCCGAATGATGGAGCAACTGGCCCACGTGGTGCCTTATGACGGTGCATCGGTGCAACTCCGCTGCGGCGAATACAGTGAAATCTTCGATTGCCGCGGTTTTGCCCATCCAGCGCAGGTCAAGGGCCTGCGTTTTCTGATCAAACCAGGGAGTTATGAAGAGGCGATCTACGAGCGGTCCGAGACGATCCGACTGGCCGACACCCAACTAGAACATCCTGAGTTTACCCATCCACCGGATATGATCATTCGCTCGTGGCTCGCCTTGCCCCTGATTGTTGGCGAGCGAGTGATCGGCATTCTAACGATTGACAGTCAGCAACCGAACTTTTTCACCGAAGAAGACGCCAGTATCGGGCGGATGTTTGCCAGTCACGTCGCGGTCTCTCTTGAACAGGCCCAGATGTACGGGCGTGAGGTGCGCATGCAGCGCCGCCTGACCGAATTGCAACAGGCGGCGCGCCAGATTGCGGCCCATAGCGCCAACCCCGCAGCCCTCTTCCACGAGGTCTATCGTGCTGTCGAGGGCCTCCTGGCTGCTGAAGTCCTCGTGATCAGCCGTTTTGACCTCGGGTGCAGCGAGGTTTGCGATCTCTATATCGCTGATCCGCGTGAGAGTCGCGAAGGCGGTTGTTATGCCTTTGCCAATAGTTTTGCCGAAACCCTGCTAGCTCGCGGTCAAACCTGGTGCCTCACCCATCTCAATGATACCGAGTTCCACCCTGAACTCCCGGGTTTCAGGCTCACGAGCCGCACCATGCTTGCCACGCTGCTGCATGGGCGCGAGGATGTCATCGGCATGATGGTAATCCATAACCCACAGGCTTCTGCGTATAGTGACGATGATCTGGCCCTCTTTGATCTGCTTGCCTCGCATGTGGCGACGGCAATGGAGAATTGTACGCTCTTTGCCGAAGTCGAACGGCTCGCAACGACCGACCCGCTGACGGGCCTGGCGAATCGGCGCCATTTTTTCGCCGTGATGTGGCAGGCCATCTTGACCGCACGGCGACAACGCCAGCCGCTTGCGCTGCTCTTGCTCGATCTTGATCACTTCAAACTCATCAACGACACCTATGGGCACCAGGCAGGCGACCGCGTCTTACAGAGTGTTGCCCAGACCTGCCAGACGTGCGTACGGGCCGACGATCTTGTTGGGCGCTATGGAGGGGAAGAATTATCTGTCTTGATGCCCAGTACCAATTTTGAAGGAGCCGCCCGCGTGGCTGAGCGTATTCGGTACGCGATCGAAAGCCTGCGTGTCCAGGTCGATGAACACGAGATCCAGGTCACGTCGAGTATTGGCGTTGTCGTGGAGACAAGCCTCCACAATACGCACCTCGATGAACTGATCAGCCGGGCCGATCAAGCCCTCTATGCGGCCAAAGATGCTGGTCGCAATTGTGTGCAGATCTGGGGTGAAACGAATAGCAGATCGCTCGAGCAGTCAGTGACGTAACGGCGGCGCCGTGCCCCGACGGGGGGTGGGCACGGTGGGCACGGTGGGCACGGCGGGCACGGTGGGCACGGTGGGCACGGCGCCGCCGTGCCGCTACTAGGAACGGCGGGCAAAAAAACGATGCACCATTTCGGTGTGCAACGGAAAAGCCAGTTCGACCGGATTGGTGATGATCAGGCGGGCTTCGGCTTCGCGATTGCTCCGGAAAGGTGACAAGTCACTATCGTGGAGTTGTGGCCCGAGGCCAAAGACGAGGAGATACCCATCGGGGGTACTGCGGGTACCAAAATCGGTAATCTGTTCCGCCGCAACCGTAACGCCAGCCTCTTCGCGAAGTTCGCGGGCCGCCGCATTTTGCCAACTCTCGCCCATCTCGATAAAGCCGCCTGGCAAGGCAAGTTGCCCTTGCCGAGGCGCTGCCGCACGGCGAATGACCAGAATGCCATCATCAACAGGCTGCAGAATCAAGACCACCGGCAGTGGATTACGATAGGTCGTGCTGCTACAGTGTGCACAGACACGGGGCCAGCGCTGACCGTCAAGAAAAGGGCGTCCGCAAAATGAGCAATAGCTATGCTGGCGATACATATGTCAGGCTCCGATAGCACAGGTGGTAGCATATCAATGCATTATACGCGAAGTTAGCGTAGGCAAGGTTTCAGGGGGCAGAGCACCATAAGACAGCCTTGGAACCTTTGCTTACCGAAGGCCGAGCTCGGCAAGCAGGCGTTCGGGCTGACGACGAAACTCTTGCCACGGGCGTTCACCCCGGACAATCGCCCCAAGAATCCGCCAGAGTCCCGCCGTAACAGGAACTGACATCCCGGTTGTCGTTGCTGCCGCCGCCACCGCACCATAGAGTTGTTCACCCTCGGAACGTGTTCGTCCAGCCCGCAAATCGCGCAAGAGCGAAGGATCTTTGCCTCCGCGCCCACCGCCAACCATGCGGCGCATCAGGATCCGCAGGATCGGGCCAGGTATGAACGGCGCAAACCGCGCAATGGTTGCGGCCGGATACCCTGGGAGGTTCACGGGATGGATGCCGAGTTTGCCCATCACAGCCAGCGTCTCATACGCAACGGTCAGATCAACCTGAACCAGGCGCGAATTCGCGTAGATCTCGGGCACCGGCATATCAAGAATAGCGGCCTGCGCATTGCCAAGCATGTTGAGCAGGGCTTTCGACCATTTCATCGAGCGGTAGTCAGGGTGCAATTCGACGGGAAAATCGGCCTGAGTAAAGATCTCGGCCCACCGGTTGACCCGTGTTGCCGGGGTCATCCCAGCCAGGCCAATCCCACCGGCTTTGGTCACGACCACCTCGGTTGGCGCAGGGAGTTCCACCGAGGTGGTAATGCTGCCCGCAATGATCTGTTGCTGACCAAAGGCCTCGGCAAGCAATTCTTCGTTGCCAATGCCATTCTGGAGGGTCAGGATCCGACCGGGTTTGAGCGCACGCAGCGTTGGAATCACCCCGGACGTATCGTAGCCCTTGACACACACAATCGCCAACTCGGGCATCTGATACGGCGCGAGTAAATCATCGGTTGCCTCAGCCGCATCGACGCGCACCCGGCGCGTCTCACCTTCCAGCGTGATGCTCAACCCTTGATCAAGCAGGGCTGCCACTGTCTGCGAGCGTGCCAGCACAGCGCACTCGCTGCCGGACAGAGCCAACCGGCCAGCCACCTGAAGGCCAATGGCCCCACCGCCAACAATCACGATAGCCACGGTTCCCCCTCAAGAGGCAGCCTGTTTCTGCCAATAGCGCACCAGACCAAGCCAGCTTAACTCGACTGCGCCCGACTGCTGCGTAAGAGCGGCGAGTTCGGTGTCATCGAGGCTCGCGGCTTCGGCAAGCGCCTGGGCTTCAAGGGCAGCAAGCTGCTCAGCCTCACTCTTGCCACTGGTCAAACCGGTGCGCACCAGTTCACCCCAACGCAGCAACCGTTCACGAACATCCGCCAGGTGGAACTCGACATCAGGATAGGCCCCAAAATGGGTTAACATCAGCCACTGGGGGCGCAGGCCTTTAATCAGATCAAGCGTGCTCTGCCAGGCAACCAGATCAACATCGGGTGGCGGGGTTGCCGGGCGCGTAAAGGGCTGCAACTGACGGCGGACACCGGTGTTATCGCCGACAAACGCCGCCTCGCTCTCCTCGTCGTACCAGACGAGATGATGCTTGGCATGCCCAGGAGCATCGTAGGCATGCAATACACGCTTGCCAAGTTGGAGCCGTTCACCGCCAACCAGGGTCGTGATCGCCGTTGGCGGCACAGGAATTGTCTGCCCCCAGAGCATCTCGAGCTGATCGCCCCAGAGCTGGCCAGCACTCTTGACCAAGCGGGACGGATCGATCAAGTGCGGCGCCCCACGCTCGTGAACATGCACCTGAACGTGGGGGTTCTGCGCGAGGATCGTGCCCGTAGCCCCAGCGTGATCAAGATGAACGTGCGTCAGAATAACATGGCGCAGATCTTGCAAGCTCAGATCATGCTGCGCAAGGGCCGCCTCTACCGTTGGCAGCGTACCGGCGGGCCCGGGATCAACGAGCGCAGGCTCATCACCAAGCAACAGATACGTCGCGACAACTCCTGGCCGTCCAAGATGGAGCGTATCGAGGGTCAGGATTCCGTGAGGGTACGTTTGTGTATTCATGGGTATGATGATACCACAAGGTAGCGGTTTGACCAACCGCTACCTTGTGGTGAAGGTGAATTGCCTCGGCAACGTGCCAGCTGCGCTGGCACGTTGCCGAGGCATACGTACGGGTAGCCTCATCCGTCACGTCGCGGTAGACGCCGTGCATCAACCGGTGCGCTGGCACGTTGCCGAGGCATACGTACGGGTAGCCTCATCCGTCACGTCGCGGTAGACGCCGTGCGTCAACCGGTGCGCTGGCACGTTGCCGAGGCATACGTACGGGTAGCTGGCGTGGCCCTCTAGCACCATCGCAGTGGGGGATATGGTACCATACAGCACAATTCATCACCCTCAAGAGCAGGAGCGTATCTATGAGCAGTCGTCACCCCGCCGAGCGTGTGCGTGGCTTTGGAACCACGATTTTTGCCGAAATCAGTGCGCTGGCCGTTCAGTGTGGCGCGGTCAATCTGGGACAGGGGTTCCCGGATTTTGCGGGACCAGCCTGGGTGAAAGCGGCGGCGGTCGCGGCGGTCGAGGCCGATTTGAACCAGTATGCCCCCTATCAGGGCTTGCCCCGGCTGCGTGAGGCGGTGGCGGCCACATGGCAGGCTCAGGGACGCCAGGCGTTTGATCCCGCCCGCGAGATCACCGTGACCAGCGGGGCCACCGAGGCGCTCTTTGGGGCAATTCAAGCGCTTGTCAATCCTGGTGACGAAGTGATAATCTTTGAGCCATTCTATGATGCGTATGTGCCTGCGGTAACGATGGCTGGCGGAGTCCCCCGTTATGTGCGGCTGCATCCCCCGGGGGAAGGGCAAGCTTCGTCGCTGACCGGAGTACCTGCGCATGCGTGGTGGTTTGATCCTGAGGATTTGCGGGCGGCTTTTTCCCCACACACACGGATCTTGATGCTCAATACGCCCCATAATCCAACGGGCAAGGTCTTTCGCCCGGCTGAACTCGAGCTCATTGCGTCGCTCTGCATTGAGTATGATGTAACTGTGATTGCGGATGAGGTCTATGATCAACTGGTTTTTGGCGACGCCGAGCATCAGGGCATTGCGAGCCTACCCGGGATGTGGGAGCGTACCCTGACGATCAATAGCATTGGCAAGACCTTCAGTGTGACCGGGTGGAAGATCGGGTATGCGGTTGGGCCGGCGGCGCTCAACGATGCGTTGCGGGCCGCGCATCAGTGGATTACATTTGCGACCGCGACGCCTTTGCAAGATGCGGCGGCGGCAGCGCTTGAAACGGCACGCACCAATGGCTATTACGAGGACCTGCGGGCCGAGTACCTTGAGCGTTATACGCTCTTGCAAACGCTGTTGCACGAGGCTGGCCTACCGACATTGTCGACCGAAGGCAGTTATTTTGTGATGGCGGATCTCAGTGGCACAGGCTTTGCCGATGATGGTGCCTTTTGTCGCTGGTTGACCCGCGAGATCGGGGTTGCGGCGATCCCGCCTTCGGCTTTTTATGCGCCGAGGGGAGCGCATGCGGGCAGTCAACCGTTGCCTCTGCTGGCCCGTTTTTGCTTTGCTAAAAAGTTGGAAACGCTGCGTGCCGCCGGCGAACGTCTTGCGGCGGTGCGGTTTCCCGTCGGGGGGTAGGGCATGGTGATTGCATCTTCCGTGTATGCACCCCGCGAGGGCACCCGCAAGGGGTGCCCGTACACCGGATCCGGCCCTCGGCCTGGAGGGGCACCCCTTGCGGGTGCCCTGATAGAGCGTCTTGTTGTATCCGGTTTCGTATGATGCAATTGCCCTAGGGGGTAGGGGCACGGCGGCGCCGTGACCCTACCGTGGGGTTTGGGCGGTTGTGCTGCTGAGATCGGCGAGTTGGCGTGCTTCGGCGGCAAAGGTGGCCTGCGCACGTTCGAGGTAAGCGCGGGCTTCCTGGAAGCGCTGCGCGGCGCGGTTCGCGTTGGCCACATCGTAGCCACTATAAAAATCGAGCACGGCATCGAGGCCTTCGAGTTGCAGATTGAGCCCGGTTAGATAATCATCGTGCGCAGGCTGCAACGTGCCGGGGGGGCGCAACTGGCTCATGGCCTCACGTGAAGAAGCGACAGTCGCACGCAGACGTTGGGTCGCGGCAACCGCCCCGACGGAACCACCCGCAAGCATGGTCGTCGCCTCGCGATAGGTCTCGGTGGCAACCCGGAGATCGGCACGCAGGCTCTCGAGTGCCCCCAGATAGCCGATAGTCAGGCCTTCAACGACGGCTAGTGGCTCGGCCTCGAGCACCGGTTCAATGGTTGGCACGGGTGGCGGCACAAACAGCGCCACGCTTGCCACATCTTCAGTAGGCGCAACAATCACGGCCGCACTCCGCTCGACAGCTACCACAAAACTCTGGTAGAGACCAATAGCAACAACGAGCAGAATAATCGGGAAGATCCAAAAGAGGAGGCGGCTCCGGCTCCACTCACGGTTCGAGCGACGCCAATTGATCCACCAGGCATCACGGTCAACCGGGCGCTCTTTGGTTTCCACGGGAAGTGAAGGGAGCGTCATAGCAGGCGCTTTATCAGCCTGCCCATTGAGGAGGCCGCGTGTTTCGAGCAAGCGCAGACCGCGTTGAGCGTGGGTATTGTGCGGATTCAGCGTAAGAACCGAGCGCAGACAAAAAGCACGCTCGTGGGGATCATCAAGCACGCCGCTCAACCAGAGCCAGGCCGACTCGTTGCGGGGATCGAGGCGCAACGCACGGGTCAAGAAGCCAGCGGCAACCCGCCGATTATCGGCACGAGCCGCCGCCACACCGCGCTCATAGAGATGGAGCGCTTCAGTAACATCAACCTTGACTTCAGGTTCCACGATGGGTGCCATAGCTCCATGCTTAATGATCGGGGATCAGCGGGGTCAACGCCCGCTGAACGTGCGCCGTATCTTTGACCATACTCTCGCGCACAATGCGCCAGTATTCAGGTTTTTCATAGCCGAGTTGCCAGATCGCGATGCCGGCCAGATCCATCGCCTGGATCGTCTGGATCTTGGAACCAAGCCCGGTCTCGGTCATAAACCAGACCTGGCGCGTACCTTCGGCGCTGCGATACGAAAAATAGCTCTCTTCGACTGGCCCAGAGCTATTGCGTTCCATAAAATTGACGGTTGACCCCTGGGAATTAATAATCTCTTCGATCACCCGCCAGGTACGTGCGGTCGCCCGCCCAGATGGGGGCCAGTCATAGCCATAGAAATGGACCCCGATCAAGACTTTGGCTGGATCAATGACCGACTGCGCATACTCAGCCACTGCATTGATCCAGTAGGCTGGGGCAACCGGCCCGGGGCCACTGCCACGCCAGTGATAATCGTAGGTCATGATGCGCAACTGGTCAATATAGGGGCCAATGGCGACCCAATCTTGAAAGCCACCAAGTCCACCGAAATCACTTGACTTGGCATGGACAGCCACGGTCAAGAGCTTCTCGTGCTGACGTAAGGCCGTACTCAACTCGACAATAAACGCCGTATAATCAGCGCGCAGCGAAGGATCGAGACTTTCGTAGTCGATATCAATGCCATCGTAGCCACGGGCCAGCACTTCATCAACAATATGCTGGACATGACGGGCGCGGATGGCCGGATTGCGCAGCACCCCGGCTACGACACCAGGCGTTGCCGTCACATTATGAATCGACGGAATGATGCGGATATTATGCTCGTGGGCAATGCGCACCAGATCGTCATTGCGGGTGCCAAAGAGGCGGCCACTTGCATCCGTCGAGTACCAGAACGGACTAATATCATCAATAATATCGGCATTCGCAAAAAAGGAATCACGTGCGCCACCTTCAAAGAGGGGCGGCAACCAGGCAATAATATAGCGGCCACTCTTGGGATGATAATTGACCGGGCCTGGATCAGGCACTTCAGTTGTTGGCATCGGGGTCGGCGGCACCGGGGTTGGCAAGACAATCATGGGCACGGCTGTCGGCACCGGGGTTGCCGTTGCCAGCGCAATTTCTGCGGCAGCCGCCTGAACCTCGGGCAAAGCACGGGCCAGCATCAGTGTTTGCCAAATCAGCACACCTGCCAGGCCAAGTGCGGTCATATAGAGGAGACCCAGGAGCAACGAGACGAATGAGACGCGACGACGCATAAGCTTCTTTCCCTTCGCCTGCATTATACGAGTCGCGTCTTGCAGGTGTCAAGGGTTTGTTGCCCCGCACGGGTGCGCCGTGCGGCGCACCCGTGCGGGGCGAAGTCGATACGTATCGTATGTAGACACGCTAGCGCAGCGCGACCCCTCGCCCACACAGGGGACAAACCTCGGTTTCAGCGCGTCGCACTGGCGTAACCCAGAGCTTGCACGCCGCACAACGGCAACTCAAGAGGGTTAATCCGGAGAAGGAGGCAGGCAGTTCAGGTTCACCCAGAGCGCGCCGCAACGTCGCATGCTCAGAAGCGCCCCGCACAACCGCTGCTTCGACCCGCGCACCGGCAAAGGTTAGTTCGAGCAACATCCCCGCCGCCACCAGGTGCCGATCCATGAGGTTGACCAGGGCCGCCTCGTCAATCGTCAAGGTCTGCTCGGCAGCCTCAGGATCGCGCCAGGCTTTGCCGCTCAACGAGACGGTATCACCACCAAAAAAGCCGCCAAAGTTATGCACCTCAGTCACCAGGAAAAACATGAGTGAGATCCTCGCACATCTGCAAGTAGGGGCACGGCGGCGCCGTGCCCCAACGCCCCACCGCCCCGACGCCTACCGATGGCGGGCCGTCTTCCGGTAGGGGCACGGCGTCTTCCGGTAGGGGCACGGCGGCACCGTGCCCCTACGCCCGGACAAAGAGGCGGTCAATCGCGTCGGCAAGTTGGCGCAGGTTGGTCACCTCGAGCATCGCATCGCACATCGGGGCGTACTTATAGATGTCGCTACTCAATGAGCCGGGATCGTAGACGCCCCACTTCCGCTGTTCTTCGGTGGCAAACCAGACCACCCGTCGGGCACGGCGGCAGATCTGGGCAAACGCGGCAAGCCCCGGATCATTTTCATTATTGCGCCCATCACCAAGCAGAATCACGGTCGTGCGTTGATCAACGCAACTCAGGTGATCGCGGACAAACTCACTGAGGGCATAGCCAAGATCCGTGCTGTAACTGCGTGTTGGACGGATCTCATCCATCACCTGAGCAATAGCGGTTTCGGGGCGAGCCTCGTTAAAGTAGCGGCTCATATCGTGCAGGCGATCAATGAAGGCGAAGGAACGAGTGCGACTCAGTTGGTCGTGGAGTGAATAGACCATCAGCAACATAAAGGTCATCACTCGTTCGGTCGAGACACTACGGTCACAGAGCACCACAAGTTTTGGTTTGAGATGGCGCTTGCGATGGCGAACAACCATCGGCACCCCACCAAAACGCTGATTGGTACGGATCGTCGTCTTGGCATCAAGGGTACCTGTTTTGCCCCGACGCTGGCGCAAAGCAAGGCGTGTGCGCAGACGGGCCGCGAGGCGATTGACAATCTTGCGCATATCGTCCGCATCGCGTTCATTCAACTGATCAAAAGGCCGGTCGAGCAACTCGCTCTCGGAGCGTTGACGCGGAATGGCCTGCCCGTCGCCACGCGCCTGCTCGGCCATTTGCTGGGCGACCTGCTGGCCGATCTGTTCAGCGAGCGCGGCCTGGTTTTCACGGGCAGCCTGCTCGATCGCTTGCAGTGCCTCTTCGGACATACCCTCGTCACGCAGAGCGTCAAGCAACTCGCGGAGCGCCTTATTCAACTGGTTGAAATTCAACTCACGCAAGGCCTGCCGCGTCATCCAATCGCGATAGCGTGGATTCGAGACATGCGGCGGCGCAATGCCATCCATCAACTGGCCCATCTCTTGGGCCGAGAGGGGCTGGCCGGTCATCATCGAGCGAAAGAGTTGCGCCAGTTGTTCCGGACTCATCTGCGCCAGCATCTGGGCGAGGTGCTCCATCAACTGTTCATGCTCTTGCTCAGAAAGCTGACCGCCGCCGGGTTGCTGCAGCGGCGGGGGCGCTTCTTTGCCAAAATAGAGTGGAAAGAGCTCGCGGAAGGTCGTAAAATCTTTCGCATCCTTGATCAGACTCGTCTGCATAACCAGTTCAAAGAGGCGACGATCGGTAATCCCTGCCTGCTCAATCGCCCGCATCGCATCAGCCGTTTCAGCGAGGCTGACCCGGATACCAGCGGCCCGCAGGGCGGCAATAAATTCAGTGATACGTCGATCCATACTTAGTTATTCCATTCACCACCAGGATAACGGTTCCGCGGGCGATCCGGGCGATCACCGCGCTCGGGGCGCTCGGGGCGGTCACCACGCTCACCGCCTTGCAGCGCACGTTTGGCCCGTTGAATATCGCTTTCATACTTCAACAGCACGTTCAGCGTCGTATCGAGGGTGCTCTTGTCGATCTGCCGACTGTTGAGTTCAAGCAAAGCCCGGGCCCAATCAATTGTTTCACTGACACTCGGGTGTTTCTTCAGATCCATTTTACGGAGACGTTGCACATATTCAATGGCCTGGCGGGCCAATTTCGGGGAAAGACCGGGCACCTTCAACTGGATCACGCGCAACTCGGCCTCAAGGTCAGGATAATCAATATGAATATAGAGACAGCGCCGCTTGAGGGCCTCGCTCAACTCGCGGGTATTATTTGAGGTGAGCAAAACGGTCGGCTGATGTTTGGCTTTGAGAGTGCCAAGTTCCGGGACGCTGACCTGAAAATCGCTGAGCACCTCAAGCAGAAAGGCTTCAAACTCGGCATCAGCGCGGTCGATCTCATCGATCAGCAGCACCACCGGTTGGTCGCTGGTAATGGCGCGGAGCAGCGGACGTGGCAGCAGAAAACGCTCGGAGAAGAAGACATCCTCTTCGTTCGCCAGGCGATCGGCGGCCTCACGCAGGGTACGCGAATCACCGAGCAGATCGCTCAGCTTCTCACGCAGCAACTGCGTATAGAGCAACTGCTTGGCATACTCCCACTCATAGAGGGCCTTGGTCTCATCGAGACCTTCATAACACTGCAAACGGATCAACTCGCGGCCATTCGCGAGCGCCCAACTCTTGGCCAATTCAGTCTTGCCAACCCCGGCGGGGCCTTCGGCGAGCAGCGGCTTGCCGAGTTTATCAGCCAGAAACATCGCCGTACAAATCTCGTCGGAAGCAATATACTGCTGGGTCGCGAGGATCTCACGCACATCGGTAATCGAATTGAGCATGCGCAACGCCACCTTTCTGTTGAGGATCACCACTCGCAGGGCAACCCTGGCGAGCATGGAAGAGCTAGGAATCGAGGGGGAACACTTTCAGTATACCACGATGCCTATCGGAACGGCAGGATTGTCACCTGGAAAAACGGGTGGTATAGTGAGAAGGATGAGTCGCACACATCGTGCGTGTGCTGAACTTCGACCAGACCTGGTCCCGTTTTCGAGAAATAGACAGTTATGCGACAGCCCCGCCACCCAGCCCTGCTCTTTGACCTTGACGGAACCCTGACCGATCCCTACGAGGGCATTACCCGCACCTTTGGCCATACGCTCAACACCCTGGGGAAGCCCCTTCCTGACGCTGAGACGCTGCGCAGTTGGATCGGGCCACCCCTGCGCGCCAGTTTACGTGCGTATCTTGGCGATGACACGCTGGCGGAAGAGGCCGTCACCATCTATCGCGAGCGGTATCTATCTATCGGGATGTACGAGAACCAACTCTACGAAGGCATCCCCGAGTTGCTCGCCGAATTGCAAGCAAGCGGCATCCGCCTCTATGTTGCAACCTCGAAATTCATTATCCCGGCGCAGGGCATTCTCGATCATTTTGGCCTAACGCGCTTCTTCGTCGCCATCATTGGCTCGACCCCTGACGATCGCATTGGCACCAAAGCCGAAGTCATTGGCGCGGTGCTCGATCTACTCAGCCCAACCGAACGCAGCGCGAGCCTCATGATTGGCGACACGGTCTATGACATCGAAGGCGCACGCGCGCACAGCCTGCCATGTATTGCCGTCACCTACGGCTACGGCACGCTGGACGAACTGACCGAAGCCAACCCTCACGCCCTCGTCCACAGCGTCGCCGATCTGCGGGATCTACTGTGCAACAAAGAAGACCGCTAGGCTTTGCCACGATGGCTTTCGCGGGCGCACGCCCGCGAAAGCCATCGCAAATATGCTACAATACTCACCGTTGGGAGAAACCGCAGAAGGAGCTTCCCTGATGAATAAAAAGACCGTCCGTGATATCGAATGGAATGGCAAGCGTGCCCTGGTACGCGTAGACTTTAATGTGCCTCAGGATAGTGAGGGCAGTGTCACTGATGATACCCGCATTCGCGCCGCGTTGCCGACAATCCGTTATTTGTTAGAGCAAGGGGCCAATGGGGTGGTGTTGATGTCACACCTGGGACGACCCAAAGGCAAGGTCAATGCAAAGTATAGTATGCGCCCAGTCGTTGAGCGCCTCTTTGAGTTGCTGCCCGAGGCCCACGAAGTGCGCAAAACCGAAGTCACGACGGGCGAGGCCGCCGAGGCTGCCGCTGCGGCGCTGCAGCCTGGGACGGTCTTGATGCTGGAGAATACGCGGTTTGACTCACGTGAAGAGGCGAATGACGCCGGGATGGCCGCAGAACTGGCCCGCCTGGGTGATGTGTTTGTCAACGACGCCTTTGGTGCAGCTCATCGTGCCAATGCCTCCACCGAAGGGGTGGCGCACCACTTGCCTGCCGTCGCCGGCTTCCTGATGGAGAAAGAGCTTGAGTATATCGGCGGGGCGCTGGAACAACCGAAACGCCCCTTTGTGACGATCATCGGCGGGGCCAAGATCAGTGATAAGATCGGGGTTATTGACAACCTGCTCGGCAAGGTTGATGCGCTGCTGATCGGCGGTGGCATGGCCAATACGTTCCTGCTGGCCGAAGGCAAAGAGATGGGCGATTCGCTTATCGAGCCTGACAGCGTTGAGACGGCGCGGGCGTTGATCGCCAAGGCCAAGGCAGCCAATGTGCGCCTCTTGCTCCCAGTTGATGCCGTGATTGCCGATGCGTTCAGCGCCGAGGCCAACACGAAGGTGGTGAGTGTTGATGCCATCCCCGCAGGCTGGCGCATGCTCGATATTGGCCCCGAGACAACCAAGCAGTATCGCAGTGAAGTCGCCGCCGCGCAACTGGTCATCTGGAACGGGCCGATGGGCGTCTTCGAGCTTGACCCGTTTGCGAGTGGAACACGGGCGATTGCCAGTGCGATGGCCGAAGCCGCCGCTGGTGGTGCCATCACGATTGTTGGCGGGGGCGACTCGGTCGCTGCGGTGGAGCAAGCCGGCCTCGCCGCCCAGATGTCGCACGTCTCGACCGGGGGCGGTGCTTCGCTCGAATTGCTCGAAGGCAAGAGCTTGCCTGGGATCGCGGCGCTTCAGGATCGCTGAGCCTCACCGATTAGGCATACAGTTCATACTATTAGAACACATGAAAGCGCTGGCCAGAGGCCAGCGCTTTCATGTGTTCCAATAGTATCTTTTAACGATCCGAACGGGAGGCGTTCGAGCGGCGAGCAACTGAGCGTGCGAACACCCGTTCAATCTTGTGATGCGTGATTTAGTCACATACGTATTGACGAATTTGACTGCCATTGTATGCTATACTGTGCTGCACATTTCAATAGTCGTACCTTCGCTCCTTTGCTGGAAGGAACCGATGGCGCAAGTGTCCATAACCGACGGACTTCTTGCTCATATTCCTATTAACCCCGATGTCTGCCACAGAAAGCGCTGTATTCGTGGTTTTGCTATCCCGTCTCCCACGTTGCCTCGCACATTGGTTACGAAGAGGCAACCACAATACACTGCCTACACCTTTTATTCTTCCACAGGCCAAGCGTGCGGGGAATGACACGCTTGACGCCCGTTTTAGATAGCCAAAATAGCCGTAATGAAAAGAACGATTAGCATTGTCTCGAAATCGCCTTGGTTTTGGCTTATTGCGGCAGGCTATATGCTTCGCATCATGGTTATGCCAATTACAGGGCAACATGATGTAATGTTTATGCCATGGATGACCCACTATATTAATCAGGGGCATTTCAATTTATACGCCTTTCTTTACGAAAAATTCGGAGACATCGTTATGCACAGCCCGGGGGTTTGGGCACCCTACCCTTATGGCTTTTATTTATTTACGGCTGGTTGGTTGGAGTTTTTAGAAAAAATGGGTCTGGTAGATTTGACAGCTTGGGATTCTGTCTGGCAAGTTTCACACCCCGCGAGGTATGTTTTTTTGTTTAAGGCCGCATACCTCCCCTTTGATTTGGTCATTGGATATATTCTCTATAAGACCAGCGGTCGCGTTGGATTAGCATTGTGGGCCTGGTCGCCAACGGTTATTTATACTGCTTTTATGATGGGGCAAAATGACATCTATGCGACCACCTTTGCTGTAGCAGGCACTTACGCTGCCTCAAAAGCAACACAAATCACGCCTCAAAGCCAAGTTCCATCTGTCCGAGTGCTTGATAAGTGGGCGATTTTGTCTTGTCTTCTTTTAGGCGTAGGTGGTTCTTTCAAAATCTATCCATTGTTCTTGCTTGCTCCTTTGGTGTTGATGATTGAGAAGCGTTGGTGGCAACGTTTTAGTTTATTCTTTTTAGGGTGTTTTATCTTCGGAGTATCCCTATTACCATTTCTCACCACCCCAGCTTTTGTAAAGGGAGTACTACTCAATCCAGAAGGCACACAAATTTTCCGAGAAATTCAATTGTTCGGCATGAGCGTATCTCCGTTTTTGCTTGGATATGTTATCTTAGTCGGGCACTTGATCATTAATCCAGCTAACCATTTACCTTGGATGGTCTGGTTTGCTAGTCTAGTTTCCATAGCCCTTGTGTTTCTCTGGGTACCGGTGCCATTTTACTGGTTAATTTGGATTACACCTCTTTTAATTGGAGCGATCAGTAGATTTCCAAAACTAATCTTTGCATGGGGTTTGGTGCAACTTACTTTTGCACTAATGATGGTAAATCAACACCGAGAATTAGGTGTTGCTTTGCCAATTCATCTGGCACCGATTTTCAATGTCCCCAATTTACCCACTGCATTGGCCGTAGCTCACCCTGATCTCTATCGAATCTTCATTACGATTTTACCCATCGTTAATGTTTTTTTGGTGACTGCTTTACTGATGACAATCTGGTTTTCTGCAAGGGTTCTTACTCAGGTGCATCAGGAGAAGTTTGTTGCTTTCGACTTAAAGCCCCAATGGTGGATCGGTGTGGCGCTGCCTACAACGATAATGCTCTTGATGTTGGGCGCTAATTTGTTTTTTTCAAGGGATTTTGTTAGTCACACTAATCGGTACAACTGGCAAAACCATACCTTAACCGTAAACGATTATGTACTCCAAGAACTGGGTTTAGAACAAAAAGAAATGACAGGTGTGCGTTTACGATTTGTCGATGCAGACCCATTGGCAGTTCTCAAAGTGTGTGTCTACCAAAACAATGATATGAATCAGGAACCACTAAACTGTGCGTCAAGGAGTATCGCTGAGCAAGTTGAGAATAAGGCTTTGTATTTTGTGTTTGATAAGGCAATAGTTTTTGAAGATAATGAGACACCAACAGTAAAAATTCAAACTGAAAACAATAACACAAGCATGGTCATATTGCCTTATACAACCTTAACAGAAAATTCTCTTAAATTCAACGAAATAACATTAAATGGTTCACTAGATATATCAGCTTTGTCATCTTTTAATATCACAGAGGCTTTTAATATCTTGGTCGTTGAGAACATTTTGAAAGATGCTTGGCTTTTAGGAGCAATTGCCATTATCACCGCACTTGTTGTCGTGTTTCTGGGTGTATTGCTAGGAAAAAGCTATCACGGTCATGCTGCCAATTGACGCTGGAAGGGTCGCGTGGTCGGTGCTGATTGTCAGCGTCGGCGTGTACGCCGACGCCACCATGCCACCGACCCATATCGCCCGTCGACGCAAAGAGACGCAGCCACCCCGCCGCCCGATCAACGGGGGTTAGTTATCGCTGCCGCTGGTGGTGCCATCACGAAGGAAGCCGAAAAGCCAGCCTGGGCTGGCTTTTCGGCTTCTTCACGGATGTATCGGCAAAGGGTTACGCCTGCACATCAACCACAATGCGCCCGCGCACCTGTGCCTGAGTAATCGTTTCGCTATACTCGGGCACGGCCGCAAGCGGAATCACGCTGGTCATGCGATCAATCAGGTTGGTCGGCAAATCACGGGCGAGGCGTTCCCACGCGGCAAGGCGTTCGGGCAAGGGCACCATGACCGACTCGACCCCGACGAGCTTGACGCTCCGCAGGATAAAGGGGAAGACCGAGGAGGTGAACTCAACGCCACCAGCGTTGCCACAGGCCGCAACGACGCCATGCGAGGCGACGGTGCGGAAGATGCCCCCGAGGGTTGGGCCACCAACGGTATCCACTGCGCCAGCCCAGCGCTCGCTTTCGAGCGGGCGGCCAGGATTGGTAAAGAATGAACGGTCAAGAATATCAGCCGCCCCCAGATCACGGAGATAGTCTGCCTCTTCGGGGCGCCCGGTCGAAGCGACAACCTTGTAGCCGGCACGGGCCAGCAGCGCAACGGCCACGCTGCCCACGCCGCCAGCGGCCCCGGTGACCACCACCTCGCGGCCATCGTTGGTCAGACCGTGGCGTTCCAGCGCCAGCACACAGAGCATCGCCGTGAAACCAGCCGTGCCAATTGCCATCGCCTGTTGAAGCGTCAACCCTTTGGGCAGGGGCACCAACCAGCCGGCCTTGACCCGGTTGAACTGACTGAAGCCACCCCAGTGGCGTTCGCCAACGCCCCACCCCGTCAGCACCACCTCGTCACCAGGCTTATACGCGGATGACTGCGACTCGACCACAGTACCGGCAAAATCAATCCCCGGGGCCATCGGATTGACCCGCAAAACCTTGCCCTTCCCGGTCACCGCCAGCCCATCTTTGTAATTCAAGGTCGAATAGGCAACCTTCACCAGGACTTCACCGGGAGGCAGATCGGCCACCTGCATGTCGCGTAACTCAACGCGGCGCGTACCAGCGTCATCCTCGACGACCAGGGCACGAAAAGATTCATTGCTCATCGTTCTACCTTCTTTGGCTTGCGCTTGCTACTTCTTCACCACGATGGCTCCGATTATAAAGGAGGGGCGGGGCTTTGCCAAATAGAGCCTGCGGCACCCAAGCATTGTGTCGTAGCAGGTCAAAAACGCCAGCTTTGCTGGCGTTTTTGACCTGCTACGACACAGGATTTAGGGCTGTACCGCGTTCAGTTGCAGTTCAACCACCTCGGCGTTGAGATCAATCGGTTCCAGGTCGTCATTTGACGCGATGACGGTGAAAAGATCTTGGAAGACCTGGACGCTGAGGGCGTAGACACCACCCTCTTTGACGTCGGCAGTATTGTAGGCCAGTTCAAGCTCGAACGTCTCGACCGTGGCTTCGGTGGTTACTTCAGTTGCACCAGCAAGCGGAGCTCCCGTTTCGCGTTCAACCAGCACCACCGAGAGATCAAGCCCTGGCGCGAAGGGTTGCCCTGACGGGGCACGAATGACAACACGCAGGGTTGCATCGGGGGTTGGCGTTGGTGCCTCGACAATGACGATCGGTTCCACGATCAACTCCAGAGGTGTCTGGATCTCGCCAGCCCTGATCGCGAGCACAGGTTGAGGAGTGTTGTATTGGGTGCCGTCGGGCGTAAAGATCCCTGCTTCAAGTTCATAGTCGTTTCGTCCGTCAAGCGTAGCACGGTTGTATGGAACCGACACCTCAAGCGGTAAGCTCTGGTCACTGAGATCATAGGTCTGAACAACCACAAGATCTGGTTGTCCTTCGGCAACGCCAGCCAGGCGCAAGCGCACAAAGAGTTGACTTTCAGGGGGGAACGGGTCTGTGTTCGCGCCAGTGAGTTGAACATCCAGGGTGCCAAAGGGTTCCGGCAACGCAGCGATTTCAATCACTTCGGTGGCGCTAACGAGTTCAAGATCAGCCAGGAAGAGCGCGCCGCCCGCGCTTTCGGGATAGAGTTCGATCGCCGCGAGTTGCGCCCGATCAATGCCTTCAAATTGGCTCAACGGCAGACGCACGCTACCAAGATAGACCGGATCGCTCCAACGGTTTGTGCCCAGCACGCCCGTCGGCAAAGCGATGCTGACCACCTGTTCCGCTGTTGCGCCCGCTTGATCCTGGAGCACAATGCGCAAGCGCTGCGCCTCACCCGTGGGCATACGCGGGTCGGTTGGGTCAAGGGCCAACCGCAAATGCAAGGCCGTTGCGTCCCGCATATCGCCAGCCGTTGGCGGAACTTCAACCCGTAAGCGTGCCTCAGCGCTTTCCCAGACAAAATGCATCTGGGCAGGGCCGCCGGGTATCTGCACAAAGGGACGACACAGGATGCCCGCACCAAAACTCTGATAGGCGCAAAATTCGAGGGTCGCATCTTGCACAGTCACTGCGCCACCCAGTGGCCCAACGTCCCGTTCCGTGCTACGCAACGCAGAGAGCACCGGACGGCGCTGCACCGCCGGGTAGACAACGAAGCTCTGGGTTGGCACACCGGCGATCGTTGCGGGCACTGGTTGCGCAGGAGCAACGAGTTCAAGATCAAAGATCGTCTCGGTGCGCCAGGCCTCAAGCAGGGCAGGCGCAAAAGCCTCAAGAAAGCCACGCTGATCGGCACGCGGCATGCGCGGCGTCTCAGGGTCACAAAAACCAAACGCCGAGCGTGAATCATCGACGGTCAGAGCATCATTGAAGAAATTGTGGTTGGCTCCAGGAAGCAGGATGCTCATTGCGGGTTGCTGGCGCTGCGGGTCGATGCGAGCGGCTTCCACATAGTGTTGACCATCGAGGTTCCCAACATCGCCATCGCACGAGGGCAAAACCACGGCCAGCGGAAGATCAAGCGTTGGCGCGGCTGTAAAGGGCACCGGCTGGAAAAGCGGTGTTTCAATCATTGGGGCAAGCAGCAAGAGACCGCGAACCTCGGTGGCTTCGTCAGCCTCCCATGTGACGCCCACCCCATAGGCGGCCATGCCACCCCGTGAATGACCAATCAAATAGCGCTGGGTGAGATCGGCCTCAACCCCATTCGCCAACGCAAATGCCTGATCCCCGGTGCGCAACGCCTCCAACTGACGGTCCAGGATCAACTGCACCCGTGACGTATCCAAGGCATTGGCTTCGCCATCGAATGGACTCCGGAAGGCCATATTGAGATCAGGCGCAAGCGCGATAAAACCACGCTCGGCCAGCGCCTCAAGCAGGTACGCAAACCCTGGATCATTGCGTTGCTGCACGACCTGTGAACAACTAAACGGCTCTTCCTCTTGATCGGGCGGCGTCGGACAAACCGTGTGGCTCCCGTGCAGCACCAGAGCAAGCGGATAGCGCCCAGGGCTCGTGGGCGCAGCCACTGTCCCACGCAATTCGAGCAACTCAGTTGCGCCAAAACCAACGTCGACCTGCACATCGGTCGTACCAAGCGCGTAGGGGCGGGCCGTCATCGGCACCGCCGCCGGAGGCTCGGTCGGCGGAGCAGGCGTGGCGGTTGGGGGCGGCGCGGGCGAAGCGGCGCATGCGGCGAGCAAAGCAAACAGAACCATCATCAGGCCCATACGAGCCAACCAGGATGCAAGCGAAGCCATAGCGTGTTATCCTTTAACTGATTCAATCAAATAGCAGCGTAACCATCATCTTACACCAGATCTTACATCGTTCGCAGACAAGTAGTAGGGGCACCCCTTGCGGGTGCCCTGGTGGGGCACCCGCAAGGGGTGCCCCTACACCGGGCCCGGCCCCCGTCCCCCGTCCCTGGTGGGGCACCCGCAAGGGGTGCCCTGGTGGGGTGCATGCAGGGCTGATGATTTGACGCAAAGGCGCAAAGGCGCAAAGAGTAATACGAGCAAAGGAACAACCAATGACCAATCCCCTTGAACACGACGTCTTCTGGAAGATCCACCGCGATCTGCCCCGCGAGGCTCCGGGCAGCGATGCAGCAACGATGCAAGCGCTCGCGATGCTACCGGATCTCCCCACAAACGCACGCATCCTTGATGTTGGGTGTGGCCCGGGGGCACAGACGTTGGCCCTTGCCAAGGCCACCCAGGGCCACATTACGGCGGTAGATACGTATCAACCATTCCTCGATGAACTGGCATGTCGTGCCTTCATAGCGGGGGTGGGCGAACAGATCACCCCGGTGCAGGCCTCGATGTTTGAGTTGCCCTTTGATGAGCCGTTTGACCTGATCTGGTCTGAAGGCGCGATCTATATCATCGGTTTCGCCGAGGGCCTTGCGGCCTGGCGACGGCACCTCAAGCCAGGTGGCTCCATCGTCGTCAGCGATCTGTCGTGGTTGCAGCCTGATCCGCCCGCTGAAGCGCACCAATTCTGGCAAGAGGCCTATCCGGGTATAGCGACGATCGAAGCAAACGTGAGCCGTCTCGAAGCGGCAGGCTACCGGTCGCTGGGCCATTTCGTGCTCCCCGAAGAGGCGTGGTGGACGAACTACTACCGCCCGATGGGCGCACGGATTGCCCTACTCCGCACGCAATACCACGACAACCCCGAGGCTCAGCGCATCCTCGATCTTGAACAGGCCGAGATCGAACTCTATCGGCGGTATGCATCCTCGTATGGCTACGTCTTTTACCTGATGCAAGCAGCGTAAAAGTGCGGTAGCATCTCGCGAACTCTTCTACCATTTCTCCACAACTCCTCCATACTCTCTTGCTATCGTAGATCCAGACACAGAACGATGTCGCCTGGAACGATAGTGGGAGAGTAGCGTATGTCATGGTTGAGCAATGCATTTGACCGTCTGCGGTTTCGTGCTCGTCCGCCTAGCGATGATCGCAGTCGGATGCGTGCGGTCGCCAACAATCTGATTTTGCACCTGCATCCCACCCGTGTCCCCGCACCAGCATTGCGTTTCACGCATACCTGGGGACTCGGTGGGATTTCGGCGTTGCTGACGGTGATCTTGGTGGTTACCGGGGTGCTGCTGATGTTTCGCTATGATGCGAGTGTCGAGCGGGCCTATGCCTCGATTCAGACACTTGAGACGGTGGTGCCTTTTGGGGCGTTGTTGCGCAATGTTCATCACTGGTCGGCCAATCTGCTCGTCATTACGGTGCTGCTCCATCTTGTCCGGGTCTTTCTGACCGGGGGCTTCTTTCGTGATCGCCGAGGCAACTGGATCTTCGGGCTCTTCCTGCTGTTGATCGTGCTCGCGTTCAATTTTACTGGTTATCTATTGCCCTGGGATCAACTGGCGTTCTGGGCGATCACGGTGGGCACAGGCTTGCTTGATTACATCCCGGTGGTCGGGGTGCTGGTCGCCAATTTTCTGCTCGGTGGGCGCGAGGTTGGGCAGGCGGCGTTGCGGAATTTTTACGCGCTGCACGTTGCTGTCTTGCCAGTCGTCTTGATGCTGGCGCTCTCGTACCATTTCTGGCGGGTGCGCAAAGATGGCGGTGTGGCGCTACCCGACCAGACCGGCCCCGTCGAGAAGTTGACCACGATCCCGCATCTCGTTGGCATCGAGCTCGGCATCGCACTGGTCACCCTCACCGCAGTGATGCTCTTTGCGATGCTTGTTCCGGCCCCACTGGAGGGAATGGCGAATCCGGCGCATCCGCCGAATCCGGCCAAGGCGGCCTGGTATTTCCTTGGGGTGCAAGAGTTGTTGCTGCATATGCACCCCCTGGCAGCGCTTGCTTTGTCGACCATTGGTCTGCTCGGGCTTGCCGCAGTGCCCTTCTGGGATCGCGACGATAGCGCCATCGGCATCGGTGGGCGCTCGACGCGTGGCCGCAAGGCCGCCTGGCTTGGGGTCGCACTCAGCGTTCTCCTCACGCCGCTGCTGGTGGTGATCGATGAATGGTGGCTCGATCTGCCTGCGCTTTTGCCCGGTCTCCCCACCCTTGTCTCCAATGGCTTGATCCCACTCGGCCTGACCCTCGCTGGTCTCGCCGGCGTCTACTGGCTGATCCGGCTCGTTCTGCGCACCCGCCACAACGAAGCCCTGGTTGGCCTCTTTAGCTTTACGATGAGCGCCCTTGTGGTGCTGACGCTGATTGGCATCTTTTTTCGCGGCTCCAATATGGCCCTCGTCTGGCCCTGGTGAGGAGGTACGATGACAACGCAGCCTACAAATGCTACGCCCGAGACAACGATGAGTCGACGCAATTTCCTGAGTCTTGGCCTGGGGGCCCTCGGTCTGGTCGGCCTCTTGCAGACCGGGGTGATGACCGTGCAGTTTTTGGGGCCACGTCGCGTTGATGGTGAATTTGGGGGCGTCGTGCAAGCCGGACTGGTCGAGAGTTTCCCGCCTGGTTCAGTCACCGAATTTCCCGATGGACGCTTTTTCCTCGTGCGCCTGGCCGACGGCGGCTTTTTGGCCGTCTATCGCCGCTGTACCCACCTCGGCTGTGCCGTCAGTTGGCAAGCCGCCGAGAACCGATTTGCCTGCCCGTGCCATGGTTCCTATTTTGACCAGGAGGGCGATGTAGAGAATCCGCCGGCGCCACGAGCACTTGACACTTTTGCCATCACGATCACCGATGGCACTGTCATCGTTGACACCGCCGAGCCACGCCAGCGTGATGCGTTTGATGCGACGCAGGTTGTTTATCCGGCTGGAGCGTAGGTCTTCGGTTGATTTGACGCAAAGGGGTTTCTGCCATTCCTAGGAGCGCGGGCGTCAGGACGGTTGCAAAGTCATCCCGATCGTCCGCAGATTACGCAGATTACGCAGATTATGACTTCCGCATCTGCGTAATCTGCGGATGCTATCTAAATCATATTGGGACTTTGCATCAGCCGTGGCGCGGGCGTCCCGCCCGCTTCGGGAGCAAAAGCGGGCGGGACGCCCGCGCTCCCAGGCAGACCAGATGCGCTGGTCGTACGCTCAGCAAAAAGAAAGAAGCATATGCAACGCTATTTGATTATAGGTTTTGTTGCTTTATTGGGCCTGGTAGTTGGCCTCGGGGTCTATTCGTCGCGTGAAGAGGTGCGTTTGTCTGACGCACAGGCAACCTTGCGGCAACAGGCCGTGAGTGACGCGGCGGTGATCTATGTCGAAAACTGCGCTGTCTGTCATGGCGCATCAGGCGAAGGGCTTGGCTCGATCCCGCCGCTCGATAGCGAGGCGCTGCGTACGATGGAGTACGATGCGCTCTTTAAGATCATTGCTCGGGGACTCTACAATACACCTATGGCTGCCTGGCATCAAGACGAGGGCGGGATGCTGACCGATTATCAGATTGAACAGCTCGTGGCCCAGATCCGGTATGCCGATTGGGGTCAGATTCGCGAACTCGCCGCCCAACGGGGCATGATCCCGGCAAGCCTGGCGGTTCCCGATGTCACCGAGGCCCAGCTTGCCCAGATCAGCGCCCTCGGCCCCGAAGGCCAGCTCTGGTCAGAGGGGTTTCAGCTCTATGCCAATACCTGTGTGACCTGCCACGGGGCCAACGGCGAAGGTTCAACGCTCGGCGTGCCCCTGAACACACCCGAAGTGCGGGCGCAGGATGCGGCGAGTCTCACCCAGACCATTGTCGAGGGTGTACCGGGAACAATGATGGCCGCGTGGGGCACCCTGCTCGAAGCGAGCGAACTTGACGCGCTGGTTGCCTTCCTCCAGCACTGGGATCAACTCGAAGCACAAGGCATTGCGCTCGAAATGCCAGCCCCGCAAATGATCGATCTCGACGATCCCGAGGCGATCCTCGCGCTCGGCGAGCGGCTCTTTGTCTCAACTTGTACCAGTTGTCACGGTGACAATGGGACAGGCGGCCTTGGCCCGGCGATCAACAGCCAGCAATTCCTCAGCCGTCAGGACGATGCGGCGATCACGCAGGCGATCACCGAAGGCGGGCACCGCCCCAATTCGGCCATGCCCGCCTTTGGCGAGCGGCTCACCTCGGTCGAGATTGCCGCGCTCGTGAGCTATATTCGTTCGTTGGAGGAGAACGCCCCCGTTGTCGCCAATCCACGCGGCACGCAACAGGGTGGCGGTGGGCCTCCGTGGTTGCAAGCAACGCCCGACCCCGCGAATCCCATCCAGCCCAGAGGCCAGGGGCAGGGGCAGGGGCAGGGCCGCGGCCAGGGACAACAGGGCCAGAATGAGCAAACGCCACAGCAGAGTGCGCCGAGCACCACCTATCGCGGTACTGTCGTCAGCGTCGCAAGCAACGCCCTGACCTTCTACGACGAGGCAAGCCGGAGCAACCTCGAAGCCATGCTCGGGCCACCCTGGTGGTGGGAACCCAACGCCATTGCGTTGCGGCCTGGTGATCGCATTGCGCTTGAGGGCTTTGAAGGCGAAGGCCACATGGAACTCAACTGGATCGAAAACCTGACCACCGGTGAACGGCTCGACCTACGCACCCCGGATGGCAAACCGGTCTGGCAAGGAGGCAACTAATTCCAGGCCAACCTGGCACGAGTCGCCCAATACGCTGCGGGCGACTCGACCAGGGCGGCCAGGGCGGAGGCGGCAGCCTCAGCATCGGTGACATCACATGCCCGCAGATTAGCCTGCAGATGGGCCACCGAAGCGGCCCCGCTGAGCACCACATTCGCCCAGGGCTGCGCCATTGCGACGGCGAGCGCCATCGCATCACGGGTCGCGCCACGCTCGGCACAGACCTGATCGAGCGCCGCGAGCGCAGGATCGGCATTGCGATCCGTGAGCCGCCCATTCGCCAGCGCCTCTTTGACAATCACGCCCACCCCGGCAGCGTGCGCCTCGGCGAGCGCCGGCCCGGCCGAAGTCTCGAGCAGATTCCAGGTCGCCTGAACACAATCAAAGAGGCGCACCCCATCGATCGTCACCGCCAGCGCCCGACGGATCACCTCGGCCTGACGCGGCCCGCTCACCGACAGCCCGATTGCCACCCCCTGAGCTTTGAGCCGAGCCAGGGCGGTGAGCACCGGAAGGTTCGCGAGCACGCCACTTTCGAGGGTTGCCGAATGGATCTGATAAAGATTGAAGTAAGGCGTGAGCAGAACCTGACTCTCGATCAATTGGCGCTCAAAAACATCAAGCTCATGCGCCTTCACCTCGTGAGCCTCGGCCACAACCTGCCAATCAGCCGTATAGGTATAGCCCCACTTCGAGCCAACCGTCACCGCTGCCGGATCAAACTGGCGCTCGTGCAACCAGCCACCGAGAAACTCCTCGGCGCGCCCATACGAACGGGCCGCATCGAAATAACGCACCCCCGCGGCCCAGGCCGCATCGAGCACCGCATAGGCTCGCTGCCGCATCACCGCCACATCATACATCGCCTCAAGATCCTCGGCATGGCCCAGATTGATATAGCCGGGTCGCCCCAACGCGGCGAGACCAAGACCCAATGGCGTCACAGCTAACCCAGACGCACCAAGGTTACGGAGTTGCATCGCACGTGCCTCACAACAAACTGCGGATCGGATAGAAGTACTATAACACCGTCTATGGGATCGCATCTAATCTAGAGGGTCAGCGTTAGGGCTGTTGCAAAGTCATCCTGATTGTCCGCAGATTACGCAGATTATGACTTGCCCATCTGCGTAATCTGCGGATGCTATCTAATCCTACAGGGACTTTGCAACAGCCCTGGTTGCCGTACCCTTCCTACGCGGCGCTTTTGCCACCTCCACCCGCTTGCGCTCATCATCCCCTGCGCATACGGCGTCGCTGACCGGGTTCGGTCATCCGTTCCGCCACCGCCACGCGACGGCGCCCAGCGGCGAGCCCATGAGGGCAACGTCGTTCACGCTGCCCAGCGCGCATGCGGCAAACGTCGCCGTGCAAGCGGGTCGCCAGAGATGCATGCGTTGGAGGGCATCGCTCCCTCCGGGTGCGTCCAGGGGATAACAGGGACGCAGCAAAAGATGCATCCTGCATGCGTACATTTGTACTTGCATCTACTTCCTCTACCTGCTAAAATACGCATAGAAATTGCATCTATAGCAACCCTAACGGGTTTGTAAAAGCGGTTGTGTGCTTGCTCGCGCAAGCACACAACACCTTCACAAATGATGTAGGGTTGCTATACAAGGGGGCTTTATGACTGCTCAGCCCAATATATATGTCACTGAAGAAGCCTATCTTCAGCATGAACGAGTAAGCACAACAAAACATGAATATTATGGTGGTCGCGTTTATGCCATGGCCGGCGCAAGTGAAGAACATAATTTAATTGCGATGAATCTTGCTGCTATCCTTCGTGCTCTTGTACGCGGAAGCAATTGCCGCGCCTATCCAAGTGATATGCGGGTCAAAGTAACCCACACAGGCTTAAACACATATCCTGATTTCACTATTGTGTGCGGCCAAGCCCAATTTGTTCATCCTGAAAAACGTGACACGTTGCTTAACCCGACGGTTATTATTGAAATCCTCTCGCCTTCAACCGAAAGTTATGACCGCGGCGAAAAGTTCCAACACTATCGTACGATTGAAACCCTACAAGAGTACATTCTCGTTTCACAACGTACATCTCACATCGAACGCTTTATCCGCCAAGATACGAGTGAATGGGTTTTGTCAGATTTTGTCGGTATGGAAGCATCGTTGCCGCTGAAGGCATTAGATGCCCATATATCGCTTGCCGAAATATACGAACAAGTACCGCTTGTGCCGAATATTGGTCTGCTCCGCACCCCAGCAGGACAACCCAGTTGACAGATCCCCACACCTGTGATATATTCCCCACCACTGCGAGCAAAGGTTTGCAAAGGAAGTCCAGGGCGTGAAAGTTCATCACAACAACTTCTTTTTTGCTTCCTATTTTACCCACCCACATACGGGCTGGTCGCTTCGCATTGTCTAGAAACCTCGGTCAACAGACAACTCATCAAGAGGGCGTGAAGCACCAGGCTTCACGCCCTCTCTGTCTGTTTGCCCCAGTCAGGGAGGCTCTGAATGACGGTCAGGTGTCGAGGGATCCGTGGCGCGACGACATGTGAGGCAAATACCCGCGAGGCCATCCTTGAGGCGACCCGCGAGTTGCTGGAGACGATTATTGAGGCGAATCGGATGCAGCCCGAGGATATTGCGAGTGCGATCTTTTCTACTACGCCCGATCTTGATGCCGAGTATCCCGCCGTGGCCGCTCGTGCGCTTGGTTGGAGCAATACCGCCCTGCTCTGCGGCCACGAAATGAAGGTACCCGGCGGTCTGCCCCACTGTATTCGGGTGCTGATCCACTGGAATACCACCCGCAGTGCCGAGGAAGTCGTTCATGTCTATGTCCGTGGGGCGACCAATTTGCGCCCCGACCGTACCGCCGCCCTGGCGGCCTTTCGGGCAACCAATAGCGAAGGGTAAAGCTGGCAACCACGCCCAGTCTGGCTACCCGTGGTTGCCAGCCAGGGCGTGAAAGCAGGGAAAACCGGCATGAGTGCGAAACCAACCGATCCATCCGTGGCGCTGCGCCTGGTCGCCCCGCCACAGCAAGCTGGATACAAACCACCAATAGTTCAGGGAGAAGGAGTCGAAGCAATGATCGTGGTAATGCAGACAGGGTCAACTCAGGAGCAGATCGAGAGTGTGCTGGAACGCCTGGCCGAGTATGATTTGCGCGGCCATATGGTCTATGGTGCGGAACGGACGGTGATCGGGGTGGTGGGGGCGGCGATTCCGCCGACGCTCAAAGAGGAACTCGAACACTTCACCGGGGTCAAAGAGACGTTGCGCATTACGCAGCCCTACAAGCTCGTGTCGCGTGAACTGCGCCCGATGGACACTATTGTTGATGTGCGGGGCATCAAGGTTGGCGGTGAGCGCTGTGTCGTCATCGCTGGCCCGTGTTCGGTCGAGAGCGAAGAGCAGATTATGGCAACGGCACGCGCTGTCCGTGAGGCCGGAGCCTCGATGTTGCGCGGCGGGGCCTTCAAGCCACGCTCGTCGCCCTACACCTTCCGTGGTCTCGGTGAACTGGGCTTGAAATTGCTGGCCCAGGCCCGCGACGAGACCGGCCTGCCGATTGTCACCGAGGTGATGACGATCAATGATGTTGATCTCGTTGCCCGCTATGCCGATGTGCTGCAGATCGGTGCCCGCAATATGCAGAATTACCAGTTGCTCGAAGAAGTCGGACGCACCGGCATGCCCGTCCTGCTCAAACGCGGCCTCTCGGCGACCATCGAGGAATGGCTGCTTTCGGCAGAGTATGTCACCGCCCAGGGCAACCCCAATGTGATCCTCTGCGAACGCGGCATTCGCACCTTCGAGACGGCAACCCGCAATACGATGGATCTCAATGCTGTCGCGCTGGCGAAGCGCCGCACCCACCTGCCCGTCATTGCCGACCCGAGCCACGGAACCGGCAAGTGGTACCTCGTGCCACCGCTGGCGCTGGCAAGCATTGCCGCCGGTGCCGACGGGATTATCATCGAAGCCCATCCCGACCCCGACCGCGCTCGCTCGGACGGCGGCCAGTCGCTGAGCCTTGAGAATTTCGCGAAACTCATGCCGCAGGTCGCCGCAGTCGCCGCTGCACTGGGCAAACACGTGTAGGCACGATTTTTTTGACGCAAAGGCGCAAAGGTATTGAGTTTCATGGAAGCTTGGCGCGTGCGTGCCCCGCTTAGCGGGGCACGCACGCGCCAAGCTTCTATGAGATGACGTCGCTTACTTAAGTTTTGCGGCGTACTGTTTGCGAAATTTGGCGACCTTGGGCACAATTACCCATTGGCAGTACGGCTGGCTGCCGTTGAGGGCAAAATACTCCTGGTGATAGTTCTCGGCAACGTAGAAATGACTCGCAGCCGCGACTTCGGTAACAATCGGACGCGGCCAGAGCCGCTGCTGATTCAGGTCATTGATCACTTCAGTCGCCGTCGCCTGCTGTTCGGGTGAATGGAAAAAGATCGCCGAACGATACTGAGGGCCAACGTCATTGCCCTGCCGATTCAGGGTCGTCGGATCATGAATAGTGAAGAAGACATCGAGCACCTCGCGAAAGCTGAGCTGCGCAGGATCAAAGCGTACCTGCACAACTTCGGCATGGCCAGTCCGCCCCCCACAGACCTGTTCGTAGGTCGGGTTGGTCACATGCCCGCCCATATACCCCGAAACAACATCTTCAACGCCGACCAGTTGATCAAAAACGGCCTCAAGACACCAGAAGCATCCCCCACCAAGGGTAACGACTTCGGATTGTTTGTTCGTCATGTGCTTTCCTTTTCGCATGAGAAAGGTTTCTTTTTAGTCTACCTGATTCATGACGAAGGGGCAAGCCTGCACCTCGGCGCAATACCTTGCCAAAAAGGTTGACCTGTCTTGACGCAAAGGCGCAGAGGCGCAAAGGTTTGATGCACCTCCATGCGGAACAGAGCTTTACGCCTTTGCGTCATAAGGCTACCGCACCCCAATCCACTCAGGGCTGATGCAAAGTCAGGCCCGGAACAAGAGGCGGTCGATGGCGGCCGCCAG
>NZ_SIJK02000044.1:12449-41228 GCF_004762035.2 Candidatus Chloroploca mongolica | reverse complement strand
ACGGGCACGGGCACGCCGTGCCCGTACGCAGGGGCACGGGCAAGCCGTGCCCGTACGCAGGGGCACGGGCAAGCCGTGCCCGTCCGGGGTGGCTCGTGCCCGTCCGGGGTAGGGGCACGGCTTGCCCGTGCCCGTAGGCGGGGCAGGGGCACCTTTTGGGGGTAGGTTTTTTATTCACGGGCCGAGGGAGCGTCATAGCGTTGGCTTGTTTCGCATGAGGTTGGCGGTGTCGTTGGCCAGGGTTCGGGGGACAAGCGTTGCGGCATCGGGATGGACTGGTGGTTCAATGCCCGCACCAAGAGGACGCTCCACCCCAGGCGAACGAGCCGGAGGCAGCGGGGGTGACAAGGAGAGCGCAGCGGGGGGCAACGCCCGCCATGTCATTCCGAACGAAGTGAGGAATCTTCGCTGCGGCGCATGGAAGACCCCTCGCTGCGCTCGGGGTGACAAGGAGGGTGCTCGGGGTGACAGGGCGGGCGCTCGGGGTGACAAGGAGAGCGCAGCGGGGGGCAACGCCCGCCATGTCATTCCGAACGGCGTGAGGAATCTTCGCTGCGGCGCATGGAAGACCCCTCGCTGCGCTCGGGGTGACAGGGAGGATGCCTTGGATGGTCATGACCCGCACGTCATATGAAAAACCCACCCCCAAGAGGGGCACGGCTTGCCCGTGCCCGTCCGCAGGGGTAGGGGCACGGCTTGCCCGTGCCCGTCCGGGGTAGGGGCACGGCTTGCCCGTGCCCGTCCGGGATGGCCCGTGCCCGTACGCAGGGGCACGCCGTGCCCGTCCGGGATGGCCCGTGCCCGTACGCAGGGGCATCGCCGTGCCCCTACGGACTTAAGGCGTCACTTCGGGGGGGACGGGTTGCGTTTGCGGGGCTGGCTGGGGCACAACAGGGGCGCTCCCCGAGCCGGCCATCTGATTGAGCAAGAGCGTCAGGTCGGTGTTGGGATCAATGAACCACATATTGCCATTCTTCATCATCTCGACCATCAACTCACGCTGGCGCAGTTCAAACAGTTCGGGGTTTTCGCGCCAGTAGCGCCCTTGAATAGCCCGTACCTGCGACTCACGGCTAGCGGCTTCTAGGGCCGCTGCCGTCTGACCGCGCTCGCGGGTCAAGGCTACGGTTGCCTCTTGCTCGGCCTGAAAGAGATTATTGGATTGCTGGGCCTGGATCTGTTCGCGACGCTTCTCCTCAGTCTCGATCTGGACTTCGAGATTAGCCTTTTCAGCGAGCAACTGTGCGTACTGCTCACCAACCTGTATATCAAGCACCTTGACCGCCTCGAGCCTTACATAGAGCTGCTCAACAGGTGAGCGTTGCCCTTCAGCCTTGCTGGTAAGGAACTGGCGAATGCGATCGGCAAAGCCACCGCGATCCGAGAGCGCCTGGTCAAGCGTAAACTGCGTTGACGCACTCTTGAGCGCGTCGTTAATGAAGCCATCAAGAAACGCATTCAACTGACTATCGTCCACCCCGATCTCACCATAACTGGACTGAAGCGCCTCGGGCGTCGCGATGCGGCTATAGTCAACTTGAATGTCAATATCATAGAGTTGCTTATCGCTACTCGCGACATTCTGCTCGATCGTGCGGGTTTGGCGACGGATATTGACGACCTCAATATTGGTAAAGGGTGCAAAGGGCCGAAAGAAAATGCCCGGTTCTTGTACGCCCTCAACACGACCCTGGGTAACAATAAGGCCTCGTTCACCCTCGTTGATCTGGGCGAATTTCATTGTCGAGAGCCCGATGCCCACGACGACCACAATCAGCAAGATGACTCCGAGCACGCTCAAACGTGCTCCACCACCCGACTTAGATTTACCTGAAGGCGAATTACCCTGTGACATTGGTATGCTCCTTGTCCTCAAAGCCTAAGGCTTCAGCAACGATATAAAGGGGCCTGCCCTTTACCTCGTCGTAAATGCGTCCGACATACTCCCCAATAATGCCTAGCGAGATAAGCTGAACAGCGCCAATGAACAGCACGATAGAAAGGGTTGAGGCCTGCCCATAGAAGGCGGCATCTTCGGCGGTGGGATTGCCGAGGCGCAGGGCAAAGACGATGAGAATAAAGATGAAGCTCAGCGCGGCAACGATGAAACCCATGTACGTTGCCAGTTGCAAGGGTAGGTACGAAAAACTGGTAATGCCGTCGAGCGCGAATTTGAGCATTTTGCGCAGAGGGTACTTGGTTGTCCCAGCTTTGCGGGCGTGGCGCTGATAGGTGACGCCGGTACTTTTGAACCCGACCCAGACCGAGAGCCCGCGCATAAAACGGTGGTGCTCGCGGATCTGCCCAAGCGCATTCACGACTTTGCGATCCATCAGGCGGAAATCGCCCGCATCGCTCGGAATATTGACGCTAGTAATGCGATCAATCAGGCGATAAAAGAGCGCCGCCGTCGTGGTTTTGAACCATGTCTCGCCTTGTCGTTCTTCGCGAACGGCATAGACAACCTGGTAGCCCTCGCGCCATTTCGCGATCAGCTCAGGAATGACTTCTGGCGGATCCTGGAGATCTGAGTCGATCACGACCACTGCGTCGCCACGTGCATGGTCGGCACCGGCCGTAATGGCGAGTTGGTGGCCGAAGTTGCGTGAAAAATTGATCACTTTGATGCGTGGATCGTTCAGGTGAAGCGCATACATCAATTCGAGCGAACGATCACGACTTCCGTCATTGACCAGGACGACCTCGAAGGGTTCACCGAGTGGTTCAAGGGTGGCTACCGTGCGGTGACAGAACTCCTCGATCAGCTTTTCTTCGTTATAGACCGGAGCGACCACGGAAAAGACCGGACGGGTGACCTGTTGTTGGTTATTCATAGCAGGTTCAGCAGCAACCATGGTACTCATCTGTTTCATGCGCACGTTTCTCACTTGAGAGCATCCCAGTTTGGCCCGATCTCCACATCCACCCCGAGGGGGATCTGGTACGTGACTCCATGTATTGTAGCCGTCAGGCGATACGCGCCTTCCATAATGTCGCGCACAAGTTGGGCCGCAAGGTCAACCTCGTGCTCAGGTGCTTCGAGGATGAGCTCGTCGTGAACTTGCAAGAGCAGCCGGGTCTGCAACTGGCGTTCACCGAGGGCCTGGTGGAGCTGTACCATTGCGATCTTCATAATATCAGCAGCGGTGCCCTGAATAGGGGCATTGATCGCCTCACGCATGGCGGCCTGCGCCCGTGGCCCACGGTCGTTGCCGCGTAGTTCCGGAAAGAGCCGCCGTCGGCCAAAGAGCGTGGAGACATACCCGTTGGTACGGGCCTGGTGCAGGGTGGTATCAATGTAGGCTTTGATGCCCGGGAATTGCGCAAAGAGCCCATCAATAAGGGCCTGGGCCTCGCCTCGTTCCAGGCCCAGGCGCTGGGCAAGCCCAAAGGCGCTGATGCCATAGATAACGCCAAAGACAACCGTTTTTGCGATCCGGCGCTGGTTTTTATCGACCTCGTTCTGTTCAATGCCGAAGAGCCGGGCGGCGGTTGCGGCGTGAATGTCGCGTCCTTCAACAAAAGTAGCGACAAGATCGGGATCCTGGGTATACCCGGCCAGCACACGCAACTCGATCTGCGAATAGTCGGCGGCCACAAACTGATGTCCGGGTATCGCGACAAACCCGCGCCGGATGGCGCGTCCCTCTTCGGTGCGAACGGGGATATTTTGCAGGTTGGGATCGTTGGACGAAAGCCGTCCTGTTGCGGCGCCCACCTGGTTATATGACGTGTGAATGCGTTGCGTCTTGGGATTGATCATCGTTGGCAGCGCGTCAACATAGGTGCTCTTGAGCTTGCTCAACTGGCGGTAGTGCAGGATCAGTTCGGCAATCGGATGGGCTGCGCTCATCTGCTCTAGTCCCTCGGCGGTGAGCGAATAGCCACCGCTTTTTAGCTTGCTCAAACCATATACTTTCGGATCAATGGCCGGTTTGCCATTGAAGAGGATCCGATTGAGTTGCTGGCCTGAATTGATATTGAACTGTTCGCCTGCCTCGTGATAGATTGCCGCTTCGAGTTCGCCAATACGACGTTGCAATTGCTCGTCAAGTTGCGTGACATAGCTGCGATCCAGGGTAATGCCGGCCTCTTCCATGGCGACGAGCACGCGGATGAGGGGCATTTCGAGACGAGTAAAGAGGGCTTGCAGTTCCGTTTCGTCGGCGAGTTGCTTGGCCAGATGGTGCTGGAGACGCAGCGTCAGATCGGCATCAGCAGCGGCGTAGGGGGTTGCCTGATCGATGGGCACTTCAGCAAAACTGATCTGCTTGGTGCCCTTGCCGATCAGATCCTGGATTGGCATGGGCGGATCGGCCAACTTCAGTTCGTAGAAGGCGAGATCTTTCAAGCCGAGACGCTGTTTGCCGAGCAGGGCTGCGGCAAGCATGGTATCAAAGCGTAACCCTTCGACGTGAAGATCGACACTCAATAATAATTCAAGATCGAATTTTGCATTATGAGCATATTTGGCCTTCGCTGGGTCAGCGAAGAGCGGGCGCAAAGCGGTCACCACCTGCTCAAGCGGCAACTGCTCACCCTGATGATGCCCGACAGGCAGATAAAACCCAGCGCCAGGGGTATGGGCGAGGGAAATCCCGACGAGGTCACTCTCAAAGGGACGGAGGCCACTGCTCTCGACATCGAAGGCAAAACCTGGGGCGGCCTGCAATTCAGTGATCAGGGCTTCAAGTTGCGCCGTCTGGGTGATGCACTGATACGTGCCGAGGTTTGGGTTTGTTGGTCGAGCCGGGCCCGAAGGTACCGTTGGTGTTGCAAAGAACGACAGCTGCAGCGTCTCACTCGATGGCGCGGGGCTTGCAGGTAAACTGGTCGGGAGATCGGCAAAGAGCGGCTGTTGGATCGGGCCAGTGGCCGAAGGTGGAGCAGGCGTAGCTCGTGGCTCAGCGGATTCATTAGGAAGTGGGGGGAGCTTACGAATAAGATTGGAAGTAGCCCCGATCTCCAGCGTTTGAAAGAACTCGATCACCGCAGCGCGGTCATAGCTTCCGAGCGCACATGCAGCGAGATCGAGGTGGGTTACGGGCACATCACGGACAATCGTGGCGAGGTGCTTGCTAAAGAGGGCGGCCTCACGTTGGCCTTCGAGGGGTTTCTGATAGCGTTTGGGCACCTCGGCAAAGCGCTCATAGATCGCTTCGATCGAGCCAAACTGCTTGAGCAGCGCAATGGCGCCCTTCTCACCGATGCCGCGGACACCGGGAATATTATCGCTGGCATCGCCCTTGAGCCCGCGCAAATCGGCGAGTTGATCTGGCCCCAGGCCATCATACCGCTCGCGCACTGCCGCCTCGTCATAGAGCGTCGTATTCTTATTGCCTTTGGCATAGGGATTCGCGAGCAGCACCTGCACATAGTCATCAACGAGCTGAAGGCTATCGGTATCACCGGTCAGGATCAGTGTCGCGACATCAGCCTCGGTCGCCTGGCGGGCGAGCGTCCCGATCACATCATCGGCCTCGAAGCCATCGGCGGTATAGATGGGGATCGCCAGGTGGGTAATCAACTCCTTGATGCGTTCAAGTTGAGGATGGAACTCTTCGGGGGTTTCGGCGCGACCGGCTTTATACTCGGCATAGAGATCATCGCGGAAGGTACGCCCAACATCAAACGAGACCGCCACATGCGAAGGTTGCTGATCCTGGATCATACTCAACAGGATCTGCGCAAAGCCAAAAACCGCATAGGTTGGCTCGCCCTGAGAAGAGCGCAAACCGGCCTCACGCAGGGCGTGAAAGGCACGAAACGCGAGCGCGTGACCATCAATCAAAGCGAGGCGTCTGGAAGCCCCCATAAGCATCCCCTATAGAACAGACATCCCAGGGGATATTATACCATTCACGGCCTGCGCAGGAGGTAGGTTGTGGCTAGCATCATCGCCACGATGGTGGCGGCAATGATGAGCATGCCCTCGACGGTTGCCATGCCAGCGCTGGTATGCGCTGCGAGCTCGATGCCAAGGGCGAGAAAGATCCCATTGACCCAGAGGATCAGTTTTTCACGAAGGGTTGTACGCATAAAAATGTAAATTTAGTTAAAGAGTAGAAGCTGCACAGCTTGCAGCGAATTTCTTTTTTAGCTACCACTAAAATACACCTTTGGTGGGTGATTGTCAAGGTTTTTGGGGTTGTTGCGGGCGATTGCCCGCAACAACCCGTGTTGCTAGTCGTGTTGCTAGTCGTGTGCGGCGTAAGAGCTTCCCGGAAGCTGCCTGTCTATTTCAGGTATAATACGCTTATGCGCGCAGAATAAGCACGCTAAGCCTTGCATAACCTCGCTTTGCCTCATTGTTGATCTAATGAAGACTCGGCGCAACCGACAGACTAAAGACGATTACTATGAACAACTACGACCACGATCTTCATGTCAGTTCACTGCAGCGCATTCTTGACAAGATGCAAGATGCGGTGATGTCTGTCTCGTTGCCTGATCATGAGCTTATCTTTGTGAGTTCCAGGTTTGCCGATGTCTTTGGCTACCCAGCGCAGGCTTTTCTTGACGATCCAATGTTGTTCAAACAGGTTGTGCATCCCGATGATCTCGAAGCCAGTATGCACGCCATGGAGCAGGGGCTTCGCGATGGCTTTGTTGAGCTTGAGCATCGCATTATCTGGCCTGATGGGCAGGTGCGCTGGCTGCATCGGCGGGCCTGGGTTGATGTCGACGAGCATGATCGTCCGATACGGGTGAATGATAGTGCGCGTGATATTACCCAGCAGAAAGAGGCCGAAGCCAAGCTGAGAGAGCAAGCAAATATTTTGCAGCAGGTTTCTGATGCGATCATTGCTACTGATGTCGATCTCAGGATTACCGCGTGGAATCAGGCTGCCGTGACGATCTATGGCTGGACGGAAGCCGAGGCGCTGGGGCATCCGCTTGACGATCTGCTGCAGACCAGATGGCACCACACCTCCCAGCGTGAAGCCGAGGCGATCCTGGTCGCGACCGGGCGATGGCAGGGCGAGCTTCAGCAGCATGCCCGTGATGGTTCCTTGCGCTATATCTGGTCTTCGGTAAGCTGGCTGCGTGATGATGCAGGCGCGATCATCGGCGGCATTGCGGTGAACCGCGAGATCACCGCCCGCAAGTTGATGGAACAAGAGATCCTGACGCAGAATGCGATTTTGCATCAATCGCGCGATCTGATTGCGCTGTCAGATCTCGCAGGTCGTCTGATCTTTATCAATCAGGCTGGCGTAGAAATGCTCGGCTCGGAGGATCATGCCATCATCATTGGCAAACCAATCAGTTGGTTTCATTTGCCCGAGGATGCGGCTCGCACCCTGAACGAATACCTGCCGCACGCCATGGTGATGGGGATGTGGCGCGGCGAGAATCGCCTCAAGACGTTTGATGGTCGCCTGGTAACGGTTGAGCAGACGATCTTTCCTGTTCGTGATGCGAATGGCACGATCATCCGGCTTGCGACAATTATTGCTGATATTACCGAGCGCAAGCATGCCGAAGCAATCTTACGTGCCAGTGAAGCGCGACAGCAGTCGTTGCTCAATGCGATTCCCGATCTGATACTGCGCTTTCACCGTGATGGGACGCTACTCGATTACCATGAGCCTGCCAATAGCCTTCTGCCCTTCAAACCTGAGATATGGCTCGGTAAAAAGACAACAGCCTTTTTTCCTGAAGATATTGCGCAACAGCATGAGCTAGTGATGAACCAGGTTATGGCTTCTCATCAGCCAGTGCAGTATGCGTGTACCTGGAAGGTAGGCGATCAGCCTCGTAGCTACGAGGTGCATGTTGTGCCTTCCACTGATGAGGAGTTGCTGGCGATTCTTCGTGATGTGACAGCCCAGAAGCGTGCCGAAGAGGAGCATCTGGCACGCCAGGAAATCGAGGCAGGACATCGTGCGACGAATGCGTTTCTTGCTAATGTGAGCGATGATATTCGTACCCCTCTCAACGCTATGCTTGGCTTTGCTCAGATCCTTGCCGAGGATCCTTCGCTGACGCCCAGACAGCATGAGCATGTCCAGACGATTGTACGCAATGGTGAATATCTGCTGATGCTCTTCACCGATCTTCTGACCATCACCAGGCTTGATGTTTTTGTGCCGAGCCTCCATCTGGCTGACGTCAACCTCTATGAGTTGTTGCATGATGTCGAGATGATGTTTCGGTTTCGCGCCAAAACGCGAGATTTGGTGTTTGTCGTTGAGCGTGATGCAAGTGTGCCTGCGTATGCCCGTGTGGACGGAGTCAAACTGCGGCAAGCCTTGATCAATCTTGCCTCGAATGCCGTTAAGTTTACCAGAGCGAGCACGGTGAGTATGTGCGTGCATGTTGAGCGCACTGTGAATCCGCTCGGCGGTCAACTCGATCATTTGTATCTGGTGATTGATGTTGAAGATGGTGCTGTCGATGGTGCTGCCGAAGAACAGGTGTATCTCTTTGATCGCTTCTGGCAGGATCGTGTAGGCGGTCTGATCCATGGCGCTGGTCTGGGGTTCAACATTAGCTTACGCTTGATCGAGTTGCTAGGCGGATGCATTGGGGTGAAGACTCGGGGTGATGCTGGAACCTGTATGCAAATCTGGCTCCCACTTCAAGAGAGCACGCAACAGTTGCCGCAGCACAACGCGACTGAGCTTACCCCGGACGATCTGGCTATCTTGCCATCAACGATTGTGCAAGCGATGCTGGAAGCGGTAGCCCAGGGTGATCGAACCCATCTCCTCCAGACGCTTGCCCAGGTTCAAACCCTCAAGCCAGATCTTGCGACAAGGCTTCAATTCCTTGTCGATCAGTACGCCTACGAACAACTTAGCTCTCTATTGCTCTCCAGAGGAGGCGTAGCTTGATGGATGCGGATGCAACCCTCCCAACAATTATGGTGGTGGATGATAGCCCGACTAATTTGACGCTGCTGAGTGAAGTCTTACAGGATCAGGGCTACCGTATCGTCACCTTTCCAAGTGGCATGCTGGCGCTTAGGGCGATGGATCAACATCCTCCTGATCTTGTGCTCTTAGACATTATGATGCCGAACATGAATGGGTTCGAGGTGTGTCAAGCAATCAAGCGCAATCCTTACCTGGCCGAGATTCCGGTGATCTTTATTAGCGCCCTGGGCGACGCCGCTGATCGTGTTCAGGCGTTTGCGGCTGGCGGCGTTGATTACCTTGTCAAACCATTTCAGCAAGGAGAGGTTCTGGCCCGCGTGAAGATCCATTTGCGTCTGCGTCAGATGCAGCAAAAACTTCAACAACAAAATCTCTACCTTGAAGATCTGGTGCGTGCGCAGGTTCAAGAAATTTCCGACTCGCAGTTGGCGACGATCCTTGCGGTCTCGAAATTAGCTGGCTATCGCGACGAAGAGACAGGGTGGCATATTGAGCGCACACGGGTTTTTTGCAAATTGCTTGCCCAGACGTTGCATACCAACCCTTGTTACGCACCGATTCTTACCGACCAATTCATTGAAAATATCTATCATGCAGCCCCTCTCCATGATATTGGCAAGGTGGGCATTCCCGACGCGATTTTGTTGAAACCGGGCAAGCTGACGTCCGATGAGTTTACCATGATGACAAGGCATACCGTGATCGGGGCCGAGACCCTAGAACGGGTGCTCGAGCTCTATCCCAACAATGCTTTTATCAAAATGGGCATTGAGTTGACTCGTTCACACCACGAGCGCTGGGATGGCACGGGCTATCCTGATCATCTCGCTGGTGAAGCGATTCCGTTGAGTGCGCGTATCCTCGCGGTGGCCGACGTGTATGATGCATTGCGTTCGAAGCGTCCGTATAAAGAGCCGTTTGATCATGCAAAGACGTGTGCGATTATTTGCGAGAGTGCGGGTTCGCATTTTGATCCGGCTATTGTAGACGCTTTTGTGACGATCGAGGCTGAGTTTGAGCGTATCTCGAAACATATGCAGGATCACTGAGCTAGGTTCGGCGCATCTTTGTTGCGAACAAAAAGCCAGCATTGCTGGCTTTTTTGTTCGCAACAAAGATGCGTGGTGCCGGAGGCGTGCTTGCCCTGGTGGGGTACAATGATCAGAGAGATTGCCTGCTAGCTGTGCGAAGGGTGGTATGTTTCAACAGTTACTCACGACGGTCGGCCATGAGGTGTCGGGTGAGGCGGCACGGGCGCTAGTGGCCCGGATTAGTCAGTGGCATCGGATTCAGGCTAGCCCGATGTACCGCGAGGCGGCCCATTGGGTGCATGCGACGTTGCAGAGCTATGGTCTCGATGCAACGCTTGAGTCGTTTCCGGTGGGCGAAGGCCGCCAGGTCTGGGGTGAACCGTTGTTTGATGAGTGGCAGTGTCACGAGGGTTGGCTCGATCTGCTGTTGCCCGATGGTTCGACGCAACGCCTCGCCGATTACCGGGCAGTGCCGTTGTCGCTCTTGCCGCGTAGTGTGAGTACGGATGGTGAGTTTGAACTGGTGGTGGTGGAGCGTGGCGATCGGGTTGAGGATTATGCTGATCTGGAGGTTGCTGGCAAGCTGATTTTGACGCGCAGTATGCCGATGAGTGTGTATCGTGTGGCGATCGAGAAGCTCGGGGCCGCCGGGGTGATCTGCGACGGGATGCGCTCGTTGCCCGAGATCTGCCCACCTGGTGATCTGCCTGATGCGATCCAGTATGCGTCGTGGTGGTGGTGGGGCGGCGAGCGGCGGGCCTTTGGGTTTGCGTTGAGTCCACGCGTGGGTGCGGCGTTGCGTCGTCGCGCAGCCCGTGCGGCCGATGAGGGGCGTGTGGTTCGTTTGCGGGCGCGAGTGCGCAGTAGTTTTACCGATGGGGCGATCGAGGCCGTCAGTGCGTTCATTCCCGGCCAGAGCAATGAGGAAATCCTGCTTGTGGCGCACCTCTGCCATCCTGCCCCGTGTGCTAATGATAATGCCACTGGTGCGGCGGCAGCGATGGAAGTCGCACGTGCCTTGCATATGCTGATCGAGAGTGGTCGCCTGCCCCGCCCGCAGCGTGCGCTGCGTTTTCTCTGGATGCCCGAGATGACCGGTACGTACCTTTACCTTGCTCGTCACGAGGGGCGGATCGAGCGCACGGTTGCCGCGCTTAACCTTGATATGGTGGGGGCCGATCAGGCGCGCTGCGGCAGTGTCAATACGATTATACACACCTCTGATGCCTTGCCGAGTTTTGTTGGCGATCTGCTCGAAGCGATCCGCACGGGGATGCACGGCGTCAGCGATACGCTCTATGGGCGCACCGAGCCGCCGTTGCTGCGCATGGCGAGTGCGCCTTTTTCGAATGGCAGCGATCACTATATTCTCGCTGACCCGACGGTTGGCATTCCGACGCCATTGATCATCGAGTGGCCTGATCGGTTTTACCATACGACCGCCGATACGCTTGATCAGGTTTCGGCAACAACGCTTCAGCGCAATATGACGCTCGCCGGTACGTACCTGGCGTTTCTGGCGAACGCGGGTAGCCGTGAGGCCACCTGGCTTGCCAGTGAGTTGAATGCCCGTTTTGTCACGCGGATGGCGCAGGTGCTCCAGATGGCGACGACGGCTGCTCTGTCTGGTGAGCCGCCGCGGGGGGCTTCCTGGGATCTGCGCCTAGCCTATCGGCTTGAGCGGCACGCAGCGGCGCTTGCCGATCTGCGGCGCATTGATCCGAATTTTGACCCGCTTCCTGCGCAGCAATACGCTGCCTTGCAGATGAGGTTGCTCTGGGAAGGGTATGCTGATGTGCTTGAACCCTGGCAACTCACTGAGGTGCGGCAGTTGCCCGCCGATCAGTCCCACCTGGTGCCCCGGCGGCTCTATCGGGGTCCGGTGAGCCTGCGCCCTCATTTGCGGCGCCTTGATCCGCTCGAGCGCGAGATGGCCCAGGCCGCGATTCGGGCGGCCAGCGATTTTGATAGCCTCGTCGCGGATCTGGCGCTCTTCTGGGTTGATGGGCAGCGTACCCTGGGTGAGATCCTCAATCTCGTTGAACTGGAGACCGAAGTGCGTGAGCCTGAGGCGCTGTTTGCCTATTTTGATCTGCTCGTGCGTTTAGACTTGCTCGCCTGGTAGGTCTTGGTGGGCTCAAAAAAAGCCAGCGTCGCTGGCTTTTTTTGAGCCCACGAAAACTTACCCTTCGGCGATGTATTGTTCGATGCGCAGCGACATCATTTTGGAGGCACCGTCGTCGCCCATCGTGACGCCATAGAGGGTGTCGGCGGCTTCGATGGTGCCGCGGTTGTGGGTGATCAGGATAAACTGGGTCTGGTTGGTGAGGTGTTGCAGAGCTTCCCGGAAGCGCCCGACGTTGGCTTCGTCGAGGGCGGCATCGGTTTCGTCGAGAATGCAGAAGGGCGTTGGATGGACGGTGAGAATGGCGAAGAGCAGCGCGGTTGCGGTGAGCGAGCGTTCGCCGCCTGAGAGCAGCGCGATGTTTTGTTGTTTTTTGCCTGGTGGGCGGGCGACGATTTCGACGCCGAGGCTGCGGGTATCAACTGTTTCGGGCTCGGTGCCGTTGCTCGCCTGCCCGTTCTGGCGTGCCGTGCTGGTCAGGATCAGGCGCGCCGATCCGCCGCCAAAGAGGCGCGTGAAGCTCTGTTCAAACTCGGCAGCAATGGCGTGAAAGGTCGTGGTGAAGCGATGGTTCATTGCTTCGTCGAGTTCGCCGATCAGCTCGAGCAGCGTTGCACCGGCGGCACGGAGATCGGCGAGCTGCGTTGCGAGGAAACGCTGGCGCTCGGCGGTTGTTTCGTACTCTTCCAGCGCTAACTGGTTGACGGCACCGAGCCGCAGGATCTTTGTTTTCAGGGCTTCGATGGAGGCCTGGAGGTGCGTTGCGTCAATGGCGGGCACTGCTTGCGCGTCACTGGTGGCAACGTGTTCCAGGTTAACCCCATCGGCGGCAGCGCGTTCAAAGAGCGCTTCCTGGCGATCAGCGGCGCGTTGCGCATCAAGGGCGGCTTTGCTCTGCGCGGCTTCCATCGCAAGCAGATGGGTGGTCGCCGCTTCTTCCTGTGCTTCAAGCTGACGCACGTTAGCTTCATCGTTATGCAACGCGGCTTCGGCGGGGTCAATGCGCTGGCGCAACTCGTCAATCTCGGTGAGCAGGGCGGTATGCAGCGCCTCGTGGCGCTCGTGTTGCGCGGCCAGCGCATCACGTTCATCGCGCAGGCTCAGGGCGGCCTGGTCAAGCTCGCTGGTCTGGCGCTGGACGAGGGCGAGGCTCTGGGCGTGGTTGTTGCGCAACTGCTCGGCGGCGCGCAGGCGTTGCCGGGTGGTGGCAACTTCGGTGCGCAAGACTGCGAGGCGCTCTTGAACCAGTCGGTCGTTGCTCGCCTCGTGCGCCTGGCGCGTGCGTAGTTCGGCGAGCGTAACCTCGGTCGCATGGGCGGTGTTCTCCACTTCCCCCAGACGCTGCCGTACCTCGTGCTGCTGCATATCGAGGCTCTGGCGCTCACTGTCAAGGCGCTCGCGGCGCTGCGCAGCCCAAGTGCGTTCCTGTTCGGCCTGGGCGAGGCGACGTTCGGCGGCGGCAACCCCGCTGCGCGCTGTTTCCAGCAGGCGCTGGCTCTCGCGGGTGCGCCCTTCCACTTCGCGGAGTTGGCCGTTGAGCGTCTTGAGTTGCGTGTCGAGCTGGACGCGAAGTGTGTCGGCGGCTTCGACGTTCTGGCGGGCGGCGGCGACCTGAGCGGGCAACTCGCGCAGTTCGCGTTCGCGGCGCAACGCACCACTCTCTTTGGTACGAGCGCCACCGGTCAATGAGCCGCCGCTGTTGACCTGTTCGCCCTGGAGCGTGACGATGTTCCAGCCAGTGCGCAGACGGCGGAGTTCGCGGCGTGCCGTGGGGAGGTCGCGCACGATGAGCACGCGCCCGAGCAACTGTTCAACCACGGGGCGGTAGGGCGCATCATACGCGACCAGGTCGGCAGCAACGCCAAGCACAGCCTCGTCGTCGAATGTCAGCGGGCGCTGATCGGATTCATTGACGCGCAGCGTATCGAGCGGCATAAAGGTCGCCCGCCCGACATCGCGCTGCTTGAGCTCGGCAATCGCAGCTTCGGCGTCGCTCCACTGCTCAACGACAATATTTTGCAAGCGCGAGCCGAGGGCAACCTCAAGCGCGGTTTCAAGCTCGGCAGGCGTACGGATCAGGCTCTGGACAAGCGCAAAGCCCTGGCGTTGCGTGCGTTCAGCCCACTGCATCGCGGCACGCACTCCCGCAAAGGTGCCAGTATAGCTCCGGGCGAGGCGACTGAGCGACTCAAAGCGGGCTTCGACATCAGCGAGCGCACGGCGGGCGGTGACGCGCTGCTCGTCGGCCTGCGCATAGTGCTGGCGCAGCGTTTCGATGTCGTGGCGCAGGGCTTGTTCCGCCGTCGCCGCCTCGTGGCGGGCGGTTTCGGCATAGCTTACCTGTGCGCGGGCGTCCGCAACCTGTTCCGTGCTGCTTGCCACATGCGCTTCGGCTTGGGCGATGGAGGCTTCTAGTTCAGAGGTTTCGCGGGCGAGGCGCTGGGTTTGGGCATTGATTTGTTCGAGGCGGGCATGGGCTTCAGCGGCAGCCCGCGTCGTGCGCAGGGCCGCCTCTTCGGCCTCACGCAGAGCGCGAACCAGCGCCTGCACCTCATCGGCGCGCCCGGCGAGTTCAGTTTCGACCTCGCGCAGGGCCTGTTCGCGTTCAGCGAGTTCAGCCTCGGTCTGCCGCGTTTCGGCGATTGCCTCGGCGTGTTGCTGTTCGGCCTGCGCCTGACGCAGGGCCAGTTCATGGCGCTGACGATCGAGATCCTCGGTACGCCGGGCCAGCGCAGCAACGCGCTCGTTGCCCACAGCCAGATCGCGTTGCACGGTTTCGGCCTGCCGGTGGAGCAGGCTGCTCTGCTGGTGCAACGCGCCAAGCTCGTCGCGGCGGGTACGCAGGCTAGTGCGCAACGCCTGCAACGCGGTCGTAACGCCGACCTGGGCTGTACGAGCCTCGGTGAGGCGGGCCTCAGCCACTTGCAGATCGGCGCGGGTCTGCGCGGTCATGCGCAACGCCGCGCCCCATAGCTCGACATAATATTGTTGCTGCAATAGCGCGAGTTCAGCGGCATACTCGTGGTACTGGCGGGCCTGGGCGGCCTGGCGCTTGAGCACACGCAGACGCGGCTCGAGTTCAGCGAGCAGATCGCCAAGGCGCTGCAGATTGCCTTCGGTCTCGCGGAGACGGCGAAGCGCCTCGGCCTTGCGCAACTCGAAGCCACCGAGGTCAGCGGCGTCCTCAAAGAGCTTGCGCCGTTCTTCGGGGCGCAGGGTGAGCGCTGCATCAACGAGACCCTGGTTAATAATGGTATAGGAGCCACCGAGGGGGGCGGTCACTTCGAGCAGATCGCGGAGGCGCACCTTGGCGCGATTGAGCAGATACTCACTCTCGCCGGCGCGGGTGGTGCGGCGGGTCAGGGTCACCTCATCAAACTCAACGGGCAGCAGCCGGTCGCTATTATCAACGGTGAGGCTCACCTCAGCAAAACCGGCGGGGGCACGCCGCCCGCCGCCGGCATAGAGCAACTCTTCCGAGCGTTTGCAGCGAAGGTTCGTCAGGCTCTGCTCACCGAGCACCCAGCGCACCGCATCAGCAAGATTTGATTTCCCACTTCCATTCGGGCCAACGACTGCCGTAATGCCCGCACGAAACTCAAGAATCGTGCGTGAGGCAAAGGTCTTGAACCCCTGGATCTCAAGGCGTTTCAGATGCATGGGCGTTATTGTATGAGGGGTTGCAACGCGCGTCAAGTAGGGGCGCCCCTGGCGCAGGGTTGATGCAAAGTCCTTCTGATCGTCCGCAGATTACGCAGATTACGCAGATTAGGGCTTCCGCATCTGCGTAATCTGCGTAATCTGCGGATACTATCGAACCCTACTGGGACTTTGCATCAGCACACGATGCACCCTGCGGGCGCACCACCGCGAAGGAAAACGGGGGCGTGGGGGAACGTGGTTTCCCCATTTTCAGCGTAGCCCTGACTCCTGGCGGCAGGGTTTGTGCAAAGTCCTTAGGTTGTCACCCTGAGTATCGTATGGCCCGCGGGCCAGTGGTGTGGAGAGCAACAGTGCCGGTGTGTAGCCTACCCTGTCACCCCGAGCGGAGCGAGGGGTCTTCCATGCGCCGCAGGGAAGATTCCTCACTGCGTTCGGAATGACATGGATGGCGTTGGTACCCCCGCGCCTGTAGGGGCACCCCTTGCGGGTGCCCTCGCGGGTGCCCCGCTTCGTGAATGATGCCAGCCGGTGTGCAACGGGTGGGCCATGGGCTGCTGCGCCCCTACGCTATGTCACCCCATCAGCCCGTACTGCTTCGCTGCCTCGGTTGCCGAGCCGAGCACCAGGTCGGTGCGTCCGGCGCTGGCGTCGGTGCCCTTTATGATGCGGTAGCGCATGCCGCTCGCGCCGGCGAGTTCCTCGGCGTAGCGTTGCTTGGCCAGGACCTCCGGCGCGTCGATTTTGTTGTCGCCCTTCACCTCGACGATGGTGTAGTTGCCGTCGGTGCCCAGTAGCAGGAAGTCCGGGTAGTAGCTGCGCACGGTGTGGGACATCGGGTCGATGTATTGGACGAAGAAGTCGGATTGGCCGTGGGTGAGCATGCCGGTGAAGTAGAGTTTGTCTACCCGCCCGTCCTTGATCAGCTTCCAGAAGAGGTCGCGCTCGGGGTTCGAGTCGAAACAGTAGGTGTCGAGGTGGAAGCTCTTGGCGGCCTCTTTGCCCGCGTCGGCCTCGTGTACGATCAGGTGCGGCTTGCCGCGCAGCTCGTAGAAGCCGTCCTCTGGCATCTTCACCAGATCGATCTCGTACTCGTCTGTGCGCTCGAAGTGCTCGATCTTGTAGAGCAGGTCGAAGAGCCGGGGGATCACCCAGTCGTAGAGCAGTTCGTTGAACTCGTTGACCCGCGCCAGCAGCGCCTCGATGCCCTCGCTGCTGCGCTCGAGCAGCGCCTCGATCTCCAGGCAGGGCTTGTTCAGGTAGCGCGCGACCTCGGCCACCAGCGTCATCGCGCTGAAGGTGCGTCGCTCACGCAGGTGCGAGAGATCCTCGGTCTTCGTCGCCTGCTTGTACTCGGCCAGGCCCTCGCGCTCGGTGTGGATGAGCCGGTAGCCGTCGGTGGTGGCATGCGCCAGTTCAAGGCTGAAGCCGTCCGGCGGTGCCTTTTCCTGCATGCTGAAGAGCCGACGCACCCGCTTGAGCTTGACCTTCTCGACGGGGAGCTTGACCTGCGTGCGTACCGCCTCGCTCTCGCTGCCGCCCTGCTCGATCTCGCCAATCGTAACCCGGAAGTTCTGCTGAAGCTCGTCGTCGAGGATCTGCCGGTTCTCGGCACTCAGGTAGACGTGGCCGGTGTTCTGGGCGACACCGATGGCCCGCAGGCAGCGCATGGTGGCCTGGAGCACGAAGATCTTCGACTTGGGCTTGCGGTAGAGGGCCACCGCGAAGAGGGAGCGGCAGTTCCAGCCCTCGCGCCCTTTGTTGACCAGCAGGATGAAGTGCTTCTCTGAGCCGGGGGTGTCGAGCCGGTTGAACTCGCGGATGTCGTCGTTCGAGGTCAGCTTGTCGTCGCCGACGTTGACCAGGATCGCGCTGGCGGGGATGCCGTGGCGGGTCAGCGCCGCTTCCACTGCTGGCCGCAGTTCGTTCTGAAGCTCGTCGATGGTCGCCGCGAAGAAGGCCATCTTTGGGCGCAGCCCTTCGTGGCGGTCGTCGAGTTTGTTGTGCGCAAGGAAGTCGTCGATGGCGATGCGGACAAATTCGGTGGTCTTTGGGTTAGTGTAGCCGTGGGTTCGTACCTTCTTCAAGAAACCGCGGTTGATCGCCTCCTGGAGCCCGAAGGCGTAGACGACTTCGGGCAGGATCTGGTTCTGGACGTAGGGCGTACCGGTGTAGTTGTAACAGGCCACCACCCGCGTGCCCGAGGCCTTGAGGCTCGTCGCTAAGGCGTCGATGGTGACGCGGAGGCTCGTCGGTGACTGCTGGATGCCCATGTCTTTGGCGAGTTGGGTGCCGAAGGCGTGGTGGGCCTCGTCCACGTAGATGCCGAGCTGCTCCAGCCGGCGCAGCTTCTCGAAGCGCTGGTTGGTGGCGAGGTCGTCCTCGCTCTCCAACTCGTCGCCGCCGTAGAGGTCGGCGTTCTCGGCGTAGACCGAGGCTGCCGCGTAGGTCGGCTTGCCGCTCTGCATCAGCCGCTCGATTGGGGTCTTCTCGGCGTGCTGGCGCTTGAGAATGATCTTCTGGGTGTTGGAGATGATCAGGTTGAAGCGCGAGCGGTCGAGCAGGTTGAGCGTGACGCCGCTCTCGTCGAGGAAGTGGAAGCGGATATTGGTGTCGAGCCAGGCGACGTACTCGGCGGGCACGACCCGCGCTTTGTCGAAGGTCTGGATCTCGCGCAATGCCTCCAGCACCGTCTTGTCAGGCGCGAAGACCAGGGCGTTGTGACAGTAGCGCTCGTCCTTGGGGAACTTGTTGGCCAGGATGAACTCGTAGAAGATGCAGGTCGCCATCAAGATCGTCTTGCCCGTGCCCATCGTCAGGGCGAAGATGTAGTTTGGGTAGGCGCGGGCGTAGGAGCGCATCTGAGCGAAGACCGCATCGAACTCTTCCCTGGTCTGCTCCTTGAAGAGGCCGAGTTGCCCGGCCTGCCCCGACGCCGACTTGCCACGGCCCTCGAAGCGCCCGGTCTGCTGCGCCCAGTCGCGGTAGATCGCGTAGACAGCCTGGTTGCCCAGGAACTCCTTGAGCAAGACGTAGATCTCCAGGGCCTCGTACTGCGGCGGGCGCAGGAAGGCCGTGGCGTTGGCCGGGTCGTTGAAGGCGAGGTACTTGCGCGTCAGCTCGCGGTAGCTCTGGCAGATGCGGCCCTTGTTCTGCCGATAGAAGTCCAGCAGGTGGGTGAAGAAGGCGAAGTCGAGCGAGGTCTGTTTCGTTTTGGCGACCTTAGCCATGCCGCACCTCCTGCTCCAGCGACTCAGAGAGCAGGTCGGTGAGCTTGACCCGGATCGTGCCGGCGTCAGCGGGGATGGGGTAGCGCCCCGCCACCAGTTCGTCCCGTTCGGGGATGTCCACCAGCGCCGGTTGCAGCACCGCCCCATCGTAGTTCCAGTCAATCATCACCGACTCGACCAACTCGCGCCAGTCGCCGACGTTCTCTTGCTGGAGGCTGAGCTTGGCGAGCAGGTTCATCGGGTAGAAACGCTCGATCACGAGGTGGCCGTCCTGCACGACGATCCGCGCCTCGGCGTCGCGCTTGAACTGGAGGTTCTGCTTGTCGCGCAGAATATCGACGACCTCGACATCAAGCTTGTAGGAGACTTCCTTCTGGAGATGCGCCGCCAGGCCAGCCTCGTGGCCCATGCAGACCAGCGTGATGCGCTCGACCGGCTGGGTAGGGTGTTCGGCCTGACGCCGCTCAAAGGCCCGGTAGTCGAAGCCGGTGATCAACTCGTTGAGATCCTGGCGCGTCGCGATGCGGTTGACAGGCATGACCTTGACCATACGCCCGTCCTTCTCGCCGTCGAAGAGGCCGCCGGCCTGGAGCCGGTTCACCTCCAGCGCCTGGAGCAGCAACTCCTTCGCCTCTAACGGGTTGCGGAAGATGTCGTAGTTGTTGACATTGTAGACCTCGAAGCCGGTGTAGAGGGTCGTGGACTCCTCGCCGTCAAGAGCGAGCTTGCGCTGCGGCTGCTGAAGCTCGGCACCCACGGCGAGTAGGCGCTTTGTTGTGATCTGTACTGCCCCGAGGTTGATGTCGGCACCGATGAAGCGGCGGCCAAGCTTCATTGCGACGGCTTGGGTGGTGCCGGAGCCCATAAAGCAGTCGAAGACGAGATCGCCAGGGTTGGAGGAAGCGCGGATAATACGTTCAAGGAGCGCTTCTGGTTTTTGGGTGGGGTACCCTAAACTTTCAATTGCCTGAGAATTAAGTGGTACGATATTCGTCCAAAGGTTGTCAACCACAACCCCTTTTCGTTCATGTAGATAGTTTTTATATCGAGGATTCCTGTTATCAACTAGCGGTAACTTTATTCTGTTTTCCGCGATCAATCTTTCTAGTGTTTCTTGAGAATAACTACCTAAATTATCCCAATAAAAGCGTCCTCTTTCATCTTCTTGATTATATCTTAGTATGTACTCTTCCGAAAAGTCAATGTATTGTGTATTCCAAATATATGAACTCGATTTTGAATAGAAAAGAATAGAGTCATCAACTACAGGATACTTCTTTGAAATCGCCTTGCTGCTTCCTGTGCTGACAACTCTTTTCCATTTAACCTCAGCGCAAAAACACTCTTTGCCGAAAACCTCATCTAGCAATATGCGTATATAGCTGTTCATTCGCCAGTCGCAATGAACATATACGCTTCCATTTTGGGATAGTAATTCCCGTAACAGAATAATGCGCTCAAACATAAACTGGAGGTACTCGTCATTTGTCCAAATATCCGAGTATTGTTTCTCTTCAAACGTACTCTGGTCATTGGAAACGCTTTTCCCTTTCAGCTGCACTGTCTTCTTGTAATCCGCCTTGCTATCAAACGGCGGATCAATATACACCAGTTGCACCTTGCCCCGAAACTCCCTGAGCAAATGGCTCATCACCTGGAGATTATCGCCCCAGAAGATCTTGTTACGCCAACCATTGACCTCGGGGCCGTGGGTCTCGCGATGCTGAGCAGGGTAATACTGCGTCGAGGTAAAGGGCCGCTTGCCGCGCCAGTGTAGCATCGGATAGCCCTTGATGGGTTCGAAGGCATACTGTTCAACGCGGTCGGTGGGATCATCGGTAGGCATGGAAGGCTCCTGGTAGGGTGCAAGCCCGCTTGTTTGACGCAAGGGTGGTTTAAACAAGACCTGTTGTTTGACGCAAAGGCGCAAAGGCGCAAAGATAGTTTAGACTAGGCTGGTGGTTTGATGCAACGGCGCAAGGGATGTCAGGTTCTGCATCGATGTGTTGGAAACCAGAAAACGACTCGGAACATTGATCAATCTTTTGGCAGTATAGCTTATCAGATCGACATATGGTTCACCGCAGCGCGATCCTATTGCCGCCATTGTAGCATACCGGAATCATGAACAACCGGAGTTATCTGAAGAGCGGGGCTGATGCAACGTCCCAGTGGGGTAGATAGTGTCCGCAGATTACGCAGATGACGCAGATTAGAGCTTCCGCATCTGCGTCATCTGGGGATGATCAGGAAGACTTTGCATCAGCACACGATGCGCCTGTCGGCGCACCACCGCGAATGAAAATGAGGGCGTGGGGGAACTTGGCTCCCTCATTTTCAGCGTAGCCCTAATCTGAAGAGCGGGAGGAAATGGCGGAAGGGGAGGGCAATGCTGGCGTTAGCGGCCTTCTTGGCAAGGTTTAGCGCACGCGAAGCCGCGAAGGTAAGCTTACCTCCACAAAAACCTTTGCGTCTTTGCGCCTGTGCGTCAAAAGAGCCGCCTTCTGTGCAAGGTATTGCGCCTAGCTCACCGCGAGCGGCGTTCCATCAAGATGAGCGGCAAAATCTTCCGGTGCATCAATGTGGATGCGCTTCAACTTTTCCATGAGGCTTGGTGTGCTGGATGACTGCTTGGCCTGGGTGAACTGCTTAATCAGCGTGTACAGTTCATCCAGTTGCGCTTCGTCGATCCGATCAATCTCCGCGTAGATTAATTCTTTTGTGGTCATAGTTACCTCCGTGTGCGTCTAGTGTACCACAGGGAAGCGAACGGCACATCGGTCGCGAGGGTAGGGGTAGGGCTGTTGCAACGCCATTCTGATTGTCCGCAGATGACGCAGATTACGCAGATGGGCAAGTCATAATCTGCGTCATCTGCGGATGCTATCTAATCCTACGTGGGGCGGCGCGAGGCGGTGCTGGAACGATGCCCCGCTGGGTCGCGTGGGTGTTGGCACCACGCGCCGAGGGGAGGGTTGCGCCAGCGGCGTCGGGTTGCCCCGCCTACATGTGGATGATCAGCGCAGTTCGGCTTATTTCGATATACTCGTTTGTTGCCAACGCTTGTTCAAGGTCAGCGATGTATCGCGTAAATAAAGCGATAAGGTCATCATTTGAGATATTTCCAGTCGATACGAGGAGGAGTTTATACGGCTGTTTTTTTAGAAGAAAAGAATCGACGAAATCAACATCTTTGGTGATGACGATACGTTGTTCGAGGACCGATCGTGCATTTATGGTGCTATCACCGGTACGATTTCCTTGGGGAAGATCACGAGTATGGATCACATGGTGACCGCGGAGGTGCAACCACTGTGCGAGGCGGCGTGGCAGATGGGCATCAACGAGGAAATTCATGCAGCTATCGTCTGAACACGCTTAATCTGGCTGAGGCGCGTTGCATAGGCGAGTACCGCATAGAGATCTTCGCGCTCGAGATCATCGTAATCGTCCAAGATCGCATCCATTGTCATCCCGGACGTCAACAACTCAAGCATGATCTCGACCGGATAACGAAGCCCACGAATACAGGGCTTTCCGTGGCAGATATCCGGGTCAATGGTAATGCGCGTAAGCAGTTCGTCGGTTGTCGGCAAGTGGGTCATCCGCGCCTCCTTCTCGAGTCGGCTCTCGGCTCATCGCGCACAGTATAGCATAGACAGGAGTGGTTGCGGTAGCACGGGTGTTCTTGCGCCATTGGCAACTCCCATAGACCGGCACGGCTGACGACACACGACCACGTTGGAGAAAACGCCCAGGTTCAGGCACGCGCCAGCGGCGTCGCCTCGCCTGTGCGCCCACGAAGGCAGCGTGATCGCGTTGCCCTGGTTCTTTTCTAATCGATGCCTAATTCTGCTTTCAATGTCGCAAGATCCATCGTTGCAGGTTCGTTCGCGCGCTCGTCCAGTAATGCCATCAGCGCCGCATTTTTGCGTGTCCGAAGGATTTCATAATCAAAGCTATCAATCGCGGTGAGGACATCCTCTTCCGGCCGATCCCAATCACGTCGCAACACCGCTTCAGATCCCAGCATCGTCGCCCCTGCGTCGATATCGGCATCGAGCAGCAGATCCGTCAGATCACGCTCCAATAAATACGAGACAAAATCATAGACGACGATCAACTTGTCGGGCGGGAGGTGCCGCAAGCGCTTGTCAATGTCGGCAATCGTCACCGATGGCATAGCAAGGTCTCCTGGGTCGATTCTCTACCGATGTAGCATTGCAATGCATGATATCACATCCATGTGGTCGGCATGACGGACGATCTCGACGCGCTATAGCTCAGCGGAGACCCAAACGAGGGTGAAACTGGGTACTGGTGTCAATGGCTGCCGCCGAACATGAAGTCCACGCTCTGTCCCCCGACGGTGCACCCACGAGGGCAGCGTGATCGCGTTGCCCAGTGCGGAGGCGGCGAACCCTACTGGGACTTTGCATCAGCCCTGAGGGTAGGGGTAGAGTGCAGGGCGATTGCATCTTCCGTATATGCACCCCGCCAAGGCACCCGCAAGGGCACCCGCAAGGGCACCCGCAAGGGGTGCCCCTACAGCGGATCCGCCCCCTGGCCTTGTAGGGGCACCCCTTGCGGGTGCCCCGTTGTAGCGGCGCTGGAACGATGCCCCGCTGGGTCGCGTGGGTGTTGGCGAGGCAGGGTGCGTTGGTAGCCTTGCGACCCTCCCTTGCTTCATCTCGTGCAGTAGTCATCAATCATGATGGGACGCGAAATTCCCAGGTCTTGGCGTCGCAGTAGTGCCGTAGGTCGCAGGTCGAGCACGCCTTGACGGGGCGCTCGGGGATCGCAAAGTCTTTGGCCTCGATGCGCTGCACCACTCGGTCGAAGACCGCGATGGTGCGCTCCACCGAGCGGCTGTTCTTGTCGAAGCTGATGTAGGGGTTGCCGCCTTCCTCGCTGGTGTAGTAGAGGTGGGTGCGGCTCACCGTCAGGCCCGTGCGCTGCTCGATGATGTGCGCGTAGACCTCCAACTGGCGGCGGTACTGGTTGAGCCTCTCGCGGTCCTTCGGGTCGTTCACGTCTAACTTGCGCTCGGACTTGAAGTCCACCACCTCGACCGTATCGCCCTCGCCCTGGATCAGGTCCACCTTGCCGGCCAGGATGTACTCGTCCTTGACCAGCGAGACATCGACCTCGGCCTCGCGGATGTGCGACCAACTGCCGGCCGTGCGGCGAGCGTAGCGCAGGACGTGCTCTAGGGCCAACTGGCGGATCGGTGGCGAAAGGTAGACCCGCTCGCGCCGGGTCAGGTAGGCGTAGTTCGTATCGAACCAGGCCGCGATCTGATCGGCGGTGACGCGCTGCTGCTCGCCGCGCAGCACCGTCTTGTGGATGTCCTCGATGGTCTGGTGAACCAGCGTGCCAAAAAGGATCGGGTTCTTGCGCAGTGGGGCAAAGGCCAACTCGCGGAAGAAGCGGTACTGCTCGGCGCAGTTCTCGAACACCGTCAGGTGCGAGGTGAACGAGTACTCGCGCTTTAGCTTCACATCCTTGATGTGGGCCAGCGGCACGGCGGCCAGCTTCACCTGGCCCGCACGCCACGAGGGGAGTGGCGTGTAGTAGTCAGCAAAGTATTTCGAGGGCGTGCGCCCCTGGCCACTCACCTCCAGGGCGGTCAGCAGCAGCAGGTTCTGCGCCCGCGAGAAGGCCGTATAGTAGAGCCGGCGGAAGTCGTAGAACTTCGTCTGCGCCAGAGGCTCGTAGGGCGGGCGGGCCAGGTAGCCCTCCAGGGCCACATCGACCGCGCTGTACTGCTTGCGCGGCACGGCGCCCAGCGAGCCGACCACCACCACCGGGAACTCCAGACCCTTGGCCTGGTGGATGGTCAGGAACGACACATGGCCGCTCGGCGCGTACTCCGCCTCGTCCTCGTACTCGTTGATGCCGCCGTCGTGGAGGAAGCGCAGGAACTGGTTGAACAGATCGCGCAGGTTCTTCTCAAGATAGTCCGGCGTGAGCACGCTAATGTGGTGCAGGTACTCGAACTTGTTGAGCATCTGCGAGAAGAGGCCCAGGTTGCGCATCGGCCGGCTGTCGAGCAGGCCGTTTTGGAGCAGCGTCTCGTCGAGGTAGCGGCTGAAGAGCGGGAAGCGCAGCAGCTCATAGAACAGCCCGGCGAAGGCGTAGTCGGCATTCTGGGTGAGCGCCATGTGGTCACGGGCCTTGCGCTGTGCCCACTTCAGCAGGTCGGCATTCTCGGGCCGGCGCAGTTGCTCGGCGAAAGGACGAAAGCACTGCTCATCGTAGTAGCCCCAGATGTCGAGGTGGGCGTCGGGCTTCCACTTGCGCACCTCAGGCAGCTGACGGAAGAGAAACATGAGCGCGCCGATGATCAGCCGGATCTCCTCGCGGTCGAAGAACTGATTGGCGCGGGGCGAATAGACCGGGATGCCCTGGGCCTCCAGGAAGGTAGCCAGCCCACGTACCTGCTCGTGCTTCACCGAGCGGAAGAGGAATGCCACCTGATTCCAGTCGGTGAGCGTGCCGGCGTCGCGCAGGCCGTGCAGCAAGTCCAGCACCTCTGTATGCCAGGCATCTGCCGTCTTTGCGGCGAGCTTGAGCACCACGGGGCCCTCAGGGAAGGCGTCGTCACGCGGAACAATCGTCTTGGGGTAGCGAAAGGTCTGGCCGTCGTGCTCCCAGTCCTGGCCAGCCATCCAGCCGTTGGAGAAGTCGATGATCGCGGGATGCGAGCGGTAGTTCGTCTCAAGAAAGACCTGCTTGCAGACACCGGGGGCGAACTTCTCTTTGAACTGGAGGATATTGCGGATGGTGGCGCCGCGGAAGCGGTAGAGGCCCTGGTCGTCGTCGCCCACCACGCAGAGGTTCGGCGCCTCGCCCTGGGCCAACTCCATCAGGATAAACTCCTGAATAGTATTGGTATCCTGGTACTCGTCCACCATCAGATAGGCGATGCGTTGGCGCAGGGCGTCGCGGATCGCCGGGTAGGCCCGCAGCAGCCGCAGCGCCTCGTGCTGGATGGCCGAGAAGTCGAGCGCATTGGCCTCATCGAGCTGCTGGCGGTAGAGGGCGGCACAGCGGCCGAGGGCGCTGATGGCCGGGTCAGGCGCGGCGATGAGTGCCTCGGGCTCCAGGGCCTCCTCACTGACCGTATTGACCCAGCGCAGCAGATCCTCCGTACGCCGCCAGGCGCTCGTCTTCTGCGGGTCGCCGAGCAGCAGCTCGACGCCGGGGATCGCGTCATAGTCGCGGAGGTGCTGGTAGAGGAAGTACTGCTGGTCGAACTGGTCCATCATCGTGAAGTTGCGCTTGAGGCGCGTGAACTCACGGTGGTCCTGGAGCCAGCGCAGACAGATGGAGTGGAACGTGCCGAGGTACATCTCGTTGAGGTTGAAGCGCACGCCGATCTCGACAAGGCGGTTCGCGATGCGGGTAGTCAGCTCCTGGGCGGCCTTATCGGTGAAGGTCACGACCATGAGCTGCTCGGGGGTCACGCCCTTCTCGGTGATCAGGTAGACCACGCGCTCAACGAGGGTAAAGGTCTTGCCGGAGCCGGGGCCAGCGATGATGAGCAGGGGGCCATCGGTGGAGGTAATGGCATCGCGCTGCCGGGGGTTGGCGGAGGAGGAAATGCGCGGAGCGAGCATAGTCGGCCTCTGGCTGCAATGGCAACGCGCTGCCCAATGCGTTGCGGCGCTACGCCGGGCTACGATGCACCTTGCGAGCGGCCTGCGGGGATGCTCCAAGAGCAGGGAAGCGCGAATACATTATCTCAATCTCAGTGTAGAACTCACTCAAAGCTTGACAGCGATGATGAGATCTGTACTATACTAAGATTTAGTATAGCATGCGAATGTTAAATGTCAACTAGATTTGCCGCCCGTCAGGGCGATTGCAAAATCCTCCTGATCGTCCGCAGATTACGCAGATTACGCAGATTAGGGCTTCCGCATCTGCGTAATCTGCGTAATCTGCGGACACTATCGAACCCTACTGGGACTTTGCAAGATACTGCTGGCAAACTCCCCATGAGCGCCTTGCTCTCACAGAGCCAGTATCCCGCTACAGGGCGAACGCGCATTTTTGCGGAGGTTGGCTGTGGCGGCTTCGCCCGCTGGCTGAGGACGTACGCAACGCGATTTTTCGACATCCGACGAGCCAAAAAGCGTAGCGCGGCGCTGAGTCGAGGTTTGCCAGCAGTATCTTTGCAATCGCCCTGGGGTGGTGCGCAGGCCTCGCCGAAAGTGCCCAGCTTCGCCAGCATGCGGTTCAGGCGCAGACGCACTGCGGGTCGCGGAGCACCGCAACCACGGCGTTTGCATCGGCAGCGTTGATCGGCACATTGAGCTGCGGCGCGTGGGCATAGGTGCCGGGGGCGATCAGCAGGGCGTGAGCGGTGGGGCGGGGCATTGCCAGCTCCTTCGAAGCCTGGCTACAGGCTCTCATAGTCAATTTCACTTTTGCGCCGGATCCGCCTGACGATAATTGTTTGCTGTTCATCATTTATTTCGTAGGCTATGCGCCAGCGTCCAGCCAGCCAGATGCGATAGATGCCTGGTTTGTCACGTAGCTCTTTCGCACGGGGATGGCGCGGCGTAGCGGCCAGCAGGTCGATCAATTCGATCGCCTGTGCGCGGACATAGGCCGGCAGCGCCTTGAGTTCAGCCAGCGCCTCACGGTGCAGTTCAATCTGGTAACTCACCGGCAGCCTCCGCGCGCGTCAACTCTGCTTTGGCCGCTGCCCAGTCGATGCGCGGTATCGGTGTGGCCGCTTCACGTTCAATCTGGGCTAGCACTTCTGCCAGCAGCGCAGCATCGCCGTCCGGTTCATCTGGGCCTTCGTGACTCCAGGAGTCGAGCAGCGATGGCCGCTGCGCTTCGATCAGACGGTTCAGCTCTTCGCGCACGATCCGGCGCAGCAGTGCTTCTAATTCATTCCGCGAGACGGTGATCGTAAACTGGTCAGAGGGATTGCTCATGACGGGGTTCTCCTTTTCACGTCAGCCGTGGTGTAGTGTGGCGTGGCTTCATCTTCCATGCCATGCATCGCCAAGGCGAGTGACCCATCTGACCACGCGCGTTCTTCCCGAACACTTGCCTTGGCCAGGAGATATTCGACAAAGTCAAGCACTTCTGCCTGAACCGAGGGGGGTAATTTCTGAAGGTGCTGTTGAATTTGCTCGCTCACCGTCATGGTACGCTCTCCCTGCAGCATGCTGCTGCTGTTCGTGCGCTCGTTGCCTTGATTCCCGCTCGACCGTTGCAACCAGCAAGGCTTGACGGGCAAGGGCGCGCAACGCGCGGGGTTCTCGCTTCACAACAGCTATTATACACACGATGCGTCTGCCGACGCACCACCACGAAGGAAAACGGGGGCGTGGGGGAACTTGGTTCCCCCATTTTCAGCGTAGCTCTATGCTCCGACGGATAGCCACCGCACCACGGATGCTCGCAGCACCTTGGCAAGCGCGCCCGCATCGGCGGCGATGATCGGCACGCTGATCTGCGGCGCGTGGGCATAGCTGCCGGGGGCGATCAGCACGGCGTGGGCGGGTGGTGTCTCCACGGTAGGGCGCAGCAGCAATGGCAGGAGCCGGTGTGCAACGGGCGGGCCATGGGCTGCTGCGCCCCTACAGCCGTGGACGGGGCATCGGCCACGGTGCGGGGATGGGTGTCGTCGCGGCCATTATCGGCGATTCCGTGACCAACCCGTAGGGGCGCAGCAGCCCCTGCGCATCTGTCGGTCACAACGTGGTCACCATCGCTGCTGCGCCCTCCCGTGGGCATGGGATTCGTCCCATGGTCGCAATCACTGTCGTGGGGGCGGGTGGTGTCTCCACGGTAGGGCGCAGCAGCAATGGCAGGAGCCGGTGTGC
>NZ_SIJK02000044.1:2251-12349 GCF_004762035.2 Candidatus Chloroploca mongolica | reverse complement strand
CAGCAGCCCCTGCGCATCTGTCGGTCACAACGTGGTCACCATCGCTGCTGCGCCCCTGCTGTGGGCATGGGATTCGTCCCATGGCCGCAATCACCTCCGGTGCACGCCGTAGGATCGCTCAGGCCACGCAGGTCGCCTTTGCTGCCCAGGAGCCGAAGCCGTTGACGGCCACCCCATTGGTGATATCCCCGTGTGCGTGGCTCGGTGTGGTAAGATGCTGGCATGCGGTATCTATGGACACTTTGCTTGCTGCTCCTAATAATCCTGGCTGGTTGTGAGGTGGTGGACGCGCCGCCCCCTGATCAGACCGCTGTTGCGCGGAGCGTTGATGGCCTCGTTGCCCCCGAGCGAGCGCCCTCGATTCCGGTTCACGAAGGTTTTTCGGTGCCTCCTGCGGATGAGTTGCTGGCACTTGGGCTGGCGGCACGGGCGCAGGGAGATCACGGGGCAACCGAGTTTAGCCAGTTGTTGCAGTATTATCCTGCTGCCGATGAGGTGCCGACGGCGCAGTTTTATCTTGCCGAGAGCTATGCGCAGCGGGGACGCTGGACCTCGGCAGCCGAGTTGTTTGCTACCTTTCTGGCGACGGCCCCTGAGGAAGATCCTTTGCGTGCGCCAGCCCTTTTCTGGCTGGCACGGGCGCACGAGGCGGCCGGGGCGCACGAGGCGGCGATTACGGCCTACCAGTCGTATCGTGAATTGGCGACGCCGATCGAACCGTATGCCGCGTTACGCCAGGCGGCTCAGGAGCGGGCGCTTGGCCTGGATGAGGCGGCGATTGCCTCGTGGTTGTACGCGGCGCGCACAACGATTGTCTCTGGTGAACGAGCCGGTGCGTTCGAGAAGGCCATTGCGTTGCTTGTGGCGAATGGGCGCAATACCGAGGCGCTGGCTCTCTATGAAGAGGTGCTGGAGCTCGCGGAACAGCCGGCCTACCGTGCGCGCATTTTGAGTGAAGCTGCTGCGCTCGCTGCGAGCCAGGGACAGCCTGAGCAGGCGCGGCGCTGGTTGCTCGAGGTGATCGAACGCAGCCCCGCGACCGCGCAGGCCGGGGCGGCGGTTGACCAGTTGCGGGCAGCGGGCGATCCGGCGCTTGATCCAGCGGCTGCCGGAGCGATCTATTTCACCCTTGAGCGCTGGGCCGACGCGGTTGCCCTGTTTGATCAGGCTATCCCGATAGCCCCAGATGCCGCAGCCGCCATTGAGCTTCGGCGGATGCGCGGGCTAGCGCTGCGTGCGCAAGGCGACTTTGCCGGGGCGATCGCCGGACTCGCCGACGCCGCCGCGCTTGCACCGGATCTCAATGAAGGTCGCCAGGCACGCCTCGATCTGGTGCAGACGATTGGGCAGAGTGGTGAGACCGAGCAGGCCATTGCGGGCTACACCGAGTTTGCGGCAGGGTATCCTGATGACCCGCGTGCGCCGGTCGCGCTCGACCGGGCCGCCCAGTTGCGCGACCGCCTTGGCGATAGCGACGGTGCCTTGCAGACCCGTCGCGAACTGGGCCAGCGCTACCCGGCGAGCGACGAAGGCCGCATTGTGTTGCATACCCTTGGGCTCGAACTGTTCCGTGCAGGTCAGTACGACGAAGCCCGTCACGTCTGGGGGCTTCTTGCCGAGGGCAACGACGGCCTCTTCAAGGCGCGTGGTGCCTTCTGGGCGGGGCGGGCGGCGCGGGCGCTTGGTGACGAAGCGGATGCCCGGGTGCGCTTTGCGGTAGCGCGTGAGGCCGCGCCTGATAGCTATGAGGGCGTGCGGGCGGCAGAAGAACTGGGCGATTTCCCTCAGGGCTCACTGGCGTTGACGGCCCCGATCACCGATGAAGCGTGGGCCGAACTCGCCGCCTGGGTCGCCCTGCTCACCCCGGCTGACGAGGTGGCTGACGAGCCTGTTGTGCCCCTCGCGACCACAGTATCCCGCACATTGGTGTTGGAAGAGGTTGGCTTACAGGTCGAGGCGATGGCCGAATGGCGTCAGGCGATCAACCGTGCGACGACTCCCTTGATGCTGATGGAACTTGGTCGGGCGGCACACGAATCAGCCGCACCTTACCCGGCCCTGCTTGCTGCCGAGCAACTCAAACGGCAGGCCGAGCGTACGTTGAACGAAGCCTCAGTGGAGAATCCGCCTGGGGAACCCCTCGCCCTGCAGCGGCTCCGTTTTCCAGCGCCATATGCCACCCTGATTGACCAGGAAGCAACGGCACACGGCATTGATCCGCGCCTCTTTCTGGCCCTGGTGCGCCAAGAGAGCCTCTTCAACCCTGGGGCGACCTCGTGGGTGGGGGCGCGGGGGCTTGGGCAAGTGATGCCGACGACGGGCCAGGGCATCGCGCAGAATCTGGGGGTCACCGACTTTGTGCTTGACGATCTCTACCAACCGGCGGTGAGCATCAGGTTTGGCACCTTCTACCTCGGGCAGCGCCTGCGCGACATGCAAGGGAGCGTCCATGGCGCACTCGCCTCGTACAACGGGGGCCTGGGCAACGCGCAACGGTGGGCCGGCGGAGCGCAGGTGAGCGACCCCGATCTCTTTACGGAAACGATCGACTATCCTGAAACAAAGGGCTACGTGCGGGCCGTCTACGCCTTTTGGGGCGTCTATCAACGGCTGTATGCTGCCTCTAGCGAGGAAACACAACCGTAAAGACCGTCCCGATGCGCACCTGACTCCGCACGGTCAACTGTGCCCCGTGGGCCTCGGCGATATGACGGGCAATGGCAAGGCCGAGACCCGCACCGGGCTTGACGGTCGTATTGGGTAGCTCAACCCGATAAAACGGCAGAAAGATCTTTTCGAGGTGTTCTTTGCCAATCCCGGGGCCATTATCTTCGCAGCGCAGAATAAAGCGTGACGGCTCGTCGTGAAAGAGCAGGCGAATGCGCCCGCCCCGAGGCGTATATTTCACCGCATTATCGAGCAGCGCCTGGGTCATCTGGGTAAGAGACTTGGCATCGGCGAGGATGGGGGCTGCCTGGCAGGTCACGACATCCATCAACACACCCTCACCACGCGCACGTTCTTGAAACGACTCAAAGGTCGGCTTCAGCGTCGCGATGGGATCGAGCATCTGGGGTTCCATCGTCCGCCCGCGCAACTCCTGGAAATACAACAGATTATTGAGTTGCTGGGTCAACGTCTCGCTGCTGCGGCGCATCACGACAAGGCCTTCTTGCTGGTCTTTCGTAAGTGGGCCAAGCATACCCTGTTCAAAGAGTTCGAGATAGCCCATCAACGATGTCATCGGCGTCCGCAGTTCGTGCGAGAGGGTCGAGAGGAACTGGCTCTTGAGGCGATCGAGCTCACCAAGTTCAGCATTCGCGGCACTGAGTTCAAGCACCCGTTGTTCGAGGCGTTCGACGAGTTTCTGGCTATAGGCACGGAGCAAGTCGGCCTCTTCGGCGGGGGCGCTCACCCGTTCGCGGTGACCGGCGATAAACTCCGAGACCACCATAGGCAAGCGACGGGGATCAATCGGCTTGACGAGATAGCCATCGCAGCCAGCGACGAGCGCCCGTTCGCGGGCACCGGGGCTACCATCGGCGGTGAGGGCGACAATCGGGACATTATGGAGGTGGATCAGACTACGGAGGCGGGTCGTCGTCTCGTAGCCATCGAGCCCGGGGATGCCGAGGTCAACAAGGATAATCACGGGCATCATCTCGCGGGCCAGGGCAAGCCCCGAGGGGCCGTCATTCGCCACAACGACATGATAGCCCTGATTGCCCAGAATCCGCTGCACGAGCCGTTGATTATCCAGATTATCTTCGATATATAAAATACCTGGCAATGCGTCATTCATTGCTTGCCCTTACCTTTCCCCTGACGGTGGCTGATTGAGGGTGTTTATGTGTGATGGGTCGGATTGGATCGGATCGTCCAAGAGACTGAAGGGAAAAAGAAACTCTTCCGGGTACGTAACTTGGGTCGTCTGGTGCGGCACGCCTGATGCAGACACGGTCTCATCAGGTAGCCTGAGCGTATGATGGTGCGCCTGGGCAACCGGCAGGGTAAAGCTAAAGGTACTACCAAAACCTGGGACACTCTCCACCCAGATTCGCCCGTGATGGGCCTCGACGAGGCGTCGGGTAATCGTCAACCCGAGGCCAGTGCCACTCAGCCGTGATTGACCACCGTGGATCTGCACAAACTCTTGAAAAATATCATTCAGGCGTTCCTTGGGAATACCGATGCCCGTATCGGTCACCCGTACAGCGACCATTGGTTCAATCTGGGCGTCTTCATTCAGTTCATCGAGGCAATAGGCACTGACAGTAACTAAACCCTTGTGGGAGAACTTTACCGCATTTGAAAGCAGGTTCAGCAGGATCTGGCGTACGCGATCGGCATCGGCGTCAACAAGGGGGAGATCGGAGGGCAGGGTCACGTTCAGACTCAAGGGCTTGCCCTGAAGGATGCCCTGGACCGTATCAACGACCTCACCAACGATGCTCGCAAGGTCAACATGCGTCCGTTCGAGTTTCAGATGTCCGGCCTCGATGCGGGCGAGATCGAGCAATTCGGTAATAAGATAGAGGAGAAAGCGCCCATTGCGATTAATACTGGTCAGATCTTCACGCTGCGAAGGGGTCAACGAACCATCAAGGCCATCGAGCATAATCGTACTAAAGCCGATGATCGCATTGAGCGGGGTGCGCAGTTCGTGGGAAAGGCCCGCGAGGAAATCACTCTTGCGGCGATCGGCCTGATGGGCGAGTTCAAGGGCGACCAGAAGTTCCTCAGTCCGTTGGGTTACCTGACGTTCGAGATCCTGATAGAGCTGCACATTCTCGATGGTCAAGCCAACCATACCGGCGAACATCAACAAACGGCTGGCATCTTCGACCCCGATCGTACGTCGACTCAGGTGACAATCGGCAGACAGCAACCCGAGCGGGCGTCCTTCACGGCCAAAGATAGGGACTTGGACATACGCATGGCTGGCCGAGGCGGCCTGCTTGCGTGGTTCGACCCCGGGATGCGACCAGGGATTATCCACAATGATCGCTTTACCACTACGGATCACATCGGCCTCAACCGTGGCTCCATCGAGGGCGAGCGGCTGACTATTCGCGACCTCGATAAAATGGCGGGCCTGTTCGCGCCCGCCCGGGCCAAACGAAGCCTCAACGACACGCAGGTAATCATCTTCGACCAGATAGATGACGGCGCGATCAAAAGCGAATTGCGTACAGATCGCGTGCGGAATCGCCTTTAGCAGGTGGGGCAGATCAAGAATGCCCTTGAGTTCTTGAGAGACACTATTCAGCCTCGCGAGTTGTTCGGCATTGCTCTCTAACTCCTGGACCTTCTCTTCGAGCACATCGGCCATATGATTGAACGTCTCGGCCAGTTGCCCAATCTCATCAGTTCCAGCTGGTGGTAATCGCTGCTGCAAATTGCCTTGACTGATTGCCTGGACCCCCTGGCGGACGCTGCTGATGCGCCGGGTGAAGGAGTGCGAGAGAAAGAGCCCGACCAGGCTGATGACGGCCCCAAGGGAGATCAGCAGAATCACGAGTTGGCGTTGCAGTTCTTCCTGGCGTTCGCCGATCCGTGTGCCGGTACGCACGGCTGGTGCGATAACCTGATCGGCGGGAATAATGAGCGCAACACTCCAGCCTGCGGTTGGGATCGGCGCATAGGCAATATACGCGGGCTCATTCTTGTCTTCAATCCGAGCGATGCCGTGCTCGCGCCCATTCATCGCGGCCACCAGTTCGCGCAACTCAGGACTAGGTGAATCGAGCAAGTTCTCGGTCTGAAACGGCTCATTCCACTGCTCATCGCGCACCTCCATATCGGGGCGCACAATGACCTCACCGCGTTCATTGACCAGCAGCGCATAGCCTTGCTCGCCAATGTCAACCGTAAGCAGATCCTGTTGAATGGTGCGGAGCAACAGATCGAAAGCCACGACGCCGAGAAAGGTGCCCTCGGGTGTCATCAGGGGCATCGCGCAGGTCGTTGCCAGCAGACCTGTATTCGCATCAACATAGGTATCGGTCCAGACTGGCCCATTGCTCGCACGGGCGGCGAGATACCAGGGGCGGGTGCGCGGATCAAAGGGCTGAATGGCGAGCAGCGCATCTACAACGGTCTCATCATCAAAGGCCATGACGCCGCCCTGCTCGAAGGCGATATAGCCAATGCTGACCAGCGGATTAGCGGCAACCGTCGAACGTAGCATCGGAATGATGTGCTGGGCATAGGCCACTTCAGCCGGATAGCGTTGCAATTGATCAGCCGAAGGAGCCGGGGCGACCCAGACACGATCAGAGGTGAGCGTCAATGGTTCGCGTCCGTACGCAGCGAGCGCATAGGTTGCGACGCTCTCGACTTGCTGTTCAATGGCCGCAAGGGCCTGATCATAGAGGCGGGCCTTGTCGCTTGCACGGTCGGCAAGGGTCTGTTCAGCCTGGGTTTGCAGCGCACTGATCCCCTCTTGCATGGCAGTATCGCGTGCGCGTGTCAGCCCGGCCAGTCCGAGCCAGCCAACCAGAGCTAGGGGGGGCAGGGCCAGGCTCAAAAGCAGGGCGAGAATTTTTTGTTGGATGCTGGGATTGAAACGCATAGCTGTGACTTCCCTGGCGACGGGGAGATGGCAGGCTTTCTTTCCTTATCTTAGCAGGTATTGTTGCGCTGAACATGACAAAGTTGTGACACTTCTTATGCTGGTAGTTTATTTAAGGAGGCAATTGTCCTATCCGCCAACTGGTTGACGAGCGAAGCAGATACAACCACTTTTGCTGCTCACCGCTGCTTGTGTTATCATGCACTTGTTTAGCGCTATATGATGCGCTGTGTAAAGAGTGGAGATAGGGGCGATGCTCCTTGATACGGCTGATATTCCACAGGCTGATCAGATCTGGGATGTGGCCCGCGTGCCCGAGGCGATTGATCGCGGTCGGTTGACGACTGAGGCGATTGCTGAGTATATTGGCATGAAGGTGCTGCGCCAGGGCCATTATTATACTCAGGCGGCCCGGATCCTCGGGCTGGTGGCTGAGGGTGAACCAGGCGATGATCCGCAGTTGACGATCCTTGGGCGGAGTTTTGCGCGCAGCAATCGTGCGGAACAGCGTACCTATTTGCGTCGTCTTTTGCTTCAACGCGATCCGATGCGGGCAGTGATTGTTGCGATGCGCATGGCCCCCGCTGGCCTCGAGCGCACCGCGGTGGCTCAGGTGCTCCAGGGGCTTGCCCCGCTTGCCGATAGCACGGCGTATCGCCGAGCTCAGACGGTAGCGGCGTGGCTGACGGCGGTCGATCTGGCTGACTGGCGCGAGGGTCGCCTCTTCTATACTGGCCCCGATCTGCCAATGCCCCCTTCGACACCCTCTGCCTCGGGGCTTGTATCTTGATAAAGGCGATGATGAAACCAGAAGTGATGAGTCCCGCTGGCTACTGGCCACAGTTGCATGCTGCAATTGAGGCAGGGGCTGATGCGGTCTATTTTGGGCTCAAGCATTTTAGTGCCCGTGCCAAAGTCGGTTTTACGCTAGAGGAACTGCCCGAGGTCATGCGTACGTTGCATCAGCGTCGCGTCAAGGGTTATGTGACTTTTAATACGCTGATGTTTGACCACGAGTTGTTGCAGGCGGCGCGGGTGGCCCTGGCGATTGCCGAGGCGGGTGCCGATGCCTTCATTGTGCAGGATGTGGGCATTGCCCGCCTGTTGCAGCAACTGGTGCCCGAGATTGAGGTGCATGGCTCGACCCAGATGAGCATTACGTCGGCTGAGGGGGTTGAGCTTGCCCGTCAGTTTGGGGTGAGTCGCGTGGTGCTGGCGCGTGAGTTGTCGCTCAAGGAGATTGCGGCGATTCGGGCGGCGACGACGCTTGAACTCGAGATGTTTGTGCATGGGGCGCTCTGTGTCTCGTATTCGGGGCAGTGTTTCTCTTCGGAGGCGTGGGGTGGGCGGAGCGCGAATCGTGGTCAGTGTGCGCAGGCCTGTCGCTTGCCCTACGATCTGCTGGTTGATGGCGCGCCGCGGCCACTCGGCGAGGCCCGCTATCTCTTGTCGCCCGGCGATCTCTATGCGTTGCACGAGATGCCTGCGATTGTGCAACTGGGTGTGTCGGCGCTGAAGATCGAGGGACGCTACAAAGACGCGGCCTATGTGGCGCTGACCACGGCGGCGTATCGCAAGGCGGTTGATGAAGCCTGGGCAGGTCTGCCCCTCTCGATCACGCCGTATGAAGACTTGCAGTTGACCCAGGTCTATTCGCGGGGGATGGGACCCTATTTTCTCACCGGTACTGACCATCAGGCGGTCGTGCGTGGACGTGCGCCCCGTCACCGTGGCGTGCTCGTGGCTCGTGTCGCCAAGGTATTGACGGAGAGCATTCTGGCTGAACTTGACCCGGCGGCAGCGGCCTCGCCGCTCAAACCTGGTGATGGCATTGTCTTTGATGCCGCCGCTTGGCGCAGCCCTGAAGAGCCCGAAGAGGGCGGGCGTGTCTATCATGTCTATCCGGCGCTGCATGGTCTGGTGGAATTGGAATTTGGCTATGATGCGGTTGATCTGCACCGTATTCGACCGGGCGATCTGATCTGGCGTACCCTTGATCCCGACCTTGAGCGTGCGGTACGTCCGTTGACCCAGCCGGCCAGTCCGGTGCGCCGTCAGCCCGTGGTGGTTCACGCGGTGGCGCAGGTTGGCGAACCGCTTGTGCTGACCTGGCAGCATGGCGAGCTTCCCGCGTTGCGGGTGACGGTGCGTTCACCTGAGCCGCTTGCGGCCGCTGAGCGACGCGGCTTGACCGAAGCGTTGTTGCACGAACAACTTGGCCGCCTCGGGACAACGCCCTACTATCTGGCGGCGCTGAACTATGTGGCTGAAGGCAACCCGTTTGTGGCCAATTCGTTGCTCAATCAGCTGCGCCGTGAAGCGACTGATCTGCTGGCCGAACTCCAGGGGCAACCCGCGCCGATTCGTGGTGGCGATCCGGCGGCGGTGCTGGCACAGATGACACCTTCCCGTCCTGTGTCGGAGGCGGAGGTTGCGCCGCCGACGTTGCACCTGCTTGTCCGCACACCAGAGCAACTCGAAGCCGCGTTGGCCGCCCGTCCGGCGAGCATCACGCTCGACTACCTTGACCTCTACGGCTTGCGACCGGCGGTTGAGCAAGTCCAGGCGGCTGGCATCGAAGCGCGGGTCGCGAGCCCGCGGGTGCTCAAACCCGACGAACAGCGCATTGTTCACTTCCTCCGCAAACTCGACTGCACGATTCTCGTGCGTTCCACGGGCTTGTTGCACGCCCTGCGTGAGGCCGCCATCCCGCGCCTTGTTGGCGACTTTAGCCTCAACGCCGCCAACATGCTCACGGCGCAGACGATGCTCGAACTCGGGTTGGCGCGACTCACTCCGACTTACGATCTGAATGCCGATCAGATCGCGAAGCTCGCAGCTGAACTTGATCCCGATCTCCTCGAAATTGTTGCCTACCAGCACCTCCCGATCTTTCACACCGAGCACTGCGTCTTCTGTCGCTTCCTCTCGAACGGCACCAGCTACAAAGACTGCGGGCACCCGTGCGAAAAGCACCGTATCGCGTTGCGCGACCAGCAAGGACGGGCGCACCCGGTGATGGCCGATGTCGGGTGCCGCAACACCGTCTTCAACGCCGAAGCGCAGGAAGCGAGTCGACATCTCGCCGCGTGGCGGACGGCGGGCCTGCGTCACTTCCGGCTCGAATTTGTGCATGAGCGTGGGGAAGAAGTCGCCCGGGTGACCGACGCTTTCCAGGCAACCCTGGCTGGCACAATGACCCCGGCTGAACTTGGGCGTCACTTGCAACAGATTACGCCGCAGGGCACCACCGAAGGCAGCCTCTTTGTGCCCGACGGATATGCAACCATCCCGTTGATGTGAGTGCTCCCGCTGGGGCGGTTTTTTGACGCAAAGGCGCAAAGGCGCAAAGCTTTTCGTGTAGGTGCGTTCATCAGCGCTTTTGGGCAAGCGGGAAGTAGATGCGACAGGTGAACGCCGTTGCCGTTGGTGCGCCAAGGGCGCGTGCCGCTACCTTGCACATCAGGCGGGTTTTTTGACGCAAAGGCGCAAAGGCGCAAAGCTTTTCGTGTAGGTGCGTTCAT
>NZ_SIJK02000044.1:0-2151 GCF_004762035.2 Candidatus Chloroploca mongolica | reverse complement strand
TGCCGCTACCTTGCACATCAGGCGGGTTTTTTGACGCAAAGGCGCAAAGGCGCAACGTTGTTTGTGTAGGTGCGCTCATCAGCGCTTCTGGGCAAGCGGGACGTAGGCGCGACAGGTGAACTCTGTTGCTGTTGGCGCGCCAAGGGCGCGTGCCGCATCAAGCCGAGCCGGCCCCGCCGAGCAGAGTGGCTGGGCGGTGCTGATCAGTTGATTGGCGATCGCGTCAGGGGTGAGGGTGGGTTGCTGGGCACGTATCAGCGCAGCGGTGCCGGCGACAAGTGGGGCAGCCATCGAGGTGCCGCTCCAGGTGGCGTAGTTGTTCCCTGGCACGGTGCTGATGATCTGTTCACCTGGTGCGCTGATGGCGACCCACGGCCCACGGGTTGAGAAGGTTGCCAGATGACCAGCCTGGTTCATCGCGGCCACGGCCAGCAATCCACGCACGCCCTCGGCAGCCGGGTACTGCGGCACACTGTCGCCGCCGTTGCCCGCCGCCGCGACGACGATTGCCCCGCCAGTGACGCTGCACCGGTCGTCGTCATCATCATCATCATCATCGTCGTCATCGTCGTCGTCGTCATCGTCGTCGTCGTCATCGTCGTCATCGTCACACGTCGCAAGCGCAATGATCTCTTCAAGCAAATCGGTGCGGCGGAGTGTCCCCAGGCTCAAGTTAATCACAGTGGCCCCATCATTAGTGGCCGGGTTGCCGTCAGGATCAAGCGCGTAGCGCAAGCCCTCGGCCAGCACCCAGATATTGCCGACACCCTCAGGATCGAGCACGCGTACCGGCAAGATCTTTGCCTCAGGTGCAGCCAGTGCCACCAGACCAGCGACATGTGTCCCGTGCCCAAAGCCGAAGTCAACCCCATAGGATCCCTCTTCCCTCGGGTCGTCGTCGGCATCAACAAAGTCAAAGCCCGGCAACAAGCGCCCAGCCAGGGCCGGGTGATCCGGGTCAACCCCAGTATCAAGCACCGCTATCGTCACGCCCGCCCCACGGTTGCGTGCGTGGGCGGCAGTGAACCCAAGTGCCGCCGGAGCCCACTGCGTTGCAAAGGTTCCGGCATCGCCACCGATGACCCAGCCGCTGCGCCCGCGGCGCCCCTCGGGGGTTTGCGCCAGATAATTGGGCTCGGCAAACTCGATCCGTGGATCGCTGCGTAATTGCTCGACTTTCTCTCGCGGATCTTGTCCGTCAGTGATCGCCATGCGAAAGATCGGGCGCGTCCCAAAACGGCTAATGAAGGCTTCCTGCAAACCATACTGGCGGGCGACGTCGGGCAAAGCAGCCTCGTCAAACAGTTTGAGTACCACTTCACCAGGGAGATACTCACCCATGCGATCGTCATCATCATCATCGCCATCGTCAGCGAACAGCGCCATTGGTGCGGGGGCTAGGAACAAGAGCAGCATGATGAACAGGCCACACAGCAAACGTGTAGGGTGAAGCATAACGGATACTCCTTAGCAAAGAAAGTTCTTTCTCACAGAGGGGGCAGGCAGCCTAAAAATACATGGTATACCATGAGGGCCGAAGCACCCGCGTGGGGGGTGGGTCTCTTGGGGTTAGGTTTTTCATATGACGTGCGGGTCATGACCATCCAAGGGATCCTCCCTGTCACCCCGCCGCGCCCGCCCTGTCACCCCGAGCGCCCTCCTTGTCACCCCGAGCGGAGCGAGGGGTCTTCCATGCGCTGCAGCGAAGATTCCTCACGGCGTTCGGAATGACATGGCTGGCGTTGGCCCCCGCCGTGCTCTCCCTGGCACCCCGCCGCGCTCTCCCTGTCACCCCGCCGCGCCCGCCTTGTCACGCCGAGCGCCCTCCTTGTCACCCGGAGCGCAGCGAGGGGTCTTCCATGCGCTGCAGCGAAGATTCCTCACTGCGTTCGGAATGACATGGCTGGCGTTGGCCCCCGCCGTGCTCTCCCTGTCACCCCGCCGTTCTCTCCCTGTCACCCCGCCGTGCTCTCCCTGTCACCCCGCCGCGCCCGCCTTGTCACGCCGAGCGCCCGCCCTGTCACCCTGAGCGCCCTCCTTGTCACCCCGAGCGGAGCGAGGGGTCTTCCATGCGCCGCAGCGAAGATTCCTCACTGCGTTCGGAATGACATGGCTGGCGTTGGTACCCTGCCGTGCTCTCCCTGTCACCCC
>NZ_SIJK02000043.1 GCF_004762035.2 Candidatus Chloroploca mongolica | reverse complement strand
CAATCGTGCCGATGTTTACGTGCGGCTTCGTCCGCTCGAATTTCTGCTTCGCCATAAGCTTGATACTCCACAAGGTTTTGAGGTAGTGCTGGTCACCACCCAACGCTATTTCACTTTATCTCGACCAGAGGGGGCCAAACCCCTCACTTTATCAGCCAATCACACCCACCCGAGGATGTGAAGAACAAACCCTTTTCCGACAGACCACTACAACAGGCCAGACTGCAACTGATGGGGATGGAGCACATCCGACCAGCAGGCATAGAGGGCAGTGGGCAGCAAGCGCCCGGAGCGTTCTTCACGGAGAGTCAACTCCCCCGCGCTTGTCGAACCTGAACGCCGACTGAAAGCTGCCGTCACCAAATTGTACAAGGTCAACGCGGACACATTCGTCGCATAAGCATTAAGCAACAACCCAAGGGGTTGGTCACTCAAAAGCTGCACACACTGCGTAACAAGTTCAGGCAAATGCTCATTCAGGCGCCAGATCTCCCCTTTGGGGCCACGGCCAAAGACAGGAGGATCCATCACAATCAAGTCATAGTGGTGTCCACGACGAATCTCGCGTGCAACAAACTTACCAACATCATCAACGAGCCAGCGAATTGGCGCTGCTTCGAGGCCAGAAAGGCGTTGATTATCCTGAGCCCACCGCACAGCTGGCTTGGACGCATCGACGTGGGTCACTGCGGCGCCGTGAGCAGCGGCATAGATACTCGTCAAGCCGGTATAACCAAAGAGCACAAGCACCGACGGTCGAGGGCATCTGGCGAGCACATCTGCGAGCCAGGGCCAATGAGCGCTATGCTCGGGGAAGATCCCGGTATGGCGAAACGGGGTTGGGCGAACCCAGAACGCTAAATTGTCATAGTGCAACGGCCACTGTTCAGGCAACTGGCGGCGCGCAACCCAGTGACCAGGGTTATCATCGCCGCCGCGAGCTTTAGCAAAGGTTGCATCAGCGCGCAACCACTCTTGTTCCGTCAAAGTTACCGGCCAGATCGCCTGGGTATCGGGCCGTACTAGGGTATACGAACCAAAACGTTCGAGCCTGGCACCACCACCTGTATCAAGGAGGGCATATTCCCGCCAGGGTGGCGGTGCCAGCAGATGCAACTCAGACATGCGTACTCAACTCGCACTTCGCTTTTCGATAATTTCTTTCGCTAGCGAGTCGGGCAACGCTTCGTAGTGATCGAACTCCATCGAAGAGGTTGCACGGCCCTGGGTCGCCGAACGAAGATCGGTGGTATAGCCAAACATCGTTGCGAGGGGCACATAGGCTTTGACAATCTGCGCATTGCCACGTGCTTCCATCCCTTCAACCCGACCACGGCGCGAGTTCAAATCACCGAGCACGGTTCCAAGGAAATCCTCGGGGGTTGTCGTTTCGACCTTCATAATTGGCTCAAGCAACTGAGGGCGGCCCTTACGAACACCGTCCTTCAGGGACATTGAAGCAGCAATCTTAAAAGCCATTTCGGAGGAGTCAACCTCGTGGAATGAACCATCATAGAGGATTGCTTTGAGGTCAACCACAGGGAACCCGGCCATGACACCGGTCTGCATTGCCTCTTTGATCCCCTGTTCAACTGCGGGAATATACTCACGAGGAACAGTCCCACCGACAATCTGGTTCACAAACTCAAAGCCAACCCCAGGCTCTTGTGGTTGAAACTTAATCTTCACGTGGGCAAACTGGCCTTTACCACCAGTCTGACGAACAAAGCGGGTCTCGATATCAGAAGCCGCAGTAATCGTCTCGCGATACGAAACCTGGGGCTTACCCTGATTAGCTTCGACCTTATACTCACGGCGCATACGGTCAACAATCACCTCAAGGTGAAGCTCACCCATTCCCTTAATAATCGTCTGACCGGTTTCCTGATCGGTATAGACGCGGAAGGTCGGATCTTCCTCACTGAGACGATGCAAGGCAATTGCCATCTTATCCTGGTCAGCCTTCGTCTTGGGTTCAATCGCCAACTCAACAACCGGCTCGGGGAAGCGAATACTCTCGAGCACAATCGGCTTATCGGGATCGCAGATGGTATCGCCGGTAAAACTCTGCTTGGGGCCAACCATTGCCGCGATATCGCCGGCATAGACCGTATCAATATCTTCGCGATGGTTTGCATGCATCTGCAAGATGCGCCCAAGGCGCTCGCGCTGACCGCGGGTACTATTGAGGACATAGCTCCCCTTCTCGATCGTGCCAGAGTAGACCCGGAAATAGGCCAACTTCCCAACATAGGGATCGGCAACGATCTTGAAGACCAGGCCAGAAAACGGTGCCTCATCGGTAACCTGGCGGATGATCAACTCGGCATCATCTTCACTTGGCACATGACCGGGAAGGACGCCCTGGATGGCAGGGCGGTCAAGGGGCGAGGGCAGATACTCGACGACAGCATCAAGCAATTTCTGCACACCCTTATTTTTGAGTGCCGCGCCACAGAGGACAGGAACGAGCCGACCTTCAATCGTAGCCTTACGAAGACCGCGCTTCAGTTCTTCAACGCTCAAATCCTCGCCCTCAAGATAGAGCAGGGTCAACTCATCATCGGTCTCAGCAATCATCTCGACGAGATCAGCACGTGACTTCTGGGCTGCGGCAAGCAAGTTTTCGGGAACATCAACTTCTTTAATGTCCTTGCCAAGATCGTCGTCATAGATAGTAGCGCGCATCGTGAAGAGATCGATAACGCCTTTGAAGGTATCTTCAGCGCCGATGGGCAACTGAACAATAGCTGGCTTCGCAGCCAGGCGGTCAACAATCATATCAACACAGCGCTCAAAGCTTGCGCCGGTGCGATCCATCTTATTGACAAAGCAGACACGGGGCACACTATACTTATCAGCCTGACGCCAGACCGTCTCAGACTGAGGCTCAACCCCGGCGACCCCATCAAAGACCACGACGCCACCATCGAGGACACGCAGCGAGCGCTCAACCTCGACCGTAAAATCAACGTGGCCGGGAGTATCAATAATATTAATCCGATAGACTGTATCACCGAGCGTCCACTGAGCCGTAGTTGCAGCAGAGGTAATCGTAATCCCGCGCTCTTGCTCCTGGGGCATCCAGTCCATCGTCGCGGTTCCTTCATGAACCTCACCGATCTTATAGGTGCGCCCGGTATAGAAAAGAATGCGCTCGGTTGTCGTGGTCTTGCCCGCATCAATGTGGGCAATAATCCCAATATTTCGCACTTTATCAAGTTCGAACTGGCGTGGCATACCGTTCCCTACTCCTAGGTCAGGCGAGCATATCGCCTCTTATAGGACTCACAGCAAGCATCAAACAGGAGAACTTCTGTTGAGCGCTTAGAGCCGTCCATAATGGGCAAAGGCACGATTTGCCTCAGCCATCTTATGTACATCTTCCTTACGTTTAATCGTCGTCCCGGTATTGTTATAGGCGTCTACAATTTCATTGGCGAGACGCTCGTGCATCGGGCGACCACTACGAGAGCGAGCAGCAGTCAAGAGCCAGCGCATTGCAAGGGCATAGCGGCGATCGCTCTTGACTTCGACAGGCACCTGATAGGTTGCGCCACCAACGCGCTTGGGTTTAACCTCAATAGCGGGACTGGCATTGCGTAGCGCAATCTCAAACACCTCAAGTTGCGGCTTCCTGGTACGCTCAGCGGCAATATCCAGCGCATCATAGACAATACGCTCGGCGACGCTCTTTTTACCGCGTTCCATCACCTTATTGATGAACTTCTGCACCAGCACACTATTGTAGCGTGCATCAGGTGGCGGGATCCGCTTTTCAATATTTCCACGACGGGGCATAGAATTTCCTCAATGCTTGTAGCTTACAGATTGTGCAGCAACGAAGGCTGACAGAGCGACAGTTGTTGCTTTGCGCCGTACAGCAATTAGCGCTTCTTGCCAATCGCCTGGGCATTCTTCTTGGTACCGTACTTCGAGCGGCCCTGTTTACGACCATTAACCCCCTGGGTATCGAGGGTACCGCGCACGATATGGTAGCGCACACCTGGCAAGTCTTTGACACGGCCACCGCGGATCAGCACCACCGAGTGCTCTTGCAGATTATGGCCCTCACCTGGGATATAGGCTGTCACCTCGATCTGGTTAGACAGGCGGACACGGGCAATCTTGCGCAGAGCCGAATTCGGCTTCTTGGGTGTTACCGTTGCAACCTTGGTACACACCCCACGCTTCTGAGGTGAACCCTTGCCACGGGTCAACTTGCCCTTCAACGAATTGTACGTGAACCGCAGTGCAGGAGCCTTGGTCTTCTTCTCGACCGGCTTACGCGGTTTCCGTACGAGCTGATTAATAGTTGGCATCCAGCACTCCTACAGACTAAAGCTCGCTCATCAACATCCAATGTTCAGACAAAATAATATCCGAGCCCCGTATCTGGTCATAGCAGAAGCTACGCCTTAGAGTGGGCCGGCTTGACACACAGAGGACTATTCAGCGCGTGCCATGGCACGACGATAAGGGAGTATACCATTTGGCGGGGGGGTTGTCAAACGAGGAAAGCGTACAATTTCCACTACCAATTGTTGCAAGAGTAATCATTGACGCAGTATAGTGCAAATGTTATGATAAGCAAAATTTGCGTGCTGCCAAGGGAAGAAAGGCCTGGCTGCGATATGGATGAACCAATTATTGTTGCGATCCGTGAGATCTACTGGAATGTAGATCGTTTTGGCAAACTAGCCCCAATCTTTCTCTATGGTCTGATCCTAGTCACATCAATTGTGATGACCTGGGGTATTTTGCGTGATATTGGACGATGGCGCAAAGGGCGTCCTGATGCACGCATTGACCAACTTCCCGCACGTACCGTCGAGTTTCTAGCTCAAGTCTTTGGTCAAAAGAAGGTACTGCGTGATCGTCGGCCAGGGATGATGCATGCCCTGATCTTTTTTGGTTTTCTGACCCTCTTTATTGGTACCGACATTATTGCGGTCGAAGAGGATTTCACCTTGCCGATGATGGGCGAGGATGCCGGCAAGATTCTTGCCGGCACGTTTTATCAGAGCTACGAATTCATTATGGATACGCTAGGGCTTGTTTTTGTAGCAGGTCTAAGCTGGGCTGCGTGGCGACGGTATCGGATCAAAGAACCGCGCCTTGATAATCGGCGTACCGACGCATGGGTGCTGTGGGTTTTGCTCTTCATTGGCATTGGCGGCTTTTTAATCGAGGGGCTGCGCATTGCCAATCAAGAAATTGGCGGCATTCCAGTCTATGAGCAGGCGTGGGCACGCCTGGCATATGTCGGCTTTGCGCTAGCCGTCGTCTTCAAGGCCATCGGGCTAGGGGAGGGCAGTGCCATCGGGCTCAACCTGCACATTCTGCTCTGGTTTACCCATGCGGCAGCGACGGGAGCATTCATTGCGACGCTACCGTTCAGCAAATTCAAGCACATCTTTTACACCCCGCTCAACACCTTCTTCCGGGATACAGCGCCACGCGGTGCACTTGAGACCATTCCGTCGCTGGAAGCGGAAATCGAGAAGGACGAGCCCCGTCTGGGGATTGCGACGCTGGGCGATCTCAGCTGGAAGCACCGACTCGATCTTGATGCGTGTATGCGCTGTGGGCGGTGTCAATCGGTCTGTCCGGCGCATGCATCGGGGGCCGATCTTTCACCGAAGTACATTATTACCAAGTTGCACGACTTGATGCGCGAAGAGCCGATCCATTTCAAAGATGGCACGATCAAGCTTGTGACGCAGCTTGAAATGGGAGAGCAAGAGGATAAAGAGGGGGGCGTGGTCGCGGTTGACAACGAGCAGGTACCGCTGTACGAAAACCTCTTTACCGAGAATGAACTGTGGAGTTGCACAACATGTTATGCATGTGTGCATGAATGTCCGGCGATGATCGAACATGTCGACGACATTGTGGGCGCACGGCGACACCTGACGATGATTGCGAGTGAAGTACCGCAAGGGGTCAAGCGCGTGCTTGAAGGCATCGAGCGCGCCGGCAACCCGTGGCGCTTGCCCGCCGGTGAACGGACAGCCTGGGCAGAGGGATTGGATGTCCCGATTATGGCCGAGCAAGAAGCGGCGGACGTACTCTTCTGGGTTGGCTGTGCGCCGAGCTACGACGAACGCAGCAAACGGGTGGCACGGGCCTTTGTGCAACTATTGCAACAAGCTGGCGTGAACTTTGCCATCCTTGGAGATGAAGAGACGTGCAACGGCGATCCGGCGCGACGCATGGGGGAAGAATTGCTCTATCAAGCCCAGGTAGAGCAGAACATCGAGACAATGAAGCAATACAAATTCAAGACCATCGTCACGACGTGTCCCCACTGCTTCAACACAATCAAGAACGAATATCCTCAGTTCGGGGGTGGTGCGGGCGTTGACTATGACGTTATCCACCACACCGAATTCCTGGCACGGCTGGTAGCCGAGGGCAAACTGAAGCCAGTGAAGCCGCTTGGCGAAAAGGTCGTGTATCACGACCCGTGTTACATCGGGCGTTACAACGACATCTATGATGCACCTCGTGAGCTACTGAAGAGCATTCCGGGGCTTGAGCTAGTCGAAGCGCCGGATCGCAATCGTGAGCGCTCGATGTGTTGTGGTGGTGGCGGTGGCAATGTCTGGCTAGAGGGTTGGGGCAAAGAGCAGGTCAACTACATCCGGCTAGAGCAATTGACCGAGGCACAACCAGCGACCCTGGCGATGAGTTGCCCATTCTGCATGGTGATGTTTGAAGATGCAGCCAAGAACACTGGGCGGGATGAAAGCCTACGGCGGCGTGACATTGCAGAATTGCTTCTGGACGCACTTGAGCCTACGGCATGAGGGAAGAAGGCACATAGACGCACTGAAGGCCAGCAATGCTGGCCTTCAGTGCGTCGTCAGGTTGAATGTAGAGGGAAAGCTCGATTAATAGCGGCGATTGCCAAAGCCCCCACTATCCTGACGGGGGCCACGCGGACCACCTTTATCTTCAGCTTCATTCACCCGAATAGGACGCCCCCCGATCTCAAGGCCATCGGTATCACGGAGCACCTTGGCAAGATCCTCAACTTCCATCTCAACAAAACCAAACCCCCGCGAGCGACCGGTATCGCGATCATAAATAACGCGAGCACTCTGCACCGAGCCATGCTCACGAAACACAGCTTCGAGCTGCTGATCGTCAATACCCCAGGCGAGATTGCCGACAAAGAGCTTTACTTGCATTCCGATCCCACTCCTGCGTGCCAGGCTACACCGTGACACACTGCACCGGCAAGGGCAAGTGCCCCTGCGTTCATCAATTCGGGCGACACGTCGAAGCGATGCATTGAGTCACTTCGTGGAGAAATGTCGTCAAAACAGGCAAACCTTACGAAACGACTCGGTGGAAAGGCCGACACACACGATCTTCATTGTTCGTGTGCAATAGCCTAGCTAAGCAAACGCCGCGGGCTGCACCTCAGTCAGGGAGGCACATGCATTCAGGGAGACGAAACCCATTACAAAGGAGGCTCTTGCGACATCGTGACGCTGTTAGATATGGAAAGTGTACCACATACATATCACTTTGAGAAGCCCCCATGATGACTTTCAGACAAAAATTGTACAAATAGTACGAGAGGGCATCTATCTACACGATAGCATCAAAAGGTATCATGAGAAATTATTCTTTTTGCAATTATCGATTTAGCATACTAGAGCAAACCTAACGAGTTTGCAAAAGCATTTGCGTGCTTGCTCGCGGCTACGCCGCGAGCAAGCACACAGTACCTTCACAAATACTTTAGACCAGAGAAGAGTTTAGGGAAGATATGATGGTTTTCGGGGATTACTTGTGTGATATGTCACATATTTGGCGATCTACGCCCCCAGGGATCGCTCTTTGCTCAAAAAACAGCCCGCGTAGGGGGCTGTTTTTCGAGTGAAGCAAGGGGGATGTAGGGAGTGCGCGGGCGGATTAACAATAGCGGTCAAACCAGGCGAGGGCACGGCGCATATGGTCAACGCGGTGGGCCGGTTCACCGGTGCGCGTAAGTTCGTGGCCTTCACGGGGGTAGCGAACGAGTTCAACAACTTTCTTCTGGCGACGGAGGAAAGAAAAGAGTTGTTCAGCCTCGCTGATGGGAACACGGTAATCACACTCGCTATGCAAAAGCAAGAGGGGGGCAGTTATTTTATGGGCGTGGGCAAGAGGTGAGTGAACCCACAATTCTTCGGCCATTTCCCAGGGATAGCCATTGAACTCAATTTCGATCAACTCGTGGGCATCGGATGTAGAGGGGTGAGAGATGAGATTGTAGACACCGCGGGCGGCTACTCCACAGACAAAACGATCAGTGTGAGCCAACAACCAGGCTGTCATATAGCCGCCATAGGAGCCACCTGTAACGGCAAGGCGAGCAGGATCAATGCCCCCGCGGGAGAGCATGGCATCAACACCTGCCTCGATATCAGGGGCATCGGCATAGCCCCAATTGCCACGGATGGCATCGCGCCACTGTTCGCCATAGCCTTCAGAGCCACGTGGATTGCAGAAGAAGACGACATAGCCTGCGGCGGCCATCGTTTGCCATTCGTGCCACATAGAACGGAAAGCCGGCCCCCACATCGTATGCGGACCGCCGTGAATCGAGACAATCATCGGATGAGGTTGATCGGGTTGCCAGGCAGGCGGATAGATGGCCCACCCCTGGACTTCCTGACCATCAGGGGCAAGGTAGAGGATTTCGTTGAGGGGTAGCACAATACGCTGATCGAGGTAGGCCTGATTGAGGGTGGTCAACTGACGTTCGGTACCATCGAGGTGACGCAAGAAGAGTTCACCGGGATTCGCGGGGCTACTAGCGAGAAACGCGATCGTGCCATCACGGGCGACATCAAAGCCATTGACCATGCGCAACCCGGGGACAAGGGTTATACCATTGCGATAGGTTGGCGTATCAGGCAAGCCAAGGCTATACAGATGCTGATCACCGCGCCAGCCAGCCGTAAAGATGATGCCCTGGCTATCGGGTTGCCAGCGAAACTGTTCCACATTGAGATCGGTGTGCGCGGTCAAATCCTCTGGTTCACCGCCCTCAGCCGGAATGATAGCGACACGGTTGCCATCGGCGAGGAGTTTTTGCTCATCGAGGCAAAGAAAAGCGATCTTCGTGCCATCGGGCGAAGGTTGGGGATCAAAATAGGAGAAGCCGGGTTTGGTAAGAATGATAGGCTGAGCACCACTGAGGGGGAGGCGGAGCACATCATAGAAAGCGAAGAGCGAGTCAGCCTCGGGATCACGGGTCGCAGTAGTGAGCAGGCTCTGACCATCGGGCATCCAGGTGAGTGCGCCAAAGTGGATATCGCCATCGGTGAGGCGACGTGGCCGGGGAAGTTGTTCGACATCATCAAGCGGCACATCAATGACATAGACGTGGCGGCGGCGGTGGTCAAAGAAACTGGTGTCGCTACGATAGGGTAGGCGGGTGATCACCCGCGGATCGATGCGTTGCTCTTCTTCGTGACGTCGCTGCTCGCCGGCCCGCTGTGCGTCCCAGGCGGTAGCGGGCGCAGGCGAGGGTTCATCGTGCTCAGAGGCACGTTCTTCTTCGCTGACAGGGGCAAGAAAAGCAATCTGGCGACCATCAGGGCTCCAGACTGGATCACTGGCACCGTTGGGCATAGCCGTGAGCTGCTGAGCCTCACCGCCGGCGAGTTGAATCCGATAGAGTTGCCCATGAGGATCATCGCGGCGCGAAACAAAGACCAGACTCTGACCATCGGGGTTCCAGCGTGGTTGATGATCGAACAGCCCATGGGTAAAGCGGCGTGAGTGTCCAGTTGCGACAGAGGTAAGCAGAAGGCGACGATGGTAACGATTCTCGCGCTTCGCGATCGTCACATGAACCGACACAATAGACTGTCCATCAGGACTGATCCGAACATCTTCAAGGGATCCAAGCGAATAGAGATCTTCAACGGTTATGGGAGTGCGCTGAGTATCCACAGAACCTATCCTTACACAAGAGTTACGATGGGACAGTGATCCTATGCGTGCGATTGTACCATATCTTGAGCGTCTGTCACTACCTGAACATCAAAAACAAACTTGACAAGTAATTTTATTCAGATTATACTCAACCTGTTGTGGATTCTACAGATATATGGCAACAGAAAAGACAACCTTTAAATATCTAAGCAGATTACTCTAACAAATTCTTAAACGAGCGGCTTTCTTAAAAGCCTGCAGACACAATAATCCCAACATAATCTACAAACCTTTCAAGAGGAGACGACATGTCTATGCAAGGAATAATCGGTATGGAAGAGCCTATTGCAGTCTTGTTATTTCACACAGCTATGAGCAGAGGCCAGTCGCTAAGTGATTTTGCGGAAGAAGTAGGGATTGGAACAATCTCATTGCGGCAATTTATGCTGGGCAAAACGACACGTCCACGCGAACGCACCATGGAAGCGCTCAGTAGCGTGCTGGATCTACCCATAGAAGAGATACGGCAGCGTATGGGGCGTCAGCCAGAGGCGGCCCCACCGTTTGGTGAATGGCTGAAGGCACAGATGGAAGGGCGTTTTTCGCGGTCACGGTTGAACCGTGAGGCGAAGATCAGTGATGGTGCGATGCGCAACTATCTAAGTAATCGCACCTTACCGGATGCCGATCAGTCACAACGGCTCGCCGAAGTGCTAGGAGTTGGGACTCTTGAGCTCGCACGGATCATTGTTGCCAACCAATTTGCCGAAGCAGGCATCGTGCTGATGAACGGCCAGATGGTGGCCCCGATCAATAATGAAGCCGAGGTAAGCGACGGAGGAACGGCTGTTGCGTGGGGCGACCTTAACGTAGCAGGAGCAAAGCCAAGCGGGCAGGAACTATCGAGTGACGAAGTGCAACTGCTTGGGCTATGGCGACAGTTGCACCCGCAGGCAAAACGCGCAACGCTCGGATACCTGGCTATTCTCGCCACTGAATAAGACGCCTCGATCCAATACCGTGCAAAGAAGGCGGTTGTTTTGACGCAAAGGCGCAAAGGCGCAACGTTTTTCGCGTCGGTGAGCAACGCTTCGCGCCTTCGCGCGAGCTTCTTTGAAAAGTATTGCGCCTAGATCCGCATGAGGGGTGGGCCGCGTAGCGGCCCACCCCTCATGCGGATCTGAGGGACAACGACAACTTGCGCCTGCGCTTGACTCCTGGTACGATGCCTCAGCCTAATGGAGGAGGCTATGCGATACGTGAAACCTATGCGACTGATGGTGAGCATCATCGGCTTGATGATGATCGGTGTTACGATGATCGTGTTAAGCGGATGCACAACGCGACCACTGCTTGGCGAGGTGAGTCTGAGTGCAACGTCGTTTAACCCAACCGAAGCAAGTCGGCCCCTGGATATTCGTTATGCGGTGGGCCGTGACGCAACAGTTGATATTTACATCAATGATAGTAGTGGTGAGCGGTTTGACCTGCGACGCAGAGACATGCGCCCTGGCAGTAATGAACCTTATATTTTGCGGTTTGATGGAACCGTGCCTGTTGATGATAGTATCATTGTGCGACGGATGCTGCCACCTGGGACGTATGAACTGGTGATTGCAGCCGAGGGGAACGATGGGCAACGGAGTGAACAGAAGCACAACCTGACGATTACCGGCGAGGAAATTGCGTTGCCGACAATCGAGAACCTGCTGGTCTCGCCCTCAATCATTTCGCCCAATGCCGATGCAATTGATGACATTGCAGAAATCACCTACCGACTGCCGGTGACAGCGACCGTTGACATTACGATGACTGCACCTGATGGCGAAGTAATCCCGGTGGTCACCCGCGAAGAGGTAGGGCCATTCGAACAGCACCACATCTGGAATGGCAAGCGACCGAATCAATCGCTCTTGTCGGCGGGAATCTACACCTACACAGTGCGGGCGGAAGATGCATATGGCAACATTGTGCAGCAACAGGGGCAACTCGGACTCGAAGATGTCGGGCAACCCGAGGCACGCATTGTCGCGGCGCATATCGCCCCGCAGCGCGTTATGCTGGGAGACATCATTACAGTAACCATGCGGGTGCGCAATACCGGCGATGTCCCGATCCGCACCTATGGCCCACCGAGCGGCTTCGCCTATACGACCGACGAAGTCTTTTCGTCGGTTGAGCAGGGACGTTACACGGCCCAGGCGGGTGGCTTCTGGCGGGTCGGCATGGACTGGGACGCCAACAGTGGGGGTGGACCGCGGCGCTACCCATTCCGCTGGGCCATTTCGCCGCGGCCAGCCGAAGAGTGGACGATCCCAGGGGTCGAAGACTTCTTGATGCCGGGCGAAGAGGTCGAGATTGTTGGACAGATTCGCATTTTGCAGCGTGAGACCCAGATGGGGTTTTATGTCGGGTTGATCCAGGATGGGGTCGGCTTCTTTCAGGATCGCACGGCACGAACAATTATCGAAGTCGGTTTTTAAACTATGGAACTTGGTGATATTCTGCGTACAGCCTTAGAGAATCTAGGGCGGCGCAAAGTACGTACGATTCTGACGTCAACCGGGGTCATTGTGGGCATCTTGACGATTGTCACAATGGTTTCGCTCGGTGTTGGCGTACAACGCGAGGTACGGGCACAATTTGCGGCTTTAGGGCTTGAGAATGTCTTTGTCAACCCTGGTGTCCAGCGTAACGATGATTTTTTTAACCAGTTTGGCACACCAAGCCGATCGAATCCAATCACGCCTGAGGTGGTTGCACAATGGGAAGCATTGCCAACTGTGCAGGGCGTCGTTGCCCAGATCAATCTTGATGATGTGACATCGTTGATCGAGTTTCCCAATGGCGATCTCACCTCGATCCGCGTGACTGGGCAAGAAGTCTTTGCCAACCCGTTTCGGAGTGAAGCGGCGGCACTGGCAGGTGATATTAGCCCGGTGCAACAAGCAGGGCGTGTTGTGCTGGCTGCGGGTGCGGTGCCAGAGGGTGTTGAGGCTGGAGAACTTGTCGAACAAACGATCACGATTGTGCTGCGCAGTCCACGCGGTGAAAGTGAGCGGTTCCCGCTGGTTGTTGCCGGGGTGAGCGATCTACCTGACAACGAAGTCCAGGCGGCCGTCGCTGATATGGCAACGATGAAATCGTGGTGGTTCAATGTACCCGACTACCTGGAGACCCAGGGGTACGATGTAGCGGTGGTACGGGCGAATGACGTCGCAGCGGCAGCGGTGCTTGTGCGCACCTTTCGCGAAGAGGGCTACCGGGTACAATCGCTGGAACTCATCCTCGAACAGGCGAACCGGGTTTTTGCGGTGATCAATGTCATGCTTGCCTCGGTTGGCGGGTTGGCGCTCTTTGTGGCGAGCCTCGGGATCGTCAACACCATGATTATGGCGATCTACGAGCGCACGCGCGAGATTGGCACACTGAAAGCGATTGGGGCGTCACGGGGGGATATTCGCAACCTGTTTATGATCGAGGCAGGGCTGATCGGGTTGCTTGGTGGGGCGTTTGGCATTGTCGGCGGATGGCTGCTTGGCTTGTTGCTCAACGAAGTGATTGCCTGGTACATCGAGCGCGAGCAACTGCCGATTGCGGCGACCTTCTTTGTGACCCCGTGGTGGCTCGCGCTGGCAGCGCTCGTCTTTGCCGCACTGATCGGGATCGTGGCGGGGCTCTACCCGGCAGCGCGGGCGGCGCGACTTGATCCGCTGGTGGCACTGCGTTACGAATAAACGCCGACTTCTGCTTATAATGCCGTGCGAGGCCGACTTATGGTTGGCCTCGCACGGCATTGTCTAACATACGCCTTTTGGCTGATGGCTAGATCGCCCGTGTGTGCTACCCTGGCTGAGATGAGCAGATGATGGGCCCGGTTGCGCTTGGCGAGGCGACGGTCGCGCTCTTGCAGATAAGGAGAAGATTTTGCATCAGCAGAGCGAGTTTACGATTAAAGATGCCTATCAGTACAACCATACAAGTCGGTGGCAATGGATTGTCGCACATGTGGTGCGGTACAAATGGCTAGCGCTGGTAGCGATAGGCTGTTATGTTTTGGGATGGATTGCCTATGCAGGGGCGCAGGTCTTCATCGGACGCGCCGCCGAAGAGATTCTGCAGCCGAGTGCCGCCCAGGCGTTGCTGGTGCTAGCGCTGATCATTATGGGTCTGCTGGCGCTGGATGGCATTTCGATGCTGATTGGGACGCTTGCCGCTGAGACGGTGGCATCGCACTTTGAGGCCGATGCACGCCAGGAGCTCTATGCGAGTCTGCTGGGGAAGAATAAGGCGTTTCATGATCGGCAGCGAGCTGGCGACATTATGGCACGGGCGACCGACGATACACAGCAATTGAGCAGCATGATCGTGCCCGGATCGAGTCTGATTTTTGAAACAATCCTGGGGATCCTGATTCCGATCACGTTTATCGCGCTGACACGGCTTGAACTGGCATTGATCCCCCTCGGCTTTGTAGCGGCCTATATTCTGCTGGCGCGCAACCATATTCGGCGTTTGCAACCGGTGATTGACCGTCAACGCGAGCAGTACGGCACCCTTAACGCGGGGCTGGAAGAGAGTCTGTCGGGGATCGAGGTAGTGAAAGCGAGCGCACGCGAGATCTTTGAGCAAGGCAAATTTCGGCGTAACGCACGAATCTTCCGCGATCTTTTTGTGCAGCAAGGCGCTATCGAGGCACGCTATCTGCCGCTGCTGGTCTATGGCATTGCGGTGGGCCTGACCTTCCTCCATGCGATGTGGCTCTATCGGCAGAGTGTGATTGATCTTGGCTCGGTCATTACAGTGATCGGCCTGATGAATGTTTTGCGGTTTCCGACCTTTATTTCGATCTTTGCGTTTTCAATTTTTCAGGCTGGTTTATCAAGTGCCAGACGCATTCTGAGCATTATCAAAGCCGAGACTGACCTGCATGAGAATGCAACCGGATATGCGGCCCCAATGCGTGGTTCCATAACCTTTGAACATGTGGGTTTTGGGTATGCGCGGCGAGGGGCGACGGGCACGATTGAAGCACCATCGGCGGAGGCACACCCCCCCGCGGCCACGCTTGAGGCGGTATCGTTTGACGTTGTACCGGGGCAGACTGTAGCCATTGTGGGCCAGACTGGCAGTGGCAAGAGTGCGCTTACGCAACTCGTGAACCGTACATATGACGCGACGAATGGGCGGGTTCTAATTGACGGGGTAGATGTGCGTGACTGGAGTCTTGATGCGCTACGGTCGCAGATTGGCAAGATCGAGCAGGACATTTTTCTCTTCTCGCGGAGCATCGGGGAAAACATTGCGTTCGGAGCACCTGGAGCGACACAGGCCGAGATTGAAGAAGCCGCCCACGCTGCCCAAGCTCACGAGTTTATCATGAGTTTCCCCGATGGCTACGCAACGGTTGTTGGGGAACGGGGCGTCACGCTTTCGGGTGGGCAACGTCAGCGCATTGCGCTTGCGCGGGCCTTCCTGAGTAATCCGCGCATTCTGATCCTGGACGATAGCACGAGTGCGATTGATAGTGCCACCGAGGATCAGATTCAGCAAGCGATCCGCAAAGCGCAGGAGGGTCGCACCGTGCTTTTGATCACCCACCGGCTCTCACAGATCCGATGGGCCGACCAGATCCTGGTACTTGACAGTGGGCGACTAGTGGCAGCAGGCAGTCACGATGAACTGCTACGGCGCTCACATCACTACCGGCGGATCTTTGCCCGATTTGAAGTTGATCTGCCGCCACTCGAAGATGAAGCGACGCCGGTGCGGCGAGCAGCATAAGAGGGGGGGGTGGGGAGTGCGTGGGCGGCAGGCAAGCCTGCCGCCCACGCACGGGAAAGGATGAGGGAGCGGCGGGCGTGGCCTGGCGTAACGCAAGGCCTGCCGCTGACATACGCCCGACGATGAGGAGCGGCGTTCTTAAGACCTCGCCGGAGGGCGTTTATCCTGGAGGAATCCATGGGTTTCATTTTTGACGGTCTGGATGCGGAAGAATACGACCGTAAATATGGCGACAAGATTCTGGTCAAACGGATTCTGAGCTACTTTCGGCCTGAAGCGCCGAAGATGATCATTGCTGCCGGGATGATCATCGCAACTGCGCTGCTTGATGCGGTGATACCGATCTTTATTGCGCGGAATCTTGATAGTCTGCGGCCTGACACACCCTTTACGCAACTTGGCCTAGTTGCCCTGGGCCTGGTCGCGCTGGCATCGACGTCGTGGGTCTTCAACTTTATCCGTCAGACGCGCTCATCGCAGGCAGTTGGTGCAGTGGTACTCAAGCTGCGGGAAGACGCCGCCGACGCCGTGTTACGACGTGATCTCTCGTTTTACGACCAGTTCCCGACCGGCAAGATCGTCAGTCGGGTGACGTCGGATACGGCAGCCTTCTCGCAGGTGATGGTGCTTACGATGGACTTGATGAGCCGGGTCTTGCTCGTTGTGGTGCTGCTGATCTATCTGGCAACGATCAACTTGCAACTGACGCTCGTCTTGCTGGGCCTGGCCCCTTTCATTGTCGGGGCAGCGCTGGGTTTTCGAGCGCTAGCGCGGAAAACGATCACCGCATCGCGGCGGATGAATGCGACCGTCAGCGCCCATGTGCAAGAGACCGTGAGCGGCATCGGGGTCGCCAAGACCTTTCGGCAAGAGCCAGCGATCTACAACGAGTTTGTGCGGGTTAACAATCAGAGTCGGCGGGTGAATATGCGCACGCGCTACACCTTTAGCAGCATCTTCCCGCTGCTCAACATCCTGGCTGGCATCGGCACCGCGCTGCTTGTCTATCTTGGGGGCTTGCAAGTACGGGGGGGCGGGCTGACACCAGGCGAATGGTTTCTCTTTATTCAGGGTTTGGCGCTCTTCTGGTTTCCGCTGACCAGCATTGCCTCATTTTGGAGTCAATTCCAGCTTGGCCTGGCGGCAGGCGAGCGGGTCTTTGCCCTGATTGATGCCGAGCCAGAGGTTGTGCAACGAGGCGATGTACGGCTACCGGAACTGAAAGGAGCGATCGATTTTGCGCATGTCAACTTTGCGTACCGTCCAGGCGAGCCGGTCTTGCGTGACTTCAACCTGACGATCCGTCCGGGCGAAACGATTGCGCTGGTCGGGCACACAGGGTCGGGCAAGAGCAGCATTGCGCGACTGGTTGCGCGCTTCTACGAATTTCAGGAGGGGAGCATCACGGTTGACGGCACAGACATCCGCACCCTAAACCTGGCAGCATACCGCACACGCTTGGGCATTGTCACCCAATCGCCGTTTCTGTTTGATGGAACAGTACGCGAAAATATCCGCTATGGGCGACCGGAAGCCAGTGACGAAGCGGTGCGCGCAGTGGCCGAGCGGGTCGGTGGGGGAGACTGGATCGCAGGGTTGCCAGAGGGCCTGGAGAGTCAGGTTGGCGAGCGGGGAGGGAGCCTCTCGATGGGGCAACGGCAGCTTGTCGCGCTAGCGCGGGTGTTGTTGCAAGACCCGGCGATCTGCATTCTTGATGAAGCAACGGCGAGCATTGACCCGTTGACCGAGACCTTGATCCAGGAAGGGCTAGACGAAGTACTGTTGGGGCGGACCTCCATTGTGATTGCCCACCGACTGAGCACGGTACGGTCAGCGGATCGCATCATTGTGCTGAGCAAAGGCGCAATCATCGAAGAAGGCAATCACGACCAACTGATTGCAGCGAACGGACACTACGCCGAACTGTACAACACCTACTTTCGGCATCAATCGCTGGACTATATTGAAGGGACACGTCGGGCAGCATAAGGGCACGGCGGCGCTGGGACCCAACGGCGGCGCTGGGACCCAACGGCGGCGCTGGGACCCAACGGCGGCGCCGGGCCCCAACGGCGGCGCTGGGACCCAACGGCGGCGCTGGGACCCGACCGGGCGGCACGGTCAGAGGCAGCCATATGCAGGCAACCTGCAAGGTGCTCTAGCGGAAGCGTTGGGGCATAGTAGATTAGGGTATAATGCAGCCTGGGCTTGCCCCTCTTTGCAGGTAAGTCCAGGCTGCATTTCTATGCCATAAGCACAGGATCTGGTGACGGAAAGCTAGCTATGAACGAGCGCATTTATGTGGCGGTTGATGTTGAGACAACAGGGCTGGTTCCGGGGACGGATGAACTGATCGAAGTCGCGGCGGTTACCTTTCGTCGTAATGAACTGCTCGACACCTACAGCCAGCTTGTGCAACCGCGCCAGCCGCTGCCACTCAAGATCACCCGTCTGACGGGCATCGCGCCCGAGGATGTAGCCGAGGCACCCTTCTTCAATATGATTGGGGGGGACTTTGCGCGTTTTATCAAGAGTTACCCGATTGTGGGGCACTCGGTAAACTTTGACCTGAGCATGCTCCGTGCGCAAGGCATGAACTTTACGCAGCCGACGTATGACACATTTGAACTAGCAACGCTGCTGATGCCACAGGCGCCAATCTACAAACTAAGCGCACTCGCCGAGCGGATCGGTGTCCCTCACCCTGATGCCCACCGTGCGCTCAACGATGCGATTGTCACGGCGCATGTTTTCAACCACTTGCTTGACCTGCTCGAAGCGCTGGGTCTCGATGCATTGAATGAGATCATGCGGTTGATCAACAAAATTGATTTCCCGATGCGCGATCTCTTTGAGCATACGCTGCGGGAGAAGACGCGGAACGCCTTTTTTGAGCCAGCGATGCCAGGGCGGACACAGCCACCCCCAACGATCTTTGAGATGGCACCGCCGCCAGGCCCAGGTGAGCCACAACCACTCAAACCCACGGGTGACGCACGACCGCTTGACTATGATGACATTGCAGCCTTCTTTGCCCCAGATGGTCCCCTCGGGCAACAATTTCCCGGCTACGAGCCGCGGGCACCCCAGGTACACATGGCGCAGGCCGTGGCCGAAGCCTTCAACCTGAGCGAACCATTGCTCGTTGAAGCGGGCACAGGTACCGGGAAATCGTTGAGTTACCTGATACCGTCGGTCTTTTTCGCCACTCGCCGCGGAGAGCGGGTTGTCATTTCAACCAATACGATCAACCTGCAAGATCAACTCTTTTTCAAAGATCTCCCGGCCTTGCAAGCGATCATGGCGGTGAGCGGCATGCCGCCCTTTACCGCCTCATTGCTCAAAGGGCGCGGCAACTACCTCTGTCTCAAACGGTACTACGACGTGCAGCGGAGTGAGAACCTGAACCCGGACGAGGTACGGATGTTGCTCAAGGTTCAACTCTGGGTTCCTACGACCGAGAACGGGGATAAAGCCGAGTTGCTACTGATGGATCGGGAAAATGCCGCGTGGAATCGGGTCAACGTCACGCCCGAGACATGCATTGGCTCGCGGTGTCCCCATTTTCGCGAATGTTTCTTTTTCAAGGCACGGCGTCAAGCCGAAGCCTCACATATTTTGGTGGTCAACCACGCACTGCTGATTGCCGATCTCGCCGCGCAATCGCATGTCTTGCCGCCATACGCGCACCTGATCGTTGACGAAGCCCACAACCTGGAAGATGTCGCCACGGATCAACTGAGTTTCAAGGTCGATCAGGCGGCAATGTTGAAGTTTCTCGATGATATCTTTCAGACCGGAGGAGCGCAGGTTGTCAGTGGCTTGCTGAGTGAATTACCAGCGGCATTGCAGGCGAGCGTGGACGAACTTGTGGCGAAAAAGATTGCGCAAGCAAGCGACTTGATCCGTCCGGCGCTAGTACGGGCGCGCACAGCCGTCTACGAATGCTTCAACCTGTTGAATGCATTTGTGATCCGCGAAGTGCAGGATAACCAGTACGACCCACGTCTGCGCCTAACCCCGGGCATCCGTGAGAAGGCCGCGTGGCAAGAAGTGCAAGTCATCTGGGCGAACATGACCGACATCCTGACGGTCATTGGCACAGGACTGGCCCAGATCGAAGAGCAACTGCGCAATCTGGATGCGAGCAAAGTCGACGGGTACGAGGAACTCTTGATCCAGGTCGAATACCTGGGGCGGTTTGCCGTCGATGTACGGGTCAAGACCGGGCATATCATCTTTGGTGACGAAGCGATCATTGCCTGGTTGACGCTGGATCGGCAGCGCGACACCCTGACCCTAACGGCGGCACCACTCAGTGTTGCCGACATGTTGCAGGCCCAGCTCTTTGCGCAAAAAGCAACGAGTGTGCTTGCCTCGGCAACGCTGACGATCGAGACAAGCTTCGAGTTTGTCAAAGATCGCCTGGGCTTACCCGAAGCCAACGAGCTCGAACTCGAATCTCCCTTCGACTACGAAAAACAGGCGCTGGTCTATATCCCGAGTGATATTCCCGAACCGAATCAGCGAGGGTACCAACAGGCGATTGAGCAGGCGCTGATCGAACTTTGCACCGTCACAGGCGGACGCACCCTGGCCCTCTTTACTGCGAATAACGCACTGCGACAGACCTACCATGCGATCCAGGAACCACTAGAAGCCCAAGAGATTGCGGTACTGGCGCAGGGGATTGATGGCAGTCGGCGAGCGTTGCTCGACCGTTTCAAAGAATTTCCACGCACGGTCTTGCTCGGCACAAACAGTTTCTGGGAAGGAGTAGACGTTGTTGGCGACGCGCTCTCGGTGCTCGTGATTACAAAACTCCCGTTCAGCGTACCGAACGATCCAATCTTTGCGGCCCGTAGCGAGCGCTTTCAGGATCCGTTTGGCGAATTTTCGGTACCGCAGACGATTCTGCGCTTCAAGCAGGGCTTTGGGCGTCTGATCCGGAGTCGCGAAGATCGGGGGATTGTGGTCGTGCTTGATCGCCGGTTATTGAGCAAGAAATATGGTCAGCAGTTCCTCGACTCCTTGCCAAACACCCGCGTGCGTACAGGGCCGTTGAATCAGTTGCCGGTGCTGGGGGAGCGGTTTTTAAAATAATGGAGTTAACTATATGAATTCTGAAGATACAAGTCCGCATCGTCCTTTTTCTGCGCTACGCCTCTTTTTGACCGGGTTTGCGATGGGCATTGCCGACCTGATCCCGGGGGTGTCGGGTGGGACAATGGCATTCATTCTTGGGATCTACGAGCAACTACTCGATGCGATCAAATCCTTCAATGTGCGCCTGTTGCAACTCTTAGGGCAGCGTCAGTGGCGTGAGGCGTTTGGACAGATTCCCTGGATGTTTCTGATTCCGCTCGGTCTAGGCATCGGGGTTGCCATTATTTCCATGGCACGTACGATGCGTTTTTTGCTCGAGAATTACCCGGTCTACCTCTTTGCTTTTTTCTTTGGCTTGATTCTTGCCTCGATTATCGCTGTTGGCGCAACAGTACGCTGGACCCCGACAAGCCTGGTGGCCCTGGTGGTTGGTACAGTTGCAGCCTTCCTTATTGTTGGTCTGGTGCCACTCAACATGCCGAATGATCCATTGACGCTCTTTTTAAGTGGCATTGTTGCGATTATGGCAATGATTTTACCAGGCATTTCAGGTTCTTTTATTTTGCTTATTCTTGGACAATACACGTATGTCCTCAATGCAATCTCAGAGTTCAACCTGTTGGCGATCATTCCGCTGGGACTCGGGGCAGTTGTCGGTTTGCTGGGGTTTGCGCGAGTCTTGAGCTGGTTGCTGAATCATTATCACGGAGTGACCGTAGCGGTGCTGGTCGGCTTTATGATTGGTTCGTTGCGCAAGATCTGGCCTTGGAAAGAGATACTTGAAACAACGCTCGATCGTCACGGTGAAATCGTGCCGCTGCGCGAGCGCAATATCTTGCCCGATTTTGCAGGCCCGGAATTCTGGATCGCCCTGCTGCTGGCTATGATTGGCTTCTTCTTGCTCAGCTTTATTGACCACCTGCAAACGGGGTCAAATCCAATCTTCCGTCGGTTGGGGGTTGGGCGTCGTGCGAAGCCTGTTGCGTCGCCATAAACAGATCCCAAAAGTTTTTGCTCATTGCGCAGCAAACGCCAGCTAAGCTGGCGTTTGCTGCGCAACGAGCACCAAGGTCTTCACCCTATCGCATGCGCCGCAATAATTCCATGCAGGCACGAGGGTGTTGATAGGCCTGTTCATAGATCCCCACTTTATAGCGATCAGGCAGAGGGGTGCCATCGAGCGCCAGAGACTTGAACCAGTCACCATGCACTCGATCAATGAAATGGTCTTCGATGTAAAACCAGATGTTAGCCGCTGCTTCGGCGAAGCCTGCTTCGCCTGAGAGCTGAAAGGCGGTATACATACCAATCATGGTTTCGGCTTGTGCCCACCAGCTTCGTTCAACGCTATTGGTGACCGGGCGCACCCCACCATCAGGGTCAAGGCCATCTTTGCAGACAGCAGCAGCAAGCCCCAGGGCCACTTCGCGCACGCGTGCCTGGAGGTCGCGGTTACCCTGCACAGCGGCAGCCTCAACGAGAAACCAGCTACTCATACTATCGTGGCCGTACGAAATATTGCCAGTCAGGGGCCGCCAGGTCGTATCAAAGCTGAGCCGTAGATGGCCCGTCGCTGGATTGACGCCTCGCGTAAGGATGTTTTCGATCATCGCACGCTGGCGCCCACGCAGCAGGCTATCGTCCCAGATGCGCAAGAGATTCGTGTAGGCTTCGAGCAAATGCAGCAGCGTCGGCATCGAAAGATAGCCATAGTTCGAGGTGTAGCGCTCATCTTCCCAGACCGGCACATGCCAGGTACGGTTGGAGCCCTCACTATAGCCGTCACAGAGCGGATTGTAGATACTCGCCTCGATCAACTGGAAGATTTCTTTGGCAAGCTGCAAACTATTAGGGTCGCCGGTGGCGCTATGATGTTCGGCCAGACCATACACTGCCATCGCCTGCGCAACGGTCGTCTTGCGAGTATCGAGCGGTCGCCCCCACATATCAACTGTCCAGAAGATCCCACCATATTCTTCATCCCAGAAGGCGAGGCGCAGATAACGGAACGCTCGACCGGCCATTTCGAGGTATTCGGGGCGACGGTAGGTACGATAGGCAGCCGCAAAGATCCAGAGGATCTGCGCACAGATCAACGCCACGCGTGGAACTTCGTTCAGTGACCGCAGATCACGGGTGACCGCACCATAAAAACCACCACGCGGACGATCAACGACACGGTACATCCAGAAGGGCAAAATATTGCGCAGTAACTCCTCTTCAATTTTATGGCGCAAGAATATACGCTGCAGGCCTGGCGCTGCCCGGATTTGCTCTATTTCAGACATGGGGCTCTTCTCCACTCCACCAGGGCTTGCTTGTTTTGGGGGCGGTCCGATCAGCCTGTAGGTCATACCAAACCTGCGGATGCATGCCACGTTGCCTTCACCACGTTGCCTACTTGGGCTAACGACACTCATTAGATAAAGATCTGTCCTCTTCCAGCATACACGCTCCGGTTTCAAAGAACTTGATTTGTACTATCCGTACTATAATAAGGGCAAGGGTTTGTGCGATATAAGTCCCTGCGGGGCACCGCTGGTTCACCAGCATCAGCGTTTTTCTTGGGGAGAGACGGATGGATCCTATTGCGCACATGCTTCAACTGCATCCTTTTCTGGTGCTTGATGGAGCGATGGCAACCGAACTTGAGCGACGCGGCTGCAACCTCAATGATCCGCTCTGGTCGGCCAAGATCTTGCTTGAGGCACCCGAGTTGATCCGGCAGGTTCACGCGGACTATTTTGCGGCCGGGGCTGATGTGGCAATTACGGCGAGTTACCAGGCGACCTTTGAGGGCTTTGCCAGCCGGGGGCTTGAACGAGCGGTGGCCGCGGCGTTGATGCAGCAGTCGGTGAGCCTTGCGCTTGAGGCCCGTGATCATTTCTGGGCCAACCGGGCCAACCGAGTGGGCCGTTCACGGCCGCTCGTGGCTGCGTCGGTTGGGCCATATGGTGCGTTTCTCGCCAATGGCGCTGAGTATCATGGTGACTATGGGTTAAGCGAAGAGGCCCTGATGGAGTTTCATCGTCCACGTATGGCGGTGCTCGCGTCCGCAGGGGCCGACCTCTTTGCCTGTGAGACGATCCCCTGTCTCACCGAGGCACGTGCGCTGGCACGCCTCTTGCCCGAATTTCCCGAGATGTGGGCCTGGCTCAGTTTTACCGCACGCGACGAGAAGACGATTGCGCAAGGTGAGTCTTTTGCCGATAGTGTAGCCCTGCTCGAAGCGTATCCCCAAATTGCCGCTCTCGGCATCAATTGCACAGATCCTCGCTATATCAACGGGTTGATCCGTACGGCCCGCCGCGTGACGACGCGGCCCATTTTGGTCTATCCAAATTCGGGTGAACAGTACGAGGTCGCATCACGGTCGTGGTCGGGAGAGTGCTCGAGTGCCGATTTTGGGGCCCAGGCGCGTACCTGGTATGCGCTCGGGGCACAACTTATCGGCGGGTGCTGCCGGACGACGCCTGACCATATTCGAGCGGTGCGGTCGATCTTGTATACATAAAAGGTGACGCCCTGGCCGTCGGGAAAGGCCGGCCCCTCGGCTGTCCGCTTCGCGTTCACACCAAGGATTGGGGCAAGAGCGGCGGCTTCTTGCTCGGCAACATAGCCCGAAAGCAGGAAGATCGCGTCGGGCTCGGCAGGCGCTGAGAGTTGGGCACCCGCAAAGCTCTGCACGTCCAGGCCCGTGGTGAGAAAAGCAAAGACTGGGTCACTGCGCACAACCTCGGGGACAAAGACCTGGGTTGCGAGCGTGCCACCGTTTGCTTCGGCAAGCTCACGGACATACGCACCCATCTGGCTCTGCACCGGGTAAAAGACGAGAAAGACTTCGCGCTGCGGCGGCATGAACACAAAATAGACCGCTGCATTGAGCGCAAGCACAAGGATGACCAGCGTTGCGCCAACGCCCTGCGGTAGCCACCACGGTCTGCTTGCTGCAGGCCAGCGCTGCTTCAGGCTCTGCCACAGGGCGACCCAACCCACGGCTGCGATAATGAAGGCAAAGGCCGCCGCTGAAAAACCACGCAAGCCGTGTGGCCCATTGACCGCAAGCGCACTCGGCACCAGACCAATCGCCAGCGCCCCCGCAAGCATCAGGCTCCGCCAGTCAAGCGGGGAACGGAGCAACCCGGCAACCCCGAGCAGCATGCCGATGCCCGTCACATAGTCGAGCATGGGGCGCCCCGGAGCGTGATGACGCCCGTTTACGTCACCTTCACCGTGAAACATCAGCAGGTGCTGCCGCACGGTTGTATCAAGCATGCGCAGCGGTGGTTCGCCACGCCGGGCTTCTTCACTCAAGAGAAAGACCTGGCTCACCCGGTCGTTGAAGGCTTCGGGCTGATTGACGGCATAGATCACCAGCGGCGTCACGGTGAGCATCAGGCCCACCGTCGCCGCCAGGCTGCCTACCAACCACCCGCGCCAGGCGCGTGGCGCACGCAGCAGCAATAGCAACGCCAGCCACGCCGCAATGATCGGGGCCATCCGCCCCGTGTGGTAGGTCTGCACCGCCAAGCCAAGGCAGATCCCACCGAGCAAGCAGGCGAGCAAGGCACGGATGCGTTGCCCAACCGACAAGCTCGTCAACTCTTTCTCCGCACCGGCGGAAGGCTGAGCGCAAAGCCCCCAGCCAAGCAACCAGAGGCCGCTGAGCGTCAACAAGGGATCAAAGACGGTAGGAAAAGCGAGGCGACTGACGGTGATGTGCCAACTAGAGACAGCGAGGAAGAGCGCCGCGAGCAACCCGATGCTGCGACGGTCACTCAGCCAGGTGGCAAACCCATAGAGCGGCAACACCGTCAGCGCCCCGGCGAGACCACTGACAACGCGCATCGACCAGAGATTTTCGCCCCAGAAGTGCAGGGCAAGCGCAAAGGGGTAGAGTCCGAGCGCCGGCATATTGACGCGGTTGCTAGCGATGTAGATCGGGCGATAGTCGGCGTAGTCACGGATCAACTGCGCAAACATGCCGTGACGCGCCTCATCACGCCACAGGCCAAAGGGCAGTTCATCAAGTCGATAGAAGCGCAGCCCGAGGGCAAGCAGAAAGATCAGGCCGAGCAACAGCAGGGCATATTTCCGGGAAAGATCGGGGCCTCCATGCGCCCAGAGATCCTTGCCGAGCCCATACGGGCCACCGGTCATCAGCATAAGGGCCACGAGCGCCAGGATCAACCCGCCGGCGACGCTGAGTTGCGTATTGAGCAGACCAACCGCCACGGCAAGCAGCGCCATCGCTGCAATCAGGGTTAGCGCACCAGATGCCAACGAGTCATTGGACGCATTGCGTGGGCGGGACGCTCGCGCTTCCAGGCGGGGGAAGGTGCTGACTGAGACGACAACCAACAACAGGGTGGCAGTGCCGAGGATCCACGGCGTGGGGGGCAGCGCCCAGGCAAGGCCCGCAGGATCACGGAAGGCCCAGACAAGCAAGAGTGCGCCGCCGACCGCGCTCACCAGACTCGCCCGCCGCCAGAGATGCCTGCGTTGGCGCGGCAAGAGCAGTGCATCGAGCCAGGCAATCGCGGCAACAACGACCGCGAGCATCCAGGTCAGCCATGCTGCACGGAGAAACGCGGGCGTCTGGATGCCACCGATGCGTTCAAGTTGAAGAGCGGCGACAGGAATGCCCAGGGGGCGAAAATCAAGATCATCGGCGGTAACACCGGGATCGCTGACGGGTGTGACCAGATTGAGTGGATGGGCCACGCCCGATGCCGTCGCAACGGTATCAGGGGGCAAAAGCAGCGTATAGGTACGCCAGCCATCCTGCACATCAAAGCGCACAACGTCAATTGAAGCCTGGCGCAACGTCACTGACGGCATCCCCTCGGCAAGCAAGCGCTCACCATTGAGGCGCAGACGCAGGAACGATGGCGCAGGCGTAGCGCCGTGCAAGAGCAACCGAGCCTCGGGGCCACTCCAGCGAAAGGTTTCACCGGCCCCAACCTCGGGCTGATAAAAGCCACTCACAAAACGGCTATCGCCAGGCGCACCAAGGTCAACAAAAAGCGGCGGTGCCAGACGCAGTGCCAGTCCAAGCAGCAGGGCGACCAGCACCAATACGAGCAAAGGCACTAGGTGTACGCCCTGCGGCAAACGAAAACGAGGCAAAGCTATCATAGTTGTTCTCTCGTTTAGCGACGGGGCCAACCACGTCCCAGCAGGAAAGCTATGAGCAACAGCAGCGGCCAGAGCCAAATCAAGTCGCCTGGCCCACCAGATCCAGCGAGAGGAGCAACGCGACGCAAACGCAGCAGCCGGTAAGAGGCAGTGGCAGCATCCAGGTCCGCATCGCTCAACCGGTCGGGGTTTATCCCGGCCAGATAGGCGGCAAAGCCACTTCCCTGGAGCACATCACGCATGATCACCGTCTTGCCCGCGCTCTCGGTGACATCCTCCACCTCAACGAGCCAGCGTCCGTCGGGGAGCCACACCTCAGTGCGCGGCTGGGCCATAAGATTGTGATACCAATCGGCGCTGCGGCCAAATCCTGACGTAACATACACGTCACCATCGCGTTCGGCGTAATTGACTGGCGTGCGATAGAGGCGCCCGCTTTTGCGACCCGTATGGATCAAGATAAGAAAACGCCCGATTCCTGACGGCCAAAAATTAAGGTACGCTCCCATGCCTACGCGCCAATGCCATAGCATCAAAGGATTTAGCCGTTTGAACATCTGTCGCAAGAGGTGCTCACTGGTTTGTGACATAGATTTAGCTCCTTACCCGACAAGGCTTGCGTCAAGGTAGTATAACGCACTTGTTCACGAGGAGTCAGGGGGCGTTTAACGGTCTGGCGCCTGGTCTGAGTCTGGGCAAGATGTTCAGCCGCACCAGTTGCGGATCGGGCATGTAGTGTTACATCCAATACTTTGCCAAGAAGACCTCATCAGGGCGAGAAGACCGGTGAGGTCTCGTCCAAGGGCGATGGCATCTTCCGTGTATGCACCCCGCCAGGGCACCCGCAAGGGGTGCCCGTACACCGGATCCGGCCCCCGGCCGGTATCAGGGCACCCGCAAGGGGTGCCCGTACACCGGATCCGGCCCCCGGCCGGTACCAGGGCACCCCTTGCGGGTGCCCGTACACCGGATCCGGGCCCCGGCCGGTAGGGGCACCCCTTGCGGGTGCCCTGATCGCGCGTCTTTTTGTGTCCGGTTTCGTATGATGCCATCGCCCTAGGTCTCGTCCTTGCAATCCTTGATCGGCAAGGCAAGACAAGGCGAGACCTCACAGGTCGGCGCGTCGGCATTGGAATGCCTTCATCAAGACCAGTGAGGTCGCTGCGCGTCCTTCTTTGCAAGCTATTGGGGCTAGATCACGAACCAAGAACGGGCCTCTGTTCGAGGTCGAGCATGTGGAGGGCAATGATGCCCTTGTGCGCCCAGGCTTGCATCGGGTCGGCGGTTGGGTCAGCGGCGATGCTTTCATCAAGCCAGGCCAGGGCATGCGTATAATCGCCCATCATATAGGCCGTCAGGGCCATGTTGTGCAGCACAGTAGCCGTACCACGGTGATCGCCAAGCTGCCGACGCAGGCTCAACCCCTCGCGGTGACAGTCCAGGCTTGCCGTATAGTCGTCTAACGCCAGGTAGATCGAGGCGAGGCCGTTGAGGGCGGAGGCCCGGGTCGATTGATCCGAGGTGGCAAGGCCCAGGGCAGCGGTGAGCAACTCTAGGGCCAGGGTAAACAAGCCGCGCCGATACCAAAACCACCACAGGCTGTCGGCGATGGTGATCGCAGTTTCACCACGTTTATTCGCCAGGGCCCAGCGTAGCGCCACCAGGCAATTTTCGTGGTCAGCCAGGGCGCGTTCCATCCAGAAGGCCTGCTGTTCGCCCTGAAGGCCGTTGAACACATCCTGAGCAAAAGCGGTGTAATACGCGGCATGGGTAGCCTGGCAGTCAGCCAGGTTGCCACTGGCCGTGAGTTGCTCGAAGGCGTAGGTGCGTAAGGTCTCCAGGAGCGTGATGCGCTCGTCCTGAAGCTTGATCAAGCTCGTACGCTCCAGGCATACCAGTATTTCTGGTTCGGCAGCAGCAACCTGCAGGGCGGCATCCAGGCTGCAACCGCCAATAAAGATCCCCAGGCGTGCAAAGGCAATCTGCTCGGCGGGCGTCAGTCGCTTCACACTCCAGGCGATGGCGGCTTGCAGGGTACGGTGGCGTTCGGCGACGTTGCGCCGGGTTTGCTGCAACCAGGTCGAAGCAGGTTGCCCGTTGCTGCGCAGTGTCAATAGTTGCTGCACCAGCACATCGGGGGCGAGATCGCGCAGGCGCACAGCGGCCAATTCGAGCGCAAGTGGCAAGCCATCCAACGCGATGCACAGCGTTGCCAGTGGTAACAGGTTCGCTTGCGTCAGGGTGAACGCGGGGTCGGCGGCACGAATACGGGCACAGAGCAATTGCAGGGCAGGTCGGCTGCGCCAGACTTCGAGATCAGGTGGTTGCGCGAGATCGGGGGTACCCAGTGGACCGAGCGGCCATTCCTGTTCGCCGTACACATCAAGCGGTACGCGACTGGTACAGAGCAGTTTGAGATGCGGTGCGCACTCGAGCCAGGCCGTGAAGAACGAGGCACCATCGAGAATGTGTTCGCAGTTATCCAGCACGAGCAGCAGATGACGAGTGGCGAGATAATCGGCGATGGCATCGTCAACCGACTGGTGCGCTACCGGGGTGAGCGATAGAGTGCGCAAGACCGCATACGGTACATCGGCAGGGTTGACGACATCGACCAGTGAGACAAACGCCACGCCATGCGCAAAGATGGGCCGCGCCGCTCGGGCTACTTCCAGCGCCAGACGCGTCTTGCCGATGCCCGGCGCGCCAAGCACGGTGACAAGACGCTCGCTTGCAAGCAGGTCAAGCAGAGCGCTGACCTCGGCTTCACGCCCAATCAACGGGAGCAGCGGGGTTGGTGGGGTGTGGACGCGCAGCCTGGGGGTAACTATGGGGTTGCTGATCTGCTGCCCGCGCATGTGCCGCGTGCGGGTAGGCGTCACCTGCGTGGCACGCGTGTTGCCCGCAAGCTTGAGCAATTGTTCAACCAGGGGCGTTTCATCTTCCATCAAAAGCGCCGGCACAAAGAGCGCCGCCACCACCGTCAGGTCGGGGAAGCGCGAGCCATTTTCCAGGCGGGCGATCTGTTCCCGGCTGTAGCCAACGCGCCGCCCCAGTTCGTCCTGGGTCAGGTGGGCACGCTTGCGTAAAAAACGTAAGGCCGGGCCAAACGAAGCGGGTAGAGTTGGCAACTTTGTCACAAAATGTCACCTTTACTCACGGCAAAACCAGTACCCTTTACATCCAAGCAGATCCGATGCCTGATTCTGACCATCGAACTGCCTGAAACGACAAGCGTAACGGTTCTCGACAAAGGACAGACCAAATGATGAAGACGTCCAAATCCTTCCGCATGGCTTTGCTAGGTCTGCTGTTGCTGGTGAGCGTAGGGTGTGGCACAACCACGCCAGCAGCGCCAACGGTCAATCCGCCGACGATGGTGCCCTCGGCGGTGGGCACATCGAGCGAACAACCCCCTGATGCGGCAACGAGCAACGCAGAAAGCCCTGACCCAGGCAGCGCACAAGCTGTCGCCTGCGAGGAGTATTTCCGCTTCTGCGTCACATCTACTGTCAGCGGGGCAGTCAACGCCTCGGCAACAGGCGGAGTGGGGGGCAATATAGATAATTGTACTGCGTGGGCGGAAGAGGGGCCAGCACGAATTCTCGAAGTGCCGATGATGTTGAACTCAGGCGAACCACCGATTACCGTTGCCCTAACGCGCATCGCCGCATATACGGGGCCGGGCGAATATGTCTTGCAGTCGGTTGCCACAGGTGGAGCCATTCCCGACATGTTCCCGGCAATGAACGTTGGCGCGCGTAGCTTTGGCATTGGCGAAGGCTCGACTGCCCGCGTGACGGTCGCTGCCGATGGGTCGGGTATGCTTGAGGCAACAGGCCTGGTCGAAATTGCCTCGGTGCAAGTCAGTGCGCCAGACCCCAACGCACGAGTGGATCTGACGATGCAGTGGATTTGCCAGGAGCAATAAGCATGCCGATGATGAAGAAAATAAGTGGTATTGCGCTATGGTTGTTCGCAGTGGTGGTGCTTCTGGCTAGCACTCACCAGACGGCCCGCGCCGCTGATGCGGTAGTGGGTGATGGGTCTCCAGCCAGTTGCACCGAGGCCGCCTTTGACGTGGCGCTCACCACGGTCAGCAGTGGCGGTGGGGTGATGACCTTCAACTGCGGCCCGTCCGTGCATACCATCCAGCTTAGCCTGGCTAAAGTGGTGAATCTGGCCAATGTGACGATCAACGGCGGCGGGCGGATCATCCTCAACGGCGGGCCGAACGAGCGGATCTTCTTTGTCGGGCCAATCACGTTCCGCCTGCAACAGATCATTCTGCAAGGCGGCGACTCGCTCGTCAGCGGCGGCGCAATCGAAGCCTCAGGGGCGCAGGTGATAGTAGAAAACGTGCAGCTACGGAATAATCGCTCGGCTGTCTCGGGCGGGGCAATCTACTGTTACGACGGTTCACTCACCATCCGCGACAGCGTCATTGCAGGCAACCAGGCCGTAACGGGCGGGGCGATCTACAACGACGGCTGTAGGCTGGACATTGCCAATACCAGCTTTGCCAACAATCGGGCGAATGGTGCAACCGGGCGCGGCGGCGCGATCGAAAACGCCATTACCGGTGCGATCATCGCGCGCAATACCTCTTTCACAACCAACTACGCCCTGGATGGTGGCGGCCTCTACAACGCCAGCGGTGCCAGCGCCGATCTGGCAACCGTCACCTTCGCCAAGAATACGGCGGGTTACGGCGGCGGCATCGAAAACAGTGGTGCGCTGACCGTGACAAGCAGCCTGTTTGATGGCAACGAAACAACCGGCAGTGGCGGCGGGCTCTGGAATCTTAATGGTACAGCCGTCATCGAAAAGACGACCTTTTCCAATAATTTTGCCTATGAGGGCGGTGGTGTCAATTCGTATGGCACCGTGCTGGAGATGCGCGAGGTCAATCTGGTGAGCAATTACGCCAACGCGGTCAGCGGCACGCCGAATGGCGGCGGCCTGTACCACGCGGGCGGCACAGCCTTTGTCACTAATGCCACCATCCAGGGCAACTTTGCCGGCAACAACGGTGGTGGCATCTATCAAGCTTCCGACGACAACCTGACCTTGACGAATGTCACGATTGCCGGCAATGTGGCCTCCGGGCTGGGCGGAGGGTTCTATCACTACGGGCGCTATGCCGTGTTGACCAATGCTACCCTGGCGAATAACCAGGCCGCCATCGCCGGCAATGCGATCTACGAAGATTCCCCGCAGACCCCGGCCAATCCGGGCGTAGTGCAGCTTGTGAACACGGTCATCTTTGGCTATCCGGTCAACTGCGATGGCGGGCTGTTTCAATCGCTCGGTCACAACCTGAGCCAGGGCAGTTGCGCGTCATTAAGCGGTGCCACCGATCGGGATGCCTTCACCGGTGATCTGTTGCTCGGCAATCTGACCTATAACGGCGGACGCTTCCCGATGCAGACCATACTGCCACAACCTGGCAGCCCGCTGATTGACGCCGGCGATCCAACGTCTTGCCAGGCCACCGATCAACGTGATGCCTCACGTGTGGGTGTCTGCGACCTGGGTGCCGTGGAATATGGGGCACGTGCGTTTGCCGTGCTTATGCCTCTGATCAGATTGACACCATGAACCAAGCGTTCTATACTACATAAGTCGTTTTGGGCGTCAGAACGGCAGAAAATCATTCGCCGAGCCTGCTTACATTATTTAAAGATGACCATCTTTCTCGCGAAGGAGCGGTAGGCAAAACCAGCGCTCTGCACTCTTGGCGATGCAGCATGAAGAGAAGGGGGCGCCGTGGAAGCACGTTTTTCAGCGACACAATTGCTGGACTTGACGCACAATGGCCTACAGGAGTTAGGCTATCGTGACGACTTGCTCCGACATCGCTACTCTTTTGCTGACGTGCTCATCGACTCTTCTCCGACACGTACGATCGATTTAGCTGCCTTCGCTCAAGAGCCACCATCATACCGGAGCGCATGCTTTGGGGTGGCTATTCTTGATCAGTACGGCCCAGACACACTCCAACAGTATCGCGCACTGGGTGCGCCCCAGATCCTGGTGCTCTCCCCTGAACAGGGCATTGTGCGGCGGTGGCGCATGACCGCCAGTGGTGCGCCGACGTTTATCGAAGAGATTGCACCGGAACATCTCAGCACTGCTTTTCACGCGAATCGCAACGAATGGAATCCTGACGCAGTTCTGCGAGCTAAGTCCATCGGTTTCGCTCGGGGACCTGTTCAACTTGACTTTTTTGATACCGGATTGCTTCCCACGTTGGAGGGAACAACTCACAAAAAACTTGACCAACTGCTCCGCGATGTGCTCGCTACCTGCAAAGCGGTTTATGCTGAACACCACGACAGCGAGCCTGATTACCAGGCGCTCTTCCGACTGATTTTCCGCTTTATCGCATCGAAAATGCTTGCGGATCGTGGCTATCCCGGTGACGACTGGTTGCACCCTGATCCCCAACGGGTAATTGCTGCCGTCGACGCATTTTACTTTCGGCAGGCTCCCGATGAGGGGTTGTTGCAGGATCCACTTGTGCAACGTGTCGCCTGGGATACAATCCGCACCGCGTTCCTCTTTCAGAATCTCTCTGTTGAAGCATTGGCATACGTGTACGAGAACACCCTCGTCAGCGAGCGTAACCGCGAACTCTTTGACACCCATGCCACACCGCCACAACTTGCCGAGTACATTGTCCAACAACTGCCTTTTGACGAATTGCCACAAGATGAGCGGCGTGTCTTTGAGCCCTTCACTGGACACGCGCCATTTCTCATTGCTGCGCTTGGACGGCTTCGCACCCTCCTTCCCTCCACAATGGATACGAACCAGCGGCATGACTATTTCGTGCGCATGTTACGTGGGATGGAACTCGATGCGTTTGCTCGTGAAGTGGCCCGCTATTCGCTGATCCTTGCTGACTACCCTAATCCTGATGGCTGGGATATCCGGCAGGCTGATGTCTTTTCGTCGCCACACACCGACACGTACCTCCAACAGGCCAGGATTGTACTCTGCAATCCGCCCTTCAGCGATGTACCAACACGTGGAACACAAACGCGCCTGCGAGCAGGTGCGGCCAAACGGGCGGTTGAGGCACTGAATCGTGTCATGCGCTACCCGCCTGCACAGCTTGGTTTTGTCTTGCCAAAGGCTTTTGTGAGCGGTCAGGAATACCGCAACGCGCGAAAACAATTGGCAGCATCATATCAGGAGATAGCGGTCGTCACACTCCCTGATACCGTTTTTCAATATTCTGATGTTGAGACGGTTCTACTAACTGCACATAGTCCACGCACGCGTAGTCCACGTCGCCGTACCGCTTCGGTCAACAAACAGGATTATGATCGCTTCCTGCAGACCGGCATTCCTACTTGGCAGGAAGAGTTGCCATCTGAGTCGATAAATGCCGCTGACTATCCGGTCTTCTGGCGTACACCGCTTTGGCGCGTATGGGAAGCTCTTAGTCGACTACCTCGGCTTGGTGATGTTGCGGAGGTGCATCGCGGTATCGAATACCGCGTTCCAATGAGCTCTCATAAAGCAGAACTAGTGAGCAGTGAGCCGAGATCGGGATTTGCTGCTGGTCTTGTCAGTGCAAAAGACAACTTTGAGCCGTTCTTTACGGGCAAATTCGCATTTTTAAATACCGATGCTTCGGTTATGCTGTATGAGGCCTACAAATTACCGTGGGATCGGCCAAAAGTAATCGTCAATGCGGCTCGCCTGAGTCGCGGCCCCTGGCGAATTGCAGCAGTTATAGATCATCAGGGTCTAGTTTGTTATCAAAGGTTTCACGGAATTTGGGCCAAGGCAAACACCTCTCTGGAGGAAATCGCATCCGTACTCAACAGCCCTCTAGCTAATGCTTTTCTTTATACCAATCCGGCGGCAGGAGGGCGGGACAATCAAATACGTGCTATTGAAGACATACCCTTTCCAGATTTCACGACGGCACAAACTCAAACGCTTGTCATTCTTGTAAATCAATATAGGTTATATCGCTCTCAGTGGCTACAAAATCCTGACCAAGCTGAAGAACTTGAAGAAACATGTCGGCAACTACTGGCACAAATTGATGCTGAGGTTCTCTCGGCTTACGAACTGCCTCCACGATTAGAGAAACAGCTGCTAGACACGTTTGCCGGTTATCAACGCCCCGGTCCAGTGCATTTCACAGGCTACTATCCAACCGATTTTCGTCCAGCTATTCCGTGGCGCATCTTCATTTCCCAAGGTTTTCAAAATGCCGGTGCCCGCTCTACAATCAGCCGTCTACCAGTGCTGAACGATCCGGTTATCTCAGTTGCTGTACGCGAGCTCGACGACTCATCGGATGATGATTATGACATCGACGCCTGACGCCTACTTACTCGATACCTCCGTTGCCAGTATCGCGTGGGATGGCGGCAACAAGGATCATGCGCTGATTCGAGGGAGATTAAGCGCTCTCGGAGAAAGCACCATTGCGGTTTGCGCTATCTCCATTGGCGAAGTAGCCTATGGCCTTAACATCACTGATGGTGCCGATCCAAGTCGGCACCAAGCTGTACGTGATGCCATGGAGACCTATTTTGTCTGGCCCGTAGATAAAGATACAAGTCAGTACTACAGCGTCCTGCGTGGCGAACTTTTTCGGCGATACGCGCCACGCGATATGCGCGGACGAATAAAAGCCAAGCGCCCTGAAGAGTTGCGTGATACGACGAGTGCTCGCGAACTTGGTATCCAGGAAAACGATCTTTGGATCGTAAGTGTTGCTGTGCAATATGACTTGCGTTTAGTCACCCGCGACGAACGCCTGAAGCGAATCCTTGAAATTGCTCAAGCTAAGTACGGCTACGACCGTTACGAGATCTGGGCGGTTTCAGCATCTACACCAACTGGAGCTTCATAGCCTCCTAGCATCCTGTCGGAGAGAAGCCTAAAACCGGTAGATCCTGCTGCTGGCCCACAGCTTTTGCGTCTTTGCGTCAAATCATCAGCACATACACTTCACAGACTACTCATCACGGCAATACACCCACCTCATACATATAAAACGTCACCCCTTGCCCGTCAGGAAACGCTGGTCCACTGCCCGTCGGTGCGGCGTCGAGGCCAAGGATCGGAGCGAGTAGAGCGGCCTCTTCGTCGGCAAAGTAGCCCCCAAAGAGAAAGAGTGCCCCTGGTTCCGGCGGCGCCGATAGGCTTGCCCCGCGAAAGGTTTCGATGTGCAGGCCTGAGGTCAGAAACATGAAGATCTGATCATTTTTCAGGCCTTCAGCGACGTAGATCTGCCTTGGTAGTTCGCCGCCGTTTTCGTTTGCGACGGCACGAATGTACGCCCCCATCTGGCTCTGCACTGGGTAGAAGACGAGAAAGACTTCGCGCTGCGGTGGCATCACCACAAAATAGACCGTTGCGTTGAGCACGATCACCAGGCTCGCCAGCATTGCCACGATGCTGCGGCGCATGCCCCGCGCAAGCTGCACCCCGCGCTGGCGCAGGCTCCACCCCAGTGCGTTCCAGCCCAGGGCCGCAATGATCACGCCATACGCAGCGGCGTTGAGGCTTCGCATGCCGTGGGGGGCATCGACCGCCAGCGCACTCGGGGCCAGGCCCAGCAGAAACAAGCCTGCCACGATCAGGGTGCGCCAATCACGCGCCGATCGGAGCAAGACGACGCTGCCGAGCAGCAGGCCAATGCCAGTGACATAGTCAAACATCGGTCGTCCAGGGGCGTGGTGCCGCCCATTCAGGTCGCCCTGCACGTGAAACATCAGCAGGTGCTGGTGGAGTGATTGATCAAGCATTTCTAGCGGCGCCGCGCCTTGCCGCGCCTCGTCACTCAAAAGAAAAACCTGGCCCACCCGGTCGTTGAAGGCTTCGGGTTGGTTGAGCGCAAAGAGCAGCAGCGGTGTCACGGTCAGCAACAACCCCAGGCTTGCCACAAGACTGCCACGCAACCAGCCGCGCCACGCCCGTGGCTCGCGCAACAAGAGCACCAGCGCCAGCCACGCCGCCGCCACAGGGGCCAGCCGTCCCGTGTGATACGTCTGCATCGCCAGACCAATGCTCGCGCCCCCGAGCAGACAATACGCCATCCAGAAGAACCGGTGGTGCCCCGGGCGAGCATCAGTTCCCCTCGCCAACGGGCTGCCCGTCGTGTGCGACAGGATCGGTGGGTACACGTGCGCTGTTCGCCCCCCTCCGCTCAGCCCCAACCCGAGCAACCAGAGGCCACTGAGGGTCAGCAGTGGGTCAAAGATCGTAGGAAAGACGAGCCGACTGACGGTAATATGCCAACTTGAGACCGCCAGCAAGAAAGCCGCAACAAGCCCGATGCTCCGCCGCCCGCTGAGCCATGTCGCGAAGCCGTAGAGCGGCACGACCGTCAGCGCCCCGCCGAGGCCACTCATCACGCGCATCGACCAGAGATTTTCGCCCCAGAGGTGCAAGGCGAGCGCAAAGGGGTAGAGTCCGAGCGCAGGCAAGTGGATCGAGAGCGGTGCGGCATTTAGGTCGAGTTGCGATGCATCAAGGTTCTCGTTGGCGATATAGATCGGTCGGTAATCAGGGTAATCACGAATGCGCTGGGCAAAAAGACCGTGACGCGCTTCGTCGCGCCACAGGCCAAACGGCATCTCATCAAGTCGAAAGAGCCGCAAGCCGACGGCGAGCACCAGGATCAAGCCGAGCAGCAGCAGCGCATGTTTCTGGGAAAGATCGGGGCCGCCGCGTACCCACCCATCTTTGCCGAGCCCATACGGGCCACCGGCCACTAGCATAAGGGCCACGAGCGCCAGGATCAATCCACCAGCCACACTCGTTTGCGTATTGAGCAAGCCAACGGCCACAGCAAGCAGCGCCATCCCCGCCACCAGTGCGAACCCCGACGCTCCCCCCACCCCCAACCCCGCTCCCACGAGGGGGGAGGGGCGTTTTCCCGCACCGCCATTAGGCGTTTGCGCATCACCTCGCTCCGCTCCCACGAGGGGAGAGGGGCGTTTTCCCGCACCGCCTTCAGGTGCTTGCGCATCATCTCGCTCCGCTCCCACGAGGGGGGAGGGGCGTTTTCCCGCACCACCATCAGGTGCTTGCGCATCATCTCGCTCCGCGTCCCCCGCAAGCGCAAAAACCAACCCAACCCCCAGCAAGAGCGTGCCTGTCCCCAGGATCCACGGCGTGGGCGGCAAGACCCAGGCAAGCCCGAAGGGATCGCGTGCGGCCCAGAGGATCAGGATTGTTCCACCAAACCCGATCACCAGACTCGCCCGTAGCCACAGGCTTGCTCGTCGGCGCGGCAAGAGCAGTGCATCAAGCAAGGCCAGGCTGCCAGCAACCAGCGCCAGCAACCAGGTGAGCCAGAGCGACCGGATAAGCGCGGGCGTGTGTGGCCCTTCAAGGGCAGCGACGCCAACATGCGATACTGGCAGCCCAAGGGGGCGAAAATCACGTGCCGCATCGCTGGCTCCAGGCGTGCTCACCGCTGTCACTAGCGCGAGCGGAAGCGCACTCCCGCCGGGTGTCGCCACTGCCCCCGAGGGCAGCAGCACCTCATAGCTGCGCCAGCCAGCCTGCACCGCAAAGCGCGCCACCTCGCTGGCACCCTGGACAAGTGCCACCTCGGGTTCGCCCTGGGCAAGGAGGCGTTCGCCACTCAACTGGAGCAAGAATACCGTAGGAGCCGCAGGGGCACCGTGCAACACAAACCGCGCCTCGGGGCCACTCCAGCGAAAGCTTTCGCCAAAGCCGGTTTCAGGTGTGTAAAAACCGGTGAGAAAACGAAGATCGCCCGTATCGCCAACATCAACCTGGAGCGGCGGGGCCGTGCGGAGAGCCAGCACCAGGAGCAGGACGGTAAGCCCGAGCAACAGCAGAGGAACGAGCGAATGAACGAAACCCTGGCGAAGAGCGCGGCCAGCCACCACTACTGACGCTCACCAAGAATAGCTTCGCTATGATGTGGACTGATCACATCAGCCAGACGGGCGCTAAACTGGGGATAACGGCGCATTCCAGAGCGATGGAGCATCATGCGGCGCAGCACATTGAGCGTTGCGAGCCCATAGACCACCGAGCGCTGAAAATTCACCGACGACGCCTCTTCAAAATAGCGGGTTGGCACCGCAATCTCGCCAATGCGAAAGCCGTACTGCACCGCCTGCACAATCATCTCGGTATCAAAGACAAAATCATCCGAGTTGAGCAGAAACGGTACGGTCTCGAGCAAACGACGATTGTAGGCACGAAACCCGGTATGAAACTCGGAGAGGTTGAGGCCAAGCACAACATTTTCGCAGATCGTCAGAAACCGGTTCGAGACATACTTCCAGACCGGCATCCCGCCGGCGAGCGCAGGAACGCCGCGTTGGCCCGGCTGGCGCTTCAAACGCGAACCAAGCATCATATCGTATTCACCGGCAACAATCGGACGAATCAGCTCAACAATGCGCGTCGAATCATACTGATAATCGGGGTGCAGCATCACCACAATATCGGCTCCATCGCGCAGAGCCTCAAGGTAGCAGGTCTTTTGATTGCCCCCATACCCCCGATTCTGGATATGGATCACCACCTCGATCCCGAGCTGCCGTGCAATCTCAACCGTCTCATCGCGGGAAACATCATCAACCAGGATGACGTGGTCAACCACACCAGGCGGAATATCATGATACGTCCGTTCGAGCGTACGAGCGGCATTATAGGCAGGCATCACGACAACAACGCGAGGCTTCTTCATCCCGGGCATTCTCCGCATACGACACAACGCGAGCAAACCTCCCTGATTATAGCAGAATTTGGGTGATGGATGGCGCTGCTACGCAGCGCCATCCATCACCCAAGTATGAGCCAGGCAAAGCTCTCATTCATTCTACCGATGTGCTAACAGGCGCAAGCCGTTGAGCACAACGATAATCGTACTCCCCTCGTGCCCGACGACGCCAAGGGGCAACGGGATGCCGATGGTGAGCGTCGCGATCACAAGCACCACAACAACAGTGAGGGCAAAGCTGATATTCTGCCAGACAATGCGCTGGGTACGTTTGCTCAGCTTGACGGCATAAGCAATGGCACTGAGGTCATCACGCATCAAGACGATATCAGCCGTTTCGAGGGCCGCATCGGTGCCCGCCGCGCCCATCGCAATGCCACTGGCGGCAGCTGCCAGCGCCGGAGCATCGTTGACCCCGTCGCCAACCATTGCCGTTGGGCCATAGCGACGGCCCAGATCCTCAACAATGCGCAGCTTATCTTCGGGCATCAGGCTGGCGTGAACTTCGTCAATGCCAAGGCGACGCCCCAACGCTTCAGCGACACGCTCATTGTCCCCGGTGAGCATCACAATGCGTTCGATGCCTGCGGCGCGCAACTCAGCCAGTTGCGCGGCAGCATCGGGGCGCTCGCGATCCATCACGGTGATCAAACCCAACCAGTGCCCACCACGGGCTGCCAGCAGCACCGTGCCACGGCCTTCGAGCGCCAGACGATCCACTTCGTCGAGCAGTTCCTGGGGCACCGACAAACCGGCATGCGCAAAGAGTTTAGGCGCACCAACGAGGGTCTCTTCGCCATCCCAGGTTGCACGCACACCCATCCCTGTCACCGCCTCGAAAGCTTCGGGTTCGTCGGTCTCCAGACCTTGCGCCTCGGCATAGGCCAGAATCGCCCTGGCGATCGGATGCTCGCTTTGGTACTCGGCGCGGGCCACCGCCACGAGCAACGCATGCGCTGTTACGCCGGGTTGGGGCAAGATATCAGTCACTTCAGGGCGACCATAGGTGAGCGTCCCGGTCTTATCAAAGGCAATGACCTTCACGCGGCTCAACTCTTCAAGATGGGCACCGCCCTTAAAGAGTACCCCTTTGCGCGCAGCGTTGGCGATGGCGCTGAGCAGCGCAGCGGGCACGCTGATCACCAGGGCGCACGGTGAAGCGACGGTCAGCAAAACCATGCCACGATAGAAATTATCGCTGAAGTTCACCCCAAAGATTGGTGGCACCAGCAGAATAAAGAGGGCCACAGTTGCAATGACACCCATTGCATACCACTGCTCGGCGCGGTCGAGAAAGCTCTGCGTCTGCGCCTTGCGGGCCTGGGCATCGCTGACCATACCAATAATGCGGGCCAGGGTGCTCTCTTCGGCTGTCTTCGCAACCTGCATATCAATGGCACCACTCTGATTGAGCGTACCGGCCAGGATCGTCGCACCGACACCCTTTTGCACCGGCATTGACTCACCGGTAATGGCCGACTCATCGAAATTGCCGGTACCCTGCATAATCACGCCATCAAGCGGCACCCGATCACCGGGGCGCAGCACAACCAGGTCGCCAGGCACAATTGCCTCAAGCGGCACCTCTTCAAGCTCGCCATCACGCCGGATCGTCACCGTATCAGGGCGCAACTCGAGCAGTGACGAGATCGCGCTGCGGGTGCGATTCATCGCATAGTTCTGCAACACATTGCTCAGCGAGAAGAGGAAAAGCAGGATCGCCCCCTCGGTCCAGGCGTCCACATAGGCCGCTCCAAGCGCTGCGAGCACCATCAGCAGATCGACCTCAATCGTGCGCTCGCGCAGGGCTTTGATGATCGCAATGACGGCAAAGAAACCACCGACAAAATAGGTAGCCATCCGCACCGTCAAAAGCAGGCCGGGGGCCGCCTCTACGCGTTCTAGCAGAACACCGACAACAATGCCGACCAGGGTCAATACAACAAACAATTGTTCAACAAAAGTCGCATCAAACTGAAGACGACGTTCAGGCTTTGTTTCAGGACGTGAGGTTGATAACGTAATCATATGGTGTTCCTTTAGGAGGCGTGTGCCCCCCAACCAGAGGCTACCGTGCTGCGCAACGGGCCGCAGGCCTGCTGCCCAGCACGTTAACGTAACACCTGACGATCTTCAGGTGACAGCAATTCAAGCAATTCAGGACCCAGACGAGCAAAAATGCGCTGGGCAAAGAGTTCCATCCAGATAAACTGACGGGCAATCAAGACCATATTCGGGTTGGTTGTGACGGTGGCCGAGGTGACCATATGACCGCTAGCAATGAGAAATTCACACTCGTCGGCAACCACAATCAGCGTCTCTTCCATGCGGTGCAATTCAGTTTCCCGTTTGGGATGACGTACCACCTGACCAAGCTCAAAAGAGATGTCACCGGTGAGAATGACCCCCAGCGCAACCCCACGGGCATGCGCTTCTTCGAGACGATGACGCAAAGCCTCAATGTCGGCATCCGTAAAGACAAGCATCAGTTCGCGTTTGGCCCGATCAATCAGATCGCCGGCATAGGCCAAGGCCTCGTTACGCCCACTGAAATTCCAGAGCCGCCCGGTCTTTTCTTGATGGTACAGGGGCAAAAGTTCAGTACGCAGATTGGCCGCACGCTCGCGGGCTTCACGCTCGTAGCGGTCAAGCAACAGCGCCGGCGAAACCGGTCGGTACAGCGTTGCCTTCTCCTCTTCAGATTTGAGCGCCGCCCCACGTGCCTCGAGCCGCCCCAAGGCCTCGTAGACCATCGAACGCGGGACGCCCGAACGCTTGCTGATTTGATAGCCCGTGGCCGGGTTTTCACTCAGTAGCGCCAGGTAGACTTTCGACTCATATTCAGTCAACCCGAGCGCTGCAAGTTGATCCAGAAGCTGTACAGTTGCCATATGGGAGATTCTCTTCTACGTATCTTTTATAGTAGTTCAAACCCGAACTACTATAAAGTGTACACGTTTTTGACGCTTTTGTCAACCCTCAGGGTGCAAAACGCCCTACCGCACAGCTGCTGCAAATGGTATACTATGAAAAGATGTGCATGGGGCAAGCGCCCCTTTTGGGGGTAGGTTTTTCAGATAATGTGCGGGTCATGACCATTTCTGCTACGA
>NZ_SIJK02000042.1 GCF_004762035.2 Candidatus Chloroploca mongolica | reverse complement strand
TATTTCATCCATGATAGTCGACACCTTTCGTTTGTCTATCTCACACCAAGCGTTTTAGTCGGGTTGTCTATGGTGCGCGCACAGCCTTGCAGATGGCCGTGCCGGCGGTGATGATCGGTTCGTTTTCGGGGATCATCCTTGGTTTGCTGGCTGGTTACTATCGTGGCACGCTTGATCAGATCCTCTCGCGGATCATGGATGCCTGGTTGGCTTTGCCGGGCCTGCTGCTGGCGATTGTCTTTGTGGCCCTGCTCGGGCCCTCGTTGCAGACGACCGTGATTGCACTGGGGCTTGTTGGTATCCCTGGGTACTATCGTATGGTGCGAAACGGTACCCTCTCGACGCGCGAGATGCTCTATGTCGAGGCGGCTCGTACGATGGGGCTTGGTGATGGGCGTATTTTGCTGCGCCATATCTTGCCCAATCTTACCTCGCCACTGGTTGTGCTTATTACCCTGCGCCTGGGGACGGTCATTCTGGCGGGAGGCGCGCTGAGCTTTATCGGTCTCGGAGCGCAACCACCAACCTCCGAATGGGGTGCGTTATTGGCCTCCGGTCGGGATAGCATGGATCGGGCCTGGTGGGTGGCCTTCTTTCCGGGGATGGCGATTACGGCCAGTGTGATGGGGTTCAATCTGCTGGGCGATGGCTTGCGCGATCTGCTTGCCCCTGAAATGGCGCAAGACCATCGTACCCATGCCGGGGCGGATGAAGATGAATGTGGATCTTAGGGTGGAGTAGCAAGATGCATACCTATGATGCGGTCATTGTTGGCGGTGGAATTAGTGGTTTGAGTGCAGCGTATACGCTCTATAAGCGCGGCTTTGAGGTGCTGGTCATTGAAGCGCACGCTGAGGTTGGCGGCTCGATGCAGAGCATGACGACCCGTGATGGCTATGTGCTCGATTGTGGCCCCAATACGGTAACCACCAAAGATGCCCGTCTGTGGGCCGAGTTTGCTGATCTGGGGTTGCTCGATTCGTTGATCGCGGCTGATCGCAGTGGCACCAAGCGCTATATTCTGCTTGACGGCAAGCCGGCTATCATCCCCTCCTCGCCCCCCGCTCTCATCAAGACCCCGTTGCTCTCGACGGCGGCCAAGTTGCGTTTTGTTCGCGAGCCGTTTGTCTCGCGAAGTGGTGCGCCCGACGAGAGTGTCGCTGATTTCTTTACCCGTCGGCTTGGTCCTGAACCGACCGAACGCCTGATTGATCCGTTTGTTTCGGGCGTCTACTCGGGTGATCCGCGCAAAATGTCGGTCAAGGCAGCCTTTCCTTCCCTTTGGGAGGCCGAGCAGCGTGGTGGCAGCATTGTGCGTGGCATGCTGAAAGGGCGCCAGCGACCAGCCAAGGGTACCCCCAAAGGCCCAAAGATGCGCAGTGTGCTCTTTGGGTTCCCCGGCGGGATCGCCGATTGGCCGAAGGCGATTGCGCGGACGCTTGGGCCAAACCGGGTCTGGTCTTCAGCCAGGGCAACTGATCTCTTCCAGGAAGGCGCAAACTGGCGGCTGGTGGTCGAGCGCAATGGGCGTACCGAGCCGGTTGTGGCGCGGGCGGTGGTGCTCGCAACGTCGGCATTTGTTGCCGCCGACCTGATTGACGCTATTGCAAACTCGGCGGCGACGGCGTTGCGTGAAATTCCGTATGCCCCTGTCAATGTGGTGCATCTTGGCTATCGGCGTGATCAGGTCGCTCACCCGCTCGATGGCTTTGGTGTCCTGGCTCCTTCATGTGAGCAGCGCAACTTCCTCGGCATCCTCTGGTCCTCCACGCTCTTCCGTGGACGCGCCCCTGAGGGTAAGGTCTTGACGACGACGCTGGTTGGTGGCTCGTTGCGGCCTGATCTGACTGAACTGGACGATGCTAGTCTGGTCAAGACGATTGCCGCCGAGAATGCCGACGTGCTGGGCATCACTGGTCTCCCCGAGATGAGCAACGTCGCACGTTGGCCGCACGCGTTGCCGCAGTATACCTTTGGGCACACCGAGCGCATTGCTGCCCTCGAAGCGACCGAGCAACGCCTGCCAGGACTCTTCTTTGTGGGCAATTACCGGGGTGGGGTTGGCGTGCCGAAATGCTGGAAGAACGGGGCCACGATGGGCGAACGGGTCGCCGCAGCGCTGCACGCGCAGCCTGCCCAGGTGGCGGTAGAGAAATAAGTACTGAAGGGTCACGTATGGCCTACGATGAGACAAGGATAAGGATCGCAGGGAGAAGCGTATGAACATCGTAACGAACTTTCGCCTGGGGTTGCTTCATGTGGCTGTAGCTGTCTGTCTTGTGCCGATTACCGGCATTCTTAACCGGATTATGATCCACGAGATGCAGTTGATGGCGACTCTGGTGGCGGGCCTGATTGTTTTGCCCAACCTAATGTCGCCGTTGCAGCCCTTTCTCGGCCAATATTCTGATCACCATCCTCTTTTTGGCTATCGGCGCACGCCCTACATCGCGTTGGGCCTGTTGCTCTGCATTACCGGCTCGGTGCTGACCCCGATTGCCGCGCTAACGATGGATGCAACCTTCTGGCCGGGTCTGGCCTTTTCGGTTCTTGCCTTTGCGCTCTGGGGGTTAGGCTATAACCTTTCGGTGGTCTCATACCTTTCCCTCGCTAGTGATATGTCTGGCGAAAACGATCGCTCGCGTACGATTGCGGTCATGTGGTTTATGATGATCACCGCTGTCATTTTTACGGCGACTATCACCGGACGAGCGCTGGAAAACTATAGCTCTGAGGCGCTGGTTCGCGTCTTTATGGGATGTGGCCTGGTGGCGTTTGTGTTGAGTGCTATTGGCTTGATTGGCCTCGAACCACGCAATGCGGTGCTTGGTGAGCAGGCGCGGCATAGTGTGCGCGAAGCGGTCGGCGCGGTGGTGAGCAATCCCCAAGCCCAGGTCTTTTTTGTCTATCTGATGCTGTTGCTCGCCGCCATTCTTGGCCAGGATGTCTTGCTTGAGCCGTTTGGGGCGCAGGCGTTTGGTATGAGCGTCCGTGAAACGACGCAACTTACGGCGATCTGGGGAAGCGCGACGCTCTTCTCCCTGTTGCTGCAGGGGCTCTTGTTGAGTCGCTTTCTGGCCAAAAAGACGGCGGCAACGATCGGGGCAGCTGTGGCAGCCTGTGGCTTTATCCTGATCGCGTCAAGTGGTCTATTGCATATGCAACCTCTCTTCATTCTTGGTATCGTTGTGCTTGGCCTGGGAACGGGCATTGCAACGACGACCAACCTGGCCTTGATGCTCGATATGACTACCCCCGCGAATGTTGGTCTCTTTATTGGTGCCTGGGGCATGGCCGATGCTGCTGCACGCGGCGTCGGTAATGTGATGGCCGGGGCTGTACGTGATGTAATGAGTGTCACGCTCGGTAGTCCGGTTGGTGCGTATGTCACTGTCTTTACGCTGGAGGCGTTGATGCTCTGTGCGGCGCTGGTGTTGCTCCAGCGGATTGATGTATCGGCTTTCCGCGGGGAACAGCAGAAGATTACGACGCTGATTGCGGTGGCCGGTGATGCGTGAGGAGAGGCGTTGCTTGGTAACGTAGAGACGCCAAGGTCGGTTGATTGGTTGATTTGATTGGTGTCTAAGGTCTGGAGGAAGGCATGGATCCCAATGCCGAAAAGCTGAATGTGCTGCGGACGTTCAAGATTGGCTCGTTTCACATCGGGTCGGCCTTTGCCGATATGCTCACTTCAGCGGTCTGGATTGGAATAGCGCTCGGTGGCATTGTCTTTGACCTTGCTAATCTGATCACCCGCGTGCCCCATCTTGCCTATGGCTCGGTCTTTCTCCTCTCAGCGGCTGGTTTTGTCGTCTGTATCGGCATCCTGGCGCGGGTCGATGCTCCTGGTTTTGCCGCTGGATGTGTTGTGATGCAGGAGCCAGCGCTCGCGATGGCCGACGGATAAGCCTGTATACGCACATCGAGAAGCGAACGGATCACAAGGGAGTGATCGGCTCTCAGGGCCGTCGTGTGCTTCTCGCGTGCCTAGATTTGCCTAGATGTATTAAGGAATACTGAGGATCTCAGGTATGAAGCTTCTCCTTGCTGGGCTCGATCACACAACGGCACCGGTGGAGATTCGCGAACGGCTGGCTTTCAGCACGACGGACATTCCGGCGGCACTGATGCAACTGACAACCGCTCACGATGATTGCCCCGCACTGCTCTCTGAGGCGGTGATACTCTCGACTTGTAATCGGGTTGAGATCTATGGCGTCACACATGGCGCAACGACAGCGCAGAGTCTCGTGCGTTTCCTGGCTGATTTTCACGGTCTAGAGGAAGATCAGTTTGCCCAGGCGCTCTTCTTTTTTAGTGGCGAAAGTGTTGCGCGCCACCTCTGTGCGACGGCGTCTGGGTTGCGTTCACTCGTGCTGGGTGAGGCGCAGATCCAGGGTCAGGTACGAACGGCGTTTGAAGCCGCACAGTCAGCGGGGAGCATTGGGCCGATTCTGCACCGGCTCTTCCAGCATGCGTTGACGTCTGGCAAGCGTGTCCGCAGCGAGACGGCACTCGGGCAGGGGGCGGCCAGTGTGTCGCAGGCGGGGGTTGAACTCGCACGACATCGTCTGGGCAATCTGGCCGGATGTCGGATCTTGCTTGTCGGTGGCGGTGAGGTGAGTGAATTGGCTGCCCAGAATCTGCTCGCGAATGGGGCCGACTCGCTCATCATCGTGAACCGTACGTCGGCGCGTGCGCAGCAACTGGCCCGGCAGTACAACGCGATGGCGATGGGGTTCGACGATCTTCCCGAGGCATTGTCGATGGCTGATATCGTGATCAGTTCGACCGCCGCACCTGTGCCTATCATCCATCGTGAGCACGTTGCGAATGCGATGACGACCAAGGCGCAGGCGCGCGCCGTTGGTGTGTCGGGCCCACGCGAACAGCCCTGCATGCTCCTGATTGACCTGGCTGTCCCACGTGATATTGCCGGTGATGTCGCCACTGTGCCGGGTGTCCATCTCTGCACGGTTGATGATCTGCAAGAGGTGGTACGGGCGACGCTGGGCCATCGGGCCGGGGCTGTCAGTACTGCCGAGGCGATTGCAACCGCCGAGGTGGCGGCGTTTCAAGCCTGGTGTCAAACGCAGGATGCGGTGCCAGCCTTGACGCGCCTGCGCGAACGGGCCGAGACGGTGCGCAATGCCGAGCTTGATCGGGCCTTGCGTCGCCTGCGCGATCTCTCGCCCGAGCAACGCACCGTGATTGAGGGCCTTACGCGCAGCTTGGTCAACAAGTTGTTGCATCCACCTACCCGTTGCCTTCGTGATGCTGCGGCTCACGGTGATGGGCAGCGTTATGCGGCAATGGTGACGGAACTCTTTAATCTTGAGACGATGTAAGACCGTCTGGCAAGGACAGAATGCGTATGGAACGTCCGCTTATTCTTGGTACACGTGGTTCACGGCTCGCTCTGGCGCAGTCAGAGATGATGGCGGCAACGCTTCGGATGTTGCACCCGGGTCTGGTGATCGAGTTGAAGGTGATTTCAACCAAAGGCGATCGGGTGCTCGATGTGGCCCTCTCGGCAGTTGGCGATAAGGGTCTCTTTGTAAAAGAACTGGAGCAGGCATTACTCGATCACGAGGTGGATCTCTGTGTCCATAGTTGCAAAGATCTGCCTTCTCTGATTCCTGATGGGTTGACCCTTGCTGCTTTCCCCGAGCGGGTGTCGCCACTTGATGTGCTGGTGGTGCCTGACCGGGGGCAGAGCTCGCTTGATGGGGTGCTCGGGTTGGCGCGGGGCGCGGTGGTCGGTACGAGTTCGCTGCGGCGGGCCTGCCAGTTGCGGGCGATCCGGCCCGATCTGGATCTGCGTGATGTGCGGGGCAATGTTGATACGCGCCTGCGCAAATTGGCCGAGGGTCAGTATGATGCGTTGATCCTCGCGGCAGCAGGCCTGGCCCGTCTCGGTCTGCTCGAACCCGATGGTTCGCTCGAGAGCGATGGGGTGGCGTTTGTCGCCTACCCGATCCCCGCCGAGATGATGCTGCCAGCGGTGGCCCAGGGTACGCTCGCCATCGAGTGCCGCGCCGATGATCACGTCACCCTCGATCTGCTCGCGCCCCTTGATCATGCTGTCACCCGGGCGACGGCGCTGGCTGAACGCGCCTTCTTGCGTCGCCTCGAGGGCGGTTGTCAGGTGCCGATGGCTGCCTATGCCGAACGCGAGGCAGATGGCACGTTGTATCTGCGTGGTCTCGTTGGTTCGGTTGATGGCACCACCGTTGTGCAAGGCGTATGCTATGGGTCGCCTGATAAGGCTGAAGCCCTCGGCCTGGCGCTGGCCGATGATTTGCTGGCACAGGGGGCGGCGGCAATTTTGCAGCAGGTCGTCGGTAGCTAACCGGAAGAAGGGACGTCAACGATGAGCGTTGCACAACCGATGCCTCTGGACGGGGTGCGTGTGCTGGTGACGCGGGCGGCAGAACGCTCGGACGGTCTTGTTCAGCGTCTGCATAATCTGGGAGCCATCCCAGTGGTGCGTCCAACGATAGCCTATGGCCCTCCCGCCGAGCCCGCGCTGCTCGCCGATGCGCTGACCCGGTTGGTGGCAGGGGCCTATCACTGGCTGCTCTTGACCAGTGTGACCACGGTGGAGGCTGTTGCCTCTGGCCTCGGTGATCAGGTGGTTCAATTGCGTGCGCAGCCACTGTTGCAGATCGGGGCCGTTGGCCCAGCAACGGCTGAAGCGTGTCAGCGCTTCTTGGGGGTGACCCCGGCGGCTATGCCCGAGCGCTTTCTTGGGGAAGAACTGGCCGGGGTGATAGGGGAACTTGCTGGCCTCCACGTTCTCTTGCCCAACGCTGATCTGTCGCGCCCGGTGCTCGAAGAACGTCTTCGGGCCGCCGGCGCTATTGTTGACCGGGTGATTGCCTATCGCACTATCCCGGCTCCTGGTGGCGACGAATTGGCTGGGTTGCTTGAAGCAGGTCAACTTGACGTCATCCTTTTCACCAGTGGCTCGACGGCACGCTATTTTGTCCAACAGATCGGCACCAACGGGCTTGACGCCGCTCGCCATACGACGATTATCTGCATTGGCCCGGCGACCGCCGATGTCTGCCGCGAACTGACCCTCACCCCCGCCGCCGTCGCTGACCCATATACCGAAGAGGGTTTGATTACAGCGCTGCTTGACATAAAAAGCCGGGTGTTTCGCTAGTCGAACAAGCCCGCGTAGCTGATTTGTTCGACTAGCGAACAGTACCTCAAGAAAGGTTCACCGCATGGCTGGATATCCCCACATTCGCCCGCGCCGCTTACGGCGGACAGATGCCCTGCGCCGGATGGTGCGTGAGACGACTGTCCGGGTTGATCAGTTGATCGCGCCACTCTTTATTCGCCATGGGACAGGCGTGAGTCGCCCGATTGGTTCAATGCCCGGGCACGCGCAACTGTCGGTTGATCGGGCCGTCCGTGAAGCCGAGGCGCTTGCGGAACTTGGCTTGCCAGCAGTTTTGCTCTTTGGCATTCCAAACCACAAAGATGCATGTGGCAGCGAGAATTTTGATCCCGAGGGCATTGTTCCGCAGGCGGCTTATGCGATCAAGCAGGCCGTGCCGCAGCTGATCGTGATTTCGGATATGTGCTGCTGCGAGTATACCGACCACGGCCATTGCGGCCTCATCAACCAGCCGGGCGTCCCTGGGTATGACGAGCACGAGAGTGAAGGCTATCTGCTGAACGATGCAACGCTTGAGCTTCTCGCAAAGGCGTCGGTCGTTCATGCGCAGGCTGGGGCTGATGTCATCGCCCCCTCGGGCATGATCGACGGCATGATCCACACGATCCGTACGGCACTCGACGGGGCTGGCCTGATCAATACAGCGATCATGAGCTACGCCGCCAAATATGCCTCGGGCTTCTACGGTCCCTTCCGTGACGCCGCCGAGAGCCCTCCCGGCTTTGGCGATCGCAGCCAGTACCAGATGGATCCGGGCAATGCCCGCGAGGCGCTGCGCGAAGTGCGCCTTGATGTCGAGGAAGGGGCCGATATGCTCATGGTTAAACCGGCCCTCGCCTACCTCGATATTATCAGCAAAGTCCGTGCCAACTTTGATCTACCGCTGGCCGCCTACCAGGTGAGCGGCGAATACAGCATGGTCAAAGCCGCTGCCGAGCGTGGCTGGATTGACGAACGCCGCGTCGCTATGGAAAGCCTCACCTCGATCACACGGGCCGGGGCCGATATGATCATCACCTACTGGGCAAAAGATGCCGTAGGATGGCTCCGCGCCGGGGGCTAATCTTTCGTTTTTGCTTTCACTGGCGAAAACAGCCAGCTTCGCTGGCTGTTTTCGCCAGTGAAAGCATAGGTTTTGAGGGCGTCAGCCCTCAAAAAATAAAGGACACCACATGACCAGGCTACTCATTCGTGCGTGTCGGCGTGAGCCGGTCGAACGCACTCCAATCTGGCTGATGCGCCAAGCCGGACGCTATATGTCGGTCTATCGGGCGGTGCGCGAGCGCCACGGTTTTCTCCAGATGGTCAAGCAACCCGATGTGGCTGCTGAGGTGACGTTGCAGCCGATCGAGGCGTTTGGCATGGACGCCTCAATTATTTTTGCCGATATTCTCCCCCCCCTCGAGGGGTTGGGCTTGCAGTTGACTTTTGAGAAGGGTGAAGGCCCCGTTATCCATAATCCTATTCGGGTACCGGCTGATATTGCGGCGCTGCGACCGTACGAGCCCGAGGCGGCTTCTGGGTATACCCTCGAAGCGTTGCGGATCGTCCGGGCGGCGCTTCCCGAAACAACGGCGCTCTTTGGCTTCAGTGGCGCCCCCTTTACGCTGGCGAGCTATGCGATTGAGGGCGGTGGCAGCCGTGAGTATCGGCGTACCAAGATTATGATGTATCGCGACCCGGCCTCGTGGCAGACGCTGATGACGAAGTTGACCGATCTTGTGGTGGCCTATCTGATTGCGCAGGTTCGGGCTGGGGCCGATGTGGTGCAGATCTTTGACTCGTGGGCAGGCGCGTTGAGCCCCGACGATTTTGCCGAGTATGTGCTGCCCTATGTGCAACGGGCCGTCGCTGAAACCCGTGCAGCGACCGGCGTGCCGATCGTCTATTTTGGCACCGATATGAATGGCATGCTGCCCCTCCTGCGGGCGACCGGGGCCGATGTGCTTGGGCTTGACTGGCGCATCAGGCTCGCCGACGGATGGGCGCAGTATGGCTACGATGTTGCCGTCCAGGGCAATCTCGACCCGACGACGCTGCATGCCCCCTGGCCTGAAATCGAGCGACGAGCCAAAGCGATCCTCGATCAGGCCGCCGGCCGTCCAGGCCACATCTTCAATGTTGGTCACGGTATCATCACCGAGACCCCCGAAGAGCACGTCGCACGCCTCGTTGAGTTTGTGCAGAACTATCGTTATGCGGGAGAAGCCTGATCATGTCTGAACGCTACACGCGCTCGCAAGAGCTCTTTGCCGCCGCGCAGCAGGTGATTCCTGGTGGAGTCAATTCGCCCGTACGCGCCTTTCGCGGGGTTGGTGGCACCCCGATCTTCTTTGCCAGCGGCGCGGGCCCATGGCTCACCGATGTTGATGGTAATCGCTACCTCGACTATGTACTCTCGTGGGGGCCGCTCTTGCTGGGCCATGCCCACCCGGTTGTTGTCAAAGCGATTGCCATGCAGGCGGCGCACGGCACAAGTTTTGGTGCCCCGACCAAGCAGGAGACCGAGCTTGCCGAAGAGGTCATCAAGCTCATGCCAGGGATCGAGCAGGTACGCTTCGTCAATTCGGGCACCGAGGCGACGATGAGCGCCTTGCGGCTGGCGCGCGCCTATACCGGGCGCGAAAAGCTCCTCAAGTTTACCGGATGCTATCATGGCCATGCCGATATGCTGCTCGTTCAGGCTGGCTCAGGCGTCGTAACGCTGGGCCTCCCTGATAGCCCTGGCGTCACCGCAGGCGCCGCGGCGAACACGCTGACCGCCGAATACAACGATCTCGAGGCGGCCACCGCGATCTTCCGCGAACAGGGCAACGCGATCGCCGCCATCATCGTCGAGCCGATTGCGGCGAACATGGGCTTTGTCCTTCCCGAACCGGGCTACCTCGAAGGGTTGATTGAACTCGCCCACAGCTACGGTGCCTTGCTGATCCTCGATGAAGTAATGACCGGTTTCCGGGTGGCCCCCGGTGGTGCCCAGGGCCTTTGGGGCCTGAAACCGGATCTCACCTGTCTCGGCAAAGTGATTGGGGGCGGCTTGCCGGTCGGCGCCTATGCCGGGCGGCGCGAAATCATGCAGCAGGTTGCGCCGGCTGGCCCGATGTATCAGGCTGGCACCCTCTCGGGCAACCCGCTAGCGATGGCGGCGGGCCTGGCGACGTTGCAGACCGCGTTTGGCACCCACGGTGATGAACAGGCAAGCCCCTTTGCGCAGGCCGAGGAGCGGGCGCGGGCGCTCGCCGACGGTATGCGGAAGATCGGTGAAGAACTGGACGTTCCCTTGCAAGTCGGCCAGGTCGGCACCATGTTTGGTTTCTACTTCCTCAAAGAACCCGGCCTTCACGTGCGTTCATACGCCGACGCCAAGCAGATGGTCGATCCGGCCCGTTACGCCAGTTTCTTTTGGGCAATGTGCGAACGCGGTGTCTACCTGGCCCCCTCGCAATTCGAAGCGGGCTTCATCAGCGCCGCCCACACCGACGAAGATGTCGCACGTACACTCGACGCCGCCCGCGAGGTCTTGAAGGGTTAGGTTGCACCGCAGGCCTCCGCCTGCCAAGCCCTCGCTCTGTGCCGTAAAAAAAGCCAGCGTAGCTGGCTTTTTTTACGGCACAAAAGACTCCTTGGGCAGAGCTATGCCCCCAAAACCCCAGCCGGAGGCTAAATATAATACATAACATTGCCCGTGCGCTGGCGCTTGCGCTGACAGAGATCATCAAGCGTCGTTTCGCGGAGCATCCGTTCCATACGCGTGCGTAGATCGACCCACACTTCACTCACTACTTCGTGATCCTCAGGCATAGTAGGCGCCAGATCCTCACGTGTTGGTTCATCAGGCAACAGTGGGCCTTCAAGCGCGGTCAGGATCTCAAAGAGATTGATCGTCTCAGGGGCACGTGCGAGCATATGGCCGCCCTGTGGCCCGCGGAGGCTTTCGATCAAGCCGGCGCGTCGCATCGTGATCAGTAACTGATTCAAATAGTTGACCGGAATCCCCTGACGGGTGGCAATTTCTTCGCTCTGCACAAGACCTTTGCCATATTGCTGGGCCAGATCAAAGAGTGCCCGCAGGCCATAATCACCCTTGCTTGAAATACGCATTGTCTCACTTCTTGGCTCGATTTTTCCGTGTAGCTCTTTCTATGATAGCATAGCTACGGGATCTGGTCTTTGCGCAATTCATCTCAGGGTTAGCGCACCTACACGAAAACCTTTGCGCCTTTGCGCCTTTGCGTCAAAAAAAGGTTTTATTTGCAAGGTATGGCGCTTAGCTCTCGACTAGCGCAGCTACCTGGGTATTGATGGCCTCAATGATCGTGCCAAGGCGTGCGCTCGCCTTTTCGTGCGTTGTCCGCTGGTCATGATGGATCTGTTCCCACGTAGGCCGGTAGCGCTCGGGGATGTCATTTCTCAATTCATCAAGCACCGCCTCGTGCAAGTGCTCAAAATCGAGCAGCCACCAGCGAAGCAAACGCGGGCCTGGTTGTCGCCCCGGTGGGCCAAAGTCGGCCAGGATGCGCCGCAAGACGGCCTCTTCTAATTCATCAATCTGTGAGGCGAGATGTGCTGCTTCAAGGGCGAGACCCGCAAGGTTGCCCTGGGTTGGCCCTGGTACCTCGGGAATCTGCAATGCTGCCAGCGAGATTCCCTTGCGCAGCGCAGCCTGCCCGGTTGCCGATCCGATCCATGCCAGCCAGAAGGGGTCGGCATCCGCGATGATCTGGGTCGGCCCGGCGATCAGGGCCGTCGTGTCATCCCAGGCAACGGTTGCCTTATCCTCATGCACAAGAATGCGTGGTGCCGCAACTGGACGTACGGCCTCATCAGGAAGAATCCACCAGGGGGGCGCCGCGCCTGCCTCTTCTCGTGGCGGCGTCAGGCTATCCAGATGACGCGCCAGCGCCGTGTACTGGTGTATCGTTGTGGCCTGTGACGCTGGAATCGCGATGATCCAGCGCTGTTCTGCTCGAACCCGCCACGGCAACACCGCTTCAGCGCGTATCAGAGGCCGCAGCAGCGGTGCCGACGCTGGATCAAAGATAACCAGACGATCCCGTGTGGCCCGGTCGATACTGAGGCTTGCTGCGAGCGCTGGCTCAAGCCCATGATACAAGCGCTCTATGCCAGGCGTGTGACGTAACGTTTTATCATGCATAACAGATCTATCGCCTTCTTAAAGCATTTGTAAAGGTGCTGTGTGGTTGCGCGCAGCGTAGCCGTAAGCAAGCACACAAACACTTTTACAAACCCGTTGGGATGATTCTATTATACCAGTTTCGTTGTGCGCGACGCTTGCACCTTGGCGTAGATTGCTTCGATCTGCTGGGCGGCGCGATCCCAGGACAATGCCGCCACGGCACGTTCACGGGCCGCCTGGCCAAGCCTGGCAGCAAGCTCTGGCTCATCAAGCAATCGTTCAAGCTTGACCCCCAGATCTTCGGCGCTGCCGTGGCGCGCATAGATGCCTGTGTCGGCCAGGATTTCGCGAGCGACCGGTGTCTCAAATGCAACGGTTGGCAGGCCCATTGCCATATAGTTTGCGATCTTGCCATTGCCTTCGGTCAGACTCATCTTGGGTGCCACGGCAAGCTCACCAAGGGCCAGGTAGCTGTGCAGATCACGGTAGATAATCCGTCCAGGCAAGGTGACGTGGTGCTCGATGCCCAGACTCGCCGCGTAACGACGGTAACTCTGCGGATCAGGATGGCCCATAATCAAAAAATGAACATCGGGACGACGGGCAACGAGGAGGCGTGCGGCATCAATCAAGACGTTCGTTCCTTGATAGGGGGCAAGCAGTCCAATATAGACCACAATCCGTCGCCCGTCGGGAATGCCCAGTTGTTGCCGTAACTCATGCCGTTGAGCAGCCCAGGCCGACGAATGATCGTAGGGGCGAAATCGCTCGGTGTCAACCCCATCAGGAACGGCATGCAACCGGTCGTCGGTCAGGCTCCCATCGCGCCGCAACAGTTCAGCCGCATTATGGGTGGAGGTCAGGACGGCATCAGCCTGTTGATCAAGCAGTCGTTCGAGCCGTACGAGTGGCAGATAGAGGGGGCTCGTCTTCCGTAAAAAGCCGTGATCGAGCATCTCACTGGTCATGCTCCCCTGATAATCGAGGATCAGCGGAACCTTCAACAGCCGCTGCAGGGGCAAGCCAAGCGCGGCAGCCTCGTGTGTATGGGCGTGAATAATGGTCGGACGCTCTTGGAAAGCCACCCGCAGTGCGCGCCAGGCCAGACCAACATCAAGATAGAGTTTGTGGCGCGAAGAACCGACCACGGCGCGTTTGATCCAGGGCACATCCCACGAACGTCGAATATCAAGCCCGGGCATATTATCGCCGTTATGATAGGTTGCCAGGATTACCCGATGGCCGCGGCGTTGAATGGCCCGTACCTCTTCCCAGATGCGCACATGGTTGCCATAATCTGAGAAGAAACTCGTCGAGGCAAGCATAAGAATGGTCTGCAGCATAACAGGCTATCACGATTCCTACTATAGAGCGCTCGCATAGCGCCGCGCCATTGTACGGCAGCCACGCGCCCTCTGCAACTCGGATTATCCTGGGGTATACTATGGAAGGGGCAGCCCCGACCGTAATACGCAGAGCGTCTGCGGCCCCAGAAATCTCATAACCACGGGTTTTTACCGATGCAAGAGCTACGTAAAGAGTATACCCTGCGTGGGTTAGCCGAACATGAAGTTGCGGCTGATCCAATCATGCAGTTCCAACGCTGGTTCGATGATGCCATTGCCTCAGGTCTCCGTGAACCAAATGCGATGACGTTGGCGACGGTTGATCGTGATGGTCGCCCCTCGGCGCGCATTGTCTTGATGAAAAGCTTTGATCAGGCTGGTTTTACCTTTTTTACCAATTATGCCAGTCGTAAAGCACAGGCCCTCGATGCTTCCGGTCTGGCCGCACTCATCTTTTACTGGACTGACCTCGAGCGCCAAATTCGGATCGAAGGCACGGTCACCCGTCTTGACGCTGCTGAATCAGATGCTTATTTCGCCGAACGGCCCCTTGCTGCGCGCCTCGGGGCCTGGGCTTCACCCCAGAGCCAGGTAGTCGCTGATCGCGCTGAACTTGATGCCCGTTTCAATGCGGTGGCTCAACAATTCCACACCCAAGATCCGCCACGCCCTTCCTTCTGGGGTGGCTATCGAGTCACCCCCGATCAGTTGGAATTTTGGCAAGGCCGTCCGAGTCGCTTGCACGACCGGATCCTCTATCAACGCATGGCTCAGGGTTGGCAGATCGTTCGTCTTGCCCCATAGGGCGATGCATCAGACGTAATTGAGTTGCCGGTTAAAGCCAGGTAGATTATAATGGATCACGCTGCATACCATTGATCTGCAAATCCTCATTGCCCTCAGTGCTGATCGTATCCCCGAAGCATAGGTGACGAGTGTATGTAGCACCAGCGAGGAGGTTCCGTCTATTATGTTTGGCAGTTCGAAAAAAAATCAGTCGACGCCGTCAACAATGAATAGTAAGCCCGAAACCATTATCGGTGCCAATACCCGTTTTCAGGGTACGCTTACCTCTGATGGCAATGTGCGTATCGATGGCTCGGTTGAGGGTGATGTCGAGATCCTGGGTAACTTGATCGTTGGTGAGACCGGGCGGGTTGTGGCGATGATTAAAGCGCAAAACGTTCACGTCTCAGGTGCCGTTAAGGGCGAAATTACGGTGATCGAGCAACTCGAGATCTCACCAACGGGTAAAGTCTGGGGTGATATTACTGCAGGTGCGTTGCATATTGAACCCGGCGGTCTCTTCCGTGGGCAGAGTTCGATGGTCAGCAATATTGATGAGCCATTGATGCTCGAAGCGCCGCGCCCAAGCGAAACATAGGACGTGGATGAAGCGACGGTTACAGCATGCGCGTCGGCGCCTCTTTGCCCGTCCGCGCGTACGACGCCAAGCGACAGGCTTCCGCCTACGCGCTGACTCGATGCTTGGCATGTTGCACCTGAGTGGCAAAAGTGCGCTCACGGTTGGCCTCGCACTGGTGATGATGACCTTCATTGCCTTGCTCATCGTCAATTTTGTCGGTCAGGTGATGCAGAGTGGGCGCCTTGAAGCACAGCGCATCGAAAGTGAGGCTGAGCTTCAGCTGATCCATGTCGAAAACGCACGGCTCGAAGGAGCCGTTGCGTTTACTGAGTCTGATGTGTATGTGGAGCGAGCCGCCCGCGATCACCTGAGCTATGCCTATCCCCAAGATACGGTCATTTTACCGCGCCTTGTTACCCCTGTGCCTGCCGATGATCCAGTCTCAGAAGCACCTGAACCTTCTGTCCTCTCAGAAACGGTGCGTCGTGAAAACTGGCGCCTGTGGTGGGAGGCTTTCTTCCCGGCGGCATCCTAAGCTACGATTACGCACGCTACCTGGGGTACCTTGGCCCGCGCAATCGGCTCTCCGAGAGCTTCGTCATGCTCTCGTACTGGTAGCACCACAAGCTCGCCGCTGTACTGGTTGGCAACGATGAGAAAGTTGCCGTCTGGGCTTAGCGTGAAGTTGCGGGGCCAGTTGCCGCCGCATGGCTTGACTGTGGCTAGCTGCAAACTACCGTCACGTTCGACCGTAAAGATGGCAATGGTGTTGTCGCCCCGGTTTGAAACATACAGTCGCGAGGCTTGCTTGTCGAGGTGAAGATCCGCAACCCGGTTTGCGCCTGTCTTGACCGAAAGCGTGCTGATAATCTGGCGCTCAACCAGGGTGCCTCTGCCTGGATCATACCCGTAGACGGCAATGGTATTGTCCAGTTCATTCGCGACATAGAGGACGCGCCCGTTCGGGTGCCAGCAAAGGTGCCGTGGGCCAGCTCCGCGACGGGCTAGTGTATGGTTGTGCGGTGTGAGGCATCCGTGCGTTGTGTCAAGTGTATAGATCCGTAGCTGATCGATCCCGAGATCAGTCGCAATGACAAAACGTCCATCCGCACTCACGGTGCTGGCATGTGGATGCGGATGTTGTTGCCGCTCAGGATCAACACTGCGCCCCTCGTGTTGCGCTACATCACGCAGCGGCCCCAGGACGCCTTCGGCGGTGATGGGCAAGAGGCCAAGGCTGCCCCCTCCATAGTTGGCAACAACCGCCCATGTCCCACGCGGATCCAGCGTGATATGGCACGGCCAATCGCCCCCCGAGCGTTGCCATCCGAGGATCGTCAGGGTCTGTGTGGCCCGATCAAGCCGCAGGGTTGTCACCCCTCCCGGGTTGCCATCGCCTGCCCCGGTCTCACTTGTTGCCAGCACAAGGTCGCCCTCAGGGTGTAAGGCGAGAAACGAGGGATTTGTCACCCCGGCACACGCTCCCAGTGGGGTCAGTTCTCCTGTTGCGCTGGTAAGTGCGAAGAGATAGATCCCGGGCTGATCAGCTGCAGCATAGCTACCTGCGAGCAACAAGACCTGTTCTGATGCCATTCTTGTACTCCTTAGCGGGGTACCACCCCTGAAGGTGTTGCGACCGTGTTATCATACATGTGGGTTGTGCAGGCCCAATATAATACCAATGACGCTTGAAGGTACTGTATGGTCATGCTGAGCGGAGCATCTCGGCTGGTTTCCACCGCTATGACCCATTGCTTCACTCAGGACGACTATGCGCCATCCTCAACGGTCCATGGTATACGGTGTAGGTGCAAGTGTAGATGGAGTATGAACCAATGATGAAAGGACCGAGTGCAAACTGGTTGGAAGTCTTTCCTGGTGTACGGCGTCATCGTCTGCTTGCGACCGATCAGGCATATCTGATGGAGGTTGCGCTCGAAGTAGGGAGTACTGTCCCGGTACATCAGCACCCACAAGAGCAGATTAGCTATGTCGTACGCGGGCGGTTACGTTTCCAGGCCGGTGATACTATCACCGAAGCTGGACCCGGTGAAGCGGTTGCCGTGCCTGGCAACACACCCCATGCCGTCTGGGCCCTGGAAGATGCTCTGGTTATTGATACGTTTGTTCCACCACGAGCAGAGTATCTGGCGGCTGATGGTGATTAAAGCGCCATCAGGACAGGCTCATTCAGTTTGACTGGAACCAATCGGCCCTGACCTGGGGCCAGCGTACGATTAGCTTGTAAAAAAGCTCTGGCCTGTCATACAGGCCAGAGCTTGAACATGGCTCAACAGCGTAAAAGTGGATTGTAATGATGGAATAGTTTTCCTACAAAGCGTTATTCACTCGCAGTCGCATGCGCATCAAGATACATGAGCGCGTCTTCAACGGTCAGGATCTTCTCGGCCTCGGCATCACTAATCTCAACCCCGAACTCTTCTTCGATTGACATAATCAGTTCAACAAGATCCAACGAGTCGGCATTCAGATCTTTCGCAAACGAAGCACTGGGAACGATCTTGCTCTCGTCCACCCCCAACTGCTCAGCGATAATCTTCTTCAGACGGTCCTCAACTTCAGGCGAAGCCATAGATATGTCACCCTTTCTACAATTCGTCAGGTTCTGACCGATAGCGGTTGACCACAGTTCCAAGAACCCCATTCACAAAACGACTCGAATTATCGCTTCCAAACTGTTTGGCAAGTTCAACCGCTTCGTTGATCACTGCTTTTACAGGGGTCTGCTCAACCTCATCGAGCAGAAGTTCAAACAGTGCGATTCGTAAAATCGCTTTATCAACACCTGGCATCTGGAGCAAGGGCCAGTTGGGGGCCGCCTCTTCAATAATGCGATCAAGATACGAGCGATGTTCCCAGACACCAAAAACCAGACGATGCAGAAACTCCACCCCATCACCGGTTACGTGATCCTCTTCACGACGACGCTCATAAACCACATCGAGTGCATGATCCGTCGCATCAACCTCAAAAAGGATCTGGAGCGTGGCAACCCGCACGCGATGACGTAGACTACCCACAGGGAACCTCCCCGATCAGGGACAGACGTACCATCGGGCGTAGACCTGCCAGTTGATGCAACCATGTACGGTCACAGAGACTGGTGACAGTTGTTAAGCAACAGGTCACAATCACACCAGCGCTGCTGCGCGTTCTTCTTTCCACTGGCGCAACAGATCTGCGACGTAGCCAGTATGATGGCGGGCCGCCCGAAATTCCGGATCATCAATCAAGACCAGTTGGAACGGTATCGTTGTCTTGATCCCCGTAATAACACACTCGTGCAAGGCTCGCCGCATACGATTGAGCGCATCGTCACGGGTCTCGCCAAAGGTGATAATCTTGGCGAGCAACGAGTCGTAGTTGCCTGGAGGCGTATAACCCGCATAAAGATGCGAATCGACACGCACACCAGGACCGCCAGGCGGCAGATAAAACTCGATTTCACCGCCAGCTGGCAAAAAGTCGCGCTCAGGATCTTCGGCGTTGATGCGACATTCCACCGCATGCCGAGCTATTGTAATATCTTTCTGTTGGAGCGTCAAGCGTTCGCCTGCGGCAATCATCAACTGCCAGCGTACGAGATCGACCCCAGTGACCTGTTCCGTCACCGGATGCTCGACCTGGATGCGGGTATTCATCTCGATAAAATAGTAATTGCCCTCTTGATCCATCAGAAATTCCAGGGTACCTGCATTGACATACCCGATCGAGGTGATGCCGCTCAGCGCATCGCGGCCCATCCGCTCACGTACTTCGGGGCTCACAATTGGTGAAGGCGCTTCTTCGAGAATCTTCTGGTGGCGGCGCTGGGCTGAACAATCGCGTTCACCGAGATGAATCGCGTGGCCGTGCTTATCTGCAAGCACCTGGATCTCGACGTGGCGCACTTTGGTCAGAAACTTCTCGAGCAACAGATCGCCGCGACCAAAGGCCGCTTCAGCTTCAGCACGTGCTGTGGGAAACGCACGAACGAGGTCGCTCTCGTCATTGGCAACGCGCATGCCTCGTCCACCGCCACCAGCCGATGGTTTGAGCAGTACCGGATAGCCAATCTGACGGGCAAGCTCAACCGCTTCTTCGATACTCTTGAGTTCTCCCTCCGAGCCAGGTACGGTGGGGACGCCGGCTGTGCGCATTGTCTGGCGTCCAATCGACTTATCTCCCATCAGCCGCATTGTCTCGGCGGTCGGCCCGATAAATTCGAGGTTGCAGTCGGCACACATCTCGGCAAAATAGGGGTTCTCCGAGAGGAAGCCGTAGCCGGGATGCACCGCATCGCACCCGGTGATCAGGGCCGCACTGATCAGGGCCGGTGGATTAAGATACGAACGTGCAGGAGGCGGTGGCCCGATACAAACCGCCTCGTCGGCCATACGTACGGCCAGCGAGTCGCGATCAGCCTCACTAAAGGCCGCGACGCTCTTGATGCCCAGTTCCTGGCATGCCCGTATAATCCGAACTGCGATCTCGCCCCTGTTTGCTACCAGCACTTTGTTAAGCATTGTTCCGCCATTTCTGACAAGCTAGGAATGCATCACCATGCCGCCATCAATCGTTATTGTTTGCCCGGTCAGATAGGCTGCCGCATCAGAAGCCAAAAAACAGACGAGTTGTGCTACCTCACGGGCCTGACCAAAACGCCCGAGGGGAATTGTCTCGAGAATCGCTGTGCGCGTTTCGTCATTCAAGACATTGGTCATCTCAGTTTCGATAAAACCTGGTGCAACCGCATTGACCGTCACGTTGCGCCCAGCCATTTCACGGGCTGTTGCTTTGGTAAAGCCAATGATACCCGCTTTTGCGGCACTGTAGTTCGCCTGGCCGGCATTGCCTATTAACCCGATGACCGAGGCGAGGTTGATAATTCGCCCGCTGCGCTGCTTGCTCATCTGGCGCAACACGGCGCGTGTACAGACAAACACGCTGCGCAGGTTGGTGGCGATGACCTGGTCAAAGTCCTCATTCTTCATCCGCAAGAGCAGGCCATCACGTGTGATTCCCGCGTTGTTGACGAGAATGTCGAGCCGTTCATAGGTCACAAGCACCGTCTTGACCATCGCCTCAACACCGTCGCTCTCACTCACATCGGCCTGAAGCGCCATGGCTTTCCCACCGCTGGCCGTAATAGTCTCCACAACCTCGGCGGCTCCAACGGCACTCTCACGATAGTTTACCACGACTGTTGCCCCTGCTTCGGCCAGTTCAAGCGCAATCGCCCGCCCGATGCCACGGCCTGCGCCAGTCACCAGGGCAACTCGTCCTGTCAGGTCTACCTTCATCCGCGTTAACTCTCCGAGATATCAAAGAGGGTTTGCCCATCAATCAAGATGATATTTTTGCGATCACGCCCGCTCTTCATCGCATCGGGCGTGAATTCGGTCGATGTGAGCACCAGGCCTTTGTTGATCGAGCGTCGGCGCATATCCTGGATCAGACTCTCCAGCGTACCGGGGCGGACTTTGTCGGCAACGGTCAAACGTAAGATATACGCCTCACCTTCATACACCATGTCGAGATCGAGGTGTTTGTCTTTATCGGTAAACCGATAATCCGTAAATTCAAAGCCCTTCTTGCGATACAGGTTCAGCACAAAGGAGCCAAGTTGGGGCAACGAGAGCCCGCGCAGATCCTCCAACGTCCGCACAACGCCCGGTCGTTCGAGCCGCCCACCACGCTCGGCAACCTCTTGCTGCAACTGCCGATTGCGCTGCTCGGCTCGTCCAGACATGACGGTGCCGAACGCCGGAAACGGGATCAGGGCAAAGACCGAGAAGGTGGCATAGAAAAAGAGCAACTCTTGCATCGTGACCTGCGTGGGTTCACCCTCAGGATTAATTTGCAAGGCTGGCAATTCAACAAAGCCTGCTTCGCCGAGCCCACCGTAGATCAAAACAACAACCAGACCAAAGAAAAATCCGGCCACACCCAGCACCAGACCATGCGTCAACCAGTCACCTTTAACCCGACGACCAAGGTAGAGGCCCGCCATTACCGGCACAATCCCCGCAAGAATCTGCAAGATACTGCTTCCGAGGAAGAGCGCACACCAGCCGATTGCCATCATCAGGGCAATCAGGAGGGTTTGCTGCCACTCGACACGTTTGAACGAGCCGACAACGCGTTCACTCCAACTGAGCCGAGGGGTGCTTGCCTCGGGCGCACTCTGTTCGCGCTGCTCGGGCCTTGTATCAACACTCATCCGACATTGCTCCCAACATTATGAATTCTCTAAGAGTTCATCAACGGCTTCACGGAGTTTGCCAATATCGGCAAACGAGCGATAGACCGAAGCGAAACGGATATAGGCTACATCATCGAGTTCACGAAGGCGGCGCATCACCTCGTCACCGATAGCAGTACTGCTGATCTCCTGGTCGTCAATCGCCATGATCGCATTTTCCACATCGTTGACAAGTTGTTCCATCCGGGTTACGGCAATCGGGCGACGATAACAGGCGGTGCGTATCCCCCGCATCATCTTTTCGCGGTCGTACGGTTCACGTTTGCCGTCTTTTTTGACTATCGTCAAACTGACCGTCTCGACCCGTTCATAGGTCGTGAAACGTCGCCCACAGGCGCGACATTTGCGCCGACGACGTGTCATCTCACCGTCATTCAGCTTACGCGTGTCCAGAACTTCAGTTTCAGCATACGAGCATGAAGGGCAGCGCATAGGCTATCCATAAACCGCACAGTGTGTGCCATCCTGTGCATTATAGCACAGGCCCTGAGGTCACAACATCAGCCCTGCACAATCTCAACGTCGCGTTCGAACGCTTTGCGAAAGAGGCCGGTGCGCCGGTTGGCATCCCAGATGCCAACCGAGGCATCGCCATCAGCTTCAACCACGATACGGATGCTTTCGCCCAGTTCAACGCGCACCGCTCGGACGACCTGGCTTTTGCTGCGTTCCAGATACTCGGCAATGCGTAACAGCGAACTCAGCCGGGCAATGCGCTGACTATCATCGGCTGCGAAAATTTGGGCATACGGCGAGAGATCAGCCTGACCTTTGCGATGGTTGCGCACCAGCGCCCCAAGAATGGCAATCTCGCGATGGGTGAAGCCAAGCAAGGTTCCGTTATACACTAGATATTCGCTGTGTTTGTGATGGTCGTAATAGCCAACGGCTACGCCGATGTCATGAATGATCGCGGCATATCCAAGTAATTCACGTTCCCAGGCCCCGTAGCTGTGCAATGGGGCGAGTTGATCAAAGAGACTCTGGCTCAGCGAACCAACCTTGTCGCAGTGGGCCTCTTCATAGTTGCTCAGGCGGGCCAGGTTTTTGATGCTAAAAGTTCGGGGATTATTGAGCAGTGGCGGTTCAATGCCCTGCAGGAAATGGGCATAGAAAAGCCCCTCGCGCACGCCCTGACCGCTGACCGTCAGGCTCTCAAAGCGTCCACACATCATCAGTTGTTCAATGATGATCGCTCCGGCCAGGGTGACATCAGTGCGATCGGTTTTGAGCCCCGGAATCTGCTCGCGTTCGCGCCGATTCGAGCGACTTAAGACTTCAATGATGTTGCTCAGCGCTTCGCGACTCAACTGATATCCATGAACCCGGTCAAGTGGGTACTGTCGCTGTTTCTGGTCAATCCGGGCCAGGGTACGAATAGTTCCCCCCATCCCAGCCAGGCGATAATTGGGGTGAGCTTGCAACCATGTCAGGCCTGCGAATGATTCTTGCGCAGCCTGGCGGAGGTTGCGCAGATCGCGTTTGCTGATCGGATCACTGGTGACATAACGCTCGGTAAACCGCACTACGCCAGCCTGTACCGAATAGGTCTCGGTTGGTTGCCCATTGCGCACGGCCACAACTTGAGTCGAGCCGCCACCAGTGTCAAATGTGAAGCCATTGCGCAAGCCGAGCGCATTGGCCGTGCCGACAAAGCCGTAAAACGCTTCTTCCTGGGCGCTGATGATGCGTAAGTCAAGCGTTGTTTCAGCCCTCAGCGCATCCCAGAACTCGTGCTGATTCGCGGCTTCCCGGATGGCGCTGGTACCCACGGCAATGACCTGATCCACCCCCGTGCGGCGGCAGAGGGTTTCAAACATGCTGAGGGCAACCACGGCCCGCCGAATAGGTTTTGGTTGAAGCCTGCCCGTGGCGCCGACACCTTCGGCAAGGCGGACGACTTCGCTCACTTCGTCAACCAGGCGAAAGCATCGTTCTAGCTCATAGGCCATCACAATGAGACGGGTCGTGTTCGATCCAAGATCAATAATGCCGATCTTTTGCATCTGCGATCCGATTTCTATGATAGCACCGTCTGTAGCGCTGCGATGACCTGTTCGAGGTCGTCGTAACCAATGACCAGAGGGGGTAACAGGCGCAGTACATTGGGGCCTGCGGGCAAGGCGAGCACACCCTGATCAAGGAGTGCCTGGAGGTAGGGTTGCACCCGGGTTTTCAATTCAAGTCCAACCAGCAAGCCAAGGCCCCGGATTTCACGGACCGGCGGTAAGTGCAAAGCAGTCAGCCGATCAAGCAACCATGCCCCTTTCTCGGCTGCCTGGCGCGGCAGGTCTTCATCGTGGTAGGCCTGCAGGGCTGCGTGGGCCGCAGCACAGAGCAGCGGATTGCCCCCAAAGGTGGTGCCATGCGCCCCGCCCGGCAGACTCCCGTGGCGTTCGTGGATGGCGACGGCCCCCATCGGCAACCCTGCCGCAATGCTTTTGGCGAGCAACAGGATGTCGGGCACAACCCCACTATGTTCAAGCGCAAAGAGCCGCCCAGTTCGGCCAAAGCCTGTCTGCACTTCATCAATCAGTAACAAGGCCCCGTGACGATCACAGATCGTACGCGCTGCCTCAAGATAGCCTGCCGGGGCGGGGCGCACCCCCCCCTCTCCCTGGACTGGCTCAAGCAAGACCGCTGCGGTAGACGCATTGACCCGGTTGTCCAGGGCTTCGGCATCGCCATAGGGCACGTGGGCAAAGCCAGGCACGAGCGGCGCAAAAGGCTCGCGATACTTTGGTTCCCAGGTTGCACTGAGCGCACCCATCGTACGCCCATGGAACCCTCGCATCGTCGCGACCACCTCGTGGCGACCGCTCAGAAGGCGGGCAAACTTGAGGCCTGCCTCGATCGCTTCGGCCCCTGAATTGCAGAGGAAGATCCGTGCCGGAAAGGGCAGCACACCCGCGAGTGCCTGCAAGTACGCAGCGCGCTGGTCGTTGTAAAAGATCTCGGGACAACTCATCAGGGTTGCTGCCTGAGCCTGGATCGCAGCGACTACCGCCGGATGGCAATGGCCCAGATTGGCCGCCCCTTGCCCGCCAACACAATCAATGTAGACCCGGCCATCCGCATCATAAAGCCGCGCCCCTTCGCCACGTATCAGTGCTACGCCACGCTTGGGATAGAGCCCCGATGTGTGCTGCTGTTCGGTTGCGATTATCGTTGCATTGCTGATCATAGTGCTTCCCAGTATACCATATTCACTTGACAAAGCTCGCCTCTCCTGGTATATTAGTGTCGTATTTACACTAATTCAATTACATGAGGTTTGCCCAGCCTCAAGGAGAAGATACGATGCCAACAATGACCCATTTGACGGAACGGTCGGCCCAATTTCTCCGCTATCTCGAGCAGTGGTATGCGACCTTACCGACAGTTGCGTTGGCCGAGGTGATCGGGACACAGCCCGAGCGAGTGATGGTTCTTTCGGTTGATATGATCAACGGCTTTTGCAAAGCAGGCCCGTTGAGTGGGCCGCGGGTCGCCGCCTTGAGCGAACCAGTGGCGGCCTTGATGCAGCGTGTGCATGCGCTTGGGGTGCGCAACCTTGTCTTGACCCAGGACACCCACGATCCGCAGGCTCCCGAGTTTGCGGCCTACCCGCCGCATTGCATCGCTGGCACCGCAGAGAGCCAGACGATCGTCGAGCTCGCTGCGCTTCCTTTTGCCGATGAAATGACGGTCATTGCCAAAAATTCGCTCAGTTCGCACCTGGGCACGACATTTCAAGCGTGGCTCGACCAGCGTCCCGCGTTGGAAACCTTCATTATCGTGGGCGATTGCACCGATCTCTGTATCTACAGTGCCGCAATGCATTTGCGTTTAGAAGCGAATGCCTTGAATCGTCAGCGTCGCGTCTTGGTGGCTGCCGCCACGGTCGATACCTTTGATACCCCCGTAGAGGTGGCGCATGAACTCGGCATTATGGCGCATGATGGTGACTTGCACCATCTGCTCTTTTTGCACCATCTGGCGCAAAATGGCGTCGAAGTCGTGGGGTCGCTCTACTAGCCTCACCCAAAACTTGCCGAGAACGCAGACCCCGGCTATAGTGGTACTATTGAAAAAGAGCTTCATATCCTTAAAAGGAGTAGTTTCTGATGGCGGCTGGAACAACAACTGATTTGCGCAATGGTATGGTCATTCGTTACAACAATGACCTCTTTCAGGTGGTGGAATTTCAGCATGTCGCGCCAGGCAACTGGCGTGCCTTTGTGCGTGTCAAGCTGAAGAATCTTAATAATGGCAAGGTGATGGAAGATCGCTTGCGCGCCGGGGCTGATATTGATATTGTGCGGATTGAACGTCGGCCCATGCAGTATCTCTATCGCGAGGGCGAAAGTTTGATTTTTATGGATAACAGTACCTTCGATCAGATCCCTGTTACGGAAGCTATGATGGGTGATGCGGCTCGTTTCCTCAAAGAGAACGATAATGCTGATCTCGTCTATGATGCCGACCGTGAGGTCTTGCTGGGCGTTGAGTTGCCGATCTTTGTCGCACTGGAAGTCGTCGAGACGACGACTGCGGTGCGCGGTGATACGGCAACCAATGTGACCAAGGCGGCTACGCTCGAGACGGGGGCGGTGATCCAGGTGCCTGGGTTTGTCAATGAGGGCGATCGCTTGAAGATTGATACCCGGAGTGGTGAGTATATTGAGCGGGTCTAGGATCTAGAAGAAGGTTCACGATGAAGAGCTTGGTGCGCTCTCTGAGCGTTGTCTTGGTGCTGGGGTTGGCCCTTTTGCTGGCGGCCTGTGGTGGGCGTGAAAGTTCTACTGAGGGCAGTGGCGGTGGGCGTACGGGTACGGCAGGTGATGGTGTGACGATTGATCTTGCTTCTGATGGTGAAATGCTCGCCTTTGATAAAACCACGCTTACCGTCGAAGCAGGTCAAGTGGTGACGCTCAACTTCCAAAATACCTCTATTGCGCAACAGCACAACTGGGTACTCGTTGATGGCGGTGAAGATGTCTCGCGTCCGATTGCCGAGGCTGGGATTTTGGCTGGCTTGCAGGGCGAGTATTTGCCCGCCGATCGTTCAAAGATCATTGCTCATACGGGCGTGCTCAATGGTCGTGAGTCGGGTTCGGTCACCTTCACTGCCCCTTCGCCTGGTACATATCTCTATATCTGTACGGTTCCTGGACATTACCCAATCATGCAGGGGACGTTGATCGTCCAGTAGGCTTGGGGAACGATAATCCGACTTGGCTGTACGCACCAGAGGCCAGCAAAGCTGGCCTCTGGTGCGTACAGCCGATCATGTTCTGCGCGATACGGCTTCAGGTTTGTTCCTGTAGCTCCTTGCCGTAGGCGTGATAGAGCGCACGCAAAAAATGTTGCTCGGTTGTGATGATGATCGCCTGTTCGGCTTCGCTAAGTGGGAGTTGGCGCACTTCTTCGAAGAACCAGCGTACCATCGCATCTTGATGTTCAAAGGTAACGCCACGACGTGGCAAAACCCCCGAGGCCCACTCGAGTTCATTATCGGCCAGCGAGGGGAGATCAAAGAGCAAGACGGAACGCACCAGTTCATTTAACCGTTCAACAGCGACCTCCGAGAGTCGCTCGATAGGCGAGTAGTTCTCTTCGAGGCGCAGCGACCGTTTTAGTTCTGGAAACCTATCCAGCATACGTGTCGCAACACGCTGACAAATGAGGGCATGTTCTTGGCTTAGCCGATGGGCAAGCTGATCGGCAATGGTGGTGTCCATACATACATTACTTTCCAGGCATACACGAGCATGATGCTGATGCACATGTGGCTTGCCATTGGTGATCATAGTGATTATACCTCTTCACCTGTTCGCATGCCAGGGCAATCTCCTGGGGGCTGCGGATCTTTAGGGCTGACGCCCTCAACCCTGCTCTGCGCTGGTCGAATAAGCGAGCCTTGCTCGCTTGTTCGACCAGCGCAGTTAAGCTTTTTGCGCGCCGCATGCCCTCGGCTTTTACCGCCGTAGTAACGGCAGATAGGTTCGATATACGGGAAGCCCCGCTAATTCACGCAAGGCCCAGAAGGATGGCCGTCGGTAGGCTGGTTCCCCGCCAGGGAGGTAACATGCCCCTCCGGGACAACGGCTATCCTCGGTGAATGGGATATGCACGATACCCCATTGCTGGGCATTGGGCCCCTCGGCTGGCGGGAAATCTTCGTATTTGAACCAGAAGATGCGGGCCAGATCATCGCGCTGAGCCAGTTGCAGAAAGACCGTTCGGAGGAAGAGACTCTGGCCTGCGATGGTCTGGCGACTGTAGGCGACATTGTAGCCCACCTCGGTGATCCAGAAGGGCACGCTGGCACCTGCTGGGCTTGCGCCATTGGTGAGGGCTGTGCGTACCTCGTTCAGCCGCTGGTTCATGCGGGCCACATCACTTTCAATGGTGGCCAGGGTGGTGACGATTTCGACTGGATAGGGATGGTACCCTAGTCCATCAAGCGGATACCGCCCGTTGGCAAGAAAATAGTCGCGAAACGGTTCGGTGGCAAAGAGTTCGAGGAGATAGGCGATGTCGCTGATAGGCTTAGCGTCGATCTGGATGCGATTGCTGGGCAAGAGCCGTTCGCTGCCACGAGGATGCAAGCCGCCGGAAACGATGTCAAGGCCTTCACGCCAGGCCGGATCAAGTGAGGTGAAGGCGCATTCGTTGCGTTTGAAGCAACGGTAGAATTTGGTGTGCAGCCGCCCTATCAGTACCGGATCGAGCCCCTCACCACCGCCAAATTGCCCTGGCGAGACAGGCAGCCGATTTTGTTCGTTGAGGATCTGGTACGCATGAATCTGTCCTTCGTAACGCGTCGCAATCGTGAGCGCCCGATCAAGCCAGGTGCGCATGTAGCCATTGACGCCTCCGCCATAATTGGCATCAATGCTCCCCGCGACAACCAGGCCATACTCGGGGTGGCGCGGATCGACATTGATCACCAGGGCAAACCCGAGCAAGCCTAGTACCTTGAGATTGTAGCGTGGGGCTACCTGGGTAAGGAAATAGTCGTACCGGGCCAGATTCTCTTCAACACTCCCTACCTGTTCGTCAATAATGAATTCGAGGCGTACCCAGCGTACCCCCGCAGCGGCCAGTTCCTGTCCCATACGATCCTGGGCAACAGAATCGACCTCGTTGGGAAAAATCGGATTGGCGTTAAAGTCGTACCAGGGATCGCGTACGACCATTCCAATGAGTTCGCGGTCAATCAGGCCGGGCGCTTCTGCGACGTCACTGTAGACGCGGGATGGTTGGACGTACAGGCTTATCAGCATAACGACGATGAGCAGAATCATGCCTGGAATTGTTCTCTGAGCTGTCATACCTGTCTAACTTTCTCAAAACTTCGTTGACATATTCATTAAAATCTATGCTTGTGCTGGTGCAAACGGCCAGCGAAGCTGGCCGTTTGCACCAGCACAAGCGATCTTCTTGGGGGCCGCAGACCCCCGGATTTCAGCCAGAGGCAACGTCCTCCACTATTATAGCGATGAATGGCTTCCTCGTTGCGTTTTGACTTGCACAGACGCGCTACCAATGGTACGATCAGTCCTGTTCGACTCTACGTGTTGTGCGGTAGAGAGTGTATCAAGGAGGATACGATGAGTGATCTCAAGGCTCGCTTTGAGCAGGCAGCCCAGCAAGTACAGCAGTTGCCAAAGCGCCCCGATAATGATGCATTGCTGAAGTTGTATGCGCTCTACAAGCAGGGGACGCTTGGTGACGTAACCGGTTCTCGCCCGGGAATTCTTGATATGCAGGGGCGAATGAAGTATGACTCGTGGGCGAAATTGAAGGGCACCTCCAATGAGCAGGCTATGAACGATTATATTGCGCTGGTTGACCAACTGAAGTCTGCTGTCAAGTAGCGCATGTCCAGTCTGTTCGTCCGTGACCGGCCAGTGCGTCCTCAACCGTCAAAGCGCCGGTTACGTCTGGTGCTGGCCGGTTTGCTCTATCTCGCGCTCACGCTCGTGATGCTAAGCCCCTTTTTGCCTGCCTTTGGGAGGGCGATTCCTGGTGGGGCAATTGCTGCCGTTGATGGCTGGCAAAATGTCTGGCATCTCTGGTGGGTCGCCCATGCTCTGCGCAATGGGCTCGATCCGTTTTTTACGACGCTGCTCTACCATCCCGGAGGAGTGGCCCTCCATCTGCAGCCGCTTAATCTGAGCAATGGGTTGCTGGTTGCTCCAGCGACACTGCTCTGGGGATCGATCGCAGGCTATAATCTGGCGGTGGTCCTGGCTTTTGTCCTCTCGGGCCTCGCTGCCTATCTGCTCATCTTTCATCTGGTGGGTGATGTCCGCCTCGCTTTGATCGGCGGGGCGATCTTTGCGTTTTCTCCCTTTCATCTGACCCGCCTCTGGGATGGGCAACTCGAGTTGTTGACCCTCCAGTGGCTTGCTTTCTATGTGCTCGCGTTGCTCCAGTTTCTTCAGGTACCCTCATATCCCCGTGCCTTGCTGGCTGGAGCCTTGTTGGCTCTAACAACCTATACCAGTCTCTATTATGCGCTCGCAGCAGGTCTCTATAGCCTCTTTGCGGTGTTGCTCTGGTGGCCGCTGCGGGCGACGTATGCGCAGTGGTTCCAGCGGCTGATCGGTCTGCTGCTCGTTGGTGTAACGGCACTGCTCTTGCTCGTACCTTTGCTTGCTCCCGTGTTTGCGTCTCCTCAGGGTGCATACCTGACCCCCAATCCTGATGAGGTGCTCAATCGTTCGGCGAATCTGCTCGATTTTTTTCTGCCCAGCTACCTCCATCCGCTCTGGGGTGCATTCGCCTGGCAACGCGGTTCGGTCTGGCATCCCCTGACCGGCGATTGGAATGTGGCGCTGGGTTATCTTGTCTTGTCGCTGGCGTTCCTTGGTCTGGTGATGGCCTGGCGTGAAACCTGGCGCTGGGGTGCCCTGGCCGGGTTCTTCCTCTTGTTGACCCTGGGCCCAGTCCTTCAGGCTGGCCCCTGGCGGCTCAACCTGCCCTTGCCGTATTTGCTGATCGAGGCGCTCCCCGGGGCCGCCCTCGGGCGCCGTCCCCTCCTCTTTACCGCACTGATTACCCTCTTCCTGGCGATCCTGGCGGTCTATGGTCTGCGCTGGCTCTTGAGTCGGCTTGCCCCACGGATGCAGGTGCCGTTGCTGGTGGTTGTGGTTGGCTTGCTCACCCTGGAATATGCCCCGCCATTCTGGCCGCGGCTTGAGCCTGTAACCCACCCGGCTTATGCCCAACTAAATGCTTTGCCGGGGGCGGTGATGGATGTGCCACCGGCAAGTTTCAAACGCGTTGTCCCTCAACAGGTGCAGATGAGCCACGAACGGCCCATTCTCGGTGGCTATCTGGCCCGGATGCCCCTGGTGCCCCTGGTCGAGCAGATTCCGCTGATACGGCAGTTCTGGTATATGCAACCGGACGACGCCCGGCTCTTTGGTGATCCGGGTGAGGCGCTCGCGATCTTCCAGGCCTATGACGTCAAGAGCGTGGTGGTTCGCTGGGATCTTGTCCGCCCCGATCTTCGCCCCGGTGTGCGTGCGCTTTTGGCGACCTATCTGCCCGAGCTTGCCCCGACGTACCATGATGATCTGCTCTCGATCTACACCTTGCCCGACGGCCCTCGTCAGCCTTTTGGCCTCTATGGTGAAGGCTGGTATCCCCAGGAACGTGAGCCGGGACGCGCCTGGCGCTGGATGGAGGGTGAAGCAAGCCTGCGCCTGATCAATCCGTTGCCCATGGTGCAGCCGGTTGAACTTGACTTGACGATGGCGAGTTACGCTGAACCTCGTGACCTGCAACTGAGGCTTGCGGATACGCCAGCAATCTCGTACACTATTCCTGCCCAACCGCGCGAACAGCGTGTGACCTTGCATCTCCTCTTACCACCCGGCGAACAACACGTCTTTTTAACGGCACCAACAACGGTTGAGGCTGACTCACGTAGCCAGCGTGCCTTGAGCATTGTTTTGCTGAACCCGTCCCTGCGTCCGGCGAGCCGCCCCTAATGGAAAAGGAGCAAGCATGGCCTCGATCAAAGGATCGCACCGCCGTCTCAATCGTCTTACGGGCGAATGGGTGGTTGTTTCGCCCCATCGTACGGCCCGCCCCTGGCTCGGCCAGATCGAACCAGTTGCCGCGCCTCCGCAACGCTCCCATGACCCCGACTGCTACCTCTGCCCTGGCAATCGGCGGGCGAACGGCGAGCAGAATCCTCACTATACGACAACCTTTGTCTTTCAAAATGATTACAGTGCGTTGCGCCCAGATCCCCCTGAGGATCTGAGTGAACCCGTCGATCCGTTGTTGACGGCACAGCACGAGCGTGGCATCTGTCGGGTGATCTGCTTTTCACCGCGCCACGATCTGACCGTTGGCGAGATGGATCTCACGGCGATCCGGGCGATTGTTGATGCCTGGGCGGCGCAGTATGAAGAACTGAGTGCCATTGATTGGGTGCGCCATGTGCAGATTTTTGAAAATCGCGGGGCCATGATGGGGGCCAGTAATCCCCATCCCCACGGACAACTCTGGGGAACCGAGCATCTGCCGAATGAGGCGTTGAAAGAGTTGGCGCAGCAGCGGGCGTATCTGACGGCCCATAACTCGTGCCTGCTCTGTGATTATCTGGCGCTGGAACTTCAACAGCAAGAACGCATTGTCTGTGCCAACGACTATTTTGTGGCGCTTGTGCCCTTCTGGGCGATGTGGCCGTTCGAGACACTGGTCTTGCCGCGGCGTCACTGCGGGGCGCTGACCGATCTCTCGGCAGAAGAGCGTGACGGCCTGGCCTGGATGTTGCAGCACCTCAATCAACGCTATGATCGCCTTTTCCAGGTGACCTTTCCCTATTCGATGGGGTTTCATCAGCGCCCGACTGATGGCGACCCATACCCCGAATGCCATCTGCATGCCCACTTCTATCCGCCGCTCTTGCGTTCGGCAACGATTCGTAAATTTATGGTCGGTTACGAAATGCTTGGCGAACCTCAACGTGATTTGACCCCTGAGGAGGCGGCCGCACGGCTGCGCGCCCTATGAAGACTCTCAAGTGGTGGCAACAGGCGGTCTTTTATCAGATCTACCCACGGAGTTTTGCCGATGGCAATGGTGACGGCATTGGCGATTTTCCTGGCATGCTTGCTCGTCTTGACCACTTGGTCGAACTGGGGGTTGATGCGCTCTGGCTCTCGCCGCACTATCCTTCGCCCTTTCGCGATTGTGGCTATGATATTGCGAACTATACTGACGTAGCACCCGAATATGGCTCGCTCGATGATTTTCGCCGTTTTCTGACGGCAGCGCATGACCGTGGTCTACGGGTGATCATCGATCTGGTACTGAACCATACTTCTGATCAGCATCCCTGGTTTCAAGCCTCGCGTTCAAGCCGCACGCATCCGCAACGGGACTGGTATGTCTGGCGTGATGGCTCTCCCGATGGCCCGCCGAATAACTGGGTGTCGATCTTTGGTGGTTCAGCCTGGACCTATGATGAAGCGACTGGTCAATACTATTATCATGCGTTTTTGAAAGAACAGCCCGATCTCAACTGGCGTAATCCAGATGTCAAAGCGGCGATGTGGCACGTCGTGCGTTTCTGGCTTGACCTGGGGGTTGATGGGTTTCGCCTTGATGCTATTGGTACCATTTTTGAACATCCTGATCTGCTCGATCACCAGTTTCCCCTTACCCGCGAACCAATCATTGATATCGGGGTTCTTTCAGGCGAGGAAATTCGCCAGATCTTGCAGTTCCAGATCCATCAGGCTGGCCTCCACGAACTGATGCAGGAATTGCGCACGCTGGTTGATACCTATCCCGGCGAGCGCGTGCTGGTTGGTGAAGATGAGAATGTCACGTTTCACGGTGATGGTGATAACGAGTTGCATCTCGTCTTCAATTTTCCTCTGATGCAGACGCATGCGTTGACCCCGGCCCATATTCGTGACAATCAAGCCCTGCGCCTCACCGATCTTCCGTCTGGGGCATGGCCGTGCAATACCCTTGGCAATCACGATGTCTCGCGGATGTGGCACCGTTATGGCGATGGCTTGCACAATGATGCGTTGGCCCGCGTCCATCTGGCGCTGCTCTTGACCCTCAGGGGTACGCCGTTTCTCTACTATGGCGAAGAGTTGGGCATGATCGATCTGCAACTGAGCACCCTCAGTGACGTGCGTGATACGATCGCTCTGCACCAGTACCGTCTTTTGACCGAACAGGCTGACGTTGGGCATGCCGAGGCGCTCCAGCACGTCCTGGCCCGTACCCGTGACCGCTGCCGTACCCCAATGCAGTGGGATCGCTCGCGTCATGCCGGTTTCAGTCAGGCTTCATCGGCGACCTGGTTACCCGTGCATCCCAATTATTTGCAGGGGATTACCGTTGAAGATCAAACAAACGATCCTCAATCAACGCTGAGTTTCTATCGGCAGATCCTCGCGTTGCGCCGAAGAACACCCGCCCTTCTTGCCGGTGATTATCGCGTCTTGCACTCGCATAGCGAGCACTACCTTGCTTTTCTGCGTCATGACGCATCATCGGGCCAACTCTGTCTGGTTTTGCTCAACTTTTCCGCACATGTCCAGGAACTCACCCTCGCCTGCAACCGTCCTGAGGCACGGTTGCTCTTTTCCAGTGGTTCGCGCAGTGAGCCGCAGTTGCCTCTTCCCAGCGTGACGCTTGTTCCCTATGAAATTCTGATTGCTGAACTTGATCCATGCGCGCCTCATGCTTCGGGCTGAGCCTTGCGTACGGTAGCGTACAGTGCGAGCGCTCGTTCGCGCTGGACTTTATGCTCAACGATCGGTTGCGGATAGTCCCGTCCGATCTGGAGATCGGCCCGAATCTGGTCGGCTGATGCCATCCGGTGGGGTTCGTGGATGAATGTATTGGGGACATTGCGAAGTTCGGGGAGATAGCGCCGTACATAGATGCCTTCGGGGTCGAATTTTTGCCCCTGGCTGACTGGATTAAAGATCCGAAAAAAGGGCTGCGCGTCAGTGCCGGTACCTGCCGCCCACTGCCAGCCACCATTGTTCGCCGCTGGATCGCCATCAAGGAGCCAGTGCATAAAGTGACGTTCACCCCAACGCCAATCAACCAGCAAATCTTTAGTTAAAAACGAAGCTACAATCATCCGCGCCCGGTTATGCATCCAACCCTCCTGCCGCAACTGGCGCATCGCCGCGTCAACAATTGGGTAGCCCGTCTGTCCGGTTTGCCAGGCCTCGAAATGGGCTGGATCATTCGCCCAAGCCAGGGCATCGTAGGCCTGACGAAAAGCCCCGCGCAGGACATACGGATGATGATAGAGCACCTGCACATAAAAATCGCGCCAGATCAGTTCTCCAAGCCAGGTCTCGATGCCAGTGAGTGCGTTGCTACCGTCAGGATGTTCGCGTAGCGTCCGTGCTGCCGTCAGCAATTGACGTGGCGAAATGATGCCGAGCCGGAGATACGGCGAGAGGCGCGAGGTTCCATGCACCCCGGGCAGATTGCGTTGCTCAGCATATGCTGCAATGGGCGCGTCACGGTGCAGGGAGACGAAACGAGCCAGGCATGTGTTGGCGGAGTGTTCGCCAGCATCCGGCAGCGGATACGGCAATTGCATCCCAAATTGAGCGAGGGTGGGTATTGCTGATCCCCCAGGTGCAACCGGCAAAACTGCGCTCATAGTCGCCAGTTCTGGTGGGCATACATAGGGAATCAGGGCTGGTCTGGCAATAGTGTGTACTGGTTGTTCAGCGAGTAGTTGCCGCCAGCGTCGGGCATACGGCGTATAGACAGTGTAGGGACGGCCTTCTTTCGTCAGGACTTCGTGAAACTCAAAGATGACCGCGTCCTTGAAACTCTCAGCCTCGAACCCTGCCTCACGCAGCTGTGTTTTCAGCGCAGCATCACGCCGTACCGCATAGGGCGTATAATCGCGGTTCCAGTAGACCCCACGAGCGCCGGTTGCCCGCGCCAGGGCTGGCAGCACCTCAACTGGATTGCCGCGAGCCACCACAAGGGGCACCCCACATGTACGCAGATCGGCCTCGAGTTGCTGCAGATTCGCGAGCAACCAGGCCGTACGCCCCGGACTGGCAAAGCGGCTGTGGATGATCGTTTCATCAAAGATATAGACTGGCACGACAGCCCCGTCACTCGCCTTGGCTGCTGCCGTCAGCGCGGCATTGTCGGCAAGGCGCAAATCGCGCCGAAACCAGTGAATAATTGGATGCATAGATCTATTGTGACACAGGTCTTGCCTCTGTGCCAGTTCTTGACAAAAAGAACTTTTGTGCTACAATGAAAAATAAGGAGCGGACAATGCTTTTCAATGCTTTCAGTGTATTGCAATGATCACGAGAGGAACCAGGACATGATCGGGCGTAACAAAGTGCGGACGATCCACGACGCAGCCACCCTTCAGTATGCCAACGGCAAAAGTGTTGCTCGGCGTACCATCGGGAGCGGTCGCTTCAGCCCGTATATTGGTTTTCACATCGAAGCCGGGCGCGACGCGGCCCTTGATGAAGCGCTGCGCGACGCGGGCATTAGCCAGTGCGAGATCAAGCACCAGCGTCCCGGAGGGGCCGAGGTGATCAAGCACTGGGATTTCGGTGAGAGCATCGAGCTTTATCCCATTACCAGTGGGCCAGTTGCCACAACGGTGGCGGGCAGTCTTGCGGGGGGCAATGCACGTGAGACAGCATCTTCAGGTATTGGGTTGCGGTGGGCCAATGGTGAACGCAGCAAACTAGCGGTGCGAGGCTTTCTCCGCCCGCTCGTCAAGGTCGGCTATCTCCGTCTGGTGCAATTTTCGGTGCGTTCGCGGATGACCGACGAATTATTGAAAGCGCTGCTCGATCATGGTCGGGTGTGCGAACTCGCCGATCATCTGATTGACCGCACCACCCATGCCGAAGCGGTTACGTTCCATGAAATTGCGCTCCCCCTTGGTCCGGGCGAAGAGACCGAATGGGGCAAAGGCGATACGGCTACCGTTATCCCAGTGGTGAGTTACCACCCACCTGCGGTCGATCAGCCGTACATTCTAGAACGATGGCGCCCTGACATCGTTCACGAGGCGGCCTTGCGCGAATGGGAAGGCATTCAACTCTGGGCACGCGAATACGCGCTCCAGAGTGATGAACGCACTCCCCACGGCGATGAGGCTCCCAGTGCGATCGTTGCAGGGTAGGATCGTCTTCAGTCGATCCGTTGGCGCACCACACGGTAAAGCGGGGGGAGCAAGATGCGATCATAGGCGGGAAGATAGCGCACAATGCGCCCCCCAAACCCTTTTTTGAAGCGGTAGACACCGATCAATGGATCAGCCTGGGCCTCCTCTTCGAGCGCCACCCGGCTTATCTCGTCAGGCGCATTGATCATTTGACCGAATGCGTCTGGAATACCCCAGAGATCATAGTACTCACATCCGCGTGTACGCGCCCAGTTCAACGCATGCCAGGTGAGCAGATGATTGGCCCCACTCTTCATCCCAACACCGTTGGCTCCGCTGTAGAGATAATATCCGGCCCTGGCATCGGCAAAGACCATCTGTGCGGCAACTGGCTCACCGTCAACCTTGGCCACGAGCAGCAAGGCATCAGGTTGAAAGAGTTGCCAGGCGGTACTATAGTAGTCAGCACTATGCACGCTGAAATGTGCCCGTGTACCCGTCGCCTGCATGAGGGCAAAAAAGGAGATCAGGTCAGCTTCATCACCAATGCGTACTTCCACCCCATTGCGCTGCGCCCGGCGTATATCGGCCCGATGCCCCTTCGAGCAGGCAGCCCGCAGCGCCTCTTCGCTACAAGTCAGGGCAACATGAAGCGAACTACGTGGCTGAATGGTTGACACTGGTTGCAAGCCCTGGCGCAAAAACCATGTATGCCATTGCGCCGCAGCAGGATCATGCTCGGTGAGATTTGGTTCGAGCCGTAAAAAGACGGCACGTGCCCGCCGGGCGACCCGTTCGAGACCTTTGAGCAGCAGGTGATCGATCGCTGATTCGCCTGACCAGAGCGGGCCGCGTGGCGTATAGCCAATGCTCAAGCCATAGCGCGAACGGAACAACACCAACGCGCCGGCTTTCAAGCCGCCATCTGCACCTACAACAGCAAGGCGTTGCATGCGCCAACCGAACGAAGCCTTCAGTTGTCCCCAGTTGTGTTGCTGCAGCAGGCTTCCCTGGGGATGCTGCTTGACAAAAGCGTCCCACACCGAAGGTTCTGGTTCAAACAACGCCAGGCCCTGGCGTTGCTGAGGGCCTGGTGTACGCAGGGTTGGCGTTATCATCGTCGTACCCAGAGCCGTTCGGCGCCACTGCTCTCTTCACCAGCAAGCGAGGCTGTATAATGCGTCACCGTGGCTATCATTGCCGCGAGATCGCCAAAAACTGTTGCGATCTGGCTATGATACGCCTTGATCGCATCAAGCTTGCGCGCCAGGGTCACCGCATCAACTGGCATTAGGATCGGAGTAAATGCCTCTATTCCGCCCAGAACCGCCATCCGTGCTTCAAAGGCACCTGGTTTTGCCACATATGGCACATCCTCATAGAACGCAACGCTCACCCCGTTACGCGCCAACTCGGAGGCCACGCGATAGACAGCCTGATGATCAACATGATTACCCACGGCGAGAGGGGCATAGACGGTGGCATCAGGGAAGCGTTCGATCAGCTTCTCGATATGTGGCCGTACCTCACCCCCAAGCGGATCGTCTTGGGCAATCGTGCCAAAGAGGGTTGCATCATCAACATAGGCGTGAGGTACCCGATAGATCGCATCAAGCAGATCAAGCTGATAACTATCTACGCCGAGTATCTCGAGCGCTGCCTTATCTTCCTGCAAACGCAGCTGCATCGCCTCAGCCGCAGGCAACGCCCACTGTTTATGCAGCGCCTCGGCAAAACGGCTCCAGCGGGTTGTTGGGGGTGGGCTTCCACTACAAATATTGACGACCAGGGCTGGCTGTTTGCGGGCAGCAAAGCCAGCGAGCATGCTCCCGCACGATAGCGCCGCATCATCAAGGTGTGGTGAAAGCACCAGATGGCGATAGGCTTGCGTCAGTTGCTTCAGGCTCGTATAGTGGAGGGGCATGTCTCTTCCGTTGTGTGGTCAACCGAGTGCTTGCTACAATTCATCGAGACTCAACTCATCGAGCGCATCCGTCGCTGCTTCGCGACGGGCCGCATCACGCGAACGTACGAGTCGTTCAAGCACACGCTTGGCTCCTGGCCCACCAACCTGACCAAGTGCCCAGATTGCCATCAGGGCAATCTCGGTATCGTCATCCTCAACCAGGGGCAAGAGTGCTGGCAAAAGTGGGCGCCCATCCTCTGCACACTCACCGACGGCGCGTGCCGCCTCATAACGCAGGGCTGGCGAAGGACTCTGTAATTCACGCTCGATATAGGGAAGCCACGTTGGCCTCATCGAACGACCCATCGCGAGCACCGCACTCTCACGCATTGCCAGTTCGGTGTGGGCATAGGCGCGTCCAATCGCGGCCTGCGCCTCTTTTGATTCAGCAAAATACCCGAGGCCTTCAATGGCACGGCGCCGAACCTCTAGGGGTTGTTCTGGATCAATCGTGACGTTGAGCAACGCTGACAACAATCGTTGACCCACGGCTGGCTCAAGCTCCCCAACTTCAGCCTGATAGGCAAAACGGGCCAAGGCGATGGCTGCCGTTGCGCGTACAACCCCTGTGCGATCATCGGTCATGAGCATAATGAGCTGATCCATTGTTGTTTCATACTCATCTTCCCACAGCCCGACAATCGCTGTCGCACGGACATCAGCCTCGCTATCATGCAGGCATTCACGCATAATCGGACGAAAATCGAGGTCAAGATTATCTTCGCCGAGTTCGTTCAGGGCACGGAGAATCGCGATCCGGCGTTCGGCAGGGAACGTCGGCCAAGTCGCTTGGAAGAGCTTGAACCCTGCGGCATCAAGCTCTGCCAGCGACTTGAGTTCTGCATATGCGAGGGGGCGATCTTGATCGCCCAGATGACTCAATTGAAGCTCAAGAGTTGACGAACTACTCATCATCTTCATCATACCGCCCACCATAGCGGCGGCGGGTTGGCGGTACATCAGCGCGACTGACCTCTGGTTCGCGCTGCTCGTCATCCTCATCCTCATTCGCTTCAACATCCGTCCCGGTCATCGGGACATAGGTAAAGAGATCGGGCCTTGTCTCATCGGCGACAAACCCGGGGCTATGCTCGAGGAGCGAGCGGAGGAGCCTTTTTGAAGCGGGGCGTAGCACATTGTAAGCCACAAAGAAATCGTCAAGCGTAATGGCATACTGTGGTTCAGCGCGGCTCCCCACCTGTTCACCAATCACCTCGGCAACATGTTCCAGGATCATTTCGGCCTTGCGGCGCTCACCCATAGGGAAAGCCTTGAGACGATTCAAGCGACCGAGGCGACTCTGGCTAGGCAAGAGTTCCTCATCAATCGCGCAATAGAACGTCACATTGTTGAAGCCGAGCTTATTCTTCTTCTCATCGAAGGTCAGAATTCGCTCATCACTCTCACTGCCTTCCTCATAGGTCAGGGTAAAGATCCCCGGTTCATCGGTGCGCGTCAAAGTTACCCGCGCACTGGGCACGAGATGTTCGTGGAAGAACTCTTCGAGACCCTGTAGCCAGCCACCGCGGTTGCCTGTGGGATAACGCACCTCAACCAGAACCTGGCTATAGCGCTGAGGGGAGTCAAAGCGAAGCACGGCACTGCGTTGATCACTCAAGACTGGGCCAGGCAATAATGCTGCCAGGGCTGCATCAAGCGGAATAATCCCATACTCCCACTCAAAGAAGGTCAACTGATGCGTGACACTGGTCACTTCAGTTGCCGTTCCTTCATCGATGCTGTCGCGACTATCGTCAAAGCCTTCGACGAGATACGAGGTAATCTGTCCCATCTCAGCAGCCTTGATCCGTTTGCCGCCAATCACGGGTAAGCCTCGGGTTGACCAGAGGTTAGCACCCTCGACGCCAACAAATTCGAAGTCTTTTTCGCGATGCAACCGGTAATTGATCGAAAAGCGCAGCCCTTCGTAATCAGCCTGACGTGCATTATGATAAAACACGTCGTTGATCAACTCGGCATCAAGCAAGGGCTCATTCCGTTCAAGCATATACTCACGGATCTTGCGCAGGTCGTTCTTCCCCAGATTAACGACATTGGCTTCAGGGAAATAGTAGCGTCCAAAACTGACGATGCGGCGGAGGGGGTCCTGCTCGATCTTATCAGCCAACAGCTGCGCCATCGCGCTCCCATGCTCAGCCAACAAGGCCGCACTCGGTTGACGCAGATCGATCATCGTGCCATCAGGCAGCGTAAAGATCGTTGAACGATCGATGGTTTGTCGTCCTGCTGGCGGCATTTGCACTGACGGGACTGGTGCGACCGGTGCAACCGGTGCGACCGGTGTGACCGGTGCGTGCGTGATCGTCTCTCCCTCAACTGGTTCAACAACCGTCTGAGGCATGTCAGGGCGCAGCACCTCAGTTTCAACTGCCTCTTGTTGCCCTGTGGCCTGGGCGGTGATGGCTGGTTCCGTTTCAGCGAGCGTGACAACATTGGCTGTTGGCAGCCCCTCATCGAAGGGAACGACTGGTGAACTCACAAGGTCGATCGATGCAACTGATTCATGAATGGGCGCCACAAACTGCCCGGTCTCTGCTTCGTCTTCATCGCCCCCATCTTCAACTGGCGCGATGCCAACCTGAACCTGCCAGTAATCAGAGATATAGACCGGCTCAACCGAAGTAATCGCCGGGCGTGACGTTGAAACAACGACGCTAATATCATCAACTGGCAGCGGATGTTCAGGCTCGTGCAGGCGCTGACGAAAGGAATGGGTATCAATGTCCTGACGAGGCATATACGCCCCGTGGCGTGAGGTCACAAAACGCACCTCACCAGCAACTTCCTCACGGGTAAAGCGTGGATCGGCCTCAAGTGCCGTCTCAATGGCTACTGCCAGAGTTTCGTGGTCATACTGATGGCGTAGAGCAAGGAACTCCGTGAGATTGGTCAGGGTCTGTCGGATCGGTGCATGCAGGGCAAACAACGTCCCCTGGGCGATCAACAGTTGATAGATCTCATTAGCCAGATCGTGCTGCTCAACGGTGCCCATTGGTGGTGCGCCGGTCATTCGTTCTCCTCCATCACCAAGCTGCTCAGGATTTCGAGATACTGCCGCAAAAGATCATCTATATCTTTTGGTTCACCTACCGAGCGCAACCACTGCAGGAGTTTCTCCATCGCGGTATCGCCAAAGGTAATCATTTTTGCATCCATGCCTGCTCCATGTTAAGCCCTGCTCATCGGAGCGAGCAGGGCCCAGTGTGATTCATGATCCCGGTATTTTTGGCGTAACAGTCACCAATCCGCAATTATACCATGCGCATCATGGCCCTGCAACTTTAATCAGAGAGGCTATCAAGGGCATTGGCAATGGCACCGACGGTGACGCTTTCAGGCCCCAGTACTGAGGCCACGACCGGCAAGGGGCGTGCAAATTGTGGAGCGATGAAGGTGTTCACCTTCTCTGCAATAGCTTGCACAAAATCCTCGCCACCAATGCGAACAACGACACCCCCAAGCACGATCATCTCAGGATCAATCAGTGCCACCGTTTGTGCACAGCGCACAGCGATCAGATCGACTGTCTCTTGTACCACACGACGGCCGATCGTACTCTCTCCAAAGATCTGGTCAAGGTTATCAGTTTCGAGGCCATAGCGTCTCGCGCGCTGCAAGAGGCCAGTAATCGACACCAGTTCTTCGAGTGTTTCGGGGCGACCGGTACCGTCCCATCCTCGCCCAACCACAGCGTGGCCGATTTCGCCTGCCGTCGACGTTGCCCCATGGTACAGGCGGCCATTCAGCACCAACCCACCCCCGACACCACTACTTAGATGAAGATAGACAAGATGTTGACATCCGGCCCCAACGCCGAAGGTTGCTTCACCAAGGGCAATCACATTCGCATCATTATCAATCACGGTCACGGCGTCAAAGGCCTGTTCAAAGCGTTCCTGTAGGGGGTAATTTTCCCAGCCGGGTTGCCGTGGAGCCAGTCGAACCGTACCAAAACGCAAATCCACCGGGCCGCCAAAACCTACCCCAACCCGAACAAGATGATCAGGGGAGACCTCATGGGCGTTCAGTAACGCACGTGCCATTGCAATGACCCGTTCAACGACCTCATCAGGTGACTCATTGACCTCTTCGCTGGACATAGTATGGAAGGTATGGTGTTGCAGGTTGGCTAGGGCCACTCGGAGCCCATAGCTACCGAGATCGACCCCGAGCACATATCCCTGATTACCAAGGATACCCCAATGGTTATGGGCCAGACGGTCTCGGATCAACGTCTCTAACGTAGCCATGCGGCGACTCCTTTCTTGCACTCCCAAGCTGAACGCATCTGCATTGTAGCACATCTATTAATATCGTACGTCAATCCCGCTCACAAAGCTCTAAAATACATACTTGACAACTTCTTGCCACGGTGATATACTGTCAGGGCTGAAACGAACAAGGCCTCGCTTGCCGAAAGGCAATGCAGACCAGGACAAGTGGAGACAACAACCGAGCGAACCGCGCTGATGTATTGGTCAGAGACGTCGCCAGGAACTCAGAGCATTCTGAGGCTTCCTGGTTTTGTTTTCCCAGTCTGTTTTCAGCAGGCACCTTCACAACCAGATCACAGTAGCAAATACAGCAAGTCCACGTTTAATTCAATGGAGTGGGCCTGACCAATTGGTCAGTGCTTTACCATTCAACGCAGAGTTTGATCCTGGCTCAGGACGAACGCTGGCGGCGTGCCTA
>NZ_SIJK02000041.1 GCF_004762035.2 Candidatus Chloroploca mongolica | reverse complement strand
GGGCGTGGCCGGGGGCGTGGCCGGGGTCGTGGCCGGGGTCGTGGCCGGGGGCGTGGCCGCAGTAAGTACATCACTCCACCTCTGGAGTTACCCATTCGGCCTGCTCGGGGTGCTGCGGGTTGCGTTCGGCAAGCCTACCCCGGCGCGGGCGCGCTGGTTGCCGCCACTCTGGGACGAACGGGCCGTGCTGCCCTTCCCCTGGCTGAGCCGGGCTCTGGTGAACCTGGCCCGACACTACCCGCAGGAAGGGCGCGAGGTGCTGGCTCAGGTTGCGGCGCATCCCTACCAGCGCCGGGCGGCATTGCAGGCCTATGTGCGGCTCACGGTGAACGAGGCCGGGCAGGCGCAGAGTTTGCCCACAATCGCCAATCTGAACAACAGCCTGACCTGGCTGCCCGCCGACGACGATCTGCTGCCCCAGTTGCGCTCGCTGTTGCCAACCCTGCGCGACATCAGCAAGGAGGTCGCTGCGGCGCTGGAGCCGGGCAGTAGTGTTGACAACCAGATCAACCGTTTGCACGATGCCCGCCAGTACATCGATGAGACCCGCCAGGGCGGGTTCTGGTCGGCCACCCCCGATCTGGCCCCGCTCCAGGCCACGCTGGGTGCCTGGGACAGGATCATCGCCGACCGCATCAACCAGATCGAGCGCGAACTCCAGGCCCGAGGCTACATCCGCAACCCCTACAAACCTTCAGGCAATCCGCTCGAACCCGACCGCAGCGGCGACCATGAGGTCTTCCGTGGGCGCGATGCGACCTTCGAGCGTCTGAGTCGGCTTGTCGGCGACAACAGCCGCCCAACGCCGCTGCTGCTGGTTGGCCCGCGCCGCAGCGGCAAGTCCTCGATCCTGCGCTTCCTGCCCAAGCGTATGAGCAGCAAGATCCTGCCGGTCGATCTCTCGATGCAGGCCCAGGTCGACAGCCTGCCGGCCCTGCTCGAACGGCTGGAGCAGGACATCCGCGAGCGGGCGCTGCGGGCGAGCAATCGGCGCAGCGACATGCCCAGACTCGACCGCAACCGGGCCGAACGGGAACCACTGGCGGCCTTCTGGTCCTGGATCGACCAGGTCGAACAGTGGCTTGGCGAGCAGGTGTTACTGCTGGCCCTCGACGAATACGAAGGACTCGAACGAGGCATTACCCGCGGCACCTATGATGAGCGCGTGCTGGAAATCCTGCGCTCGCTCATCCAGGATCGGCGCAAGATCGCCGTCATGCTCGCGGGCGTTCACGAACTCGACGAAATGCGCCCGGTCTGGGCCAGCCACCTGATCAACGTCGTCTCGATCCGGGTCGGTTTCCTGGAGCAGGCCGACGCCCGCGGGTTGCTACGGCAGCCCACGCCTGCATTCCCCACCGCAACCCTGGCACCGGTCGAAGACGAGATCCTGCGCCTGACCCACTGCCAGCCATTCCTGCTACAAGTGCTGGCCTACAGCCTGATCGAGCGGCTCAACGCGCAGGGTCGGTACACAGCCACCCCCGCCGATCTCACCGCCATCTTGCCCCAGCTCTTCGCCGAACAGACCGGCGCCTATCTGAGCGATCAGTGGCGCACCGAGAGCGGCGGCGACATTGGCGAAGCCGTCCTGACTCGGCTGGCGCAGCGCCCGCACAGCGGCGACGAACTGCGCACCCTGGTCGGCAGCGACGACAGCTTCGGGCGGCTCCTACGGCGCATGACCCGCCGCGAGATCATCACCCGCACCGAGGATGGCCACTACCAGATCACCGTGCCGTTGCTCCAGCACTACATTCAGCAAGAGACGAGGTTGTAGGGAGATGTAACACCCGTTATTCCAGTGGAGTATTACAATGCACGACACCCAATCCCGCACCGAATCGCTCCTCGACACGATTCGAGGCATTCAGCAGCAGACAATCATGCTCCCCGAGTTCCAGCGCGACTTCCGCTGGGAACTCGACCGTACCTACGATCTGTTCGACTCGCTGGTGAAGGAGATCTTCATCGGCACGATCATCTATGGCAAGCCATCCTTTGGCATGACCTTGCGCGAAATCGACACCCGTCCGCGCAAAGGCAAGGGCAGCAATCGGCGACTGACCGTCCATGCCATCGACAGCGACGAGATGAAGCGTCGGGCACAGACCGAGAACCTGCGCATCGTGCTCGACGGCCAGCAGCGGATCACCGCACTCTACCGCGCGATCACCGGCATCGACGAGGTCTACTGCATCGTGCGTGACGTGCGCCACGAGACCAACCCGCACCAGTTCGAACTGGAAGCGATTTTAGAAGAGTTCGCCGGCGAGGAGCGATCCGACGCCATCTCGGTGCGCCTCGTCGATGCCTATACCGCCGAGATTGAGAACTGGGATGACGAACAGATGGATGAGCGGTTTGCGGCCTCGGCCTATGCCCGACAACAGCTTGCCGAAGCCGACCCTGACACCATCAAGCTGGATCGGCGCATCTATCGGCGCACACTGCGACGCCTGATTGAACTCTACAAACGCCAGAAGATGGTCGCTTTCTACCTGCTCGATATGACCCTGGAGAAATTCTGCCTCTTCTTCGAGCGCAGCAACAGTCGGGGCATTCAGCTCAACTTCATCGATATTCTGGCAGCCAAGCTCTACAGCGGGTTCAACCTGCGCAAACGGATCGAGGAGTTCGAGACCCAGACCCAGTTCCAGATGAACCGTGAGGTTATCGTGCGCACGATTGCCTTCATTCGTGCCACCGAACGGGGCGGGCAGATCAAGATCGACCGTAGCTACATCCTTGAGCACCTGGAGGCTGCCGACTTCCAACGGCTCTGGGACGAGGTCTGCACACTCTATGCTTCCACACTGCGCTATCTGGATGGACAGCACTTCATTCTAGCGCAGAACTGGATGCCCTCAGAGAACATGCTCATCCCGCTCATGATCTTCCTACGCGAGATTGGCGGCGGCTTCGACCGCATGAGTGAGGAACAACGGGCCTTCGTCGAGTTCTGGTACTGGGCTTCAGTCTTTGCAAACCGCTACAGTACGGCGACGAACGAGGTCATCATCACCGATAGCCAGGCACTCACCCAGATTGCACATGGCCAACCCATCACCGCCCGCGGTTACTTCCGGCGTTTGCGCTCACTGATCACTGAGCCGACCGACCTCTACAGCTACACCCGGCGTGCCAGCCTGACCTATCGTGGTGTGCTGAACCTGCTCGCCTACAATGCCAGTGGCTTGCACGACTGGAGCAGCACCCAGCGCATCAGCCTGGCGACAAGCGATCTCGACGACCATCACATCTATCCCCGTGCCTACATTGCCAGCCGGCCCGAACTCGATATGGACAACGACGAGGCCGAGCAACTGGTCGACTGTGTCGCCAATCGCACCCTGATTCCCAAACGCCTGAATATCCGCATCGGCAAACGCTCACCACATGACTACCTGGATGAACTGCGGCAGAAAAAGAATACCCAGCTTGCGGACTGTCTTGCCAGCCACCTCATTCCTGCCGAGATCCTTGACGAACAGACCTGGGACGGCCTGTTCGGCTTCTTCGTCGAGGAGCGTGCCAAAGCGATCTTCGCGTTGATAGAGCAGTACGCGATGACGCCACTCACAGAGATGGCTGAACGCTACGGAGCTGGCAGCGACATCGAGCACAATACTGCATCTCGGCGTACCAGTCGCGACCGGCTGCCGCGCATGCTTGCCGATGGGCGAATCAACGTCGGCGACCGGGTCTACGTTACCGGCCATCCCAATGCCGTTGCCACAATTGCAAGCGGCTACGATGTCGAGTACGAAGGTCGGCGCATACCGATCAATACCTGGGGCCAGCAGATCACCGGCTGGGCGTCGATCAACATCTACGCAAACGTCTATCTGGAACGCACCGGCAAAACCCTCGAAAGCCTGCGCCAGACGAGCGAGGATACACCAGAGTAATGGGCCGCTGGAATACGACAACCTGACCCGCTCGCTGGAGAACAAGCAGCGCCGTTACATCTCCCGATCTCATTACTGACGGCGATGCCGATTCAACTGCTCAACCAGTTCGTGTACTGTTGTGGACGGATCGTCGTTTTCTGGACGCCAGGGGTTATAGCATGCAAGCAAGCGCTGAGCATTGGCAATTGCTGTTGCTTGCCGTTCGTACAGGAGTGTATAGATCTGCACGTCGTTCTTGGCATAGCCATGCGTGAGTCGCCGAGCTAACCGATCACCGTAATCGCTACGTGAGATCGCAGTGTGATGAAAGTCAAAGTGGAGCAGATACCAGAGTTCAAAGGCTTGATTGGAGAATGCGCTGGCGTACCTCACGAACGCCGATGCGTCGCCGGGATCGACCTTGTGCAGTCTTACCCGATTTATTCCTGGCCATGTTCGGCCTCTAGCAAACCGGCTAAATCCCCAATAAACGGCACCGCACCATAGCGCCCGGCGATATAGTCCTTCTCAAACGAAGCATCGTTGCGCACCATGCGCTCGTCAAGACGATACTCGACCAGCGAATAGAGATCTGAGGCACCTCGACGCGATTTCTCGACAAACCAGATCTGATCACGCCGAAACAGCTTCGCACTGAGCAAGTTGGTGTTGTGCGTGGTGAAGATCAACTGGGCATGGTGCGGATTGGTGACCGGATCATTGAAGAGCTTGATCAACTCGACTGCCAGGTTCGGATGCATGCGTGCATCCAACTCGTCTACCACCAGCACCCCACCCTTCCGCAATGCACGGACGATTGGGTACGCCAGCGCAAAGGCACGACGAGTACCAGCAGACTCTTGCGCTTCCAGGTCAAAGGCCACCGTACCCACCGATCCTCCGTCACGATCATAACGCTGATGATAGGTTTTCACACTCACAGACTCGACCTTGTCGCTATTTTTCGTCAGCCGGTCGAACATCTGTTGCATCAATTCGGAAACCTCGGCAGGCATAGTGGATGGCGGTTGAAAAGGCACACGTTCGATAGCGATAGCCTCAATGCCGATATCAAGCCGCCGTACCAACTCCTCAATTGCTTCACGATCAGATGAACGCTCAAAATTGTGTAGTGCCTCAATCAAATCGCGCTTGTCAGTGACACCAAGATTCACACCAAGCTGCCCAAACCAGCGCACCAGATCGCCGGCGATTGCCCCGTTATTCTGGGCGACCACCGACAGAAACAGCGCATTGGAACGAGTTCGTTTTTCAAGGCCCAATCCTTCCCGAAACGAGCGGGAATTGACCTTGATCTGCGCATCGTGACGTTCAAACAGGGTGAGTTCACGCGATGAGCCGAGCCGAAACAACCATTCCCGCACAATCTGTTCCGAATTCGCCGCAAAACCATAGCGGTATTGCTCATCTGCAATGAGAAAGACGATCTCGAAGGTCGACGGGAGCCGTTCTGTTTCCGTATTCAGGCGGAACGGCTCCACCGGGATCGGCTCGCCAACCTGAGTATCGCTGAACGACCTGCCTACAAACGTGCGCATAAAGCGCAGCGCGGCAATCAGATTGCTCTTACCACTTGCGTTGGCACCATAGATTGCGGCACTGGTCAACAGGCGCACGTTTTTTCCTGCACTGAACACATTGTGCTCGTCAAGCGACGCTGGGCGTGAGGAAATCTTTGCCGCCTCCATGCTCAGGGTTACCTGATCTTGAAACGAACGAAAATTTTCTACGCTGAACTCAATTAACATAGCTCGCTCCGTATCGAAACACTGATATGCGTGAAAATATCACACGTAAAGATTATAGCTACAAAGGAAGGCCTATGTCAATCGGTGATCGGGCAAACGCTCGATGTAGGCCCAGGACGGCAGCCCAGGTGCATGGAGTTCAGTCCCTGAGCGTGGCAGGGTGCGCCTGGCGAATGCTGTCGATACCCCGTAACGATGCCGATGTTTACGTCACGTTTTGGAGCCATTTTGGCGCTGTTTTGGCGCCGTTTGGGCGTATCGCCGGGCGGCCTTTCCTGATGCAGACGCGGAGTTTCCGCCATGCCCCGACAAGTACCGCCTGGTGTCCGTCGTGCACACGCCCTCGTGGCGTGAATGGTCGTGCTGTTCCGGGCTACGGTTGTGCATCGTGGATGCTTCGCGATAGACGCAATGCACGCATCGTCAGCGCAGGGTGTCCCATGCTCCAATCGAGGGATCGCGATGGTCGTGTTGGGCCATCATGCCACCTTTCGACCGCGAGCCGCCTGCACCAACCCGGCCATCTGGTCGACGTACGCGCTCCAGCCGGCCAGCGCCAACGGAAGATGCAATTGCCCTAAAGCACGCGCCCCCGTCCAAGGCCCACGCCCGTGGGCGGGGCGCATCCTTCGGCCCATCATTCCATGACCATTGTCATCCCGCTTTGATGACGATCGTCACTCGTCAGATCCCCGGCCACGCGGTACTATACCAATGACGATAGACGATAAGTGGTACCGTATGGTCAGCGCTGTCATTGGGACGCCCACGATCCTTCGCTACGCTCCTCACCCAACCCAAGGTTTCAGGCTCCTGTACCGTTCGGAGGCATACATCGCGCCCTGATACGCTCGCCTATTTCCTATTTCCTCATTGACAGGAGGTTCACCGATGACGCAGGCACCGGCAATGCCCGACGTTTCGCCAATGCCCCAGGCGTCCGCTCGCCCTGTGGCCGAGACTGAACGCATTGCGACGATTGATATCCTTCGTGGATTCGCGCTCTTTGGCATTCTGACGGTCAATATGTATCTGTTTAGTAATCCGTTTCAGAATTATTTGCTCCCGCTCGACCCGAATATGCCCTGGTATGATCGGGTTGGCCTCTGGTTGGTGCATTTTCTGACCGAAGGCAAGTTTTATACGCTCTTTTCGCTCTTGTTTGGCCTGGGTTTTGCGCTTCAGCTTCAGCGCGCTCGCGCACGCGGCGGCAAGTTCTGGACGGTCTATATGCGTCGGTTGCTGGTGCTGCTGGGGTTTGGCCTTGTTCACGCCTTTTTTATCTGGATCGGCGATATTTTGGTCCTCTATGCGCTGCTCGGGTTTGTGCTTTTGCTCTTTAGCAAAGTCAAACGCCCACGTACCTTGCTAATCTGGGCTGGCATCTTTCTGGCGATCCCGCAAGTGCTTAGTCTGGCGCTCGCTGCCCTGATCGAGTTTGGCCGCACTGTGCCCGAGGCTGCTGTCCAGATCGAGGCGGCGTTTGTCGAGCAAGAAGCGATGTTTGCCCAAGAGGCTGAGCGTGCGCGCGAAGTCTATCAAACGGGCTCGTTTCTGGAAATCACGGCCCAGCGCGCCCGCGATCTTCAGACGATGTGGCTTGGTACCCTCACGATGGCCCCGACGGTCCTGGGGATGTTTCTGATTGGGGCCTATTTTGGCAAACGCGAGATCTTTGCTGATCTCGATGCCCATACGGGCCTTTTCCGTCGCCTGGTTATCTGGGGTTTTCTGATCGGCATTCCAGCTAATCTCTACTATGCCTTTGCGATCATGCAGATCTCGCGGGCGATCTTTGGCTGGGATCTGGCTTTTGCGAATCTGGCCCTGGCTATCGGTGGCGTGGCTCAGTCGTTGGCGTATCTCGGTAGCATCACGCTACTCTCGCGCCGTGATCCGTGGCAGCGCCCGCTGAGTGCGCTCGCCCCTGTTGGGCAGATGGGCCTGAGCAACTATCTGTTGCAGTCGATCATTGCGACCCTGATCTTCTACAGCTATGGCCTGGGTTTCTTTGGGCAGGTTGGGGCGGCAGCCGGCTGGCTGATCGCCATTGCCATTTATGCCACCCAGATCCCGCTGAGCCACTGGTGGATGCGGCGCTTCCGCTACGGTCCCGCCGAATGGCTCTGGCGTACGCTGACCTATCTGCGGTTGCAACCAATGCGTCGCTAAGGCTACCTTACAACTGTCCCACGTCCCCCCACTGCGCCAGACGCGCCATATACGCCGCATCATCGTAGCGGCGCAGGTCAAAGGCAGGGGCATACGCGGGCAGGCTGGCCCCGACGACGTGAGCCGCGACCAACTCGCTCGCGCCACACGCTGCCATCAGCCCAAATCCACCAAGTGCGCCGATGATGTAGGTCCCCTCAACTGGCAGGGGGCCTACCAGTGGGCGGTTTTCGCGGGTGCGCGTGTAGTACCCACCATCAACATAGCTCTGCGGCAGACGTTCGAGGTAGGCTGCTAGCCCTGGAATGAGCGTCGCCATGCCACGCAGCACCACCTCGCTCACAACGGGATCGACCGGCAGCGGAAAAATTGGCTCGACCGGGGTTGTGTGATAATCCCAGAGCAAGAGCAGCGTTGTTGCGCCGGGGCCGCCTTCGGGCCGCCCGTGGGCACCGGCAGGCAACGGGTCAAGCAGCCAGCGCAACGCGGGGTCCTCCGCCAGCGCTTCGCGCTCCTCGGTCTCCCACGGCAACACAACCGGATCGTTGAGAATCAGCAGCGGTGCGTCACGGGGTACGATGCCAAGCTGGTCGTTGAACGAGAGCTTGAGGTGCAATTCGTTGTAGATTGGCAGCTTCAGGCCGAGCATGGTGCCGATCGTCTGCTGGAGCGGGCCGGCCGCGCTGACCAGGGCACGCGTAGCGATCTTTGTTGTGCCACCATTGACCAGATCCACCTGCACCCCGCGTACTGCCCCTCCCGCCACCTCAACACCAGACAAGTGCCCGCGCAGCAACTGCACCCCGGTGGCACGGGCCTGCTCAAGCATCAACATGCCAAGCTGACGTGCGCTAAACCAGCCGGCCCGTCGCACATGCAACGCGGCAACAGCCTGCTCGGTCAAACACGGAAAGTGTTGCTGCAGCAAGTCACGGTCAAGGATCATATCGGCCCCATCAGGCTGATCGGCAAAACCATGCGCCGACGCAGGCACATACGGCACGCCCGATGCACCCGCCCGATGCACGCGCAACGGGCCAGCCCCAGCCGCACTGACCTGCTGCGCACTCGCGTGCAACCGCTCGGCACCCACCGGATCGAGCGTGACATAAAGATAACCACGCCGATTCAGCAAAAGCGCATGATCCGACGCCAGCGCCTCCAACCGATCAAGACTCCGGTTCATCAACGCCACCATCGCCTCATCGGGCCACCAGTTGCGATACGCCTCACTCGACTTATCACTCGTCAGCGCCAACGGATCGCCCTGTTCCACCAGCACAACCCCACGCACCCCATGCGTCACCGCCAACTCATAGGCCGTCGCAATCCCCGCAATCCCCGCCCCACAAATCACCACCTCAGCCGACGCATCATTCATCACCCACCACCTCTGCGCCTCTGCGCCTCCCCGCCTCTGCGTTAAAAAAACCACCCGCTATTGTAACGCAGAGACGCCAAGACGCGGAGACGCCGAGATTTCGCATGCCTTGACAGCCCCCTCACTCTCACGCATAATTGAAGACACAGCCAAACATCACCTACACCAGGGTTCGCACACGAGGAAGCACGTGATCGTGCATTGCTGTGTCTTGGTATGAAAAAAACTACAAAAAGGAGCCAATGATGGATCCGAAAACGACTGCGGTGGTCTTGATCGAGTTTCAGAACGACTTCACGTCGGAGGGTGGAACGCTTCACGATGCGGTGAAAGGGGTCATGGCCCAGAATAACATGCTCGCCAACGCGGTTGAACTGGCAACCCAGGCCCGCGAGCTTGGCGCAATCGTCATTCACGCGCCCATCAGTTTCGCCGAAGGCTATCCCGAGCTGCCCACCGAGCCCTATGGCATTCTCAAGGGCGTCGTTGACAGCAATTCGTTTCGCAAAGGCACCTGGGGGGCGCAGATCATTGACATTATGACACCCCAGGCTGGCGATCTGGTCGTCGAGGGCAAGCGCGGGCTCTGCGGCTTCGCCAGTACCAACCTCGATTTCATCCTGCGTCAGCGCGGCATCAAGACTGTCGCCCTGGCCGGCTTTTTGACCAACTGCTGCGTTGAGTCAACAATGCGCACCGCCTACGAGCTTGGCTACAGCGTGATTACGCTCACCAACTGCACCGCCACGCTTAGCCCCGAAGAACAAGAAATGGCGACAACCAAGGACTTCCCCATGTTCTCGCGGCCAATGACGCACGACGATTTCCTTGCGGCCCTTGGTGGCGGCGAGGCGGTCGCCGCCGCAGGGCGCGGCTACGAAGCGTAAGATCATGCAAAGAGGAAGCGGCCAGATACATCTGGCCGCTTCCTCTTTGCATGATCAAGGCGAGAACCCTCACACAATGCCGAGCAACCAGGTCGCCAGCGAGAAGTAGATCAAGACCCCGGCAATATCCGAGAGCGACGTGATCAAGGGCCCACTGGCCGTCGCCGGATCCAGGCCAAAACGACTCAAAATAAAGGGTAGTACCGTTCCGATCAGGCTCCCGGCAATGACAATGATGATCATCGTCAGCGATACCACCATTGCCACCTCGGATCCAGTACGGAAGAAAGCGACCAGCCAGACAGCCACGGCCATCGAGACGCCAAGCAGCGCAGAAACCAGCACCTCTTTGCGCAACGAACGCGCCCAGTCACTCTTCTTGATATCGCCCATCGCCATCGCCCGCACCATCAGGGTCGCCGATTGCGATCCGGCATTGCCGCTACTCGCGATCAGCAACGGCATAAAGAAGACCAGGGCCACCACCGCTGCAATCGTATCCTCAAACGCGGCAATAATCGCCCCCGAAAAAATATTCACAAAAACCAGCACAATCAGCCACGGCGCACGCTTCATCACCAGTTCGCGAATGCCCGTTTCAGAATAGCTTGCCCGTAGCGGGGCCACCGCCGCGCTCTTGTGGAAGTCCTCGGTCGTCTCTTCGTCGGCGACATCGATCAGGTCATCGAAGGTGACAATGCCCACCAATACGCCATCCGAGTCAACGACCGGCAACGAGGCCAGGTCATAGCGGCGCAACGCTCGCACAGCTTGCTCGCGGTCATCAAAGGCCGAAAGCACAATATAGGCCCGATCCATAATCTGTTCGACCGTTTGCTCTGGCTCGGCCATAATGAAACGCCGCAGATCAATCGCATCAAGAAAGCGCCAGCGGCCGTCGGTAACATAGATCGTATTGATCGTTTCACTGTCGCGCCCTCGCGTACGAATATGATGTAACGCCTGTGAGATCGTCCAAGTAGGGCGAACCGCGACATAGTCGGGGGTCATCAAGCGCCCGACACTCTCTTCGGGGTAGCCGAGCAACTGACGCGCTTCACGCAGATCCTCAGGGCCAAGCAGATTGAGCAATTTCTGGGTCGCCTGGCCCGGCAATTCTTCAAAGAGTTGCGTTCGGTCATCAGGACTCAGATTCGCCAGCAAATGCCGGGTCTCTTCGCTGTTCAGTTGGGTCAAAAGCTCATTCTGCTGCTCGGTATCAAGGTGGGTAAAGACTTCACTTGAGATCTGGCGTGGCAGCAAGCGAAAGACGACCATCTGCTCGGTGGGGTTCAATTCCATCAGCAGATCGGCCACTTCAGGCTCGGGCCAGAATGCAAGCATGGCACGCAATTCGGCCAGTTGGCGGTCAGCAACGAGTGTGCGGACATCCTCAACGTTGGTGCTCGGAAACGTGGTCATGGTTCCCCCCCGCTATATGCATGCAACATGCACTGTTGTGTGCCGTGTGCAACGTGATAGAAGCATGGCGCGGGGTCGGCACAAAGGCCAACCAGAGGCAGATCGCCGGTACAACCGACTCCAGAGGGAACAAAAAACCCGGTGGAGCAACGCTCACCAGGTCTGAGGCAACATCAGGGGCATGCAGTCATCAGCACACGCCCACCGTGGAGGCACAGGCAGGGAGAGCAATTCTCAGAGCGGTTGTATGCGCGACACCGCGCCGCCGTGAATGACTACTAACGTCCATATTCCTTCCAGATAAACGAAATGCCCCTCACATGCACATGTGGGGGGCATCAGCAAAAGAAAAGCTGATGAACTCCCCCCTGGTTGAGCTTAAGCGTTCCCACAACGTAGCAGTCGTGCTGCAGTCATCTTAACACATCCCTTAAGCCGAGAAGTGCCGTGTACCTCTGAGCGTCTCTCGACGGGCCGAGGCAATGACCTTTGTTTGTGGGAGCGCCGCGCCTAACGAAGGAGCATCGCTGCATATTTCACTCTCTATGGCCAAATTGTATGCCTGCGAGGGTGTTTTGTCAAGCACCTGTGCTGGCGACAACCTCTGTCCATCTCGCCCGCGTGTGGTGAATGAGGCCAGCTTTGCTGGCCTCATTCACCACACGCAAAAGCATACTCCTGGACGGCGAGATAGACGGCTCGCGGGGTGCCGTCAGGGGCAACAAAGTTCCAGGCATCCGGGTACGAGCGCGTCGCAAACGGTGTGCTGTGTTGCCATAACGCAACTGCTTCGAGCCACGGGTAGCTGCGCGCTTGCTCGTACATGGCTATCGTCCAGCGTACGCGGTCAGCCGGGCGTACCGCTGCACTCCAGCGCGGGTGGTCGTTGTAGCCACCTTCGGTGATGATGAGGCGTTTGTCGTGGTCACCAAAATCGTCAAGCATCGCTCGTACCAGTTCGATGCGCCGAAAGTTGACCCGCTCAGACCCCGGCGGTGCGTCCGGCGGCTCTTGCCCCCCATACGCATGCACGGCCCACATATCAAAGTATGGCCCCGCTTCGGCATCGTACAGTGAGGCTAGGTATTGCATGTCATCCATCCGACTTGCGCCATCTTCCAGCGAGGTTCCCGGCGAGAGTGCCCCGGCAATAATGATTGCCTCTGGGGCAACTGCTTTGACCGCCGGATAGACGACTTTGAGCAAGGCGGCATAGGCACCAGGGTCCGGCGGACGTTCGCCCCATTCAAAGCGGAGGTTCGGTTCGTTCCAGATGATTAGGTGCTGTACTCCCAGCGGGGCGTAGCGCTCGGCAAAGGCGGCTACGTAGGCCGCATAGTCGTCGTAAAAGTCAGGATCGAGGTAGCGGTCGGTCGTGTTCGCCGGCCTCGCCCAGCCTGGTACTAGGTCAAGCCGGGCAACCACGGTTAGCCCCTGACGCCGCGCATGCTCGATCACCAGATCCGCCCCGACCCAGTCGTAGCCGTACCGCGAGCGCGGTTGCACATACGCCCACGGAAAGAGCTCGACAATCCACGGCGCTCCCATCGCGCGTACCTGCTCCAACGCACCGCGAATATAGGCCTCGTCACCAATGCCCGTAAGCCGCGTGTGCAGGCCAATGCGATCATTGCAGGTAACGACGGTCTGCTGTGGGGGAAGATCGAGCACCCGTGGCCCACGGAGATGCAGAAATTGAATGAGCAGTAGTCCTACGAGAAGTACCACCGCAATGCCTCGAACAATGAGCATGAGCATACCTTGCGCCAGATTCTTAACCGTGATATAACGGTAATAGGCGACCGTTTTAAATAACAGATTACTATCGAAAGAGCACTCACGATGCGTGTAATTATAGCTGGTGCCGGGCCAGCCGGAATGGTTGCGGCTCGCAACCTGATCGATCGCGGCCACGAAGTCATTGTACTGGAAAAGCGTGATGTTCCGGGCGGCAAAGTTTCCGCCTGGCAAGATGCCGACGGTGATTGGATCGAGTCCGGTCTCCATGTCTTTTTTGGCGCTTATCATCATCTCCTTGGTTTTCTTGATCGTTATGGTCTCGGTGATACCTTTAATTGGAAGCCCGCCGAGATGATCTTTGCCTCTGAACGCCACGGCCTCGCGGGGATTAGTTTTGTGCCCTGGCTACCGACGCCACTCAACGGGTTGGCTGGCGTCGCCAAATTCAAGCCACTGACGCTCGGCGATAAGGTGCGCATGGGCCTTGGTTTGATCCGCCCGATCTTTGGCGACCAGTCCTATGTCGATCAGCAGGATAATGAGAGTTATGCCTCGTGGCATCTTCGTCACGGGATGGGCCAGCGCTCGCTCGATGAGGTGATGCATACGATGGCCCTGGCGCTCAATTTTCAACGTGCCGATAAGGTGTCGGCCAAGCTTGCCTTGACCGCAATGCTCCACTTTGCCCACGAAAAGAATGCGCCCAAAATGGCCCTCGTCAAAGGCTCCCCCGATACTAATATCTGGCGCCCCTTGATTGCGCAAATCGAGCAGTTGGGCGGTCGCGTTGAGCTTGGGCGCAAGGTGAGCAGCATTGACTATGACGCCGAGACGAATCGGGTCATGGGTTTTGTCCTTGATGATGGCAGTACGATCACTGGTGATGTCTATATCTCGGCGATGCCCGTCCATAATCTGCGCAAGATCATTCCTGATCGTTTGCGCGAGTATGACTATTTTGCCAACCTCAAGCACCTCAAGGGTTCACCCGTCATTACGCTGCAACTCTTCTTCGACCGTCGGATCGCTGGGGTTGACAATCTGCTCTTTAGCGCCGGTACGCATCTGAGTGTCTATGCCGATATGGCAATGGTTGCGCCCGAATACCATAATGGCGGCAAGAGCATTATGCAGTTTGTCGTCGCACCAGCCGAAGAATTGATCAAACTGCCCGATGATGAACTGGTGCAGTTTGTGATGGAGGAGTTCCGGCGCTTGCACCCGGTTGCCCGTGAGGCAAAGTTGCTCAAGCATACCATCGTCCGTATTCCCAATTCGGTCTACCAGGCACTGCCCGGCGTCGATAAATATCGCCCCGACCAGGCTACCCCGGTGAGCAATTTCTTCCTCGCCGGCGATTATACGCGCCAGCACTTCCTGGCTTCGATCGAGGGCGCAACAATCAGTGCCGAACAGTGTGTCGAGCGCATTACAACCGCGATCAATCATGGTACACTGATCCCGGAACACGCAGCCATCGCTGCCGATTAAGGCCAGGGCTGTTGCAAAGTTATCCTGATTGTCCGCAGATTACGCAGATTACGCAGATTATGACTTGCCCATCTGCGTAATCTGCGTAATCTGCGGACATTATCTAATCCTACTGGGACTTTGCAGCAGCCCTACGATTAAGGCACGTATGCCGCGAGCGCTAGCGGCCCGCCCGCCCTGGTGGGCAAGAACATTTTGTTGGCGCTGAGGTAACTCATGCTGGCACCCGAGACGACTCTCCATGACCACTATCGCATCCTGGCGGTGGTGGCTGAGTATGATGACGAGGTCATCTATCGTGCGCTCGATACTCGCCATGCACTGCGCGTGATGATCGCGCAATTGCCCCAGCCAGATGCCCAGGCGTTGACTGATGTGCAAGCGCTGGCAACCCAGATCGCCAGTGTCGAGGCTCCGCCGTTGTTGCCCCTGCGTGACCATTTTGCCCAGGGGTTCAGCTATTTTGTTGTGACCGATGATCCAGGCGGCCAGTCACTCGATCAACTCGCCCGTCAACCCCACGAGCCTTTGTCCGAAGATACGGTGCTTGGCTATGTTGAGCAACTCTTAAATGGACTCGATCATTTGCACGAACGTGGCCCGTCCCTCCTGCTAGGCGATCTGCGCGCCACCGATCTCTGGTCATCACTCGATGGCTCTCTCTTTCTGGCTCCGTTTGCGCTGCTGCGCCACGTTGGCTCCGAACGCTCGCCCTATCGTGCCCCCGAGTTGCACGATCTTCACGCCGAACCAACGACAACGAGCGATGTCTATGCCATCGGTGCTGTGCTCTATCAGTTGCTTACCGGATCGGCCCCACCTCCAGCCCCTGAGCGTCAGGCTGGTACAATGCTCGATGCACCACGGGCGATCCATCCCCGCGTCTCTGTTCTGGCCGAGCAACTGGTGCTGCGCTCGCTTGAACTCAAGCCCGTAAATCGCTATCAATCCGCCCGCGAGATGCGCAGTGCCCTCCATGCCGTACGCTTGATGGCCGGACGAACGCTCGGCACCGCCGAGCCAGTCGCGTCAGTTCAGGCTCCAGGCGTGGTGTCGGCAAGCGCCCCAGGTCAGATGCTCGCCCCGGCTGTGCCTCCTGAAATTGCCGGGCCATTACCGCCTGCCCCACCACCTGTGCCATTCCCGTCTTCGTTTGGCACAACTCTATCCACGCCCGCTCCCACTCAGCCGGGTGCGGACAGGTCGAATAAGCTCCTGGTTGCCCTCACAACGGCGCTCGTGATCATCGCCCTCTTTATCTGTGCGATGGGTCTCTGGCTCGGTTTTCTGGTGTTGCGCGAACGTGCGGTGTTTTCAGGCTCGGACTCAGCAGCCCTCGGCACATTGGGCGGGGCACCCGGGGTGGCGGGCACCCCCGATCCTGTCACTGCTTCACTCATTCAGGCCGGGGCGATCTTTACCCAGACCCGCCAGTTGCGTGATGAACGGGTTGGCGCAGTGCTCTATGCGCCCGATGGCGGGCTGATCGCAACCGCGCTTGGCCGGACAGTTGAGTTGCGCAGTGGTACGAGTTTTGAGCCCCTGGCTCGCCTCGAAGGGCACGCTGGTGATGTGAGCGCGCTCGCGTTCGCGCCCGATGGCCGCATCCTCGCCTCGGGTGCCCAGGATGATCCTCGGGTCTACCTCTGGGATGTAATGACCCGTCGCCAGATCGGGCAGTTCGAGGGGCATACCGGCTGGATCAGGAGCCTCGCCTTTTCACCCGATGGCAGCGTGCTCGCCTCCGGAAGCACCGATGCAACTGTGATGCTCTGGGAGGTTGCGTCAGGTCGGTTGCTCGCGACGCTCAGCGGGCATCGCGCCTATCTTGGCAATCTTGCCTTTAGCCCGGATGGTACCACTCTCGCGTCGGCCTCGCGTGATGGTACGGTGCGTATGTGGGACGTAGCGCGTGGCCGCGAGCTCACTACCTTTGCTTATACCGGGCCAATCAATCCAACCAGCGGCGAGCCCTACTGGCTCACCGGGCTTGCTTTTAGCCCCGATGGGCGCCAGCTTGCGGTTGGTTCAGTCAATGGCTCAGTCTATCTGCTTGAAGCTGCCACCGGCCAGTTTGCCTACGAATTGCAAGGCCATCAGAGTTGGGTGGGTATGCGTGGTGTAAGTTTCAGCCCCGATGGCACCACCCTCGCCAGCGCAAGCCTCGATGGTAGCGTGCGTCTATGGGATGCCCGCAACGGGACGAGTCGCGGCACCCTCAGCGAGCAGGGGTTGCAACTCTTTAGCCTGAGTTGGCATCCCGATAGCACCAGGCTGATCGCGAGTAGCGATACTGCCGGTGGGCTAACGGTGTGGGATATTCAGCAGGGCTTGCCTCAACAACAGATTTTTTTGAGCCAGGGTACCGTCATTGCCCTCACCTATGCGCCTGATGGCAGCGTCCTTGGTACCGGCGGCGTCAATGGTACCGTGAACCTGCATCAGCTTGTCACTGGCCGCCAAGAGACCCTCAGCGGAGGATCACCGACCGGCCAGTATCTCGCCCTGCTTAGTCCAACTCGCATGGCTGCGATCAATGAGGATGGCGCCCTCGTTGTCCTCAGCCTCGATGGTGCCAGTCATAACCGTCAACTCGCCGGTCTCGCTGGGCGCGCTGTGACCCTCGATGTGAGCGCCGATCGGCAGCGTATCGCCGTAGGCAATAATCGCGGCGAAGTCGTGATCTGGCACACGGATACCTTTGATGTTCAGCAGACTCTCCACGGCCTCAGTGGCTCGGTGCTTGCCGTGACCTTTAGTGATGAAGGGCGCACGCTCGTAGCAGCCTCAAATACTCCCTCTGAACGCCCCGAAATCATGGTGTGGGACGTCACGAGTGGGGCCGAACTGGGACTCTTCCGTGGACATAGCGCCCCAATCACTGCCCTGCGGATGATCGCCAGTCAGGATCTTGTGGCTAGTACGAGTCGCGACGGTACCCTTAAACTCTGGCGCGCTTCGGACGGTACCGAAGTACGGACAATCGAGGTCGCACCAGATGATGGCTGGTTCACCAGTGTAACCGTCTCTGCCGATGGCGCGCTGATGATTACTGGTAGCCTTGGCGGGCGCGTCACCTTCTGGGAGACCGCCACGGGTACACCGTTGAACCAGATCGATCTGGCGAGCCACGGACCAATCCTTAACCTGCTCTTGCGCGACGATAGCCTTCAACTTGCCATCGCCACCCGTGATGCGGGCGTGCTCCTCTTTGAACCAGAGTTCTGATGGCAGGGCGTCCGGATAGTGTTCAGGATTCTCCTGGGAACGAGGGCGTCCCGCCCTCGTTCCCGGGCTTTGCCTCTTACCCCAAGTGTGAACAGTTACGGCGTCCGTTATTCCGCGTAGCGCTCCTCTTTCCACGGATCGGCATGATTGTTGTACCCGTAGCGCTCCCAGAAACCAAGCTTGTCATGGCTCAGAAACTCAAGCCCACGTAGCCATTTGGCACTCTTCCAGAAATATTTGCCCGGCGTGAGCAAGCGCAAAGGATAGCCATGCTCGGGGGTCAATTCTTCACCCTCATACGTATAGGCTAGCAGCGCATCGGGGTGCAGCAGAACCTCCAGCGGCACATTCGCGGTAAAGCCATATTCGCAGTGCGCAATGACATGCGTTGCCGTCGGCAACAGGGCCGGGATCGCCTGCAGAAAATCACTGAACCGCATCCCTCCCCATCGTGTATCAAGCTTGCTCCAACGGGTTACGCAATGAATGTCGGTCACAATCTCGACCGTTGGCAAAGCTCGGAATTCGGCAAAGCTCAGGCGTGCGGTCGTTTCAAGTTCCCCCCACACACGCAGATCCCAATTCTGCTCTACATCAGGATACGAAGGAACATTGCCATAGTGGAGTACCGGGAACTTGTCCGTCACATACTGTCCCGGAGGCACCCTCCCGGCTTCGGCAGCAGTATTCTGATCATCCTGCTTTTTGTACGCTTTGAACATCGTTCCTCCTCATCATGAAAGCTCACGTGCGGCAGCCGCATCAAGCATCCAGGTCACCCGCCCAGCGGGCGGACGCACCAGTTGCGCTGGCAAGCGTTGTGGATCATAAGCACCTTGTAACACCTGACGTACCATCGGGGCTTTGTCGGCCCCGGCCACAAGAAAGATGACCCGACGCGCCCGATTGAGCGCATGGGCCGTCAACGTCACTCGTGTTGGCGGAGGCTTCGGTGCATCGGTGACGGGCGCAACGAGTGTTTCCGGGCTAGCCTCAAGCTGGGGAAAACCGGGGAAGAGCGACGCCGTGTGACCATCAGGCCCCATGCCAAGCAAGGCAAGATCGATCTGCCCCGCATGGCGCTCAAGCAACGCCTCGACCTGGTTTTGGTAGACCCGGGCGGCTTCTTCTACCGGATAATAGGTCGCCACAGGAAAGACCTGCTCGGAAGGGATGGGCACATGGTCAAGCAGGGTTTGCCGAGTCTGAAAATAGTTGTTTTCGCGATCATGAAAAGGTACGAGCCGCTCGTCGGCCCAGAGGATGCTCAAGGTGTGCCACGGTACCATGTTGCGCAGGGGAGCCTGACACAACTGGTGAAAGACCCCCGGCGGGGCCGAACCTCCCGAAAGCACAACCAGGGCACGGGAACGTTGGGCAAACAGGGCTGCCATCTGACTCGCTGTGGCCGCCTGCGCTTCTTCGACCGTCGGATAGACCAGGATCTCCGGGTTGATACTCATCATGCCCCCTGTCGGCTCGGCATACCTGCCACGGTTTCAAGCAAACTCCGCGCTTCGTCACGGGCGGCTTCGTGGGGCAAGGCGCGACTGTAGCGATACGAGGCAAGCCAGTAGCTCGCCAGTAACCGTAGCAGCGGTAAGCGTGTTTGTTCTTCTTCACGCAACGGCATCGTCGAGCAGTAACCGTCGAGTAGACCCTCGCGCCAGGCGGCAGGATAGTTTGCACAGAGGCCCGTCGCCAGGTCAAAGAGACCGTCACCACCAACACACGCTCCCGGTTCGACCAGGGCCTCAAGATGCACATGTGGCCCCGATGTACAGCGGACGGCACCTGGCCCAAAGTTGCCGTGCATCAAGACGGGATGCTCGCAAATCAGCCGCGGATCATCAAGCAGACGCGCAACGGCCTCCTGTTCAGCCTCGCTGAAAACGAGGCTATCAGTAGGCGGCGGGGCAAACGAGTGGCCGAGCCGTGTCAGCGTCGTCTGCCAGCGCTGCGTTGGCCAGCGCCCATGCTTGTTGGGCCGCCATGTCCCCGGTGTCGTCACCCGCTGCATCCGCCGCAAGGCGCGCCCCGCCTGACGCCCAGCACCCCGCAAGAGGTGCGGTTCCGTCAGGTCAGCCGCGCTGCCCCCGGGTACGTAGGTTTCAAGCGTATACGCAAAGGGCAAGAGGCTCCGTGAAAGATCACGCTGGATAATCTGTGGCCCAGGGAGTTGTTGCCCATTCAGGCAGCGCATGAAAAAGATGTAGCCGCTCAGATCATCCTCCGGGGCAATGCGCAGGATGAGGTGTTCATTCAAGGTCGAGATCCGCACCAGTAGGTGCGCTTCGGTCTGCCCATAAAAGACCACTTCGCGTGGACGAAGATTCGTTGCGCGGATAATCAACGTCGTATAGTCGCCCAGGCGCGCCAGTGCTTGTCGCCAGGGTTCACTGACCCCTTCGGTGACCGGGGGCACATAATGGTTGAGATAGCTGTAATCGGCTGTCCGTGAAATCATGGCATCTGGATTGCTGGTAATACAAAATAGAGCACCCGTCCCGCTAGGCGATCAGTCACCCACACTCCTCCGTCGGCATCAACGGCCATCCCACTCGGTCCATTCAGTGAGGCAAGATCCTCGCCTGGCCCACCCCAGCGCAGCAGTGGATCACCCCGCAGGTTGAACGCAAGCACCTGATTGCTAGCCGGTACACTAACAAAAACGGTACTTTCAGCGGTTACGGCAATCGACGGGTCATCATAGGTGTTTTCATTCCACCCGCTGATCCGCCAGGTCACCAGCGGGATGCTGCTCACCCGCCCTGACCCATCCGGCGTAAAGACTTGCACCCGCCCATTCCAGATGTCGGCGACAAAGACATTGCCCCGTGCATCGACGGCCACCCCGGTCGGCTCATTGAACTGGCCGAGCTCACTCCCCGCCCCTCCAAACTGGTAGAGGAAGGCGCCCATATCATCGGTGACGACAATGCGCCGGTTGCCGGTATCGGCAATATAGACCTTGCCTTCATTATCAACGGCTATGCCGCGTGGCCCAAAGAAGCCCAGCGGATTGGCCTCATTGCGTACCGGGTCGCCATCGGTGATCGTCGCCCGTCGCCCGTCGGCCAGATCGCTCTCACCCGAACCCCAAGTTGTTATAACCCGTCCCTCGGGATCGTATTTGACCACCCGTGCGTTCCAGGTGTCGGCCACATAGAGGTTGCCCGCGCTGTCTACGGCTAGGCCACGTGGCTCGTACAACTGGCCCGGTTCGTTGCCAAAACCACCGATGGTGCGAATTAGTTCACCTGTGGCGCTAAAGACGTGGATCTGGTGCCGCCCGGTGTCGGCTACATAGAGGTTGCCATTGGCATCAACCGCCGCCCCGGTCGGGTTGCCGCCTTCCAGTGGCCCCGCTGCAACCTGCTGTGCTACCAGACGCAACGACGGTGCCGCGCCGGTCGTGCCGCTCCCTATTCCGCTCGCCTCACCAACTCCACCCGCTAGATCGCGCCGCAACCAGAATTCCATCTCGCGTGCGCCTGGCACAAGTGGGTAGGGCAGTTCGCGATAGAGCACATATTTACCCAACGTACCCCAGTTTTCACGCCGGAACGGCCACATCAGCACTTCAAATGGCCCATAGACCTCCGCCGAAATGTCGCGCCCACATCCGCCCCCTTCCGATGTGCCCTCCAGTTGATCGCGTGGCGTCCAGGTACTGTAATAAAAGCGTTTGTACCCCGGACTCTGCGGTGAACACTTGTCCCCTTCGGGGAACCACCAGTTGAAGACGCTCGCCGGACCGTAGGGCTGCACATATGCTTCACTCAATACGTTGCGCACTTCAGTGGTCACATGGGGCTTGTAGAGCATGACCACCGGGGCGAGCACCGTGGTGCCGTCGGGCATCTGCGCCTCGAAGGTGCTTTGCGTCGGATTCGTCTGAAAGTCCTCGCGTTTCGTCCAGGCAACCCGCTGGAATTCGCGGAAGTACCATTGCAACGGCCACGCCAGTGAACCGTCACCCGACGGCCCGCCACTATCAACAATGATCGGCATGCTCAAGCCACCAGTTACATCCTCCGGGGTGCGTGAGCTACGGGTCAGATTGATCGCCAGTTCGCGCACATCGGCGACATGCCGCGGCACATCCGGGGCGGTCTGGGTGTAGATCATCGGCTCGATCGGCGTATCTGGATGGGTATAGACCACCAGCCAGGTGGCTCGGATCGTATACGCTCCAACCAGCACCACCAGCGTCAACCCCGCGACCGCGGCTACCTGGCGGGCACCAAGGTGATGCGCCAGCGTCAGCAACCAGTAGATCATGCCGCCGGCAATCAGGAGGGGCACCAATCCTTGCAAAAAGTTCCGCTGCGCCTCTTGCCCTGCCCCGGTCTCGCCCAGTCGCCAGAGCGCAACGCTCACGGCAACCCCAATCAAACTGGTCAGTACCGGGACGAGCCAGATCGTCGCTCTCGCGAACGGCCTGCCTTCTCCAACACCATCCTCGGCAGATGGGGTTGGTCTGGCCGCTTCGATCATCTTCGCAATCACCCATGCCATCAAGAGGTTGCCCGGCAGCGCCATATGCACGACCAGCCACGGCATCTTCTCGCCTGCCCACGAAAAGATGATCAGCGCCGTCCAGAACCAGAAGACGGTCAGCAATGGATAGAGCGGCCACGGTTTGGCCGGCACGACAACTGCCGCCTCAGCCGCCGGAGCCTGCTCGTCTTCGGCTGAAGCCTCCGGTACCCGCGCTTTGCGGGCGGCAAGCAGGCGCTGCGCCACCGCCACAATCATTGCGACCACAGTGCCAATGCCAGCCGCGAACGCCAGCGGATCATAGAGCGGCAAGAGGATCAGGTAGTAGTACCACGGCTGATCGCCCCGCGCATACTCTTGCTGGCTGCCCAACCAGTACGCTAACCCCGCATATAATCCATCAAGCGCTCCCCGCATGTAAATAAAGAATGAAGAGTAGAACACAAGATAGATCGATCCAAGGATGCCCAGCGCAATCCAGATCGTCTCACGCCGCTCACGCCACAACTCCTGAAGCCGCGGAATCAAGATGGGCTGTGGCTCCCACAGACTCTGACAGAGCCAGGCAAGCAGAAAGGCCGTCGCAACCAGAAAGGCTTTTTCGCCAAAATAGAGCCCCTGACCAACCGGGATGCGCGGGTTAAAGACCATCAAGACCAGTGCCAGCGCCATGACGCCAAGCAAGAAGAAGTTCAAATAGCGGGCAAAGCGACTCTCGGCCAGCAAGCGCATTAATACAAAGACGCCAAAAATAAAGAAGAGAATGTAGTAGAGTTCATGCGTTGCAACCGCCAGGGCGATTGCCACCGCTGTCAAATAGAGCCACCGGGCCTTGCCGGTGTCAAGCCAGCGCAGCGCCCCGATGAACATCCACAGTTCCCAGAGCACCATCAGGCCATCGTGGCGTGCAAAACGCGTATAGTAGAGTAAGGCCGGCGTAAACCCGAGCAATAGCGCCGCCACCAGGGCACCCTCACGCCCAACATAGGGCCGGAGCCACCAGGCCGAGGCGACCAGGAGCATGCCAGCGACCGCCATCGGTAGGCGCGCCTGGGCGTCGCCATCGCCAAAGAGGAAATAGGCGAGCGCCGTGAAATAGTAGAGTGACGGTCCATGATAGACCGGATCATAACAGTAGGTCGGCGAAACGCGATCAATGCGGGGGCGGCCCTCTACCTCCACTCCGCTCCAGCAGTTAAAGCCGCCAGCACCGGTATAAAGCCGCCAACTCGACCAGGCATGAATGCTCTCATCATGATGCAGCGCCATCCGGTCGAGGCCCCAGAGATGGGCCATCACACTGGCAATGATAATCAGCGTATAGGCAACCACTTCCCATCGCACCCGCGCCAGATCAAAAGCACGGGTCAGGGCAAATGGGCGTGGGTTTGGATCAATGGTCTCAACTGCCATGTTCTATCTTGTTCCACCATCAAGCTGTCCACTAAGACCAATTCCGATCTGGTTCGCAAGTTCGGGGCGCACGGCGATGACAAAGTCGCTTGAACCAAGCGCTGCCCCAGGGTCACGGAAGATCAAAAACCGCCACCAGCGCTCGCCAACCTGGCGATCAAAAGGATTGCGCAACAACTGCCCTACCAGTGAAGCCTGCTCGAGCGGTACGTCCCGCCAACCTGGCCCAAGGCGGTAGACCTGATCTTCAGGAAACCACCAGCGCAACGGGTAGCGCTGCACAACAAAACCCTCCAGGATTGTACGATTCTCCGGGAACCGGTCAAGATTTTCTTGCAACAGAAAGACTGCCATCACCTCGTTGCCCGGTGCCGTTCCCAGCGTTCCCGATACACGTCGCGCATTGCTGAAATTGCGTAGGTACCACGTCCAGACCGTCTCATTATCATAGATCACCGGCATCGCCAGGCCGCGACCACGTCGTATCGACGCTTCTTCCACACGCCGAACCACTCGCATGACATCAGGCGATGTCTGCGTATAGACCATCGGCTCGCGGGGCACATCCCCATTGACATAGACCAGGCGCACGGTGCTACGCATAGTATACACGCTCAGCGCGAGCACGACACATGTCACAAGCATCCCGGTGGCCGCTCGAGCGCCCCAGCGCAAACCAATGCCAATCGTAAGCAACGCAACCAAGACAAGCGTCGCCGCCACCACCATCCACGGATAGAGGCGCGCCTCTTCGCCGTAGGTCACGACCATGGTCATCAGGGTAAAGCTCAGCCCGCTAATCGCCGTAAAGAGTGCTCCGTAGATCACCCAGGCCGGGCGCGGAGCCACCGTCGGCAGGGGCGCATCGGTCGTTGGTCGCGCATGTCGCCCCCAGACCAGTTGTTGCACCGTCCAGCCCGCCAGTAGGGTAAAGGGCAGCGTGATATGGATCGTCAACCACGGCATCTTCTCGCCAGCCCAGGTATACATCCCCAGGGCCGCCAGTGACCACCAGGCTACCAGCAGCACCGCAAAATTGACCGGTGTTACCGCTTGCGTCACATCCACCCCGCGCACATGCTGCACCAGCCAGATTCCCACCAGAATCAGCCCGATACCCCCAAAGATCAGCAGCAACGGCTCGTACACACCAAGCAAAAAGAGGTAATAGTGCCCCGGTTGACCCCCGCGCTCAACATTATGCTGGGCCAACCAGTAGAGCAATGAACCAGCCACCCCGCTGATCGCCCCGAGGATATTCGTGAAGAAAGCGGTGAAGCCAATCAGATAAATCGCCCCAAAAAGCAGCAATGGAGGCAACCAGCGCCGCTCTCCCCCGAGACTCGCAAAGACCTGCGCCGACGGAGCCTCCTGCGCATAGGCAAGCTCCCAGGGCGTTTGCCCATCAACCCCGGGCCGACGCCAGATCAGATAGATCAGCGCACTCAATGTCCCCAGCGCCAACCCAGTTGCCAGCACCACCGCCGGATGCGCAAAAAAGCGCAGCAACTCACCGACATAGATTACCAGATTGGCAAAGAGGCTTTGCCCACCACTCGCATCATCGCGATTGCGCACCAGCAACGCATACCCATTATCGTCGGTCGGCAGCGGCGGCCACCCAAAAAGACCGGGGCGCTCAATCTGCATCGCCCCGGTCTCTGGATCGCGAATGGCATGATGGCCCCCATCAACCAGTGCCCGCCCGGGCACAACAAAAATCAGCGCCGCCACCACCACCCCCAGCAACGCAACCAGGACAATTCCAGGCCGATAGACCTGCCACAGAAACACGATGGCAAGCGGGGCCAGCATGATCAGCAAAAAGAGATAACTCGACTCGTGATTGATGAACATCAACCCGAATGCTGCCGCACCAATCATCAACCAGCGGAACTGCCGCGTACTCACATAGCGCACAATTGCCACAAAGACCAGGATCTCACACAGCACCGAATAAATGTCGTGGCGGAAGAAACGCCCCACATAGAGCGACACGGGCGACACGAGCAGATAGACCGCCGCAAGCAACGCGGCTGGACGCCCAAGCTCACGTCGCAAGAGATACGGCGTCAGCGTCAGCGCCGTCCCAGCCAGCGCCGGCATCAACCGTGCCGTGAAATCATTATCCCCAAAGAGAAAATAGCCGAGGGCCCCTAGATAATAGAGCAACGGTCCGTGCAGCAACGGATCGTGAATATACCCTCGTCCAACCAGCAGAAACCACGAATACGACGCATGCAACGTCTCATCGTGATGCAGCGACCGATCTCCGAGCGCCCACACATGTGCGAACAGAGCGACCACCCCAAGCAGGAGATAGGCCAGATGCTCTACCGTCAACAACCAGGGGCCAGAACGCTCGGCAGACGCAGCCAGTGACGGGGTGGCAGTTGCGTTCCGTGGCAGATCAACACTGGTCATCGCACCTCAAATCAAGCTCAAATGCAAGACAATAATCTGTGGGCATTGTACACGAGTCAACCTGCCTGGGCAACCAGAATCGCTTCAACCATAGATCATGGTACAATAAGATGTTGAGCTCCCAGGGGGATGGGGCCTGCGGCCCTAAATATAGCTCCCAAAAACTCACGTTGTGCTGGCACGCAGCCAGCGCAGCTGGCTGCGTGCCAGCACAAACATAAACTCAGGAGCCTTATGCGCCGTACCGATATCCGTAACATTGCGATCATTGCCCACGTTGATCATGGCAAAACAACCCTGGTTGACGCGATGCTCAAGCAGAGCCACATTTTCCGTGACAATCAGACCGTCGAAGCGCGGGTCATGGACTCGAATGCGATTGAGCGTGAACGCGGGATCACGATTCTTTCGAAAACAACCGCCGTCAGTTACCGTGGTACCAAGATCAATATTGTTGATACCCCCGGCCATGCCGATTTCGGCGGCGAGGTCGAGCGGGTGATGAATATGGTTGATGGCGTGCTCTTGCTCGTTGATGCCGTTGATGGCCCGATGCCCCAGACAAAATTTGTCTTGCGCAAGGCGCTGCAGGCTGGTCACCGCGCGATTGTGGTGATCAATAAAATTGATCGCCCTCAGTCTCGCCCCAACTGGGTCGTCAATGCTACCTTTGACCTCTTTGTTGATCTCGGTGCCAGCGATGAGCAGGCCGAGTTTGCGACGATCTTTACCAATGCCCTCCTCGGCCACGCGGCTCGCTCGCCTCTGAAACTCCACGATTCGCTTGAGCCGCTCTTCGAGGCCATCATTGATCGCATCCCTGCCCCCGATGTGGATGCCCACGGCCCTGCCCAGTTCCTCGTGACCACAAGTTCGTATGATGAGTATAAGGGCAAAATTGTTACCGGGCGCCTCTATCGCGGTACGCTGAATCGCGGCCAGCCGTTGGTGCGCATTGACCGCACCGGGGCACAGTTCCCCGCCAAGATTAGCCAACTCTTTGTCTACAATGGTCTGCAACGCCACGATGCCGAGAGTGTCCAGGCCGGTGATATTATCGCCCTCGCTGGTATCGGTGATGCCAATATCGGCGAGACGATCGCTGATGCCCTCCAACCCGAGGCCTTGCCAACCATCAATGTTGAAGAGCCGACGGTGCGCATGACTTTTGGCGTCAATAACAGTCCCTTCGCCGGGCGCGAAGGGACCTTTGTGACGTCCCGTAAGCTCCGCGAACGCCTCTATCAAGAGACCGAGCGCGATGTGGCCCTTAAGGTTCAAGATACGGAAAGCGCCGATGTCTTTCTCGTTAGTGGCCGCGGCGAGTTGCACCTTGGTATTCTGATCGAAAACATGCGCCGCGAAGGCTATGAGTTCCAGGTCTCGAAGCCCGAGGTTATTTTTCACGAAGATGAGCGCGGGGTCTCCCTTGAACCAATGGAATTGGTCGAGATCGAGGTCGGGAGTGATTATCAGGGGGTTGTCGTCGAATTGCTCGGTAAACGCCAGGGCGAGATGCGTGATATGCACGTCCGTGATGATGGTAGCGTCCATTATGTCTATGTCGTGCCGACCCGTGGCTTGCTCGGCTTTCGCCAACTCTTCTTGACCGCAACCCGTGGTACCGGTATTCTCAATAGTCTCTTTTATGCCTATGAACCTGTCAGCGGTGAGATTAATTCTCGCGAAAATGGCTCCCTGATTGCCTCCGAGACCGGCAAAGTTTCGACTTATGGCCTCAATCAGGTGCAGGATCGCGGCACCTTTTTCGTCACCCCCGGCCAGGAAGTCTACGAAGGTATGGTGGTCGGCCAACATATTCGCGATGTTGACCTCGAAGTCAATGTCTGCAAAGAAAAACATCTTACCAATATCCGCAATAATAAAGGGGCCGAAAATGTTCGCCTCGATGCGGCGCGTACTCTGTCCCTCGATGATGCCGTTGAATACATCGGCGACGATGAACTCGTTGAAGTTACCCCGCAAGGCTGGCGCATCCGTAAAAAATTGCTTAGCTCCGACGACCGCCGCCGCGAAAAGAAAAAACGCGACCTCGCCCTCGCCTAAATAATGATGTTGTCGATAACCCAGCTACCCGCCTTTGTCGGCTAGCTGGGTTGTCCAAAAATACTCATCAATTTCTCATCTTTCCCTAAGCCCTTTCTTACCCCCGTATCCCATAATAGAATCTTGACGTTCCCTCCCAGGGAGGTATGTGCCCTGTCTTGCGCATCCCTCCAGCCGGTTCCTTCGTCTTATTCTATCGGAACCACCGTGTCTTTCTGGTGTCAAGCACCGACTCGCAGCGTCGGTGTGTGGGCAAAAGAAAGGGGAGACTAATGACAAATTCTGCTTATAACAGCCCTTTGGCGGCTGATTCGATTATTCTGTATCTGAACGAGATTGGCGATGAGCCATTGTTGACCTTTGGGCAAGAGCAAGATCTTGCCCGTGTGATGCAAGAAGGCCACGAGGCACGCCATCGGCTTGACCATGAGGCCCAACCGTTGACCCTGACCGAACGGCAGCAGCTCGAGGCGCGGGTGTTTGCCGGCGAACGCGCTCGCGCTCAGTTGATCCATTCGAATCTGCGCCTCGTTGTGAGCATTGCCCGTCGTTATCAGGGCCATGGGCTGAGTCTCCTCGATCTTATTCAAGAGGGTAGCCTTGGCCTGATGCGGGCTGTGGATAAGTTCGATCCGACCCGTGGACTCAAGTTTTCGACCTACGCAACCTACTGGATCCGCCAGAGCGTTGGGCGTGCTATTGCTGACCAGGGGCGGACTGTTCGCCTGCCGGTGCATCTCGGTGAACGGTTGTCGCGCCTCGCCCGCATGCGACAACAGTTGACCCAGATGCTTGATCGCGATCCGACTTGCGAAGAATTGGCCGAGGCTCTCGGTCTTACGCCTGAACAGGTCACTAAAGCCGAACAGGCCGCTCTCGTGCCCGCTTCGCTTGATGAACCACATACCGACGACGGAACTGGCTCGCTGGCCGAGGTCATCTCTGATCCATTGCAACCCTCTCCGCTCGATCAGATTAGCCACGGGCTGCTCCGCCAGGATCTCAGCGAGGCCCTGGCGCATCTCACGCCCCGCGAACGCAATATTCTGCAGTTGCGCTATGGGCTCAGTGGCGAGCTGGCTATGACGCTTGAGCAGATTGGACGCCGCCTGAACCTCACCCGCGAGCGGGTTCGCCAGCTCGAAAGCGAGGCTCTCCGCAAGCTCCGCGATCCAATGCTGGGCCGCCGCCTCCACGGCTATTTCGAGGAACGCGAATAGATTTGCGTATTTTGCCTAGCGAATGCCCCCAACCGGCAAAGCCGGTTGGGGGCATTCGCTAGGCATGGCTTTTCAGCCTATCCCATTTTTGTTACCCCTTTGCAACCTTCCCTGGCGTACAATGTGTGCAGGAGATGCTCCATGCCATGTGGTACAACCCACAGGGGAGGTTGCGATGACGTCACTGATCACAACCCTCGTTTGTTTTGTCGCACCGTTCGCTGTCTTGATGATGGGCCTAGTCTGGTGGAGCAAGCAACGCCGCCAAGCCAGGGCCGAACAGCCACTTGATCTTGCGACCTTCAGTCAGTTCGACCGTCTGGTCGCGCGTTGGCAGGTGCAGGGGCAGATCTCCCCGCAAGAGGCTGATCGTGTCCGTGCGTTGCTTGCCGCTGAAGTCGCGCTCCTCACCCGTCAACCAGAGGTTGCCCCGGCCCAGGGGCAGGAAGGGATGGGGGAGCATGCCGCCCCAGTGGCACCAGATCTCGTCCCGCCCTCCGCCACGGGCCACCCACCCGCACCAGCGCCCGCCCCGTTGCCTACAATGCCGATAGCACCGAGCGTCGGTGAGGAACCTCCACCCGCGCCAGTGCCCGCCCCGCTGCCTGCAATGCCCGCAGCGCCGCTCCTCGGTGAGGCCTTGCTACCGCCTCCGCTCGCCGCTGCAACTGTTCCTCCCCTTGCAGCAGTCACGAACGAGTCGGCGGGTGAGGTCAGTCTTGTCTCCGTACCAACGCCATCCCTCAGCAGTGTACCAACGCCGGTGGTGCCATCGACACCCCGCACGACGCGCCGCTCGGTGCGTGCGGCCCTCCTTGCCCTCGGCACAAGACGCATGTTGCTCTTCCTCGGCACCTTCTTGCTCTTGATGTCGAGTCTGACGCTCATCATTTTTAACTGGGCCGTCTTGCCTCCTCTGATCCAGTTGACGATTATCGCGGGTACAACCGGGCTGATCTGGGCCGGTGGGGCCTGGATGACCAGCAAACCCGATCTGGCAACGGCTGGGCAGAATCTCCAGCTTGTCGCCGCCCTGCTCTTGCCCGTCGTTGGCTTTGCGCTCAGTCGCCCCGGTCTCCTTGAGCTCGCCCCCCGTCAGGCATGGTTGCTCACCGCTGTCATCAGTCTCATCGGCTATCTGGTGGCCGCCCGCAGAACAGGCCGAGCCTTTTATAGCGGGGCTGCCGTCGTTGCCGCAGCGAACCTCTTTCCCGCCTCGCTCGGTCAGTTGACCCTCGGGTGGCAACTCTTTCCGATCATGCTGCTGCTGACTGCCGTGTTGCCCCTCGCACGCCGCCTCGCTCAATCCAGTCTACCTCGGTTAGGTTTCGGTGCGCGCATCGTCGCCCTCTTCGGCGCACCCCTCTGCCTTGCATTGATTGCGCTGGTCGATCTTGGCATCTCCGGTGAGCCCTTTGCCCTGGCAATGTCACTCACGGCAGGCGCGTTGTTTGCCGGGGTTGCGCATCGCACCGAACAGCGTGAGCCCTGGCTCTGGGCTGCGGTGTTGTTGCCCATTGCAGCACTGCGCGTCACTTTGATGGCGCTGAACGCTGACCTTGCCCTGAATGCATTGAGCTTTGGCCTGGCATCGCTCGTCTATCTCGGGCTCAGTGTCGTTGGGGAACAACGCTTGCCACCACTGAGGCGTCCAGGGTTCGCTGGAGCTATTGTGCTGGTGCTCTTGACCTTGCCGCTGGCCTTGATCAGCCTCGAAGCGACACGACTGGCCTTGCCTCCTCTGATTATTTTTGGCCTCGCCTTTGTGATCCTGGTCGAGCGCGGTTCGTTTGCGTGGCTCGGTACGCAGGTAGCGTTGTCCAGCACCGCAAGCCTGGCAAGCGCCGGGGTGCTGCTCTTTGTCTGGCTCGGGGTGGTGATCAATGATCGCCTCAATGATCTCAACGCCACGTCGCTCGCTCTGTTGCCCCTGGCCGCCCTCTTTTTTGCCAGTGCTCGCTGGTGGCCTGGGCGGCTTCGTCCCAGTTATGATCTCACCATGCAAGGGCTCGCCCTACTCGTGAGCCTGCTCGCTGGTCAATCATCCTTGGCGAGCGACGAACATCGCCTGGCTGCCGCTCTGCTGCTGGCGGTGATCTTTATCGGTCAGGCGCTGCTTCGCCCCTACGCCGCCTGGTCTGCCGTTGGGCTTGGCATGGTCAGTATGGCCGTTGCCGTTGCGGTCGAACGCCTGGTGCCCGCAGTTGATCAAGTGCGCGTTGTTGCTCTGGCTGCCCTCGCGCTCGCGGCGATCTTTAGCCTCGGCGGCGAACGGTTGCGCACAACCCCCTTCCGCCATTGGACATGGCCGGGCCTCGGGTGGGCCAGTGGCTGGGCACTGGTTGCCACCGGTGCTGCCTTGCTTCAGTTCTGGCGCTACCCTGGTCTCACTGTCGGCGTCTGGCTCGCCCTGGCTGCGTTGCTCGGTTTGCACACCTATCTCTGGCGGCAACCACGGGTTGGCTACCCGGCGGCGCTGTTGCTCGCTGGTGCTGTGCTGCTCGCCGCCAGCGAAGGCTTTTTCCTCGCGTGGCAACCTGCGTTCGAGGATCTCGCCTATAGCATCATTGCGCTCACGGTCGCCCTGGCGCTGCTCGGTCAGTGGCTACGCCGCTTTCGCCCTGCCTATGCGTGGCCCTACGAACGCGTGGCTTTTGTGGTGCTGCTCGGTGCGCCCTTGATGGCATGGGCTGATCCGGCCCACCTCAGCCTGGCCTGGATCATGCTGACCCTGCTCTATTTCGTCGCCCGCTGGCGCTACCGGCTCCAGTGGATGCTCGCGCTCGCTTTTCTCAGCCTCGATCTGGCCGCGCTCACCACGGCGGCCTGGCAGTTCCCCGGAGGCGAACCAGCCGGCGCGGGGCTGATGCTGGCCGTGATCGTCGTTGGTCAGGGTCTCTTCAGTGCGTTCATTCATCACCGCCTGCCCACCTGGGGCGATGCCTGGCGCTGGGGCTATCTCGCTGCCGTGCCAGGCGCCGCCGGGGCGCTTGCGCTCGCTTCGCCAAGCCCTGCGCATCTCGCCGCTGTCGCGGGCCTCTTCGCCCTCTTGGCCGGGGTTCTGGTCTGGCTCGAACGCCAGCACTTGCTGGCCTGGGCCTCATTGATGCTGCTCGGGGTTAGCCTTGAGGCGCTGCATCGTTTCGCCGGACTTACGCTCGACATGAGTCTGCTGCTCGGTAGCCTCGAAGCGCTCGCTCTCTTTGGCGTTGGCTGGGCCTTGCACCTGCGTGCCGCGCAACGCCTGGTGGCTCGCCTCTGGGATGATGCCCTGACGATTGGTGCCGGCGGCGCGATGCTCTTGCTGCCAATGACCCTCGCAGGACACATCTGGAGTACCGATGGCCGCTTCATCGGCATCGCTATCTTCCTGACCGGGCTTGGGATCGGCCTGCTCGGCGGGCGGTTGCGCCAGACTGTGCTGGCCGGACCAGCGCTGGCGGTCTGGGTCGTCGCTGTACTCGCCGAAGGCACCGTGCGCGTGCCATTCTTCTGGGCCGACGCAGGCTCACAGCTGTTGCTCGGCCTGGCCTGGTTGATTGCGGCAGCCGCGCTGGCCTGGCGTCTCGGCAGCGCCGTGCAAACCCGGCAACCACTCGCCGAGGCGAAGCTCTTCCACGGCACAATCTATGGGGCAGCCCTCCTGTCGAGCGTACTGGCGCTGGTGGGCACCATCGGGAATGCCGGGATGACTGCGATCATCAGCTTGGCGCTTGCGCTGCTCACCGCACTCATTGCGAGTCTCGAACGGCGCGAAGCCGTCGCCTGGGCGAGTCTTGGCCTGGGTGTGCTCGGAGCATGGCTCTGGTTTGCTGCCTACACCAGCTTTGACGAAATCTGGATCGCCGCGTGGCTGATCCTCGCCATGGTGGGCGTGAGTCTGGCGAGTTGGGGGGTGAGTCGCCTGGGGTTAACGGTGTGGCAACGCCCTGGTGCCTTTGGCACGCTGGGGATCGGAACCTTGCTTGCCCTGCTGGTCGGCTTTGTCACGAATGCGACCGGCCTCTTGCCCCCGCTCACGCTGGCCCTGGTCAACCTGGGACTCTTGCTCGTCACCCTCGCCGTCCGCGAGCGCGAACTTGGCTATGCCTATATCGCCGGGGCGAGTTTTGTCGGGGCGATGCTCTGCCAACTCGCCGACTGGGGGTTCCGCGAAGCGCAGTGGTACGTGCTTCCCTCGGGGCTCTACCTGCTCGCGCTCGCCGCCGGTCTCCGGCGTTTTCAGGGCCAGCGACGGGTCTCCCAACTCATCGAAACCGTGGCGACGATCCTGTTGCTTGGCGTCACCTTCATCGAAATGATCCGCAACGACGGCAGCCTCTTCACCAGCATCCTGCTCTTTGGCGAGTCACTGGCGCTGGCGAGTTACGGCGCGCTCACGCGGCTACGGGTACCGTTTGTCGGGGGCATCGCCTTCTTTGTCATCGGCGTCACCTGGATGACGCTCGAAAACGTCCGCTTTGCCAACCAGTGGGTCTTGCTCGGGATCATCGGCCTCTTGATGGTGATCGCCTACGTCATCCTCGAACGCCACCAGGAACGCCTCGTGAGCACGGGGCGCCAATGGGCTGCACAGCTACGGAGTTGGAATTGATCATGCGCGATCTTGGATCTGTTTTTTAAACAAATCCTCAAGTGATTTTACTTGAGCCTGGGGTACCGCTGCCTCACTAAAGACAAGCAGCAAGCCATTTTGCAGCGTCAACTCATAGACCCCAAGCGCCTTGCGCCACGCTTTGAAATCCGACCAAGTGAAACTACTATTGCCCTTGGGCGTATGCAAACGCACGCCACTTGTCGTCAACTCATACCGCATCGGCAAAAAGGCCGGCAGATCGGGATCATTGCTCCGGCGAATAATCGCAGCCCAGCCCCCGATGCTATAAGCCAGCAACGGCACAGGCGCAACCACATAGATCGCGATTGGTGCTGTCGGATTGGTAAGGGCATAGACGGTGAGCACCGCAAAAATAAAGGCATAAAAATAGAACATCGAGCGCCGAAAATGGCGATTCAGTTCATACCGGCGAAACTCTTCGGGGGTCAATGTGCTTTGAATAACCATAAGGATGGATAGTTGACTGGGAAAACGCCAGCTTAGCTGGCGTTTTCCCAGTCAACCAAATTGGCTTCAGGTTGATCCTGCGATCCTAATCGTGGGCGCTCGCAGCGCCAGCACCACGGGGAATACGCACCGACTCGACCAGTTCCTGGATTTCAGCAGGAGGCGGAGGCGTCATCCGCGAAACGATCAGCGTGACCGCAAAGTTGAGGATCATCCCAAGAGTGCCGATGCCCTGGGCACTGATGCCCATAAAGGGACCCATCAGCGGCTCGGCGGTACCAAAGATCCGCACCGATTGCATCATCACAATCATCACGGCGGTAAAGATCAGACCCACCAGCATACCGGCAATCGCACCCTGGCTATTGGCGCGCTTGTCGAAAATGCCCAGCAGAATGATCGGGAAGAAGCTCGCGGCGGCCAGACCGAAGGCAAACGCCACCACTTCGGCCACAAACCCCGGAGGATTGATCCCGAAATAGCCGGCCACAACCACGGCACCAAAGATCACGATACGCCCAACAAGCAGACGTCGCTCTTCAGTTGCTTTCGGGTTGATCAGGCGGTAATAGAGGTCGTGCGCAAGCGAACTCGAAACGACCAAGAGCAGACCAGAGGCCGTCGAGAGGGCCGCAGCCAAACCGCCCGCCGCCATCAACGCAATGATGAACGGAGCAAGCTGAGCAACCTCAGGCGTCGAGAGCACAATGATGTCGTTGTCAAGCTTGGTCAATTCGTTGGCAATGCCATCAGTTGCCTTGGGGCCACGGATCTGCAGAATGCCATCGCCATTCTTGTCTTCGAAACCAAGCAGACCTGTCGCCTTCCAACTCTTCACCCAACCAAGCTCCTCAACTTCCGCAATTGGCTTATTATTGAGGCTCTCGAGCAAGTTGGTGCGAGCAAAGATCGCAAGAACCGGTGCGCTCAGGTAGAGCAGCGAGATAAAGAGCAGCGCCCAACCAGCCGAATAACGTGCAGCACGCACATTAGGCACCGTATAGAAACGCACAATCACGTGGGGCAGACCAGCGGTACCTGCCATAAGCGCAATCGTGATCGCAATCACATCAACCATGCTACGGTTCGCAAAAGGCTGTGTATACTCATTGAAGCCAAGCTCAACCTGGATCTGGTTCAAGCGGGGAACCAGGTCACTCGTAATCAGTGCCAACTGAGGAATAGGATTGCCTGTCAGTTGCAACGAGATCGCAATAACGGGAATGAGGAAGGCAATGATGAGCACCGAGTACTGCGCCACCTGAGTCCAGGTAATGCCCTTCATCCCACCGATTACCGCAAAGAACGCCACAATGACCATGCCGACAATCACACCCACTTCAATCGACATCCCAAGGAAGCGACTGAAGACCACCCCAACCCCACGCATCTGCCCGGCAACATAGGTGATCGAAATAAAGACCGCCGCCACCGCCGCGATGGTACGTGCAGTTGACGAGTAGTAACGGTCACCTACAAAGTCAGGTACCGTAAATTTGGCAAACTTACGCAGATAGGGGGCAAGGAGCAGGGCCAGCAGCACGTAGCCACCCGTCCAGCCAAGCAAATAGACTGCACCTTCAAAGCCCAGTACCGAGATCAAGCCAGCCATCGAAATAAACGAGGCAGCACTCATCCAGTCAGCAGCCGTCGCCGCACCATTCGCTACCGCCGGTACACCCTGACCTGCAACATAGAAACCCTTTGTATCACTCACCCGACTGGCGTATCCGATGTAGATGTAAATCCCAAAGGTCAGAATGACCAGGGCCCAGGTCCAGATTTCTACTGCCGACATCCTTGTCTCCTCAATTATTCGTGGACGTTAAAGCGCTGATCGTACCGATCCATCACCACCGCATAGACGAAGATGAGCACAACAAAGGTAATGATTGCACCCTGCTGCACAATCCAGAAACTCAGGGGCACCTGACCGAGATTGATCCCGCTGAGCATACCAGCCATCAAATACCCAGCAACGTACGATACAAATGCCCAGATACCTAGCAGGATTGTAATCAGACGAAGGTTTGCCTTCCAGTAGGCAACTGCCATCTCTTCGCCGCCTTCGACCACGGCAACTTTGCGCGATGAGGCCATAACTTTGCTCCTCTGTTCTAACGACTACTCTGTTCCTGACACTGATCCCCTAACCTTAGCTCCACCTGTCTTGGCGTGGCAAACGCCCTCAACCAAAGGTTTGTCGTCTCCCTTGGCGTGCTTGACTTTGCCAGAGTTCCTCTTTCTCTCATTGTTACCACATACGTGACTGACTCACCTCACAAGCGTCGAACGCAAACGCACCCCTGCGGTACACGCGCATCAAGCCACACACCAATGCATCGTGCTGTCTGAGAACAAGCTCGATAGATGTACTCTCGAACGTGGAGAGACTCTGGTCAGCAAGGTCAAGGACGTGACGCAAAGCCTAACCAGGGTGGTTTGTTACGCACTATGGATATGAGTTCAGTAACTTGGTGTTCTTAATCTATCAGAGGTTTTTCAGGTTTCGTTAAGGTTTCTGTAAAGTTTCTGTAAAGAAGACCGACAAAACGGCGGGAACCACTGGTTCCCGCCGTTTTGTCGGTCTCTAAGGCCTTCGATCTCCGCAAAGCTCGCGTTAGACGAGGATGCTCAACGGGGCCTCGAGCAGGGCTTTGAGTTGCTGCAAAAACTGCGCCGCCACCGCGCCATCCACGACACGATGATCGGCACTGAGCGTGACGGTCATGACCTGGCCTACGACGATGGCATCGTCACGAACCACCGGGATTTTGCGGACGGCCCCGACCGCCAGCGATGCCGCTTGCGGCGTGGTGATGATCGAGCCAAACTCACTCACTCCAAACATGCCCAGGTTGGTCACCTGAAAGGTTGCGCCCTCGATCTCGTTCTGCTTGATCTTGCCCTCACGCGCATTGTTCGCCAGGGTGCGGATCTCAGCGCTAATTGTGCCGACACTCTTTGTGTCTGCATCTTTGATCACCGGCGCAATCAGGCCGTCATCAAGCGCAACGGCTACACTGACATTGATCGCTGCGTGATGCGCGATCGCCGGTTGCCCATCTTCGCCGACCACAAAGCTTGTATTCACGGCTGGAATCGCTTTGAGGGTCTTGGCGACCGCTTTGACGACCAGATCATTGACCGACAACTTGACCGGCGCGGCACCTGCATCATTCAGTTGCGCCCGCAAGGCCATCACCGCATCCATGTCGATCTCCATCGAAACATAGATGTGCGGGATGCCTGGCTTCGCCTCGGTCATCGCCCGCGCAACCGCTTTCCGCATCCGCGACATCGGAACCACCGTCGCTGAGGCCGGCGCTTTCGGGGCCGCTGCAGGGGGCGTAGGGGTAACCGGGGCCGGTGTTGGCGGCGTGGCTGGCACCGCTGCCGGGGCTACAGGTGCAGGCTTTGTGCCTGACATTGTGGCCGCGTAGGCTTCGACATTCTCTTTCACAATCCGCCCGCCCGGCCCTGTCCCTTCCACAAGGTGCAGGTCAATGCCGAGTTCGCTGGCAATGCGTCGCGCCACCGGCGATGCCAGGATGCGCCCATTCTCGTCACTTCCACCGGAACTCGCCGCCACCGGGGCAACCGCCGGAGCCGCCTTCGCCGAGGCCGCTGGTGGGGCCGCACTCGCCGGGGGGGCCGCAGCAGCCGGGGCGTCTTCCACCGGGCCATCCCCAATGTAGGCGATCACTTCGCCAATCGGTACTGTCTGACCCTCAGCCACCACAATCTTCTGGAAGGTTCCCTTCTCGAACGCTTCCAGTTCCATCGTCGCCTTATCGGTCTCGATTTCGGCGATAATTTCACCAACCTCAACCTGATCACCTGGCTTCTTGAGCCAGCGCCCAACCGCTCCCTCCGACATCGTATCAGACAGGCGCGGCATTGTTATCTCACCCATAGCTCACTCCATCACCTTGCGAATCGCGTAGATCAAACTGTGCGCACTCGGCTTTGAGGCCGCCGAAAGATCTTTGGCATAGGGCAACGGGGTTTCGATGCCTGCGACACGCTGAACCGGTGCGTCAAGATAGTCAAAGGCCTCTTCCTGGATCGTGGCTGCAATCTCGGCGGTGACGCCATACGAATACCAGTCTTCGGCGATCACGACGGCGCGATTGGTCTTTTTGACCGACGCGATGATCGTCGGACGATCAAGTGGGCGCAGTGAACGCAAATCAACAACTTCGACACTGATGCCCTCGTTCGCCATGCGCTGGGCAACCTGCATCGCCACGGCGGTCATCCGCGAATACGAAATCACCGTTACATCGGTACCGGTGCGTTTGACTTCGGCCACCCCGATAGGCACCACAAAATCGTCATCCTCGGGCACATCGCCCTTGGTATCATACAACGCCAGACTCTCGATGAACATCACCGGATCATCGTCGCGGATCGCAGCCCGTAACAGCCCTTTGGCATCATACGGGGTTGCGGGGGCCACGACTTTCAGGCCGGGACAGTAGGCAAACCAGTTTTCGAAACTCTGTGAGTGGGTCGCGCCGAGCTGGCCGGTGCCGCCCGAAGGGGTGCGGATCACCAGGGGAACCCGCACTTGCCCCCCAAACATGTAGTGGATTTTCGAGGCATGATTCACAACCTGATCAATCGCGACAAGGATAAAGTTGATCGTCATGATTTCGACGACCGGGCGCAACCCAAGCATCGCCGCCCCAATCGCTACCCCGACAAAACCCTCTTCGGCAATCGGGGTGTCAACCACTCGCTTGGGGCCGTACTCTTGCAGCAAGCCCTCGGTGATCCGGTACGAGCCTTGAAAGACACCGATCTCTTCACCCATCAAAAGCACATTCGGATCACGTTTTAATTCTTCGCCAAGTGTATCGTTCAACGCCTGACGATAGGTAATAATCGGCATCTTACACCTCTCCCCGATTGATCTTCACCGCCGCGATTGCATCTTCGGGGCCAGGTGTATTGGCAACTTCAGTGGCATACATAAACTGATAGAGCTCCTCGATCTTTGGATCGGAACTCGCATTGGCAAAATCGATTGCTTCCTGGATCTCGTGTTCAACCTGATCGGCGGTGGCTTTGAGCCAGGCATCATCAATGATCGCATGTTCATGCAGCAAGGTCGCAAAATTGCGCACCGGATCGTGCTCCTGACGGCCTTTGCGCACAAACTCAGGGTTGCGATAGCGATCCGAGTCGATCACCGAGTGCCCGCGAAATCTGAAGCTGACCATGTCAAGGATCACTGGATCAGCCTCGCGCTCGGCATAATCACGCAGACGGCGGCAAGCATCACGTACAGCCAGCACATCAGTCCCATCGATCTGCTCACCATGAATGCGGAACGAAGCCCCCTTCTTCCAGAGATCCGGCTCCGAAGACCCCATCGCCACCGAGGTTCCCATGCCATAGCCATTATTGACGATAAAGAAGAGCACCGGACACTTCCAGAGTTTCGCCAAGTTGAGCGATTCGTAAAAAGCACCGATATTCGTTGTGGCATCGCCCATCTGGGCCACCACGACCCCGGGTTTCTCCTGGTAACGCAGGGCATAGGCCGCACCGACCGCGAGGGGCACCTGCCCCCCGACAATCGCATACCCGCCCATAAAATGACGCTCGGCATCAAACAGGTGCATCGAGCCACCACGTCCACCACTCACCCCGGTCTCTTTGCCAAATAACTCGGCCATAATTGGCCCGGGCGGGGTTCCGCGTGCCAGCACATAGCCATGATCACGGTAGTTCGTAAAGATATAATCTTCAGGTTTCAACGCGGCCATCAGGCCAACAATTGTCGCCTCCTCGCCAAGATTTAGGTGGCAATAACCACCAATTTTTGCCTTCACATACATCTCGCCCGTACGCTCCTCGAAGCGTCGCAGCAAGAGCATTTGATAGTAATAGTGACGCAATTCGTCGGCATCTTCGTCGGCCAACGACGTGCGTACGATATCTGCTTCTTTGACCATCTGGTCACTCCTCACCTACATACCAGGCGGCACCACATCATGAATAAACGCCGTCGCGCCCGCGCCGCAACTGGGGCAGTAGTCAGGTGGCTCCAGGCCACGCACACTCTCACCACAGACGCCGCAGACCCAACGCATCGCAATCTGGCGCACAAGATCCGACCGACTCACAATTCCGATCACTTTGCCATCTTCGACCACAGGCACACGCCGAATCCGCTGATTGGTCAAGAGGTGCTGGATCTGCTCAACTTCGGTCTCAGGCCCAATCGTGATGACCCCTCGACTCATAATATCGCTCACGAGACGCCCCTCCCGAGCGATGAGGTCAAGCTCGGTCACCAGACCAACCAGAATGCCCGTCTCATTGACGACCGGCAAGCCACTGATCCGATTGCGCGCCAATAAGCGTGCCGCGTCTTCAACGGTGGCATCATCCAGGATTCTGATCACCTCGGTGGTCATGATCTCGCGAGCCTTCATTGCCCACTTCCTTCTGTGCTGTCGCCTTTTTCACATAATTGTGATAAAAAGCACAAATATCATTCTCAAAAAAAGAGCTTACCCGTTAGTTCAGTATACCAGACATTGCCGAGGAGTTGCGCCCTTAAACGGGATTGCTTATGCTGGAAAGCCGCCAGCTACGCTGGCGGCTTTCCAGCATAAGCAAGACTCCTGAGGGTCACAGGCCCCCTTTAACGCCCTGTCCCACGGACATAAATATTCGGCCAGGGGCGAAACTCTGTCTCAAAGGTCTGCCGCGATGACTCACCGCCCCTGGTGATCGTACGATACAACTCGATCTCGATTCCACCGCGCGCTACGTCGCTCTGGCGTACATAGCCCACCGGTTTCGTCGGATCATTCACATAGACCGGGGCCGTAGGCGCAGGCGTCCGCGCAACCACACGGTGATCGTAGGTCACCGTGCGACCCGTTGGCGTTCCATAGAGGGCCACCGACAGACGCTGCCGACTCAGATCTACATAGCTCTCCATCAAGAGCCAGTGACCAGTATCATTCGTAAAACGAAGATCGTTATACGGGGTAAAAATGGCTGCATCAAACCCTGGTGGTTCCCCAAGTTCTTCATACCAACTGATGCGAAAAGCGTGGGCATGGCGTTCATTGATTGGCAAGCCACCAAAGAAGGCTGCCCGAAAGACGGTTGTCGAAACCTGACACAGCCCACCTCCCCACTCCTGCTGCGTCCGATTATTGACAATCGCCAAACCCTCGACAAAGCCATTCGCGGCGTCAACCGACCCAAGCTGATCATTGAAGGAGAAGCGTGTCCCCGGCGGAATCAGCACCCCATGCATCCGCCGCGCTCCCGCACGAATATTGGTAATGCGATACTGCTCAGAGTTCGCAAACGAACTGATGCCCGAAGCCACCTGATCGGTAATGCCCAGGCTCGCCAGATTACTCGCCGTCACCGGGGGCGGGATCGCGACCATTGGCAACGCGAGCGTTCGCTCTTCATGCGCCAGCAGCGAACGTATGTCAGCGACCGCCTGATCAACGTCCATGCCCTGACCATTGGCCCCAGGGGCCGTAATTACGAGGTTGCCGCCATTCCAGGCCACCCTCGGCAAGGTACCCTCTTCACGTACCGCCGTCGCAAGTGGGCGTAACAGATTACGGATCTCAGTGGGATCAAGGCTAATGGCGTAGGTCGGCTCACCATCCTCGCCAACGATGCGCCGTACACTCAGCCATGAGGCAAGTTCGTCAATTGACCATTGCCATTGGCAACCCTGCACACAGGCCCCCGTTGAGCCGTTGAGCACAATGGGCTCACTGAGCATCAAGCGCAGTTCATCCGCAAAAGGCGCGACCTCTGCATCACGCAAGCGCGGCTCAACCTCTCGCGTGCGCACGACCACCGGGCGACGTACCAATTCCTGAACGGTCGCCGTCATATCGGCCACCGTCTCGTCAATCAGTACCTGGCGGCCCCAGTGTTCTGGTTGCTGCACAACCGTGGCTCCCTGGAGCCACAGCGCTGCATCACGCGGCGGATCTTCGATGGTCGCAGCAATACCAAGCAGATACTGCTGCATCACCTGCTGATCAATTTCAAGGTGAAGCGGCAGATCAATGCCCTCTTGCCAGACAGTCGCCGCCATGCGCACATTCTCGAGCCGGGTAGCGCCTCGCCCATAGGCCAGCGCCTCATCCAACGCGTCGTCCATCACCAGACGCAACCCAAGCTCATCAGCTGCAGGATACCAGAGTTGCTCGCGAAACTGTAATTCGACCGGATTATAGAGAAAAGCCCCGTACGCCCGTTCGACCTCGGCCCGTGCCTCTTCGACTGTCATCCCGCTCACATCCACCCCTCGAATATTGATATTCGGGTAGATGCGCTGCTCGTATTGACGCTCAGTAAAGAGCAAAGTTAGGGTAAGTGCTGCCGTAATGCTCGCGACAATCACCAGCACCAGGATCAACCACTCGATCAGATGCCGAAAGAGCGAAATACGCCGACGCGGTTGTGGCCCATCATCAGCCAGCCGATCGTCGCTTACATGGTCAGGAAACGATGTTGACACAGCAATCCCACGGGGAGTGAACCCAACTGTTGCGCTACGCAACGCAACGAGAACTAATATGAGTGTACAACCCCAGACATGGCTCTGTCAAGAAGCAGAGTGTTGCGAGCGGCGCGATTGCATCATACGAAATCGGATACAACGGGGCCCCCGCACGGGGAGCCCGTACCTTTTGGGGGTAGGTTTTTTATCCAAGCGCCGAGGGAGCGACATGACGTTCGTTTTTT
>NZ_SIJK02000040.1 GCF_004762035.2 Candidatus Chloroploca mongolica | reverse complement strand
TGCAACCAACCCCACCGCCCGCCTGCAGTTCTTGCAGGCGGGCGGTGGGGTTTTCGGTTTGAAGATGAATGAACAGCGTGATTGTTTGCTTATTCTTTGGTGCGAGGAGCCCAACTTTGCTTCAAGAGGGGGAAGGCATTCCAGAGGTACTCAAGGCCCGAGACAATGGTCAAAAGCAGGGCAAGCCCCATCGCGATAGGCCAGAGTCCGAAGAGATTCTGCAATAGGCCGTCAAAAACAGTGCCCAGGATGCCCCCGCGTTCGGCATGGGCGGCGAGCAAGCGCCACACCAGGGCGATGACCGTAATGACGAGTTTTTGTTTGCCCAGTTGTCCTGCCGAGATGACTATCCCTTCAGCTGCGGCAAAGGAACGTAGCCCTGAAACAATAAACTCGCGAACAATAATTGCAAAGACAACCCATCCAGAGAGAAGTCCCGTCTGCACCATAGGGATCAGCACGCCCGCAACAAAAATCTTGTCGCTGATGGTATCAAGGAAGATGCCGAGAGGGGAAACAACATTGAGGTGACGGGCGATTTTACCATCGGCCATATCGCTGAGAGCCATGATGATCAACAGGGCCACAGCCCACAGGTCAGCAACAGGATCACTGATCACAACAAGCCAGAAGAGGAACGGGGTCGCGACAATCCGAAAAAGACCAAGCAGATTGGGCAGACTGCGCAAACTGGCGCGCATAAGATATGTCCTGTCAATGGCAACTTGCCTGGGTAACGCCTACGCCTCGGATTATAGCATAGCCATGCCTCGTACGTGTTGTCTGGTGTTTTTCTACCAAAAACATCAGACAACCCTTGTTGCGCCATCGGAGGCGACACTTCTCAAGCTCTATGGTAGATGCTAGACAGAACCGGTCATTATCGTGCATAATCATATCATCGAAACCCTCCCCTGAGTGACGTTCATGTAGTGCTGTCAATTGAAGCGCAATAAAATGGTTGTTTCTATGGACACTCAGGTCTCTTATCTTGCCAGGTTCCTCGCTCAGGATTATCCTGAGTTGGCATCACAACTGTCGCAAACAGGTAATCTGCCCGCTAATGAGCGGGTGCAACTGGCGGTTGTCTTACGTACGCGTCTTGCGGCGTGCGCGGCGTTTATGCCTGCCCGCCTTGTTCAGGATCAGTTGCGTCAGCCACGACCGGGGCAGATTTCCGGGGCCTTCTGGAATGGCAGTCTGCTCTTTGCCGATCTCTCCGGCTTTACTGCGCTCTCTGAGCAACTCAGTAGTCTTGGGCGCCAGGGTTCTGAAGAGGTGACGGCAATCGTGAGTCACCTCTTTGATGTCTTGATTGCCGAGATCCATGCTCGCCAGGGTTCATTGTTGAAATTTGGCGGTGATGCGCTCACCGCCTTTTTTGATGCTGCCAGCCTGGGTGAGCAGCATGTGGCTGCTGCGGCCGCAGCCGCGCTCGCGATGCAACGGCGCATGGATGCCTTTGCTGATTTGGCAACACGCGTTGGTACTTTTGCCTTGCGGTTGCGCGTTGGGGTGCATAGTGGTCGTGTCTTTGCGGCAAGTGTTGGTGATCAGAGCCATGTCGAGCTTGTGGTGACTGGCCCGGTGGTGAACCGGGTGGCGATGGCGCAGGAACTGGCTGTGCCAGGACAGGTGGTGATCTCAAGTGAGGCAATTGAACATATTCCTGGTGTTACGGTGCAAGGGGTTGGCCGTGGCTTTCATCGCCTGACCGATCTGCCTGAACCTGTGTTACCTCCGCCTCATACCGATCTCTTTGCTCACAGTGGGCTTGATGATCTGCAAACCCTCGAACGACTGGCGCACCAACTCGCGGCACTTGAACCATACCTGGTGCGTGGGCTGCCACGACGGTTTCTCGAGGTCTCGGAAGTCGGGCTTGGCGAGTTTCGACCGGTTACGGTGCTTTTTATCAACATTCACGATTTTAGCGCCATCCTTGCCCATCTGCAGCATGCGCCGGATCTGGCCGCAGCGGTCTTTAATGCCTATTATCGTCGGGCACAGACGGTTGTCCATCGTTATGATGGCATTGTGAATAAAGTTGATATGTATACGCACGGCGACAAGTTGATGGTGCTCTTTGGGGCTCCTGTTGCGCACGAGGATGCTTCGGTGCGCGCTATTCGTTGTGCGCTCGATCTTGCGACAACGCTCGACGAAGCGAATGCTGAAGTGGCAGCCTTGCTGGCCCCGGTCTTGCCCATGCCATTCCAGTTTGTGCATAAGATGGGGATCAATACGGGGACGGTCTTTGCAGGGCGGGTGGGTGGCTCGACCCGCTACGAATATACCGTGATGGGCTCGAATGTGAACCTGGCGGCACGGTTGATGTCAGCGGCCGCTGATCACGAAGTGCTCATCTCTCCGGCGACCCGGCTCATTGTGGCGGGTCAGTTTGACCTGGTTGATAGTTCACCGTTGCAACTCAAGGGCATTCGTGCACCGGTCATTCCGTCACGGGTCGTTCGGGTTGCCGACGTTGCGATACCGTTACGCGGTGGTGCGTCTGAGCAACGGACAGGGCCAACGCCCTTGATCGGGCGTGATCACGAGTTGGCAACCTTGTTCGATCTGGCGAGCGATGCGTTGCTGGGGCATGGTCGGATGCTGGCGTTAGTGGGTGATGCTGGTGCCGGCAAGACCCGGCTTGCCGAAGAGTTGTTGCAACGTCTGGTGATTGCGAGCATGGCACCTGATGGGCGGGCGATGCCGTCGTTTTCGATCTATCTGGGTGAGTGCCAAAGCTATGATCAGCGGACACCGTACGCTGCTGTGCGGGGGCCTTTGCGTACGTTGTTGAGCCTGTCGGTGCGCTATTTGCACGAACCTGAGTTGACAGCACGGCTTGCTATTCGTGTACGTCAGCTTGCCCCTGAGCTCGAGCGGTTTACGCCTCTGCTTGGTGATGCGCTTGGCGTTGCGCTGGAAGAGAGCCCGCTAACCACTTCGCTGTCACCTGAACAACGGCACGACCGTCTTCAGGAACTGATCGTGGCGCTCTTCGCTGGGGCCACCATGCAAGATCGCATGCTGATCCTGATTGAAGATGTCCACTGGGCGGATCTACCTTCACATGAGCTATTGAGTCAACTCGCCCTTGCTGCCGTTGACTTGCCGCTCTTATTGCTGGTGACCTATCGGCCTGATACGCCGATCACTGCCCTTTGGATTGAGAAGCCGACGACGGTCAAGATTCCGTTAGGTGAACTTACGAGTGAAGATTGCGTGGCTCTCTTGCGTGAATTGCTGGGGGGCACTGAACCACCCGCCGAAATCTTGCCGCTGCTTGAGCGCACGCAGGGCAACCCCTTCTTTATTGAAGAGTTGTTCCATGCCCTGGTCGCTGAACAGGTGCTTTGCCGTACGGAAAAGGGTGAGTGGCGGCTTGAGCGTACGCTCGACGAGGTTCAATTGCCGGGGAGTATCGAAGGCCTCTTGCTGGCTCGTCTCGATCGCCTGGATGAACCGCGTCAGGCGTTGCTCCAGGTTGCCTCGGTGATCGGGCGCCGTTTTCAACGTCCGATCATTGAAGGTGTCTATGCGAGCCAGTCTCCACTTGATGAAGGGCTTATGTATCTGGTGGGTTTTGAGTTGATCCAGGCCGAGCAACTTGATCAGATTCTCAGCTACCTTTTCCGGCATGCCCTGTTACGTGATGTAGCGTATGAGGCTATTCTCTATGCTCGGCGGCGGGTCTTGCATGGGCAGGTGGCCCACCGGATCGAGTCGTTGGCAGGTAGCCAGCTTGAACCTCACCTGCCCGTGCTGGCCTGGCACTATTTGCAGGCTGAAGCGTGGGATCAGGCGCTCGCATATCACATCCGTGCCGCAGAACAGGCAACGCAGCGTTTTGCGAATCGTGATGCGCTGGCCCTCTATGGGATTGCATTGACTGTCGCCCAGCGGCTGCAAGAGGTGCAGAGTACTCCGTCGTTGAAGCAACAACTCATCTTGATCCATGAGCAGAGTGGCGATTTGAGGTTATTGCTCGGTGAGTATGACGATGCTGAAGTTCATTTTCGGGAAGCGCTCAAACTGACAGCCCCTGGCGAAGAAAACTGGCTGCGGATGTATCGTCTGCTGGCAAGTGTCGAGGAGCGTCGTTCGCACTATGAACAGGCGTTTACCTGGTTACGTACTGGAATGGAAGGAATGTCGCTCGAAAGAGGGGAGGAGCTTGCGCGTTGTTATTTGCTTGGGGCCGGGCTCTTTTTTCGGCAGAGCAAGTATGCCGAGTCGATTGAATGGGCTTCGAAGGGCAAAGAGTTGGCCGAACAGGCGGGCAATCTGTCAGATCAGGCCCATACCTTCAAACTCCTGGGCCTGATCTATCGAGATCAAAGCATCCTCGATCAAGCGATCGCGGCCCTCGATCAGGCGCGTGCGCTCTTTGCGCAACTGAATGTGCTGGATGGTTTGAGCGATACGCTCAATAATCTTGGTATGGTCTATCTGAATATGGGCCAGTGGGCCGATACGATCGCCTGTTATGAACAGAGCCTGGCGATCAGTGAGAATATTGGTGATGTACAGGCCATTGCGCGTACCTCGAATAATCTTGCGGTTGTGCTGGTGGGGCGCAATCAACTTGAACGTGCCGGCGAACTCTATAAATTGAGCAATGCGATGTTTGCGCGGATCGGCTCGACGCTGGGGGTCGCGGTCACAACCTACAATCGTGGCGAAGTCTTGTTGTTGCAGGGGCGTCCGGCTGATGCGCTGCCGCTCTTCCTAGAGGCGCTTGAGACCTTGCAGCAGATCAACGCACGCAACTTTTTGCCCGAGGTGTTGCGTTTAACGGCTGAAGCGGCGTTGGCTCTGGGCGATCTCGCCGTTGCTCAACTTCATGCCGAGCGAGCTTTCACGTTAGCTGCCGAACTGGCAATGAGGGTTGAAGAGGCTACCGCGCATCGCGTCAGTGCGCAGGTGGCCCTGGTAACTGGCGATTTTGCGAAAGCACAGGCTTGTCTGGAGACAAGTTATGCCGGGTTGAGCAAACTTGATAATCGCTATGAACTGGGGAAAACGCGTTATCAGCAAGCGCGCCTTGCGCTGGCGATGGGCGATCGTGAGGCTGCTGCGCAGGCACGGGCCGAAGCCCAGGCCATCTTTGCTGAACTTGATGCACAACGTGATCTCGCGCTGGTTCAGTCGTTATAAGCTCGCTTGAGCAACCACGCTGAGTCGGTTGCTTCTGTTACCTAAGATCGGAGCGTATGCATGCCACGTCAACTTATTGTGCTGCTCTTGATGGCCCTCCTTGTGACGCCATTAGGGATGCAGCCTACTGCCACTGCTCTGGCCGAGCCGGTTGAGGTTCCTGCGTCTACCTTGAGTGACGTCACTAAACTTCCTCCGTACATCGAACAAGAAGCGCCTGGTAGCAGTTCAAATGATCGACCGCAAGATGCCGAGTGGATCGGTGATCGCACCATCCAGAGTTGGGAGCAGACGATAACTGGCGTTATTGATCGTTCGACCGATGTTGATTTCTTTCGCATGGTGGTGCCGCGACCTGCCTCGCGCATCCAGATTGTGCTGGATGGTTTACCTGCCGATTATGATCTGGTGTTCGGTGGGGGGCCTGATCCTGAAGTTGGGATTGATCTCACGTTTGATCCGGGTGTCCCTGGACTCGAAGGCATTACCCAGGTTGGTGGAAGCATCGGGGCGATCGGTGGAAGCATCGGGGCGATCGGTGGAAGCATCGGGGCGATCGGTGGGAGCATCGGGGCGATCGGTGGGAGCATCGGGGCGATCGGTGGGAGCATCGGGGCGATCAGCATCAATAGTGGGCGCACGCCCGAAACGATTGACACGCTGATCTGGGTGCCGGGGGTCTACTATGTCGTCGTCGTGCCGCACAACGGCGCATACCCTATCGGTGATACGAATACGTTGCCGTACCGTCTCGGTGTACGTCTCGATGGGAGTGAGTTGACGGTACCACCATCGGCACCAGAGGTAGAACTACGGCTTGATTTTTCAAGCTTGCCTGGTGGTGGCGAGTTTGGTATTGGTCCTGAGCAGATCACGACATTATATATTCATCACCCGCAACGTTTGGAGCAGATCTACGGGCCTGATGAAAACCCCCAGATGACCAATATTACCTCGATAGGGTATGCGCTTGATCAATTTGCGGCGAGTCCGCCGCAGAGCAACGGTGCTCCACCTGAATATGGCATCGTACTCGATCTGGGCCGCTTAGAGCCAATGATGCCTGGCAGAGCGTCGACGGCTGCGATCACGGATGTGTATGATCTTTGGGATGCCAATCAAGCGAACCCCCTCTATGCCAACTATGTTGCGGGCCTGATCGACAACCTGATCGAGGCAGCGACGCAAACGGAACCAGTGACCAAGACGAATGCCGCCTTTTATTATGGGAATGCGGCTGAAGATGAGCGGATCACGTTCCCGAATGTCCGTAACATTGTCTTAATTGGTGGTGACAATATTGTCCCGTTCTTTCGTGCTCCGGATCTCACCACGATTGCCAACGAGGCTGATTATCTGGCGTACACCCGTAACATCGTGGGCGGACGTGATATGATCATCCCCGATAGTGCGCTTGGGGCCGCCTTGCGTTATCGGATGCTCTTGACGGATAGCCCGTATGGCGCAGGGCGACCGTATCGTTTTTATGGGTATCCCTTCCATTTGCCGCAACTGGCGGTTGGGCGGATTGTTGAGACGCCTGACGACATTGCCAACTATCTCAATGCACAGCTCTATGGTAGCGAATATACCAACAGGCCCTCCCACATTGATGTCACCTCGCAGGGTGACGGTCAACCGGGGCCTGCCCGTGCTTCAGTGACGGGATACGACTTTTTGACTGATCAAGCTCAGACCGTTACCAGTATTTTAACGAGGACCAGGTCATTTGCCCAGGAAGTCAACTCTTTGATCAATGATCGATGGACGCGACCTGATCTTGAGCGTACCTGGTTTGATGGGCGACTTGATATTGACTTCCCATTGCCCCAAGATGGCTTTGTCAATCTGCAATCATCGCTTCCGCTCGTGCTCAACTCGGTAAATGCCCACTTTGACCACTGGCAATTATTGCCTGCGATTGAAGATCGCACGGGCAACTTCCCGGCAGAGCGCTTGCTGGTGCCCGAGTATGAATTTTCGTGGTTTGGGGGTTACTTCATGGGGACGCTCGGCTATTCGGTCGGGTGTCACAGTGGCTACAACGTGCATACCGGGGCGCTTGCCGAAGGGATGCCCTTGCTTTACCGGGCCGACTTCGCCGAAGCGCTGAACCGTCACGGCGGCAACTGGATTGGCAATACCGGCTATGGGTATGGGACAACGGATGGCATTGACTATTCTGAGCGGCTATCGGTGTTGCTCACCGAGGAACTGGCGCGTGAAGTGGTGGTGGAAGCGTTCGGTCGCTCACCTGCGCAGAGTCTCTTCCCAATCGGGCCAACGATTGGCGATGCGCTGGTGAAGGCCAAGCAGCGTTATGTGCGCAACTCGACGACCCTGAGTGCATACGACTACAAAGCGATCAGCATTATGACGCTCTATGGCCTGCCCTTTATTCGGGTGCAAATGGAAAAACCCTTGCCACCGCCACTGGAAGATCCATCACCAACCCAGACAGCGCCGCTCGAACTCAATACACCGATTCAACCTGATCGTCTGGGCCGGCTTACCCGTACCATCACCTTCACGTTTGATCTCGCACGCGAGAATTTTGTCCCGGTTCCTCGTACGGGGAGTACGATCCTGCGCCTGGGGCCAGAGAGCATCAAGGTGGAGGACAGCTTTGGCGAGGCATTTATCCGACCGCCGCGGCTTTTTGAGAATAACCAGGTTGCCGTACCAGTGTTGCCCAATCTTGCCTACGATATCAGTGCCCTCAGCAACGGCAGTACGGAACGCTTGCGGGTGCGGGATGTAGTGATGATTGGGGGCATCTACGATGAACGGGAGGGCTTTGATCCGCAGATCACCCAGGTTGTGACAGAGACATCGAGCCCGATTATCGAGACCGACATTGAACCGGAGTTTCCGGCGGGGATTGGGATCTGGTTCCCCGACAAAATGTTTGCGTACAGCACGGTTGGCGAAGGGGAATTGCAGCGTGATCAACTGGCGACCGCGATCGCACAGTTCCGCACGGATCCCAGTGGCAAAATTGGCACCTTACGCCCATACCGCCAGCTTGTCTTCCAGGTCTTCTACGAAGATCCCGATCCGAGGCTTCTCACCGGAGAGATCCTCGCGCTGCGGAGCGATATGCTGCCACCCATCATCGAGTCGGTAGCTGTCCGTTCACCTGATGTCAACATTCAACTCGCACAGGCGACAGAGGCGCTTGTAGAAATACAGGTGCGTGATGTCTCGCTCAACACAGAGTTTGGGCGAAGTGGCATTGCCAATGTCAGCATGATCTACATTGGCCCTGATGGGCGAACCTGGGAAAACCGTGCGCTTGAACAAACCGCTCCTGGCTCAGGTATATATCAAAGCATTGCACCGATAGCTCCGGGTGACTTGCGGATCATCGCACGGGCGACTGATCGGGCAGGCAATACGAGTCATTTCACGTTCAAGGGCTCCTTTACGCCGCTCTCATTTGAGCGCTATCAGGTCTTCCTGCCTAGTTTGCAACGGTCTTGAAGCTGAAGCTGAAGGCCTCGTGCCGAGGCAACTTGGCTGCTCTGGCACGAGGCCTTCAGTTCTCATTTGTTCACTTTGCAATCTTTACAATTCAATCCTTCATGTGCTAGAATAAGTCCGCCGTAGGTGCCTTGATAGACAGGCACCGGGCCCGGATCTCCCCTAACAGCGTACATCGAAATGCCCCGTCATGGGGCTACGTTGTCGCATTGTTACATATGCTGATGCCTCAGGCATATATTATTTGCTACCCGTCATGTTCTTGAAGCTGATGTAGTCCCCCACTGCAACGAAGGAGTTGTGCGATGCTGGAAGGACTGGATGCATTACAGCAGGCGGCTGTATGGTCTGTGCTCGCCATTTCGGTCTTGGGTATTGTCTATGCTTTTGTTCTGAGGGCCCAAATCCTGGCCGAGGATAAGGGCACGGCAAAGATGCAAGAGGTCTGGGGTTTTATCAAGGAAGGGGCGAATGCGTATCTGAGTCAGCAATTTCGGACGATTGCGATTTTGATTGTCATTCTGACGTTTGTCCTTGCTGCAAGCGTATTGGTTGTCCCGCCTACGTTTGAGGCAGTTGAGCGTTTTGGTTCAGAAGAGGCTGCGGTGCTCTGGGTGTCAATTGGGCGGGCCGTCGCCTTTTTGATGGGCTCGCTCTTTTCGTATGCGGTTGGTTTTGTTGGCATGAGTGTTGCGGTTGAAGGCAATGTGCGGGTTGCAGCGGCGGCACGCAAAGGCTACAACCCAGCCCTCCAGATTGCCTACAAATCGGGGTCGGTGACGGGTATGCTCACGGTGGGCCTCGGCCTGTTTGGTGGGACGCTCATCTTCATCGTTTTTGGCATTGCCGCACCTGATGCCTTGCTTGGTTTTGGTTTTGGTGGTTCACTGATTGCGCTCTTTATGCGGGTCGGTGGTGGAATCTACACCAAAGCGGCTGACGTTGGGGCAGACCTGGTGGGCAAGGTTGAGGCGGGGATTCCCGAGGATGATCCGCGCAATGCGGCGGTCATCGCTGACCTAGTCGGCGACAATGTCGGTGACTGTGCCGGGATGGCCTCGGATGTCTTTGAGAGCTTTGAAGTGACATTGGTTTCAGCACTCATCTTGGGCCTGGTGCTTGGTGATGCTGTCTCGGGGACGATTGGCGATGGTCAGTATGATCTGCGCTTTATTCTTTTCCCGTTGATCCTGCGGGCGATTGGTGTCATTGCCTCGGTGATTGGCAATAGTCTGGTGCGCACCGATGAGCGTCGTCGCAATGCGATGGCGGCGATGAATCGGGGCTTCTATGTTGCTGCGGTCATTGGTGCCCTCGGTGGCGTTGTTGCCAGTTTCTTCTTTATGCGCAATCCCGATGGCTCGATTGATTGGCGTCCGCTGCTCGCGACGCTGGCCGGTCTTGCCCTTGCGATTGGGCTCGATAAACTCACCGAGTACTTTACGAGCACTCACTACAGCCCAGTGAAAGAGACGGCACGCTCTTCGCAGACCGGGGCGGCCACCAATATTCTTTCTGGTCTGGCCCTCGGTATGGAGTCGAGCGTCTGGGCGGTAATGGTGATCTGTGTATCGATCTTTAGCTCGGTGCTGATCTTCAGTGGCTTTTCGCCTGATCCCTTTGTCTCGTTCACGGCGGTACTCTATGGTGTGTCGCTGACCGGCATCGGGATGCTGTTGCTGACGGGCAATACGATTTCGATGGATAGCTTTGGGCCGATCTCGGATAATGCCAATGGCATCGGTGAGATGGCCGGCCTCGATAAGAATGCCCGTAATGTGATGGATGACCTTGATGCCGTTGGCAATACGACCAAGGCTGTTACCAAAGGCATTGCGATTGGCTCGGCAGTCATTGCGGCTGTGGCCCTCTTTGGTTCGTACCTCACGGATGTCAATAAAGTGCAACAGCAACTGATTGATGCGGGCGAGCAGGGCGTTCAGTTGCTGACGGGGATCAATGTGGCGCAGCCAACGGTCTTTATCGGGTTGTTGATTGGCGGGGCAGTGCCCTTCCTCTTCTCGGCCCTGACGATCCGTGCAGTGTCGCGTGCCGCTTCGCAAATCGTGACAGAGGTGCGTCGTCAGTTCCGTATCCCCGGTCTGATGGAGGGCAAGGTTCAGCCGGATTATACCCGTGCGGTACTGATTTCTACGACGGCTGCCCAGAAGGAGTTGATCAGCCTCGGGATTATCGCGGTGATGGTGCCGATCCTGGTGGGCTTCTTGCTTGGTGTTGAAGCACTCGGTGGTTTCCTGGCCGGTATTATTCTCTCGGGTCAGTTGATGGCGGTCTTCCAGTCGAATGCTGGCGGGGCCTGGGATAATGCCAAGAAGTATATCGAAGAGGGCAACTTTGGCGGCAAGCATAGCGATCCCCATAAAGCCGCTGTGGTTGGTGATACCGTTGGCGATCCCCTCAAGGATACGGCAGGCCCGGCGCTCAATCCGATGATCAAGGTGATCAACCTGGTGGCGCTGATTATTGCTCCGGTTGTGGTCACGATTACTCCAGGTAGCCCCGGGGTGATCATTGGGATGATCTTCTGTTTTGCCCTGCTGGTCTGGGCGATCTGGCAAAGCAAGCGTGAGACGGAACAGATCAGTGAGGTGACGAAGGCTCCGGCAAGCGCTGATTGAGGTTGAGCGTAGAGTTTCATCTGAACCAGGGGTGGCGCGGGTGCCTCCCCTGGTTTTTGTTTGCGGTGGTGGGAGGGTTTAACGCAGAGGCGGGGAGGTGCAGAGGCGCAGAGGGTGATCAGGAGGCGGCGAAGATGATTTTGCCGCCGACGATGGTGAGGATGACGCGGACGGTGGCAAGTTCCTCGGTAGGGAGGGCGTAGGGGTCGCGGTCAAGGATGATGAAGTCGGCGAGGTAGCCTGGTGTCAGTTGCCCCAGATCATCGTCGCGGTGGCCGGCGTAGGCGGCCCAGGTGGTGTAACCGGCAAGCGCCTCGTCAAGCGTGAGCCGTTGATCGGGCAGGCCATGATCGAGGGGTTGCCGGTTGAGCGCGACGTGAATGCCTTTGAGTGGGTTGGCGTCGGCGACGGGCCAGTCACTGCCCAGGGCGAGACGCGCACCGGCGTCGCGTAGGCGTCGCCAGGCAAAGCCCCAGGGCCAGCGGGTCGGCCCGCTCATGCGTCGCCAGGTGTTCTGCAGATCGAGGCCAAAGTTGGCATGAATGGGCTGCACAGCGGCAATGACGCCCAGTTTGGCAAAGCGTGGGGCGTCAGCAGGGTCAAGCAACTCGACGTGCTCGATGCGATAGCGCGCATTACGTGTACCGTTGATCTGCTGAATGGCCGCAAACCCGTCGAGCGTCTGGCGTACGGCTGCGTCACCAATGGCATGCACAAAGACCTGTAACCCCAACGCATCGGCTGTGCTTGCCAGATGCACAAATTCTTCGAAGCCATAGTTGGCGACGCCCAGATCGCCGCTGCCATCGGCGTATGGTGTGAGCAACAGAGCGGTTTTTGACTCGACGACCCCGTCCATAAAGAGTTTCACCGCACCGGTGCGCAGATATGGCCCGTGAAGTTGCCTGGTTGTTGCCGCCCATTGTTTGATGCGGTCAGGATCGTCACCTGGTGAGAGTGAAAGTGGCAAGAGAACCCGCAAAGACAACTCGTCATTGGCAATCAAGTGCTGCAGCAGTTTGACCTGGTGCTCGTCACCATCCATATTGTGAACACTGGTCAAGCCGAGGGCAGCGAGGTGACGTAACGCCTGACGAAGCAAGGTGAGCCGGGTTGCATCGGTGACAGGAGGCAGAAGGCGGCTCACCAGCGTCATCGCCTCGTTCTCGCGCAACTCGCCGGTGGCGAAGCCAGCGTCGTCGAGCACCACCGTACTGAAGGCACTGCCTGTCTCGGCACCATGCAGCATACCTGCCATCTGGAGGGCCCTCGTATTGACCCAGGCGGTATGACCATCAAAGGCCGTCAAAAAGACCGGACGATCAGGAACCACGGCATCGAGGAGGTGGCGATGGATCGTTTCGCCGCCAGCAAAGAGGCGATATTTCCAGCCCCTTCCGATCAGCCAGGCATCTTGAGGGAGCGTCGTTGCAGCCGTGCGGAGGCGAGCTTGCACCTCAGCAAGATCGGTGGCATCTTCGAGGGCAAGCTGACCGAGGCTAAGGGCACCAGAGAGCAGATGGAAATGGGTATCAATCAGGCCAGGGAGGATGCGGCGTCCCTCGGCATCGAGCACCCTGGTGGCAGGGCCACGCCAGGCGTCGGCATCGGCGTCACTCCCGAGCCAGGCAATGCGATCACCAACGACGGCCAGGGCTTCGGCGTGAGGCCGGGCTGGATCAAGGGTGGCAATGCGGGCATTGCGCACGAGCAACGTTGCTGTAAGCGACATAAATGTCCTTTCAATGCACGAGTAGCGTGACTGGTGACGCGACCTTGACGATGGATCTGGTGTTATGTATGGTAGCTCACAGTTGTCTCTTTGAAGCTATTGTACGCTATACCTCAGGAATTCAGCGAAAGGATCTTGTCCATGTCATCTCCACATACAAAGCGTCGTGTACCAACACTGGTACTGTGGCTCGGCCTCCCTGTTTTGCTTTTCGGGGCGGCTTTTGCCTGGTGGGCGATCAGTCCGCTTTTTTTCAGCACGCGCGTTGATGAAGCCTTCCCGGTTGCCGGTGCCTCAGCAATCCCGGATCCAACCGCAGCGCCTGAAGTTGTGGCAGTGCCATTAGCAACTGCTACGCCTGACGCCAGCCCTGTCACAGTGACGGCGACGCCTGAGCAGCCTACGCCAGGGGCGGCTGAGGAGCCTACGCCAAGTGTGGAACCAACGGTTGCTGAGGTGCCAACTGAGCCAATTGCCCTGGCCACTGGCACGTTTACCTTTATTGACCAGTTGCACTGGGCAGAGGGCGAGGCAACCATCTACCAGCTACCCGATGGTAGCCGTATTTTACGGCTCGAAAACTTCAAAGCACAGAATGGCCCGGATCTGCGCATTGGCATTGCCGGCCACCCCATGCCACGTAGCAGTGCGGAACTGCATGATACCGGGCCTGGCTACATTGAGTTTGAGCGTCTGACGGCCAACGAAGGCAATCAGAACTACGCCATCCCTGCGGATCTGGATCTCGACGGTTTTCTGTCAGTTGTCATCTACTGCCGTGCCTTCAGCACCGTTTTCAGTACGGCTGAAGTGAACTAACCCTTCGCGCCTTCGCGTGAGCTTCTTTGCAAAGGATTGGGCCTAGCGCGATCTTTGAGGGCACGTAGCTTGCGCCGCTATACGCCGAGCAACGTCAACAACACAGACAACGTTACGATACTCAACACTGAAGAGACGATCACCGTGCTCACGACGAGGCTGGGACGGCTGTCGAACTCGAGGGCGAGGATGGTTGTATTGACTGCGGCTGGCATACCGGCGAGCATCACGCCCACCGCGATGCTCAGCGGGGCGAGGCCGAGGGCGAGACCGAGGCCATAGGCGGCGAGGGGTGAGACGAGCAGGCGCAAGATCGTTGCCATTGTGACCAGGCCAGGTTCCTGGATATGCAGGCCACCGGCGAGTTGGGTACCGAGCACCACGAGCATCATGGGCAGCGTGGCATCGCCAAGCAGGGCGAGGCCACGAAACAGACCAGCGAAGAGCCCCTGGGCAAGAACCGGGTCAAAGCCGGTTGCGCGTACCGCAAAGGCAGCGACGGTCGCATAGATCTGGGGCATACGCAACACCCGTGTTGCCACCTCACGGAGGAGGCCCGGGCCGGCCTGCGCAGCGCCGGCGGCGGCCACGGCGACCCCGAGCGTTTGTGAGAGCACAGACTGCACAATGAAATAGAAGATCGCTAGCGTAAACCCGGCCTCGCCAAAGGCAAAACGGGAAGCCGGCAAGCCGTAGTTGCCCGAGTTCATAAAGAGGGTCACGAGCAACAGACCACTCAAATCACGGCCACGTACGCCAAAGGGCAAAGCAACGGCAAGGGTCAACGCACCCATCACCACAACTGTGCCAACGGCCAGCGTAACCATCCCCAGTGCGCCACTGCCACTGAGATCAGCGCGTACCAGGGACGTAAAGATCAGAGCCGGGCTCATCCCATAGATCACCACCCGATTGAGGGTTACCTGGTCAAGGGGCATTTGCCGGCGCAACAACATCCCGATGATTGCCACCAGCGCGACCGGCAGCAGCACCTCAAACAGCACACGAACCACGAGCCTTCTCCATACCAAAAACGGTTGTCCAGCGGGACAACCGTGAAGGGGGGGAAAGGTCGGATGCAGCTATCGCAGGAATGTTCGGCGACCGACCTCTGATCTATGTGACTCTAGTATACACCACTTCATGCCGCAGTGCATCAGGGAATTTTTTCTTCTGGTGCGTAGCGGGCCAAACATGCCAGCAAAGCTGGCATGTTTGGCCCGCTACGCACCAGGGTTTGTGGTATGGTTGATACGCTACAATAGGGGTGGGAGAAGAGACATAAGATCCGGTGATTGAGGAGGCGATGGCTAGCACACAGGTTGCGCCCTGGCTTTCGGTGGTCGTACCGATCTACAACGAAGAAGAGAGCATCCCGCATCTCTACACGCATCTCACGGCAGCGCTAGCGCAGATCGACAAGCCGTATGAGATCATCTGTGTTGATGACGGTTCACGGGATGGCAGTTTTGCGTTACTGCATGAACTAGCCGAGCGGGATGCACGTGTGCGAGTCGTACGTTTTCGGCGCAACTTTGGGCAGACAGCGGCGTTTGCGGCGGGTTTTGACCGGGCGCGGGGCGAATGGCTGGTCACAATTGATGCCGATCTCCAGAACAATCCGGATGATATCGCAATGTTGCTAGACAAAGCCGCCGAGGGGTTTGATGTCGTCAGCGGATGGCGGGCACACCGACAGGAACCCTTTCTGAACCGACGGCTTCCTTCGATCATTGCCAACCGCATGATTTCGTGGGCGACAGGAGTGAGGTTGCATGACTATGGATGCTCGTTGAAAGTCTACCGTACCGACATTGTCAAGCACATCTCGTTATACGGAGAACTGCACCGTTTTATTCCGGCGATTGCCTCGTGGCAGGGGGTCGCGGTGGCTGAATTACCGGTTCACCATGCGCCACGGCGTTACGGCACCTCAAAATACGGGATCAGCCGAACGACGAGGGTCTTGCTCGACCTGATCACCGTACGCTTTCTGCTCTCGTACTCAACGCGACCAATGCAAGTCTTTGGGAGCGTCGGGCTCATCTTGGGCACGCTGGGCAGCATCTTGTTGGCCTATCTGGGGTACATTCGGCTCTTTTTGGGCAGCCCATTGAGTGACCGACCGTTATTACTGCTTGCGGTGCTGCTGGTTGTGCTGGGGGTGCAACTGGTTGGCATGGGCTTGCTAGGGGAGTTGATCACGCGGGTCTATTACGAAGGCAGCAACCGGCCCATCTATGCGGTACGCGAGGAATTGAATGGAGAGTGAGGGGATGACGAGCGCCAAGCGTGTGTTAATGATTGCACCGACACCATACTTTTCGGATCGTGGTTGCCATGTGCAAATTTATGAAGTAGCACGGTCACAACAACTTCAAGGGAACCATGTTGCGATTGTGACCTACCACCTTGGCAATGATCCCGGTCATATTCCAATCTATCGCATTCCTCAGATCCCCTGGTATCACAAGCGCTCAGCCGGCCCTTCCTGGCATAAACTCTATCTGGATCTGCTTCTTCTCGGGCGTACTCTGCAAATTGCCCGACGCTATCGACCGCATCTTTTGCATGCGCATTTGCATGAAGGAGCTGCGATTGCTCTTCCTGTGGCACGTTTGCTGAATGTGCCACTTGTGCTTGATTTGCAGGGGAGCATGGCTGGAGAGATGGTCAACCACAACTTCATTCGAGAGGGTGCAAGGCTCTATCGTCTGGCTGAACTCACTGAGCGGACGATCATACGCCATGTTGATGCAATGCTTATGTGGTCTTACATTCGTGAGTCGTTGCAGAGGCGTTTTGATTTTCCACCTGATCGTGTCTTTGAGGTAGATTATGGAGTTGATCTAGAGCGATTTCGCCCATATGCAAAAGAGGATCTGCAAGATCTCTATGAGGAACTCGGCTTACCGCGTGAGCGTCAGGTTGTTGTGTATCTGGGCGTACTAAGCGCCTATCAAGGAATTGATCTTTTGTTAGACGTCATACCTCGCATTCTGGCGTCTTGTCCTGATACACACTTTCTCCTCATGGGCTATCCTGACGAAGAGCAATACCATGCGCAAGCTCATGCTCTTGGCATTGCTGATCACGTAACATTGCCAGGACGTATTGCGTATCAGCAAGCTGCCCGGTATCTCGCGCTAGGTGATGTTGCTGTATCGGCGAAATTGACCAGTATGGAAGGCAATGGCAAACTCCTCAATTACATGGCCTGTGGTTTGCCGACGGTTGCATTTGATCTCCCAGGGAATGTGGCTACGCTTGGTGAGGTTGGATGTTATGCTCCGGTTGGAGACGGGCTTGCCCTGGCTGAACGCATCGTTACCTTATTGCGTGATCCATTGGAGCGTAAGCGTCGAGGTCAGGAATTGCGCAGGCGCTGCGAAGATCTATATAGCTGGCATGCGATTGGGGCGCAGATCAATGCCATGTATGATACCGTGCTTGCCCGACGAGGTATCGCCATTTCTTCACCGTCTGCTCATTCGGTTGCTCGTGATAGCTCCTCTGGGGGGTGGAACTGATGGGCAAGACTATCTTGCGCATCGTGCTAACCCTGTTTCTGGTTGGATGGTTACTGACGCAGGTAGAACTCACCAGCGTGGGAGCGATCTTGAGGGGGGCTGATCCCTGGTGGCTCATGGCCGGCATCCTTGCAAATCTTTTTGCGCTCTTTTTGGGTGTATTACGCTGGCAGTTATTGTTGTATGGAATGGGGGTTCGGCAACCATTCTTGAATTTGCTACGTATTTTGTTGATCGGCACTTTTTTTAGCATGTTTTTGCCTTCATCCATTGGAGGCGATCTCGTGAAGATGGTGCTGATTGCTCCAGACACCGAGCAACGTGAGGCTGCCGTCTCGTCAGTGCTGATGGATCGCATTATTGGGATGGGTGTTACAATTGCGGTTGGACTCGTGGCATTGCTTTTTTTGCCTGAAGTCTGGATCAATACGACGCTGATAATGGCACTGGCCGTGATCACGGGTCTCTTTGTAGGTGTAGTTGGTCTCCTTTTTAACAATACATTGTTAAAAGTCATTGAACGCATGCTCCCCAGGCGGATGTGGCAGCGAATAGGTGCTTCACTTGTGAAAGCACATGCGAGTCTCATGGCCTTGCGGAGGCGTCCCGATATCCTGTTTGGCAGTGCTCTTGTTTCGGCATTACGGCAACTAACGATCTGCTTGGCAGTCTATTTTGCGGGTAGATCGTTTGGGATTATGGCAAGTCCGGTCGCCTATTTTGCTATGATCCCCTTCAGTCAGGCGATTACGGTTCTCCCAATCGCAATTAATGGACTGGGTTTACAAGATAATGCCCTTGTGTTGCTACTGGGTTTTGTTGGAGTGAGCCCGGCCGAGGCTCTTGCGTTATCGCTCTTTATGCATGTTTTAAGTAATGGCACAGGTTTGATTGGTGGATTAGTCTTTGCGATTGGTCGCCGTCGTCAATCGATTCCCGACACGGTGTTTAAGCAAGGCCTGTGACCTCAGGTTAAAGGAGCGAGTTGTGCATGTGCAGCGTTGCAATCTCTGTGGAAATGAAACCTTTCATACGCTTGGCAGAGGCTACGATCGCACGATTTTGACGAATAGGGCCATCTACACATTGCTTCAGTGTCGAGAGTGTGGTCTGGTTACGCTGACGCCACGCCCCACCACGGATGAAGAACTAGCGGCGATCTATCCGGCTTCATATGAGAGTTATATGCAGCGCCCCCAGTCACTCTTGATGTTGATGCGTCGTATGGCCTGGCGTGCTGAGATTGGTGAAATTCTTGCCCTGACAACGCCAGCAAGCCGTATTCTTGAACTTGGTTCAGCGACAGGTGAGTTTCTCAACGAATTACGTCGTCGTGGACGGCCTCATCTCATAGGCGTTGAGATAAGTGGTGTGGCAGCACAGCTTGCACGCGATCGCTATGATCTGGATGTGCGTACCGGCCAATTAGCTGATGTTGATCTTCCACCGGGTAGTGTTGATCTTATTGTGATGAGACATGTGCTGGAACATGTTGCTGATCCATTAGCCCTACTGAAGTATATTGAGTATATCCTGCGTCCTGGGGGCTATTGCATTGTTACGATTCCAAATCTTGACTCGCATACGGCTCGTATTTTCAAGTCTCATTGGTATGGATATGATGTTCCTCGTCATCTTTCGCTCTTTCCTTCCACCACACTTGCACTTTTGTTTCGTTTAGTGTCATTGCGTATCTGTTCAATTATGCATATTTCAACGCCCAATTTTTGGATCGGGAGTACACGTTTCTGGTTGCAAGCACTGGGTTTTGGGAAGTTAGCGCGTTTTGTTCGTTATCAAAATCCGTTCGCGATTCTGTTCTTTCTGCCCTTTGGGTTAATTTCTGCTGTCATGAAGTCAAGTGGGGTTATCCGCATTATTGCGCAACGCCCAAGATAAGCTAAATCTATGGATACTACGTTTACAGAGGATCGTACGCCCTCTCTCCCCCGTGATCGGTTCCTCTGGGTGGCGATGCTGGTGGTCGCTGTGGTGCTGGTTGGGTTGAGTCTGGCGCGTTATTGGGGCTATAATGCCGGGATGCTCGATCTGGGCAATATGACGCAGGCGATTTTGTCGGTGTTGCGTGGGCAACCTCTGGTGACGACGGGGCCGGGGGGCAATGTGAGTCGCCTGGCTGGGCATGTCGAGGTGATCTATCTCGCTTTTGTGCCGCTGCTGGCGCTCTGGCCCAATCCTCAGCCGTTGTTGATTGGGCAGGCGCTGCTGATGGTTGCCGGGGCGCTGCCGGCTTATCGGATGGCGCTGCGCCATCTGGAGGATGTTGCCGCAGCCCGGAGTGTGGCTCTGATCTATTTGCTCTATCCGGTGGCGTTGACGGCGGTGCTCTTTGATTTTCACGGCGATACGCTGGCGATGCCGCTGCTACTCTTTGCCCTCGATGCTGCCGATCGCCAGGCCTGGCGTTGGTATGCCTTCTGGATTGCGTTGAGCTTGTTGAGCAAGGTGTATGTGGCGGCGCCGGTCTTTGGGATCGGGGCGTTTCTCTGGTTTTGGGCCGAGCGTCGCCGCGCCGGGACGTGGACGATGCTTGCCGCGGCACTCTACGGGAGTGTGGTCTTCTTTGGGGTGCGTGGGCTCTTTGTTCCTTCGGCAACGGGTCTCGCGGTCACGTCAGGGTATGTGAACCACTATTATGGCGATCTGCAGCAGGTCTGGGGCACGTTGCTGCCACGCCTGGTGAGTGCGTTGCTGGTCTTTGGTCCGGTGCTCTTTTTAGGTTGGCGTGGCTGGCGCTGGTTGTTGCCTGCGGCCCCGTTGACGCTGGCTGTGCTGCTCAGTACTGGCCCTGGTGCGGTCTATCACTATGCCTATCACCATTATGCGCTGGTGGTGCCTTTTGTGGTGATGGCGGTGATTGATGGGGCGGTGCGCTTGCGCCAGCAGGCTGCCGAGGCTGCGCCGGATGAGCGTGTGCGGCAGTGGAAGCCGGATCTGATCTTTACCACTGTGATTGTGGCTGTGGTTAGCCTTTTGATGGTTGATCAGCCGTTGAATCCGCGTTTCTGGCTGGCGTTACCGGGGCAGGGGTTGGATCATGCGCGTTATGGGCGCGTGGCGCGTGATGAGGTGAAGGATCGCTTTCTGGCCGCAGAGTTGCCTGATACGGTGCCACTGGCGGCTTCAATGTTCCTTGCCCCCCGCCTGGTGGATCGTGAGAAGCTCTATCTTGTGCGTTACCCTGATGATCCCGGGGGCGAGCGTTTGCCGTCACTCTTGCCCGAGGTGGAGTATGTGCTGGCCGATGCGCTTTTTGACTGGCGTACGCTGACCGACGCGGGTATTTTGCCGACGGTGGCGTATGAAGAGGCGGAGATCCGTGCTTTGCTCGCCGATCCCGCGTTTGGCCTGGTTGCTGCCCGCGATGGTCTGTTGCTTTTTCAGCGCGACGCGCCGGCAGCGCGGGTCTTGAGCAACACAATTACGCTGACGTCGACGGTGGAGTTTTCGGCCAAGAGTCTTGATCTTGGCCCGGCAACGCTGCGTGGTTTTGCGGTGAATGAGGGGGAAGGACGGCGTTTCGAGGCAACGTTTGTCTGGGAGTTGAACGGGTCGCCGCCGGCAACACCGTGGGTTGCGATCAGTCAACTCGGCGTAGCGAGCGACACACGGCTTGTGCATCTGCCGACGTATGTGGTGCAGCCAATCACAACCTGGCCTGCTGACCAACTGATCTATGAGCGCTTTGTGTTTGAGGTTCCGGATGATATCCCTGCCGGACGCTACGAATGGCAGGTTGCGTGGTATGATGCAACGCATCCTGAAGCAGCCTTTTCTGATGGGGAAGCATTGCCACCAGGGATCGAGCCTGTTGTGGTTGGCACCATTCTTGTGCCGTAAGACCATATATTGTGGCGCTGTATAAAGATCAACGAGGTAGAGGTAGGCACCAGGCGATGGTCACGGCGCGGGCGCTCTTTTGTGGGGTGTGTGAGCCGCGTGATGAGCCGGTTGAGATGCCGGAGTTGGGGTGAGAGGCGCTGACGCGGCCCTGTAGAGCGGTCGCGTCAGCGCACCTCACCTACGATAGCACCGGCTCTGCGTGAGATGGCATTGCATTGACGGTTGACGCCAGGAAGGTACGCACGAGGGCATTGAACTCGGCGGGTTTTTCATCCTGCACTAACATCGACGCTTGATCGATAACCTCGAGGCGAACGCGAGGATTCGCGGCGAGGAAGGCATCGGCCCGCTTGACGGGGGTGGTGGTGGCCTGACGCCCCCAGATCAGCAGGGTTGGCTGGCGAAGCGTTGGTAAGATTGCGCGTACGTCGCAGTTGAGCAGACCAGTAAGAAAGCAGATTGGCGCATAGTGTGCCCCTGGGCGACGACTGGTGAGGTAGAAGCCGTCGTGCGTGGCGCTGGTAACCGTAGCGGGATCGTGGTAGGCCTGTGAACGCAAGAAGTAAGCGGTACCCTTGCGACTGGTCAGGCGGTCAAAAATGGCACGCCCGGCTGAGCCACGGAGGGACTGATGGATGCGTCTGGCGATGGGGCCAGCCGGATCAGAGAGTTGCCCCATGCCGGTGGGACAGGCGAGCACGAGGGCCTTGACGCGGTCGGGCCAACGGGCGGCGGCGGTTACGGCATAGGCTGAACTGAGTGAACTGGCAATGAGCGTCACGGGTTGGCCGACCCGCTCGAGCGCGACCCCGATCTGGTCAATGTAGTCTTCGGCCTGATAGGTGCGGGTTGGGCGGTCACTATTGCCATAGCCAAGTAGGTCGATGGCATGCACGGCAAAGCCCTCGCCGAGCCCGGTAAACGGGCCGCGCATCTCGAAGGCTGAGGCGGCGGCGTTGATACTGTGGATGAGAAGCACCGGTTCCCCTTCACCGGCGTGATAGTGGGCGATGCGATGGCCTCGCCAGTCGAAATAGGTTGGGGCGACCGGCAGAAGATTCAGTGTGGTTTGGTTCATGGATTTCTTTGGTTGGGCTGGCAGGGCCAGCGAAAGAGTTGCATGGATGGCAACCTGGTAAACAATGCACTAAGATCAGTATATAATGACTCTGTGAAACGTCAAACGAAACAGGTTCCAACACCGACACAGATTTTTCTCGTGGCCCCACTGGATGCGTATGCGTTGCGGGTAACAACCGGCCTTGCGTATCTCGGGGGCTTGCTTGTCTTGCCGTTGCTTTTTGCGTATCTGGCGAACATGCGCTGGGATGGCTTGCTCATACCGGTGGCCTTGGCCCTGGCGATCGCCGTCTTTTTGTTGTTGACCTATGCAGTGCAGCCTCGTCGGTATGAGATCACGGCGACGGAACTGGTTGTGCGGCGGCGGTTGATGCCGGCCTTACGCATTCCCTTGAAGCTGGTGATCGGGGTGTCACTCGCATCGGATCTGGCCGATGTGCCACGTCGGGGGTTGCGTTTTGCCTTTAATGCGGGTATTTTTGGCTACCAGGGGCCGTTTCGCCTTGCGCCGTATGGTGAAGTCTTCTTTCTTGCGACGAATCGTGAGCGACTGGTGGCGGTGGCCCGTGATCAACGGACAACGATGATTCTGAGCCCTGAGCGTCCTCGGGCTTTTGTCGAAGCGCTTCAGGCGGCACGGGCTGACTATGCGCTCGAAGAGTTGGTGCCTTCCTCACTCAATGAAACGAGACCGTGATGATTGATGGTTTGCCAATCAGTGTCAAGCCTCAACCGATTTTTGTTGATACCGATCCAGGTTGTGATGATGCGCTTGCGCTGGCATGGTTGCTCGCTGCGCCGTCGGTAGAGGTAGTGGGGGTAAGTACGGTCTTTGGGAGTGGGACATTACAGCATACGACGGCGAATGTCTTGACGTTGCTCGCTACGTTGCAACGTGACGTTCCTGTAACGATGGGCGCTTCGGCTCCGCTGATCCATTTGCGTACGAATACTGGCGTCATCACGCATGGGCGTGATGCATTCTGGGGGCATCAGCAGCCGCACAACCTGGCGAATCTACCGGTGGGTGCGCCAGGAGCTATTGCCGCGGCGGCGCGGCTGTATGCAGATCTGACCATTCTTGCGTTAGGGCCGTTGACCAACGTTGCGCGGGCGGTGCAGGCGTACCCGACTGATCTGGCCGGGGTGCGGCTCGTCGCGGTAGCTGGGGCGCATGGGGCGGGTTCGCTGACTCCCGCAGCTGAATTTAATGCGTTTGCTGATCCGCATGCGCTTGCGGTGGTGCTTGAGAGTGGGATGCATGTTGAACTGGTGACCCGCGATGCGTTCGAGAAGCTGCGGCTTGGTGCGGCGGCGGTGCGGTTGCTGGAAGAACGATGTGGTCAGTCCGGGGCATTGCTCGCGCGCCTGCTGGAGGGATACCTACAGGCGGGAAGTCACCAGGCGCTGGCGATGCCCTTGCCTGCGGTGGCAGCAACGGTGTACGCCCTGCATCCTCAACTAGGCAAGGGGCATCTCGCCGTGGTACGTGTGGTCGCGGAAGGTGAGTTGATCCGCGGGCAGACGATTATTGCGCTGACCGAGCGTCAGCGTGCCACGGTAGCCCTCGGGGCAAGCGGGTTTGAGCAACTGGCGAGTTATGTTGGTATGCCGGGGTTTGACTACGAAGGGTCATTGCGTGAAGCGGCTGCGCGGGCACCCTTGAATGCACGGGTTATCCTTGATCTTGATGCGTTCAGGATGAGCGACCTGCTGGAACGCGGCTTTCTGCGGTTGCATTGTAACGCCGCTGAGTGTTAAACTTTTTCTTGCCTTGACATACCACGCACCTGTGTGCTACACTGGCGCGGCATCGTTGTGACCCCTAGATGTAGAGGTCTACATAATAAATCTGTACTATATGTAGTGGTTCCCTGAAGAAGTCACTCAGTCGCTCAACGCAGATTTCTTTAACGACGATTTAATTATTTACACTCTTAGGTTGTTCTGGCACGGTCGGGTGCCTTATGTACAGGTTAAGCGTGTTGCCATTGTTTAGTCACAGCAGGTGAAGATAGAGGAGCAGGTTGTATGGCAAGTGGGACGAATGGTGTGAGCCATATCGCAGGCGGGTTTCAGGCACTTGATCAGGCCGGGATGGTTATTCCGACGACGATCGTGAAGCGTGATGGGCGGGTGGTACCGTTTGACATTGAGCGAATTGAGAATGCCCTCACGCGCTGTTTTGCCAGCCTGAGTCGCACGCCGCGGGTGGCGATCACTGAGCTTTCCGAGCGGGTCGTCAATATTCTGGCTGCCCAGGCGCATGGTGAGTCACCAACGGTCGAAGGGGTGCAGGACATTGTGGAAATGGTGTTGCAGGCTGCGGGTGAGTTCGAAGCGGCCAAGCATTATATTCTCTACCGTGCTGAGCATGCCAAGAAGCGAGTTGAGCGGCCCATTCCCGAGGAGGTGCGGCAGGCGTTTGCGGAGTCGGATCAGTACTTCCCAACGCCGTTGCAGCGTTTCCAGTTTTTTGATAAATATTCACGTTTTAATTACGATCTTGGGCGTCGTGAGACCTGGATTGAAACCGTCGATCGTTCGGTTGACTATCTCTACGAACTCGCTGGTGCGCGGCTGCCCGCCGAAACCTATGCGCGCATCCGCCAGGCCATCCTCGAGATGCGCTCGATGCCTTCGATGCGCCTGCTGGCGATGGCTGGCCCGGCGGCCCGGCGTAATAATATTGCCATTTATAACTGCTCGTATCAGCCGGTTGAGAGCATTGACTCGTTTGTTGAGGCGTTGATTATCTCGATGAGTGGTTGTGGGGTGGGCTTCTCGGTCGAGGGGCGTTATGTGGAGAATTTCCCACGGATTCGGCGTCAGACGGGCTCGGCCCCGCGCAGGATGGTCGTGGAAGACTCGGCTGAGGGTTGGGCCGATGCCTTGCGAGCGGGTCTTGAAACCTGGTTTGAGGGTGGCGATATTCATTTCGATCTGTCGTATTTGCGTCCAGCCGGTGCCCCGTTGCGCACCAAGGGTGGTCGTGCCTCGGGCCCCGAGCCGCTGCGGATCATGCTCGATTTTGTGCGCTCGCGCATTCTGGCGCGGCAGGGCAGCTTCCTGCGCCCCATTGATGCCCACGATATGATGTGTTCGGTTGGCAATGCTGCTGTCAGCGGTGGGGTGAGGCGCACCGCAATGATCAGCCTCTTTGACTATGACGATGATGAGATGCGTCTCTGCAAGAATGGTGATTTCGAGCGCGAGAATAGTCAGCGCTGGAATGCGAATAATTCGGCGGTCTGGCCGCAGGGCAGTCTGACGCAGACCGAGTTTATTGCGCAGTTCCTTGGGATGGTTGAGTCGGGGCGTGGCGAGCCGGGGATTTTCAATCGTCAGGCAGCGAATCTGCTCAAGCCGGCCCGCCGCCAGGCCGCCGAATTTGGCACGAACCCCTGTGGCGAGATTGTTTTGCGCCCATGGCAGTTCTGCAATCTCAGTGCAGCGGTGGCTCGCCACGAGGATACCTTTGAGACCCTGCGTGAGAAGGTCGAGGTGGCGACGATCATTGGCACCATTCAGTCGCTGGCGACCCACTTCCCCGGCTTGCGGACGCAGTGGCAGCGCAATTGTGAAGACGAGCGCCTGCTTGGGGTCGATATCACCGGCCAGATGGATAGCCCGATTGCGCAAGATGCGGGGGTGAAAGAGCGCCTGCGCCATGTTGCCGTCGAGACGAATCGTCAGGTCGCGCTTAGCCTTGGGATCAACCAGTCGGCGTCGATCAGTTGTGTCAAGCCGTCGGGGAACTCGTCGCAACTGGTCAACTGTTCATCGGGCTTGCACGCCCGCTGGGCTCCCTACTATATTCGCAACGTACGGGTGGCCGCGCATTCACCGATCTTCAAAGTCTTGCGTGATGCCGGTGTGCCGATGGATCCCGAAAATGGGCAGACCCCAGCCAACGCCAATACCTGGGTGATCCACTTCCCGGTCAAATCCCCGGATGGGGCGATTACGCGGAAAGATCGCTCGGCGATTGCGCAGTGTGAATTCTGGTTGCAGAACAAGACCTACTGGACCGAGCACAATCCGTCATGTACGATCACCTACCGTCCCGACGAAGTGCTTGATCTGATGAAATGGGTCTGGGAGCATCGCGACCTGATTGGTGGGCTCTCGTTCTTGCCGGCGTTTGATGCCAAGTACGACAACATGCCCTATGTTGAAATCACCCGCGAAGAGTACGAGCGGCTGGCGGCTTCCTTCCCCGAGATTGATTTCTCGAAGGTCTACCGCTATGAAGAGGAAGATCTGACGAACGCGGCGCAGGAACTCGCCTGTATGTCGGGAAGTTGCGAGATTGATTTTTAGGGCGGTTCATCTTTTGCTTCACGCAAAAACGCCAGCTTAGCTGGCGTTTTTGCGTGAAGCAGAGCTTGAGAGGCCCACTTTTACGGGCGCTGGTCAAGCAGGAGATAGGGGACATCCACAGGGCCGACGTATTCGGACTCAGGACGGATGAGGCGGTTATCGGCATACTGCTCGTAGACGTGGGCTGTCCAGCCAGCGACACGGCTAATGGCAAAGATTGGTGTGAAAAGATCAATCGGAATACCGAGCGTATAGTAGACCGGAGCCGAGTAGAAATCCACATTGACGGGTAGGGATCGTTCGGACTGCACGATCTCGCGGATGCGTTCACTCATGAGATACCAGCGCTGATTGCCGGTTGTTTCGGCAAGCTCTTCGGCGAGACTGCGTAGCCATGCGGCGCGTGGGTCATCGGCCTTGTAGACCCGATGACCAAAGCCCATGATCTTTTTGCGGGCGGCAAGGGCGCCGCGCATATAGTGATCGACGCGATCGACATCACCGATCTCCAGCAGCATCCGCATCACCTGCTCGTTGGCCCCACCGTGAAGAGGGCCGCGGAGGGTACCGATCGCCGACGTAATCGCACTGTGGAGATTCGAGAGAGTCGAGGCCGTAATGCGGGCGGCGAAGGTACTGGCATTCAAGCCGTGGTCGGCGTGAAGGATGAGGCACTGATCGAGCACGCGAGCGGCGGCGGGATCGGGCTCTTTGCCGGTGAGCATATAGAGGAAATTGGCCGCATGATCGAGTTCGGTGCTGGGTGTGACCGGCCAGAGCCCGTTACGGATGCGTTCCCAGGCTGCCACAATCGTTGGCATAGCAGCGGTCAGGCGGATCGACTTGTTGACATTGGCATCAAGGGAATTATCGCCAGTTTCGGGGTCAAACGGCGCGAGGGCTGAGACAGCAGTCCGCAAGACGCCCATGACGGTCGTTTTCTTGGGCAAGAGCAGCAAGAGCGCAATGATCTCATTGGGAACGAGGCGATTCTCGATCATTTTGCGGCGAAAACTCTCGTACTGCTTATGATTGGGTAACTTGCCATACCAGAGCAATGATGTTGTCTCTTCAAACGTTGAATGTTCGGCCAGCACATTGATATCAAGGCCACGATACAAGAGACGCCCATGTTCACCGTCGATATAGCTAATCCCTGTTTGCGCCGCGATAATGCCCTCAAGGCCTTTGGAAGACTGAGTCATGGTCACTCCTTATGCAGTCTCATCAACCAATGACAATGCAAGTAACCGTGCGTTTGATGCCTTCGACCCCCTGGATTTCGCTCATCACCAGATGCCCGATATTGCGCGGATCCGCCGTTTCGACGGTCGCGATGATATCATATGGCCCGGTCACGCCATCGGCGGCAGTCATATCGGGGATAGCGCGAAGGGCGGCAAGGACTTCGGCGACCCGTCCCGACTCAGCTTCGATCAACACATAGGCTTTGGCCTCCATGGTGGTTCTCCTTTTTAACCTGGCGGTTCTGGAGTACTGCCTGGGGGGTACGTCCCAGGCGGATCGAATGTTAGGGCTGACGCCCTGCAAAACCAGGTTTCTTCTGGCGACTGATGCCAGCAAAGCTGGCATCGGTTGCCAGAAGAAACCGTATCTGAGGCGAGGAGCAGACAAGGTTCAGGTGCCGAGCAGATGTTGGACAAAGGCGGCGGCACCGGGGACAAGGCGATCAGGTGGTAACTGTTCAAGATGGGCGAGCAGGGCACTGCCGACAATGGCCCCATCGGCAAGGCGGGCGACTTCGGCAACGTGTTCAGGGCGGCTGATTCCAAAGCCAACGACGAGGGGCAGGTCGGTATGGCGGCGTACGCGTTGCAGCACCTCGCCGAGGTTGGCGGCCATACTCTGGCGTTCGCCGGTGACGCCAGTGAGGGAGACGACATAGATGAAGCCGCTGGCGCGGGCGGCAATCTCGGCAATGCGTTGTTCGGGGGTGGTTGGGGCCACAAACATGATCATATCGAGACCGTGGTTTGTGGCGGCTGCCTGCAATTCAGCAGACTCTTCGGGAGGCATATCGGGAATGATCCAGCCATCCCCGCCTGCGGCGGCCAGTTCGCGGCAAGCCCGTTCAACGCCAAAGCGGAGCAACGGATTGAAATAGCCCATCAAGAGCAACGGCGCACGAACGCCGCGCTCGCGGAGGCGGGCCGTGGTGTCAAGGCAATCGGCCAGGGTAATGCCATTTTGCAAGGCACGCTGGGTCGAGCGCTGGATCGTCGCCCCGTCGGCGAGCGGGTCAGAAAAGGGCACCCCCAGTTCAAAGAGGCTTGCCCCGGCAGCTTCAAGGGCCGGCACCAGCTCAAGGGTGCTTTCACGCTCGGGGAAGCCCACCGTGAGGTAGGGCATCAAGGCTACCCGGCCCTCGGCTTGCAGGCGAGCAAATGTCTCACGAATACGACTCATAGGATCGATCTAGCGCCAATACCTTGTACATAATGTTGACGCAAAGGCGCAAAGCTGCGCATCCAGATACATCAAACCTTCGCGCCTCTGTACCTTTGCGTCACACAACCTGTTTTTTGCAAGGTATTGGATCTAGCATATACATGGCAGCGAATGCAGATGAGGTCAATGATACCACACTTGCCGGGCGGGATTTAGGACGTAGCGCCCGAAAAATCTGGGCTTGGATTGTGCGTTTGTACACGCCATGCTGGAACAGCACGGCATGCCGTGCTGTTCCAGCATCAGCGTGGGTGCAACCGTGCGGGCCCAACCTGCTTCTAGATGCGCTGCGCCCAATCGACAATCACAAATCTGCAATCTACAATCGCGCTAGCTCTTGGGGGCGCGTCATTGCACGATCGTGCAATGCTTATCGGCTCTATTGCACGAATCGCCAGAAAATTGCAATCGCCTAGATCAGGCAATCCAGGATCGCCGTGGCCTCATAGCGTTTCACCGGATGCTCGGCGCGGAGCGTGAGGATGCCGACATCGCTCAGCACCTGGACATATTTCTGTGCGGTGTGGTATGACTTCACGCCGAGGACATCCTGGACATCACGCACAGTGAGGATGGGTCGCTGGAACAGGTGGTCGATCACCCTCAGCGGGAGACCCGAGTCAGTTACTGTTGCGACCTGCTCGCGCCAGGTGCTCTGGAGATCCTGGAGCTGCTTGGCGCGCCGTGCCGCGTCCCGCGATTGCTCGGTGATGCCGCGTAGAAAGAAGGTAAGCCACTCGTTCCAAGCACCCCTGGTGCTTACACTCAGCAGTAAGTCATAGTAGGTGGTGCGGTGGTGCTCGAAGTAGGCGCTGAGGTAGAGCAGCGGCTCTGGGAGGAGATCCCAGGCGTGAAGGAGCAGGGAGATGAGTAGTCGGCCAATCCGCCCGTTGCCATCAATGAAGGGGTGAATAGTCTCGAACTGATAGTGAATAAGCCCAAGCCGCAGCAGTGGGGCATAGTCTTTATCAGGATCAGTGTGGATGTATTTCTCTAAGGCGTCGAGTACGCTGGACAGTTCATATGGCGGCGCCGGGACAAACCGTGCTTCACGAACGGCCGAACCTGGCGCACCGATCCAGTTCTGGCTTTGTCGGAACTCTCCTGGTGTCGCATCTTTCCCGCGCACACCGTCCATCAGTTTTTCGTGTAGCTCGCGGATCAGGCGCAGGCCAATTGGGAGGGTTTCGAGCCGTCTAATGCCGTAGTCAAGCGCCTGAACATAGTTCAGCACTTCCTGAATATCGTCTTGGGGTGGGGTTGGCCGTAAGCCTGGTAGGTACGTTTGCCCAGCCTCATAAGCATACAGGTCTGCGATTTCAGTCTGTGTGCCCTCAATTTTGGAAGACAGCACTGCCTCACGCCTGACGAAAGGACCGATCAGCAGGCTTGGGCTGGGTACGGCGCGGCCGAGCCCTGCCAGTTCTCCCAGTGCGCGATCTGCGTCGGAGAGGGCACGAACGAGCTCCGTGTTCATCGCTAGTGTTGGGGGTAGTGGGTCTGGAATGAAGGCGAGATAGTCTGATGCAGGGTATTGCAGCGTAGCCGCGTGTCTGGCTGCCACGAGACGCCCCGGAGCATCGTTGGTGAATTGGTCTTTCTGCATCGATCTATTCCCTCACGTCTTCAATTGCATCCCCCCGCCCCACCGGCATGCGCGGCGGTGCGGTCGCCCAGAGCAACTCCACGTCCTCCGGGGTGAGGCCGTAGGCCGCGTTGACCAGTTCGGCGAGGCGCCGCTCTCGCGTCAGCGCCTCGTTCATCGCTAGTGTTGGGGGTAGTGGGTCTGGAATGAAGGCGAGATAGTCTGATGCAGGGTATTGCAGCGTAGCCGCGTGTCTGGCTGCCACGAGACGCCCCGGAGCATCGTTGGTGAATTGGTCTTTCTGCATCGATCTATTCCCTCACGTCTTCAATTGCATCCCCCCGCCCCACCGGCATGCGCGGCGGTGCGGTCGCCCAGAGCAACTCCACGTCCTCCGGGGTGAGGCCGTAGGCCGCGTTGACCAGTTCGGCGAGGCGCCGCTCTAGCGTCAGCGCCTCGTGTGCCCGTGCTTGCAGCGGCGTGGCGTATTCGGCGTGGGCCGTGTGCAGCGCCTGCTGCGCCGCTGCGCTGAGCGCTGTGCTGCCCTTCGGGCGTCGCTTCGCGACTTCGTCCGCGAAGGCTGCGGCGTCAAGTTCCTCAAAGGCTTCGAGTTTTCGTCCCAGTTTCGTGATCTCGAACTCGTTGCCGAGCCACTGGCGTAACTCGCGCCGGGCCTGCTGGTCGGCCTGGGTGATGGCGATCAGCCGCGCTACCGCTGGCTCGACCTCGGCGCGGGTGGCGTCGGTGGGCGGGGCGATGGGGAGTTGCTCCATATAAATATTTTTGAGCCGAAGTACCTCGTCCTTGCCATGAATGACGTTCCGCCACATGTATGCCCACATCAACGGAGAATTCAGCACAGCTAACAACCAAAAGTCTGTAGAGGGCAGGCAGAAGCAAGTCATTTCAGGAATAAAGCCTATCTGCCCAATACCAAATCTTGAATGAAAAGCCAAGTCCTGATAAAAGATGTTAGCACCTTCAAATATTTGCATTGTTTGTCTACCAGATTGAAGATGCCACCATTCTTGAGACCCTGCCCTTGTGGATAGCTCTTTTCGATATTGCTCAAGATGTGCAAGGACAGATGGATAGTCTGTGATATTTATGTCAGGATAAGCAGTAATCATCCAGCGATCATCCCACTCCGGCATCCATCGCTTAATGTCTCTTCCTCGTAAATACGGTTTAATGATCTTAGACGAACGCATATCCTCGCGGACTATTCGCTCTTTGGTCACAGTATCAAGCAGAAAGGCTTCATTAAAACCTGTTTTGACGCCAGAGAGTGGCTTTATTCCTGCAAATCTCGATAGTATTTCGCCTGCATCTCGAATTTTCAACATTAGATCATCGATACTTGCGTTCGCAAGGCTCCATGTGCTGCGCGAAAGGCGAGCTTGGGGCACGGCGCGGCTATGCTCGCTGATGTACACATCCAGGGCGTCTCCGCCCAGCGCCTCGCGCGGGAAGTCGGCCACACACACCTGCCGATTGGTCGGCACGCCGTTGGTCGGCTTTTCCAGCACCACAATCGCCGGGAAGACATCGGCGCCATCGAAGATCGGCGAGTGGCCGAAGTCCACCAGCTGCTCGACCACCGTCTGCGCCGCCAGAAAGCCGCGCAGGTTCTCACCATAGCCGGCGCGCAACCACTTGTTATTGGTGATATACACCAGCCGGCCGCCGTTGCGCAGCAGGTTGATTCCCTGGTGGAAGAAGTAGACGAACAGGTCGGCGGTGCCGCTATACGTCTCGGCGTAGGCCTCCTTGAAGTAGGGCTTCAGGGCGCTGATCTGCTCCTGACGCACGTAAGGCGGGTTGGCGATGATGATATCAAACCCATCACGCATGCCAAACATCCACTCGCGGTCGAAGAAGGGCGCGAAGGCGTTCTGGTCGTAGGGATCCCAGGCCGAGAGCAGCGCCGCCGTGTCGCCGGAGAAGCCGTCGCGGCGCAGCAGGCCGGCCAGTTGACTGCGCAGTTCGCGATCCTGCTCGCGGTACTTGGCCTTGGTCTTGGGCGTGCGGGCGCTGAAGTGGCGCGCCCGCACCTCGCGTAGCCGCTGCTCCACCTGGTCAAGCGCCGGGTCGCGTAGGCTCAACTGGGCCGGGCGCGGAATGCCAATCAGCGCGTTGGCCGCGACGAACTTGGTCTCTAGGTTGGGCAGCGGGCGAATGCCGCGGTTTGTGCGGCTGTCGTCAAGACGCTGGTCAACGATCAGGGCGATGAAGCAGCGCAGCTTGGCGATCTGCACCGCAATCGGCTGAATATCCACCCCGTAGATGCAATTTTCGATCAGAAAGAGCTTGCGCCCGTAGTCAAGCTCATTGCGCTCAAAGGCCTCGTTAATCGCCTCGATCTGCTGCTCTAGGTCAGCGATGGTGCGGTCGCGAATATCAGCGTCGTCAATCCGTTCGGCGCTACGCATCGTCTCGCGCACACGATCGATCTGACGCTCCTTCCAGCGAGCGTTGCCGGGGTCAAGGCGGCCCAGGATATGCACGAGCTTTTGGAGCACGCCCATCGGGAAAGCCCCCGAGCCGCAGGCCGGGTCGAGGATCTTCAGGCTATCAATGGCGATAATCAGATGGCGCACCTCGTCCTCGCTGAAGCCGTGCGCGGCCTCGCTGTAGCTCAGCAGGGCGCGGAGACGGCTATTCAGGCTCACCAGTTGGTTGGCATCAAGCGCGAGGCTCAGGCGCGTCGCCTGGCGCACGTGCTCGTCGAGATAGGCCACCAGGGCCTCGTCCACCATGTAGTTAACGATCGGGCGCGGCGTATAAAAGGAGCCGGTCTGCTTGCGCGCGGTGGTCTGGGTCTCGGGGTTGTAGGCAGCCAGCAGGTTCTCGAAGACCTGGCCGAGCAGCTCGGGGTCGAGCGCGACTTCCTCTTCAATCGGGGTATTCTCGGCGACGGTGAACTTGTAGCGTTGGAGGATGGTGATCAGGCCAGTGGCCTGGTAGCGCTTGCCTCTGGTGCCGTAGCTCGCGTTCAGGTCTACCTCGTGCTCGGCCCCAAAGAAGAGCTCGTTGGGAACGTCGAGCGGCACGTCGTTGCGATCCGAGAAGCCGTCTATGCGCATAACACTGCCATCAGCCCCCGGCTTATCCAGGCACTCGAAGAGCCCGCCGTTGAGGAAGGGGATGCTGCCAAAGAGTTGGAGGGCCGCGCCGGGGTCGCGGAAGAGCGCCCGATAGCGGTAGAGATTGGTGATGTTGTAGTGCTGGCGCCCTGCACCGCGAAACTTGCGGTTGTCGGGCCGCTGCGCGGTATTCATCTCCTGGTTGAGCGTGGCGAAGAAGAGGTTCTGCAAGATCGCCTGGTAGTAACTGCTCTCGTCGTTACCAAAGCTGGTCAGGGTCTCACGCAGCACCCGCGGATTGAACAACTCGCCGGGCACCAGGCCCTTCTCTTTAAGGAACCAGACGAAGATCAGGCGCGTAATCAGGCGGATCAGGCTGGTCGCATTGCGCAGCGCACGGTCAGCCTGAGCGCCGGCAGGGAACTCGACTCGCTCGACGGCCCAGAAATACCAGTTGGCGATCTCGCGGTAGAAGCGCCGGTTCAGTGCGCTGCTGTCGAGCACGCTGCGCCAGGCGCGGTGCAGTTCGACGAAGTTGCTCACGCTATGCTCGTGCACCAGTTGCGACAGGGCCAGGTCGGCCAGGATCTCGACGTGGGCGCGGTGGGGCTGGGCAAAGACGATATCCTTGATCAGCGTGATCTTTTCGAGCACATCACGATTGGCGTCGCGCTGGTGTAGACGCCGGTCAATCACGGCAAAGGTGAGGGCGGCCCCGTGACGGAAAAGCACAAACACCGGCATGGGCAGGTAGCGATTGACTTCGCGCGTAATCATCGCCAGTTGGGTACGGGTGTAGCTCGCGCCGAGCAGATCAACCACGATGAACAGGTACGACTCGATACGGGTCTGCTCGACCTGGCGCGTATCGAAAAGCGGCAACTGACCGCTGGCATTGACTTCATCAGCGGTCAACTGAAAGACCAACTCCGCCGCATGCCATTGCTCAAGCAAAGCCCGCTCAGCGTTGAGTTTCCCGGTGAGGCCGAGCGCGTCTATGAGTTCGTGCCCGCCGTGCGGCTCCACATCGAAGCGCCGCTTGCTCTGGTAGCCCAACGCAGCGAACAACTCCACCGCCGGGCCAAGCAGCGACGGGGCCGTGAAGCGGGCCAGGGCGGCGGTGATGGTGTGGCGTAGGGCGGTGTCGGTCATTGGAAGATCCTCTTGAAATCTACGCTCGCAACAGCTCGAATGTATTAATAATTCAACCAAGGTTGATGGTATGGCGTCACAAGCCGCTGGTTCGTGGCATTATCTGCTTTGACGACCTCCTGAAGCTTTGGAATGCCTGACTGGACAGTATTGCCAACTGCTTCCGCAAGCACCAGACCAGCGGATTTGTCAAGGGCCTGAACTGCCTTGGCCTGCGAGATCCAGGGTCGACTCCGAAAGATCCTCGAGAGCCGATAGATGTTATACCAATTACGCTTGAAGGTACCGCATTGCCGTCATGCTGAGCGCAGCGAAGCATCTCGGCGTTCTGATGCGGGAGACCCTTCGCTTCGCTCAGGGTGACAATGCGCCATGCTCAATTCCAATTGGTATTACACCTTCTGAGTGATAAGCCAATCGGGCACATCCCATCCTCCAGTTATTGCCAATCCCATGGTTATTGACAGAGCCGATTCATTCGGGACATTTATTACTCCATATCTCATTAGCCACCCGACTATGAGATAGCCTTCTGGATCTCCTCGTTTAGCCAAAATATCATGCCACCAGTAAATTGCTTCAAACAAAGGCTTGCCAGATTTTACCAATTCTTCCATGCGTCTATCAGCTTTATTCCAATCTTTGGGATAATCATAACCCTTCGCAATGCAAAGAATTTCGTTAACAACAGCGACAGCGTCCATATGGCGCAGGGTTCTTTCAAGTAGTGACGGTGTTGGCGGAAGTTTAAAGCCTGGTGCCAGTTCACCACGACGAGCCATAAAGACAAGAGACACTGCGGCTTCATGATGATTATGTTGAAAAGCGTGATATAAAGCTTTCGACGCCAATAAGTACTCGTCAGCCATATAGCAATAGCTACCGATCATTGAAGAATTGTAACTGTCGTGAACTTCTTTGACTGCTCTATGTAGCAGCCTCTTCCCCTCGGTTACATCTTGCTTAATACCCACACCAAGCTTTAGCCTCATACCTAGTGCAGCCAACACATCAGGATCGCCTGAGTCTGCCGCCTTCCGTAGTAAAGACTCACCTTCTGCAAAATCACAATGAGGAAGTTTGCTATCTAATATAGCCTCACCCAACGCACATACAGCATCTGCATCACCATCCTCTACGCATTTTCGTAGCAAATTCTCGCCTTCTATTACGTCTTTCGTGAAAATATTGCCATCTATCAATCTTAACCCAAGTATCCTCATTGCACGTAGATTTTCCAAACTGGCAGACTTTCTTAATAATTCACATCCATTTGCAATGTCAAATGGTACAGTATCCCCTTTAAAATACCTAGAGCTAAGTGTGTCCATTGCGTGGGGAGAGCCTAAATCTACGGCTTTATTTATCCACGTCAAGCCTTCTTCTGTGTTCTGAGGCATAAAATCCCCATCTAATAGCAACACGCCTAGTTTAATCATTGCATGTACGTCATCTCCTTGAGCCAACTCGATAAGCAAATTATAGCCTCTTGGAATGTCTTGAGGAATCATATCCCCTTTTATTAACCGAATCGCAAAAGTGAGAATGGCTTTACGTTCGCCAGAATCTACTGCTTTTTCGAGCCATTTTATCCCCTCTTCGATTGACCTTTTAATATTTTTGCCGTGTAGCAGGCGATTGCCAAGTGCTCTCATTGCTGAGGGATAGTTCAAGTCAGATGCTTTTCGTAGCCATTTTTCACCTTCTTTCTTCCTCTGCGATGAACCATCCTCATCCATTAGGTAGGTTCCTAAACGAGCCATGGCCTCAACTTTTCCCGCGACCGCAGCTTTTCGTAGCCATGTCTCTCCTTCTCCCTTATGTTGAGGCTCCAATATTCCATCCAATATATACCTTGCTAGAGTAATCATTGCGGAAAAATCATCACTTTTAGCCGCATTTTCCAGGAGTCTTCGCCCCTCATATAAGTCCTTCTTCAGCCCGTCTCCGTGAATCAGACGCATTCCCAATACATACATTGCATCAGTACTTCCAGCCTGTATGGCCTTGCGTAGCCAGTGCTCCCCTGTAACTGCATCTTTTTCAATCCCTGCCCCACTGAATAATTTGGCGCTGAGAGCTGTCATTGCCTTCACATTACCTTTATTAATGAGTTGCATGTACAGTTGGTATGCCTCGTCGGTATTCGCGGCAATCTTATCCCCATTAAATAACTGATCTGCTAGATAACCTATCGCGTTATCATAACCTTCAATTGCCAATTGACGTAACAAGAATTCTCCCTCAGACCTTTGCTCCTCTCCTTTCTTGGAAGTTATCAAGTATACAGCAAGTAAGTAGGATGCCTTGTGAATACCTTCGTCAGCCAATTCTCTCAATAGACCTTCACCTTCTGAGATCTGTAGTTCGCTGCCATTATTAATAAGGAATGTAGCCAGGAAACCTCTTGCATCAGGGTTTTCTTTTTCAGCAGCACGCCTAAGCCAATCCTCACCTAGGATGGTATCTTTATCTAATCCTATTCCTTTAGTTAACCTGATTCCGAGTTCTATCATTGAATTAACATATCCTGTATCTGCTGATCTCCTAAGTATTTCATAACCACACTCTTTGTCTTGGATAATACTTGCTCCATCTATAAGGCGACGCCCGAGAACCAGGCTAGCACGTGAATGACCTTGATCGGCAGATGCTCTCAGACAATCTACGGCAAAATTTGGGATCTTACTAATCGGTGTAACATCATTCAAGGAATTTCTGTAAACGTGGTATAAATAATCCGCGTTTCGCTGAGATACTAGCTTTATCAAAAATGCACCGACAGTTTTTCGCATGCTATCGTCGGTAATTTCTCCTGACACCAGCCAGTACTGGAGGAACAGAGACACGATCTTAGCATCAAGTAGCTCCTCATCAGCCATCCACTTAGTTATTATTTCAAGATTCTCACGCAAGTCTTTTCGACTGCAATATCTATTTCTAATATAATCAGCAAATGCACGCAGTCCTAGTTTTACTTTTCCAATTTCTAGACCTTCTAATTTTGCTCCCACAATTCCTAGAATATCTCGTGTGTCACTTAATGAAACATTCAAGCCCTTGTGGGAAAGAAAGGATTGGAGTAAATCTATATCAAGCGGTGCAATAGGTTCAAAAATTGCAAGAAGTATCAAGAATTCTCTCATGATGTTCTGTGCTTCGGAGCCCAATGCACTAACCCACTCCTTTGCTTGGCGTTCAAAAAGATTCTCGACGCTCCTGTACATGTCAATTTCACTAATATCTACGCTATCTTCAATAATCTGCTTTGCAGTTGCGACTACAAGTACTGGCCAACCCTGGCTTGCACGATGCAAGGTGTCATTAAAACGCAGTCTTTCACCCTCCTCTATGCCAGTAAAAAGGGGTATCTCATGTAGTTCCAAACCTTTTAAAGGAATAACCTCTGCATTAAGATTATTCCGAACCCAATCAACCACTTTTTTGTTTTGTCTTGCAGAAAGGAGTACAGAAACACCAGATGGCAAATGAGTAGGAAGAAAGTAGAGGTTCTTCCCATCTGCAGATATTTCATCGAGAGCGTCAATGATCACAACAATTGAACCTCGCTCGACAACAACTTTGCCTAGGGCTATAGTTAATTGACGACGTAACACTTCCAAATCTACAAACTGCATTCGAGAAGAATTTACTATGCCTTGAGAGTAGGTGAGAGCTTTACTATCATCATCGGCAATACGGCTTTGAAAAATTGCTTGGTTCCGAGTTTTTCTACTATGTAAATCAACATCTGAGAGAGAAAGTTGCACACTGGAACCACTATGAGTAGGTGGCAAGTAAATATGCTCTGAGTAATCCTCCAAGTTGGCAATTTCAACAGGATTAAGCAGAAGCGTATTAAGCTGAGATATTAAAGAGCGAACGATTTCCTCAGGACGATACGATTGCTTCCCAGAGTGAAGAATAACATTAGGGAGCCAAGGAGCATTCTTTCTGGCAATAGATGAATCTTGCCCCAGATAAACACTTTGCGCCAAGACTTCTGCTAATTTCGCACACAATGCTGACTTCCCTATTCCTTCATAACCTGCAATCAACAAGTATTGGCCTGGTGTGCTCTCCGAAATTAATAGTCGATCTCTTAGTTCATTAATCCACTTTTCTCGGCCTTTAAACCTTTCAACGTGCTGGCGTTGCTCGCTTTGAATTAAAGGAAGCAACGCCAGCACTTGAGGGTCATCAATAGAACGAGTAAACAAACCTTTAAGATTATCGCGAAGAAGGGCGTAGTGTTTGATTACAGGAACAAGAAGTGCTACAAGTGCCACATGTATATATTGAGCCTCGATATGAGGTAACTGCTCTGCTGTTTCATGTGTAATAAAATTCCTATCCCGTCTACAAACTAAGAACACTTGCCTCTTTGCTTCATCCGTGATCTCGTGCTGGTTTCTGATATCCTTGTCGATCTCATGTTGTGTGAGTAATTCTAAATCGCGAATTGTCGGAAATAGAGTGAAACTTTTCTTGTTTTGATTTAATATCGTCCACTTCTCGGGGTACACCAACCAAAGAATGGTCTTCATCCATTGCTCTGTCGCTAGAACTAAAGCTTCTACTTCTTCTGAAGATGTATTTACCGTGTTCTGGTTGAGTTTTCTTAGGTGCATGTAAACTCGGTCAACTCGACCGAACTCCAAGTCACCATTAAAAGCAGTTAAAATTCTATCAGCGAGCAGAAGAAATTCAGGAAGCCTTTCGGGTGATATCTTGTACTCGTTGCTTCGCATAAGGATTGGCAACGCATGTACGCGAAATAGTTCGATATTAGCTTGAAACCCACTTGTCGTGATGTCCATACTATTCTCCTAAGAATGGTAAGATGATATTAAATTACGAAGTTAGGCGTGCAATACCAATTATCGTTAATTGTGCTCCACACTTCCACATCTTTCCACGACTGCGCTGTGGAGGTTTGGAGATGATACCGAGTAATGCATTGCTTCTAATCGTAACTGCTATTACTGGATTCGTGCGATACATGCTTTGCATGTGTCTAGTCATTGATCCGGGAAGTTAACCCTGAATCACCAACCACGTCACCAATTCAAAATCCTCCGCCTGGGTTACCTGCTTCTGCTGCTCCGGCAGCACCCCGCCCCGGCCCAGTGTGAGTTGCGCGCCCATGCGCCGCCGGAAGCTGCCGGTGATCGCGGCCACGGCCTGGTCAAGCAGCTTGCTGTAGATGCGCATGTCGCTGCCGTCCTGGGTCTGCGCGTCGAAGAGGTCGCAGAGCGCCTGGTAGGGCGTCGTACGCTCGGCGCAGAGCGTGCGGAAGATCTCGAGGATCTGCTTGGGCTGGCTGAAGCCGAAGCGCACCACGCCGTCGTCGCGGATGTAGACCAGGAAGTAGGGCTGCAGCGGGTTGATGCGCTCGGTGCCCGTCGCGTCGGCCTGCTGGCGTAGGCAGAAGATCACCCCCGGCTGAATGACCGCATAGGTTGGGTCGGGCGGTACCACCGCGTAGAGCCCCTGCGGTGCCTCGCGCAGCAACTGGCGGTTTGCCTCGATGTAGCGCAGCAGCTCCAGGCGGAAGTCATCGAGCGTGAACTCGGTCAGGGCGATGCTCTCGCTGAAATCCTCCAGGTCGAGCACCTGGTCTTTCAGCGCCAGCAACTGCTTATCGCGGTAGCTCAGGTCGGTCGCGAGCAGTTCATCGAGCTTGCCCTGCGCGAGCAGGTTGTCGTCGCCGGCTGCGGTTAGATCGACCAGCGCCATGCGCGCCTCGACGCGCTCGCGCAGGCTCAGGTACTTGTTCAGGTCGTCGGTCGGCCAGAAGTTGACCATTTGCACGACCGGGCTCTGGCTGCCGATACGGTCAATGCGCCCGAAACGCTGAATGATGCGCACCGGATTCCAGTGGATGTCGTAGTTGACCAGGTAATCGCAGTCCTGCAGGTTCTGGCCCTCAGAGATGCAATCCGTGGCGATGAGCAGGTCGATCTCTGCATCCTGGGGCATGCTTGGGAGCTGGCTGCGGCGCTTGGCGCGTGGGGAGAAGTTGGTCAGGATGTGGCCGAACTCGTTGCGCCCCAGTGTCGTCAGGTTCTCGACCGCGCCGCCGGTGACCAGGGCCATGTGCAAGCCCAGTTTGCCGTGAGCCCAGGGCTTCAGGGCCTGGTAGAGGTAGGCCGCGGTATCGGCGAAGGCGGTGAAGACCAGCACTTTCCGGCTCGTCCGCCCGTCCTTCAGCAGCGTGGGGGTGGCGACGCGGGCTGCAATCAACTCGCGCAGCGCGGCCAGTTTTGCGTCGCGCTCGGTTGTCACCTGCGAGGCTGAGCTGAGCAGAATGTCGATCTGCTGCTTATCGGCACGCAGGTCGGCCAGCCAGGCATCTACGTCCAGGTGGGCGAAGTGGAAGGTCATCCCGCTGCCGATCGACAGCGCGGCGCGCAGGTCTTCATCCTCTAGCTCTGCGGCCACATACTCCGCCAGGTCAAGTGTCGAATTGTCGGCGCGCACCTGCTTGAAGTGCGCGATGCGCTCCTCCAGGGACTCGATCTTCTCAATTGTGCGCTGCATGGTCGCCGCAAACGAGGCTACCGAGCTCTCCAGGCGCTTGAGGAAGTTGACCTTCATCATGCCGATCAGGTAATGCTCGCGATTGGCCTGGCTAAAGTTGGCGATGCGGCTCTGGGTATACTTGGTGGCAAACGCGGGCAGCACATACTTCGAGGGGTTGTAGAGCGCCAGCTTGTAGCGCAGGATCTCCTCGTTCACGCGGTCGTAGGACATGAAGCGCCCGCGCAGATCAAGCGATGGGGCGAGTGCCAGCGGCTTGGCACGCGTCGGAAAGCCGCCCAGGGCGGCGAGCGACGCGGCGTAGTAGGTCTGGATGTGCTTGCGTGAACGGGCGATGGTCAGGGCGTCGAGTAACCGGAAGAGTTCGCCGTCGAGTTGTTCCATCAGTGCCTGGGGGTTGTGCTGCTGGTTCTGGGCCCAGGCGTTGAAGCTGCGCTGGGCCGTGCCGAGCGTGCCCTCCAGACTGGTGATGCCAAGCTTCGCCTGAAAGCCCGCATCATCGCCGGCCGTGAGGAAGAGCAACTGATTGCGCAGGTCGCGCAGGTCGTTGTTGACCGGCGTCGCTGAGAGCAGCAGCACCTTGGTCTTCACCCCGCTGCGGATGATGTCTTCCATGAGACGCTCGTAGCGCGAGCGACTGACCCGCTCGCCGCTCTCATCGCGGCGGCCGCGGGTATTGTTACGGAAGTTGTGCGACTCATCAATCACGACCAGATCGTAGTTGCCCCAGTTCAACGTCTCCAGGTCGAGGTCGCCGCTCATGCCGCGCTCGCGGCTCAGGTCGGTATGCGCGAGCACATCGTAGCGAAAGCGATCGGCGATCAGCGGGTTAATCGTCGCATTCTGGCGATAGAGCGTCCAGTTCTCACGCAGCTTCTTGGGGCAGAGCACCAGCACCCGCTCGTTGCGCAGCTCGAAGTACTTGATCACCGCTAGAGCCTCGTAGGTCTTGCCGAGGCCGACGCTATCAGCGAGGATGCAGCCATTATGCTCGAGGATTTTGGCAATCACGCCCTTGACCCCATCCTGCTGGAAGGAGAAGAGTGCCTGCCAGATCGCCGTATCCACGAGTTGGTGCTGCTCGGTGAGCAAACTCGTACGTTGCTGGTCAGCGAGGAACTGCTCGAAGAGGTGGAAGAGGGTCTTGAAGTAGATGAACTGCGGGGCGTGGTTGGCGTAGAGCTGATCGAGGTAGTGCAGCACCTGGTCGCGCACATCCTCCACCAGGTTCTGGTCGTCCCACAGTTCATTGAACCAGTCGTGGAGATCGGCGAGGTCGCGGCGGTCGTTGACGACCATATTCAGCTCGATATTGTTCTGTCCGTTGGCAGCCAGACCGAGGCCGCGCACGGTGAAGTTTGAACTCCCAAGGATAGCCTGGGGCTCGTGGGCCGTGGTGAGGTGATAGAGCTTGCCGTGGAGCAGGTTCGCTCGCTTAATCGAGCGGATCTCAACTTTCTCAGCGATCCAGCGGTGGCATGCGCGGGCGGTGGCGCGCTGGGTGAGCCGATTGCGCAGCGCGAGGCCATCGTCTTCAAGCGCAAAGGCCTTCTTGGCGGTGCGGTCGGGGTCAAGCGAGGCGATAAAACGCGGCTCACCGAAGAGGAAGCGTAGACGGCCGATCTGATCGAGCTGCGCCTGCAACGCCTCGTAGGCATAAATGGTGAAGTAGGCCGAGACGATAGCGACGTCGGCAGCGGGGGCGAGGTGCGCTTGGAGGAAACTCGCGACGCTGCCGCGCTGGTGGTTGTCGCGGATGCCGGAAAAGGATGATGGTGGCAGCGGTCGCTCAGGAGGTGTAGACATCGGTGCCTCTGACTGCAATAGCGCTAGCACTGTCGGGCGAGTATGCAGCGCTGCGCTGGACACTGCAGCACCTGGCGAGGGGTTCGCAGGGATGCTACAATAACAGATCAGCGCAAACGAGATTTTTTAGAACAGAACCCACTCAATGCTTGCCAGCGAGGGCGGGCTTTTTGCTGTACTGGATGTTAGTATAGCATGCGGCTGTACGCATGGGAATTGATCGTATCGCTGAAGGTCGACCGCGCTTTGGTGTACCAGGCTGCCTGGCGCACCGGCATTGCGTGGTCGTGGAGCAACTAATATGTTGGGCAATCAAACGATAAGGTTCTTCGTTCGCTGATAGGGCGGCCAGTTCTAGCCACAGCCGTAAATAAGGACGGATGCTAGGGTCGTTCAGCATGCTTGCGAGATGAGGCATCAGCGCGTGAAAGGGCATTGGCGCGGAACGGGCGCTTTCGAGCAGGTGAATCATCCGTATTGTGGTGCCTGCCAGCAATACCAAGGGCTGAGCGGATCTAAGGAGGATGCCTTCATCGCATCGGCTTTCGATGTCCAAGGCGATTGCATCTTCCGTGTAGGCACCCCGCCAAGGCACCCGCAAGGGCACCCGC
>NZ_SIJK02000003.1:196444-207872 GCF_004762035.2 Candidatus Chloroploca mongolica | reverse complement strand
GCCACAACCCGTTTGAGCGGATGATCCGTTGCTGCCATCGTTGTTGCCCATCGTTGCTTGACGACCTACACGTATTCGTATAGGCCCATTATAGCACACATGAGCAACTCGTCAAGACCGGCGGGCGCAGCAGTCAGGGCGATTGCATCTTCTGTGTATGCACCCCGCCAAGGCACCCGCAAGGGCACCCCTTGCGGGTGCCCCGACAGGGCCGGGGGGCGGGCCCGGTGTCGGGGCACCCCTTGCGGGTGCCCCGTTGTATCCGATTTCGTATGATGCAATCGCCCTGGCGCAGCAGCGATGCGACATGCCGCTTCACCCCAGGCGGGCCAAGGCGCTACTGCGCCCCTACGTGTCCGATCAAAACCTCTGCGCCTTCGCGCCTTTGCGTCAAAACGCGCCGTGCCCCCTAAAAGAAGCCCAATTCGTCCCGTGCTTCTTCACTCATCAACGACGGGTTCCAAAAAGGCGTCCAGACCAGGTTGATCTTGACGTCCTCAAGGTTTTTGTACACGTCCGCCAGCGCCATCACTTCGCGCCGAGCCTGATCAAGAATCTGCGGCCCGGCAGGACACGCAGGCGTGGTCAGCGTCATGTCAATGTCAACTTTTGCGCCTTCCTCAACCACGTCAATCCGATACACCAGCCCCAGATTGACAATATCCAACCCGATCTCCGGGTCAATCACATTCTTCAGCGCAGCCCGCACCATATCTTCAGAAACCATGCGTCATACCTCAGCTATATGTTTGTGCCTTCTACAAGACAGGGATGAATGTATGATACCATATCCCCGATAGGTGAGAATGCCTCTTGGCAGGAATGCAATCCATGCTCGAACTTTTGATCGATAATCCACTCCTCCTTCTCTTTGTCGTTTCAGCAGTTGGCTATCTGATCGGGCGCATCAAAATTGGCGGCATTAGCCTCGGGGTTGCCGCTGTGCTCTTTGTTGGGCTCGCCTTTGGCGCACTCGACCCCGAACTGCGCCTCCCCGAGATTGTCTATCTCCTAGGCTTGGTGCTGTTCGTCTATACCGTTGGCCTCAGTAGCGGCCCCGGTTTTTTTGCTTCGCTGCAACGCAAGGGGCTGCGTGACAATCTACTGGTGCTCGGCATCATTCTCTTTGCGACCGGCCTAACCTTGCTCGCCGCCTGGATCATCGGCCTCAGTGCGCCCACCGCCGCCGGCATGTTCGCGGGGAGCCTGACCAATACCCCCGCCCTCGCCGGGGTGATCGAACAACTCAAAACGGGTGCCTTCGGGCCAGTCACCGAGGCGATCCTCGCCCATCCGGTGATCGGCTATTCGGTGACCTACCCGATGGGTGTGCTCGGTATGATCCTGGCGATTTATCTTCTCCAACGCCTCTGGAAGATCAATTATGCCGACGAAGCCCGCACGATGCCAGGGCTCAATATCGGTACCGAGCACCTGGTTAGCCGCACGATCCGCGTAACCCGGCCCGAGATGGACGGACGCAATATCGGTGAGTTGCTGCGCAATCAGCGCTGGAATGTTGTCTTTGGAAGAATCCAGCACGATGGGCTCGTCAATATTGTGACCAGCGACGCCTATCTGCGCCTCAATGATCTCGTGAGTGTCGTTGGCCAGAGCGAAGAGGTTGAACGCGTCGCCACCGGTCTCGGCGAGTTGACCCCCGAACAACTCGAGCTCGACCGCCATACCCTCGATTTCCGCCGCGTCTTTGTCTCCAATCCTGCCGTGCTCGGCAAGCGCTTGCGTGACCTCGATCTGCCTCATACCCAGGGGGCCATTATTACGCGGGTCCGCCGTGGCGATATCGATATCCTACCCCACGGCGATACCATTCTTGAACCAGGTGACCGCGTACGAGTCGTCACCCGCCGCGAGAATCTTGAGGCGATCAGCAAATATTTCGGCGACTCCTACCGCCATCTCTCCGAAATTGATGTCGTCTCCCTCGGCCTCGGCCTCGCCCTCGGGTTGCTCGTGGGGATGATCCCCATCCCCTTGCCCGGCGGGATGCAGTTTACCCTCGGGTTCGCCGGTGGCCCGCTCATCGTCGCCCTTATCCTCGGCTGGCTCGAACGCACTGGCCCTATTGTCTGGAGCCTGCCGTACAGTGCGAATCTGACCCTGCGCCAGCTCGGGCTGACGTTCTTCCTCGCTGGCGTCGGTACACGCTCGGGCTACAGCTTTGTCAGTACCTTCAGCCAGGGCGGCGGCCTTGGTATCTTTATCTTTATTGCCGGCGCACTCATTACGGCTGCGGCCGCCTTCGGCCTCCTCATCATCGGCCACAAGATGCTCAAGATCCCGATGGGCATCTGCATCGGCATGCTCGCCGGGATGCAAACCCAACCTGCCGTGCTCGCCTTCGCAAATGAACAGGCTGGCAACGATTTGCCCAACATTGGCTACGCGACCGTCTACCCATTGGCAACAATTGGCAAGATTATCTGTGCACAAATGTTGCTCGTTCTTGTACAATAGGGGTACGGCTTCGGTCGTCGCTTCCGGGAGGGTCGTGCCTGACCGTGCCTCCATTGCGATCCAGTCTTCCCGGAAGCGTTACGATGACGTACCAAGTCTACCCACCTGAGAGACCAATGCATAATTCGCACGAAGATCACGAACCACAGGTCGCCAACCTGCACGTCCGCGAGTTCCAACCGCTCCTTGCGCCGCGTGAGTTGAAGGCCCAGTTGCCCCTGCGCCCCGAGGCCGCTCAGACGGTGACCAGGGCGCGTGATACTATTCGCGCTATGTTGCGGGGCGATGACCAGCGCTTGCTGGTGGTGATTGGCCCGTGCTCGATCCACGATCCCGAGGCGGCCCTCGATTATGCCCGACGCCTCGCCCGCCTGCACGATCAACTCGGCGATCAACTGCTGATCATGATGCGTACCTACCTCGAAAAGCCACGCACAACCGTTGGCTGGCGCGGGCTGATCAATGATCCCTGCCTCGATGGTAGCTTTGATATGCAGACTGGTCTCGCAACGGCACGTAGCATGTTGCTCGAAATCAATGCGCTCGGTCTGCCCGTTGCAACCGAAATGCTCGACCCGATCAGCCCGCAATACCTCGATGACCAGATCAGCCTGGCAACGATCGGTGCCCGTACCACCGAGGCCCAAACCCATCGCGCCCTTGCCAGCGGTGTCTCAATGCCGGTCGGTTTCAAGAATGGTACCGACGGCGGCATTCAGGTCGCCGTCAATGCTTGCGTCGCCGCCGCTGGTTCCCATAGCTTCCTCGGCGTCACCGAGGATGGCCGAAGCGCTGTGGTCAAAACCACTGGCAATCCCGATAGCTTTGTCATTTTGCGCGGCGGACGCCACGGGCCCAATTACTACGAAGAGTATGTCGTGCAGGCAACCCGCCTCATGCGTGAGGCCAACCTGCACCCCGCGGTCATGGTTGATTGCAGTCACGCCAACGCCGAAAACGATTTTCGTCGGCAAGAGACCGTCTGGTACCGCGTCGTCGAGCAGATCGTCGCTCACCCAACGCCCATCATCGGTCTCATGGTCGAAAGCAATCTCTACGAAGGCAAGCAACCTCTGCTCGCCGACCGCAGTGCGCTCAAATACGGCGTCTCACTCACCGATGGCTGCATCGGCTGGGAAACAACCGAACGCCTCCTCGTCGAAACCCACCACGCCCTCACCAAACGCTAAACCCACCTCGGCGTCTCGGCGTTACAAAAACCACCTTTGTAACGCCGAGGTGCAAAGATGCAGAGCCTAGCTTCAATACTTTTCAAATAAGCTCACGCGCAGGCACGAAGGGTTCGCTCACGTACGCTAAAAACGTTGCGCCTTTGCGTCAAAACAAGCGCCTTATTTGCAAAGTATTGGGCCTAGCTTCGCTCCACACTCGGCATCTCCCCACCTCAATGATGGCGATACGCAACGATCACAGCCTCTTAATATGCTCTTCATATGCTCTTGTCAGAATGATAATCTCTGCTCGGCACAATAGGAACGATCTGTCCTGGAGTCAACTGTTCTATTAGTACCCAAGGGGAACCATGAAGTCGTTCCGTGCTCTGCCCATGCTGGTTATCCTGGCCCTCCTGGCCGGGATTATGGCCGCCGCCGTACCGGTCACTGCTGCGCTACCACCTCTGACCCAACCCGCAGCCACCGTTGCCGCCCTGCTTCCCGATGCACCCAACCCTACGATCAGTTTGAATCGCATCGGGCGCTATGACACCGAGCTTGGCTCTGGTGCCGCCGAAATCACCGCCTTCGATCCGGCAACGAGCCGCATGTTCGTCACCAACGCCGTCCAGTCTAGCGTTGATATTGTCAGTCTCAGCGACCCAACCGCACCGAGTTTCGTCTCGCGGATTGCGATTGCCCCGACCTATGGTGCTGGAGCCAATAGCGTCTCGGTGCACAATGGTCTGGTCGCCGTCGCTGTCGAGGCGGATCCAAAGACTGATGCTGGCAGTGTCGTCTTTTTTGATACCAATGGCGTCTTTCTCAACCAGGTAACCGCTGGCGCACTGCCCGACATGGTCACCTTTACGCCTGATGGTCGCTATGTGCTGGTCGCCAACGAGGGTGAGCCAAACAGCTACGGCCAACCCGACTCGGTTGACCCCGAGGGTTCAGTCAGCATCATTTGGCTGCCTCCCTCACCAATCACCACGACAACTGTTCTTACCCCAACCAACGCTACCTTCACCAGTTTCAATGACCAGATTGATGCCCTGCGTGCAAGCGGGGTGCGCATCTTTGGCCCCGGGGCCACGGTTGCCCAGGATCTCGAGCCCGAGTACATTGCTGTCTCTCCCGATTCGAACACGGCCTATGTCTCACTTCAGGAAAATAACGCTGTCGCTGTGATCGACATTACAACAGCAACCGTGAGCGCCATTGTGCCCCTGGGCTTCAAGGATCACAGCCTGGCGGGCAATGGCTTCGATGCGAGCGACCGTGATGTTGATGGCACATCCGGTGGTGGCGGCCAGATCAATATTCAAAACTGGCCGGTCTTCGGCATGTATATGCCCGATGCCATCGCTGCCTACGAGGTAGACGGTCAACTCTACCTGGTGACAGCGAACGAAGGCGATGCCCGCGACTATACGGGCTTTGCCGAAGAGGTGCGTGTTAATGACGATGACTACACGCTGGATCCAACCGTCTTCACTGATACTGCTACGCTGAAACTGAACCAAAACCTTGGTCGTCTGACTGTCACCAACCAGACCGGCGATACCGATGGCGATGGCGAATTCGAGGCGATTTATGTCTTCGGCGCACGTTCATTTACGATCTGGAATGCTACCACCGGCGCGGTTGTCTTTGATAGCGGCGACGAGATGGAACAGCGCACGGCCCAACTGACCCCCGGGCTCTTCAATGCGAACAACGGTCTGCCAGCCGACTTCGATACACGGAGCGATAATAAAGGCCCCGAACCCGAGTCAGTCGAACTTGGTCAGATCGCCGGCCGTACCTACGCGTTTGTTGCCCTCGAACGGGCTGGCGGCGGGGTTATGGTCTACGACATTACCAACCCGGCTGCGCCAACGTTTGTCCAGTACGCCCTCCCTCCCGGTGATTATCTCGGCGACCCCACGAATGCCGCGCCCGACGATGTCTCGCCGGAAGGCCTGAAGTTTGTCTCAGCCGCCGACAGTCCAACTGGTCAGCCATTGTTGCTCGTTGCGAACGAGGTCAGTGGCACCGTGGCGATCTACGCGATCAGCTTCGAGGCTACGCCTGTCGCCGATCCCGATGGTGCTGGCAGCCTCACGCTCTTGCACAATAACGATGGTGAGTCATCACTACTGCCGCAGAACAATACCGTCACTCGCGAAGGCCTGCCAAATGTCACTCTGCCCGTTGGGGGTGTAGCGGCTTTCCAGAGCGTTTTGCATCGCGAAATCGCCGATGCCAGCATGCGGGGCAACGCTCTGGTCAATGTCTATGCTGGCGACGCCTTCCTGGCAAGCGCGACCCTGGCCTGTTCGTTGCCAACCGACGCAACCTCGCCTGTCTACGATGCCATTGCGCAGCGCCAGATGCCCTACACTGTCCACATCATGGGTAACCACGAGTTTGACTATACTCCGGTCTTCCTCAAGCGCTTCATTGATGCCTTCCAAGGCACCCAGCCCTTCTTGAGCGCCAATCTTGATTTCAGCGCCCAGACCGAGTTCGCCACGCTGCTTGACGCCGATGGCCTGATCGAGCAGACCCCTGCCGGCGGGCGGGTGCTTGGTCGCTCGATGATCTATACCGACACCCTTACCAACCAGCGCTTTGGCATCGTCGGTGCAACGACCCCGCTGCTGCCCACGATCTCCTCACCCGATCAGGTAGAAGTCACGCCCGATATCCCGGCTACCGCTGCGGCAGTCCAGGCTGAAATTGACCGCTTGCAGGCCGCTGGCCTCAAAAAGATCATCCTGGTCAGTCATATGCAGAGCATTAGCCAGGACCGCGAATTGATCGCCTTGCTCAAGGGCGTGGATATCGCCGTGGCCGGTGGTGGCGACGACCTGCTCACCAATCCTGACATTCCCAATAACATCGAGTTGCTGCCTGGCGACCGCATTCCTTCCGAGAACCCGCCGACCTATCCGTTGATCCAGAAGGATGCCGACGATCGTGATGTCTACCTTGTCACTACGGCAGGCAATTATCGCTATGTCGGGCGACTTGATGTCGAGTTCGACGCCGCAGGCGAAGTGAGCCAGATCATCAGCGAGCAGAGCTACCCGCGTCGTGTTGTACCAGCCAGTGCAATCGCCACGCTCCTCGATGTGGCTGATGTGGTGACGCCCAATTCCGTCCTTGGCAGCACCGTCATTGACCCTGTGAACACCTGCCTCGCCGACTTCGCTACCGACAATATCGCCCGGAGCGAGGTGGCGCTCAGGCTAGCAACGAGCGATGTTCGCTCACGTGAGTCGAACGCCGGCAATCTGATTGCCGACTCCTTCCTCTATGCCTACGAGCAGTATGCGGCGACAAATAGCCTGCCCCCTCGCAGCGAGGAAAATCCAGTCATCGCTATCCAGAATGGTGGCGGCATTCGTCAAACCGCTGGCAATGCCATTCCAGTCGAAGTGCCAGGCACCATTACACGCAAGAATACGCTCGACATTCTGCCGTTTGCCAACTTCGTCAGCGTTGTGAGCGACGTGACCCCTGCCGAGCTCAAGCTCATCCTTGAGCGTTCAGCCGCCAGCCTACCCGCCAACGGCGGCCAGTTCATGCAGATCGCGGGCCTGCGTGTTACGTACAGTCCTGCCAACCAGGCTCACGTTGTCACCAGTGCAGGCGAAATTACCACCCCCGGCACACGCGTCCTCCGCGTTGCGCTAGAAGACGGTCGCCCATTGATTAGCAATGGACAACCCGTCGAGGGGGCACCCAACGTGCGCATTGTCACCAATAGCTTCACCGCAGGCGGCGGCGACAACTATCCCACGCTGGCCGACAAGCCCAACCAGGTCAACCTGCGCAGCCCCGCCGGTGCAATCTCGTACGAACAAGCCTTGCTCGAGTACCTGCGCAGCTTCCCAGTCCGCGAAGGCTTGCCCACCATCGAAGCCAGCGATGCACGCTATGCCCCAGAGGGTGAAGGCCGGATCGTCATCCTGGGCAACCGCTTACTGATCCCAATCGCCATCCGCTAGACTCAGCATCTATCAGCCCAAATACACCCAGAGGGGAGGCCACAACCCGGCCTCCCCTCTGCGTCTCCGCGCCTCCGCGTCTCTGCGTTAAAACAGGTAACGCAGAGACACAAAGGCACAGAGACGTGCGTCCTCACCGCAATAACAACGGCACAAACACCGTCTGCCGCACCGCAAGGTTCCACGTATAGACATCATCCGCCGGATCACGATCAGCCGGTACCGTCTCATTGAAGCTGGCACGAATCTGATAGCCCGCCCGCGCCTCTGGCCTCAACGCCAGCGCCAGGCGCGTTACCCCAAAAGGCTCTAGCGTTACCATCTCATCCAGCAGCGTAAACGCCGTCCCCCCCGCCGGGATTACCTCGACCTTCACCCGCGTTGTCACCGTGATCCCACTATTCGACACGTTCAACAACAGGTGATTGGTGATCCCCGGGCTCAGCCTCAACTGCGGCATCAGCGGATCAAACCCGCTTACCTCAAGATCACCCTCGCGCCACGCAAGGTTCACTTGCGGCGTATCAGTAACCTCAACCTCGACCGCAGCGCTCACCGTGAGCCCGTGCGTGTCCGTGACGCTGTAGGTCAACCGATGTTCGCCCGGTATCAGTGTCGCCTCGGTGATCCCATTGCTGCTCGCCAACTCTCCTTGCAACGAAGAACTCCAGACACCACTGGTGATCAGGCCATCCTCACGATCATATGCCTCGGCCTTCAGATACCAGCGCTGCCCAGGCAGACTGACATCGCCCGCTATCGGCGCAATGATCCGCACCTCTGGCGCAAGGTTCGCCTGCACCAACCCACCCACGCGATCCTCAGCGCGGCGCAGCCCATCCGACGAGATCGTGCGGAACATAATCCCTTCGCTCGCCGGTAGACTCTCGGTCGCAAGCACCAGTTCATCACCGTGCGCGAGGATCGGCAGTGGCAACCAGGTCACACCCTCGTCAGTACTGAAGAGCACCAGGTGCCGCACGGTCTGCCCCTCCTCTAACGGTGTATGCTCCCAGCGGATCGTCAGCGTCTCGGTCAACACGGTGCCTGGCGCTGGCGCAATGATCTGGCTGGCAAAGGGGGCCGTACCACGCCGCAGATCCAGCACATCAGTCCCGTCCTGCTGACGTCGTATCCGTACCCGCGTCACCGTCTCGGGAAGATCGAAGGTCGCCGCCCAGAAGTCCCGCGCCTGATCCCCCAGTCCCGCTGGCTCCACCGCAAAATCCTGAATATAGTCGAAGACCGGCCCATCCGCATCATAGGGAATCAACTGATACCGATCCTGCTGCGGGGCACCACACGGCTGCATAAAATCGGGCGGGATCGGCACAAGCGGCGGCAGGGTTTTGTCACTCAAGTCGCCCAGTTCAAACGAGGTGATCGCCTCTGGCAAGAGCCGATAGCGGGTGTAGGTTTCATTCGTCGGTTCACACACATAACGAAACTGCTCGGTAGGCCCATACATAGCGAGCCGCACCATCCCCGGGGCCGGTGTCCCCGCCTCCACCACCTGCCGACCAGCAACAGTTGGCAGCGTCAGCCTCCCCAGCAGGTACTCGTAAAAACCCTGGTAGGTTGACGGAATCACCCAGCTATACGCATTGCTATTACCCATCACATCAAACCAGTAGTCACGCGCCGCATACGGATAATCAGCCAGCAAAAAATGCTTGAAGGCAAACCGCGATTCAGGCGGCTCGGTTGGGTTGAACATCGTCATCCCAGCAAGCTCGATTCCCGCCGGAGGATGCAATTGGTACTGTTCATTCGCAATGCCGGTGTACATCCCCGCCGCATGGCCCAGCTCGTGCATAATCGCCGAAGGCTTCGCCTCATCAACAAAGATGATCTGGCGGCGCAACGGCAGACTCGCCCCGTCACCCCCCAGATTCCCCGCCGCCAGCGGCACCACCGCAACATCAAACCGACTTGGTGAACCCGAGATCGAGCCCATGAGGTTCAACATGCTCGTCACCCCCTGGTTCAGGGTCGCCAGTTCATTCAAGAGCCCGACCCGCGTGAATAAGCCCGTCGGGCTGATGTACCTGACCGTTGGCACCCGATGGAGGATAAAGTCCGCCCGACGCAATGGCAACATCGCGGGCAAATTCTGTTCGAGCCACGCCGCCGAACTTGCGGTTCCTGGGGCCGCACGATTGTAAAACGGCATCCAGACCTGGATCGGTGCAATCGTGATGAACAATGGCCGGGGAAAGTTCGCTCGATAGTTCAGCGTCTGTTGCCAGATCTTGCTCACCCGACCTGCCTCTTCATACTCAATCAAGCCAGTCGTATCAAGATAGAGCGCCACCTCCTGCGTCGCCTCACTCGACGGCGGCAAGACAAAGTTGATCGTCGTCGCCCCCCGGCTCACCGCCGAGGCACCGACCTCGTTGAGATCACGATAGAGCGCCGGCGTGCCGCCCAGAGGTAAAACCTGTTCACCATCAACCTCAAGCCACGCCTTCACCCCAGTCACCCGCCGATCACTCGTCACCAGATCAAAGGTCAACAGGGTAGGAATATTTCGCACCAGCGGTGGCGCACTCGCCGGGGCAAACGTATAGCTCAAGCTATATTGACCTACCAGTGATCCCGCCAGCCAGAAGCGCGGCAAGAGCGCCTTGTCCGTCCGTTCCAACTCGTTTTCGCTCACCCCAGCCAGCACAAACGGCATCCCGAGTTGTCCCGTTACCGGATCGAGCGAGAGATTCGCAATTTTTGCGTAGCGATTCGTCAAAAACAGACCCCCATGATTGGGCCGCTCAGTCGTGGTAAGTTTGCCGCTCGCATCGCCATAATAGTTCACCCCAATCGGAATACGCATGGGCGGCAGAGGTGTCTGGTAATCATCCCAGACCAGTGAACTAGAACCCACAAAATTGTTGCCACTGATCAATGGGTTCAGTTCACTCTCCTCAGTCCATAATGGATGACGCGTAAGTCTCGTCGGATCATTTTGAAACCAGAGAGGACCAGCAAAAACATTGTCAGTCAACACCGCTTCACTGCGATTCACCAGATCAACAGTACTATAAAATTCATTGCCGATAAATGTCGGACTCGCCCCAACGACCGTCACCGTGCGCCGAAAAAAGCATTCCTGAAAGGTCAAGCCGCTCTCGGGTCGCATCTCAATATCAGTATTGATTGATGAGCCATCGAGCGTGCTCAACTCGATGCGTAACGAGGTGTCGCTGGCAAACCCGGTAAAGGCAAGGCTGATGCCAGGATTGATCCGCAAATACTCGATCTGCAAAGGCGGCCCATCAGGGCCAGCGGTGAAACTTTCAGAAAAGGCCGGCGTCCCCCGAAAGACGTTGCGAACCTCCGCCGTCTGTCCAGCCAGATACCCCGGGTCTTCCGGCACGATCACCTTGATCCCACATGTATGCGTGCCACTGCCAACCTCAAAACGCCGGTAGATCCTCGGCTGCACCCGATTCGACAAAGAGAGCACCGTCTGATTATCAAATAGCAGATCAACCTGCTGTACCTGCGCACGCCCCGAAAGGTCATATTCATACGATACATGCACCACCCCGGGGCTGATGAAATAGAAGTGGCAACTCCCCCCGTCAACCGCTTGCACCGGCGCAACACTGCTCACCAACCCACCGATCAGCAATCCGATCAACAGAACTGCACGTAAGATTCTGGTCTTCATCGTAAAACCTCCGGCTGCGGCATGACCTGAGCACCTGCACCATGATCAGCATAACCCGCCACAGGCACCAAGGCATTACAAAGAAGAAACCTGCCAGGTGTGCGCCG
>NZ_SIJK02000003.1:0-196344 GCF_004762035.2 Candidatus Chloroploca mongolica | reverse complement strand
CCGCGATCTTTGGGGGAACGGAGCGGTGTCCCGGCGCACACCTGGCAGGTTTGATGGGGTGGCGCGCCGCCGCGATCTTTGGGGGAACGGAGCGGTGTCCCGGCGCACACCTGGCAGGTTTGATAGCGCGCACGGGAACGCCCGTGACAGAGCAGGTGAAACCCTTTGACGGGTGAGCGCACCTACACCACAACCTTTGCGCCTTCGCGCCTTGGCGTCAAAACAACGCGTCTTCTGTACAAAGAGCTCGCTTACGCGCCCGTCACAAGTACCAGAACATTACCAGCATCTGCAAAACGTGCGTTATAATGTCAATCTAATTCTTCGCCTGCAACTGCCCACAGATAGTGCGCATTGCCCATACCAAAGGAGTGCAAAGATGCGTGGAAGTCGTCAGCGTGAGCGCCATGACCGTGAAGAGCAGCAGCGCCAGGCTGAAATTGCCCAACGCCAGGCTGTTCGCAAAGTGCGGCAGACGATAGAACATATCGCCACAACGCTTGGCGAGACCGAAGAGCGCCAGTTAGCCCAGATTACCCGCGTCGTCGAGGTGTGTGGCGTCGATGAGAGCATGGCCCTCCTCGAAGAGACGCTCCAGATTGAAGCGAATGGCGGCATGATGACCGCCGATGGCGCCCGGCGTCGTTCGCCTGGCGGGGCCTATATGACGTTGCTCAAAAAGCGCCTCAAAGAGAGCGGGCGCAAAGACGATCTCAAGCGCATCATCTAGTTATGTATACCATCCGCGCCTTCCACAATCAGTCCGTCAGGGAGACCGAGCCTCACTCGGTGATCGATCGGTCTCCCCTCGCGTTTCACCAACGCCTGCCCGGGTATACCCCGACACCACTCATCGATGTGCCCGCGCTCGCCCACGAACTCGGCATCGCCCGACTCTGGGTCAAGCGCGAAACAAGCCGACTGGCAATGCCCTCTTTCAAGATCCTTGGGGCTTCCTGGGCGGTCTATCAGGCCCTCATCACCCGGCTCGGCACCACACCATCCTGGCAGAGTCTCGAGGAGCTGGCCACTGCGGTTGCGCCCCTCCAACCTCTCACTCTCGCTGCCGCCACCGATGGCAACCACGGTCGTGCCGTCGCACGCATGGCCGCACTGCTCGGCTGTCGCGCCCGCATCTTTGTCCCTGTCGGCACCGCCGAGGCCCGGATCACAGCGATTCAAGCTGAAGGTGCCGAGGTACTCGTTGTCGAAGGTACCTACGATGACGCGATTGTTCGCTCAGCCCAGGAAGCCGGACCCCACTGCCTCGTCATCTCCGATACCTCCTGGCCCGGCTACGAGGCTATTCCCCGCCACGTCATCGAAGGCTACAGCACCATCGGCTGGGAAGTTGACGACGAACTCGAACGCCGCGATGAAGACCCGCCCGATCTCGTGGTTGTTCAGATGGGGGTTGGAGCGCTCGCTGCCGCTATCACCAGCCACTATCGGCGGCCAGCCTATGCCGTGCCACCACGCATCATCGGGGTCGAACCGACGCGAGCCGCCTGCATTCTCGCCTCAATGGAAGCAGGCACGCTGACGACGATCCCCGGCCCCCACGACTCAATCATGGCCGGGCTCAACTGTGGGGCACCTTCCCTCATTGCCTGGCCCATTATCTCAGCCGGCATCAATCTCTTTCTGGCAATTGACGACCAGTATGCGTGTACGGGGGTACGCCGCCTCGCGCAGGCAGGCATTATCGCCGGCGAAACCGGAGCCGCAGGCCTCGGTGGGTTACTCGCCCTACGTGACAACCCGCGCATCGCCGCCGCCATCGGCCTCCGCTCTACCTCACGCGTCCTCGTCATCTGCACCGAAGGAGCCACCGACCCCGACGCCCACGCCCGCATCCTTGCCAGCGATTGCCGCACCGACTGCCTTCACGGGCAAGCCTGCATGCCCACCCCGTAGGGGCACGGCTTGCCCGTGCCCGCGCCCCGCCCGTGCCCCGCCCGTGCCCCCGTAGGGGCACGGCTTGCCCGTGCCCCTGCCGCCGTGCCCACCGTGCCCCTACGGGGTGCCCCCGCGCCGTGCCCCGCCCCGCCCGTGCCCCGCCCGTGCCCCCCTGCCGCCGTACGGGCACGGGCAAGCCGTGCCCCTACGCCGTGCCCCGCCCCGGCCCCGCCCCGGCCCCGTACGGGCACGGCGTCGCCGTGCCCCCGCCCCGCCCGTGCCCCCACGCCGTGCCCCCGCCGGCGTAGGGGCACGGGCAAGCCGTGCCCCTACGTCGTGCCCCCCGCCATATTCACGGACAGGTGCTTCCGCCAGCCAGGCCGTTCCCCTCAAGCAACGTCACCAGGGCAGGATCCAACGCCGCCAAGGCCTGCGACGGATGGTGCGAGTCAGATCCGCCACTCACCAGCAGGCCATATTTCGCAGCAAGCGTTCGGTAGAACTGCTCCTGCGCCGGGGTGTGCGTTGGATAATAGACTTCAAGCCCATCCAGGCCCGCCTCCACCAGCGCGGCAATATCTGCCTCATCCGCCGGGATCGCATATACCCCTTTGCTGCGCCCGGGGTGCGCCAGCACGACAAGACCGCGCAGCGTATGCGCCACGTCGATGATCTCGGCCACACGCAACGGCTGATACGAACCAGGGCGTTCCTGGAGCAAAAAGCGCATCCCGGCGGCTTCGTCATCTTCGCCCGCCACGCGCCCGGGCAAGCTATTGCCACGGGCCAACGCCGTCGCAACTTCAGCCACATTGGGGGCACGTCCGAGCTCTTCCAACCCCTCCAGACGAAACCCCTCGGCAGGCAGTTCGCGCCGTAGGCGTTCAGCATCAGCTAGATTGCGTTCAAAGACCGCCGCGCACAACGCCACCAGTGCCGGGGCCTCGGGATCAACCCCATAGACCAGCGTATGCCAGAGCTTGCCCCCATCCGCGCTGTCCAATTCCACCCCGGGGATAACCCGCACCCCGTGCCGCTGGCCCGCCGCCATCAACGGGGCCACGCCCGCAGTCGTATTATGGTCAGTCGCCGCAATCACCGTCAACCCACGGGCAACTGCCGTCGCCGCCAGCGCGTCGGGCGTCCACGTCGCATGATGCGGCGTGGCCGTCGTATGAATATGCAAATCAATCATGCCAGCTTCACTTACGCAAGTTAATCCAGTTCCCAAAAAGCATCACCGCCGCCCCGACCAGCACCAGCAGATCAAGTGGTTCCTGATAGAGCAACGCCCCGACAATCGCCACCAGGGGCAACCGGAGAAAATCCAGCGTGACGACCACCGTCGCTTCCGCCACCTTCAGCGCACGCGCCATGCAGTAGTGGGCCGTCAGCGCCGCAACCCCGACAACCCCTAGCCACGGCCAGAGTTCAAGTGCAGGTATCTGCCAACTGGACAGGGCCGGGATCAGGCCCATTGGCAACTGAAGCACTGTCATATAAAAAAGGATCGTCAGCGGCGTATCGTGCAGCGCAAGCTTGCGCGTCAACGTATGCGAGAGCGCATAGCCCACGGCCCCTGCCAGCACAGCCAGAGCCGCCGGATGGATCACCTGAAAGCCAGGCCGCAGGATAATGATCAGCCCGACCATCCCAAACCCAATCGCCGTCACCCGCTGAACCGTAATTCGTTCCCGCAGAATCAGCGCCGCGAGGAGCGCCGTCCAGATCGGCACGGTAAACTCAAGCGCAAAGACCTCGGCCAGGGGAATAAAGGCCAACCCGTAGAACCAGCCAAACTGCCCCCCGAAATGAGCCAGATTGCGCACGAAATGCAGCCCCAGGTGCGGCGTGCGCACCTGATGCCAACCCGTTCGCCACATCAGCAGGCTCACCACAAAGAGGCCGATCACGCTGCGGAAAAAGAGGATCTGAAAGGTACTCAACGCACCGGTAAGCTCACGCCCACCGACCGCCATCGCCGTAAACGAAAAGAGCGCCCCACTCATCCAGAGGGCTGCCACCACCATCGCACTAGGGGGAGCCAATTGTTTCGAGGCCATACACCCTACTCAACAGGATGGCCGGCATCGCGCCACGCCTGAAACCCACCCTCAAGCGCGATCACCTGGGGAAAGCCCTGTTCCATAAAGATTTGCGCCCCACGCTGCCCCGAATCAGGACGCGCCGCATCTCCATACGCAATAATGACCGCCCCCTCGGGCAACGTACGCAAGCGTTCTTCTAGTTCACGCGAGGTAATCGTCAAGGCCCCGGGGATATGCCCCTCGCCATACGCCGAACCAGAACGCACATCAATAAAGATCGACTGGCCGGCATCAAAATAGGCCCGTGCCTCAGTATGACTGATCACCTGCACCACAGGGCCAGCCGGGTCAACTGAACCATGAACGACCCCCGGCGACTCAACCGATCCCGCCGCGACAGCCGTCTCTGGCGTAGCAGGCATACTCTGCTCCACCGCCGCTGGCCGTATCGTCAACACAACCGCCACAATCGCAGCCAGCATCAGCAAAAGACCAACCACAGCAGGCATCAACCACCCAGGTGTTTCGCGCTGCTCATCATCATTGTATGTTGTCATACATTCTCACTTCAATCCTCATCCCGAATTATACCAAGTACCTCAAATAATCCGGTAGTGCCAACTTCAGTCGGCTTCCGGCTCAGCCGACTGAAGTCGGCACTACCATATACCCGATTTAATATTAAATATTCATAAGTCGGCACTACGAGTCGAGGATCAAGCTGATCTGGCCCTTCTGAAACCATGCCTAAGGATCAAAGCGAAGAATCCCTGGCGTGCCATCCGCCCGAGATGCTTTGCTGCACTCAGCCTGACCAAAGCGACCGCGTAACTGCTCACATGTGGGGGAACAGACAAGCCTAGAATCAAGGTCGTCCCTTCCGCAGGGTCGATTTATTGTAACACAGACCTCTAGGGCGATTGCATCTTCCGTGTAGGCACCCCGCCAAGGCACCCGCCAGGGGTGCCCCTACATCGGATGCGGCCTCGCCCCGGTACGGGCACCCCGCCAAGGCACGCGCCAGGGCACCCCTTGCGGGTGCCCCTACATCGGATGCGGCCTCGCCCCGGTACGGGCACCCCTTGCGGGTGCCCCGCCCCGGTACGGGCACCCCTTGCGGGTGCCCCGTTGCATCCGATTTCGTATGATGCAATCGCCCTACCCAGACCCCCTGGAACCATTCCTTCTCTTGCACAGAGATGGTAGACTAACACCAGATGTCACATTCATTCATTCGTGGCCCCCATTCGTGGTCGGCGAACAATGTCGGCAAACGTCCTTCACACCCTACGCACCCGAATCATAGGAAAATCAAGATGCCCTTTCACGAAGTTGCGCCCAACATCTATCTTGTCGCCCTCCCTTTACCTTTTGCCCTCAACAGCGTCAACTGCTACCTCTTGCGTGATGAGGATGGCTGGACAATTCTCGACACGGGCTTGCATACACGCGCTGGCGAAGCAGCCTGGCGGGAAACGTTTGAAGAACTCAGGATTGAACCTGCCGCCATTCACCAGATTGTCGTGACGCACTATCACCCGGATCACTTCGGGATGGCCGGCTGGCTCCAGGAACTGACTGGGGCACCAGTCCTGATGGCCCCGCGTGAACGCGAACTGGCACACCTCTCATGGGGCCTGCCCGTAGATCAACAGGATCCCATCATCCCGCTGTTACAGGCTCACGGCGTACCAATGAGCAACGTCGAACCCATCGAGGTCGCGCTGGCACGCCTCCGTGCGGCAACACAGCCAATGCCAAACATAACCCCCCTGGAACCAGGCAGCACGCTGATGATGGGCGGACGGTCATACGAGGCGCTCTACGCACCAGGGCACAGCGACAGCCAGTTGATCTTCTACGCCGCCGAGGAACGCCTGGTCTTCTGTGGCGATCAGGTGCTCAACAAGATCACGCCGCACATCGGCGTCTGGCCCACCAGTGAGCCTGACCCACTGGGACGTTACCTGCGCTCACTCGGTGCCCTGAGCAAGCTTGACGTCGCCCTCGCCTTACCAGGCCACAAAACCCTGATCAACAACTGGCACGAGCGCATCAGCGCCATTCAGACCCACCACGACCTGCGGCTCGACGCAATGCGCAGCGCCGTCGGCAACACAGCCGCCACAGCCTACGACGTCGTGGGACGGGTCTTCCCATATGACCGCTTTAGCCCACACGAACAGCGTTTTGCGCTTGCTGAAACCCTCGCCCACCTCGAATACCTCGTCGCTCAGAACGAACTCGAGCGCGACCAGGGGCCGCCAATTCGCTACCACGCCTAACAACGCAGATCAGGTCATGCGACACGAAAAACTGCCAGCAAAGCTGGCAGTTTTTCGTGTCGTACGGCTGTAAAAGACAACGCTAGGGGTTCGCAACCGGCGCATCGCGGGTAGGCAAACCACGCTCAGCAATCAGTTCCATCGCCCGGTCAATCGGGATATGGACATTGCCTTCGAGCGTATAGCCATAGCTACTCAACAGGGTTTGATCAGGCCCAACATAATCACGGTAGCTAGGGCCAGAAATCGGATCCGCGCTCGGCACAAACGGCACGCGGCCCGCCAGCAGGACAGCAATGCTCACAATGACAAAGACGGTCAACATCAGAGCCATCAAACGACCTGCGGAAGGCAACTGCGGCTCGTCCTGAACAGAAGGAGAAAAGCGGTAATTCATAACTAATGATGCCCTCCGGCGTGCAACGAGTCCATTTGAGGATCGTTGAGCGGCAGCAGCGAGGCCCGCTGCATATTCCAGGCCCAGATCGCCAGCCAGACCCCAAAGAGGCCAACCGGTGCGGCCAGGTTCACCCAGCTAATCTGTGTCACCTGCTCGTGGAACTCAGGCAAAATAACCCAGACCATATCAACGACACGCATAAATAAGATCACGAGCGCAATCTGCGCGAGACGGTTCAAGTTCCGCTTGTTGCCACGGCTCAGCAGCGCAAGGAACGGCGCAAAGAACGAAAGCGCCATCAACAGCAACGAAACATACACCCACCCGCCATCAATGCGTCGCGCATACCAGGGGGTAAATTCAGCAACATCGCCCGACCAGATAATCACAAACTGCCCAAAAGAGACATATGTCCAGAGGATTGTAAAGGCAAAGAGCAGTTTGCCCAGATCGTGGATCGGCTTGATCGGCACGTGCTCTTCAAAGATGGCCGTATGGCGGATCTGGGTCAGGGCAAGAATGATAAAGGCAAGCGTCCCGAGCCCGGCATTGACCATATAATGCACACCATACATGGTCGAGTACCAGTGCGCATCGAGTGAAAGGCCAACATCCAGCGCAAAGAAGGTGACACTCATCACAAAAAGGGCTGTGCCAATGCCACTGAGTTTGCGCATCCGGTCAACCATCGCCAGACTCTTGGCCCCGCGATCCTGTTGAAGCGACCAACTGCGCAACAGCAGCGCCAGGCCACTCCAGATCACAAAGTAGATGACCATCCGGGCCGCAAACCATGCCGGGCTAAGCCAGGGCACCTTATGGGCAACCAGGGGGTCAAAATTCTCACCACCGGGCGTCACCACACTGGGGTCAGACCATTGGTAGATGAAAAGATCAAGGTTCAAGAAGTTATAGACGGTCAGCACCACCGGCACGCTGAGGATAAAGAAGATCGGCAGCGCCAGCGCCCCAGCTTCAAGCATACGACGGCTCATAACGCCCCAGGCCCCACCCGTCAGATGCTGGATCATCAAAAAGGCGAGACAGCCAAGCGGGAAGGCCATCACAAAATAGAAGCCGAAGATATAAGACTCGAGAAAAACTTGCGGATTGATGAAAAAGCCAAGCGCCAGCAAAGCCAAGCCAATCACCGCCGCGCCGATTCCAAACAACTGAAGCCGGTTCAACTGTGGAACCTGAGACCGAGAAAGTGTCGTCGTCGCCATACTCAACCTTTATTCTACGCTACAGAAGACCGGATACAGGCTACAGGAGGCGGAGGCAGGGTGATGGAGTCCGCATTGCGTTCTCCCTGACATCCACCCCTGCATACTGCCTCGTCAGTTACCGAGCGTGCTGCGCTGATCGGGCGGAACATCACTCAGCGTGGCATTCTGGCTCAACTGAAGTGCGCGGATATACGCGGCAATGGCCCAGCGGTCTTCTGGCGCGATGCGTGAGGCATACGAGTACATTGACTGATAGCCATCAGCCGCAGGATCGCCACGATAGACCCCAACCGTAATGATATTGTAGAAGTGACCAATCGGCGCATCACGCAGGCGTTGCTGATGGAAATTAGCCGGAACAATACCGCCCCGCTGGGCCACCATACTCTGGCCGTAGCCAGCCACACCGTGGCAGACCGAGCACCAGATATCATACTGTTCCTGGCCGCGTTCCAGCAATTCACGCGAGACCGTGAAGGGCATCACATCACCTTCAACGCCATCAATCAAACCGGTATAGAGATACTCATCCGTACGGGCCTGACCGAAGGCAACGGTACCAGGCACCTGCGAACGAGCACTGCGCCCATCCTCAAAAAAACTGGACGGCTCATACGTACGCAGGCTCGGCTGCTGATACATATCCTGGTGACAGGCGGTCAGCGCAAAAGCCAGGAGCACAAGCCAGCCGTACCGAACAAAACGGGTCAGCATCAACGGACAACGGGAGCGTAGCGTCTGCATGGTGGCCCCCCTAGTGGGCAACTTCAGAAACCTGCAGCGGGCCAAGGCTGCGCAGGAACTGAGATGTCTGCGAACGGTCAAACAACGGGTCGGTCGCCTCAATGCACAGGAAGAAGGCATCCTGTGATGCCCGGTCAAACCGAGGTGCATTGAAGGCAGGATGATAGGGCATCGGCAGGCCATTCAGCACCACCATCGAGATCGCGGCGGTGAAGGCGGCAAAGAGGATGCCCAACTCAAAGGTAATCGGGATCATTGACGGCCAGTTGGAAATATCGAGCGGACGGCCACCGATATTCAACGGATAATCAACAATATTCCCGATATACTGCAGGATAAACCCGGCGGCGGCCCCAGTAAGGCCAGCAATCAACACCAGGAGCGGTATACCAGTATTGCCGGGGGCAACTTCTTCGATAACCTCTTCGATCGGGAAAGGCGTATAGGCGTCCATTTTGCTATAACCTGCCGCCTTGGCCTTGTGCGTGGCCTCAATGAGCGCAGCAGGAGTCTGGAACTCTGCCATCACACCGTAGATGTCGCTGCGATTCTGCATAATCTACTCTCGCTAGGATTACGTTCCTCAGGGGTAATACGTGCTCACCCCTGAGGACATCATGCCACTCAGTCAGCCGAAGCCGGATTGCTTTCGCCGCCTGTATGTGAAGAATGCGACGTCCGATGGAGTCGTTCTTCCTCCTGGTACTGGAAAAGCCGCATCTCAAAGATATTAATCATCGGCATCACGCGGATGAAGAGGAAGAGCAGGGTAAAGAAGAGCCCGAAGGTACCCAGATAGAGTGACCAGTCCCAGAACGTTGGCACATACTGCCCCCACGATGAGGGAAGGAAATCACGCTCAAGCGAGATGACAATGATCACATACCGCTCAAGCCACATCCCGATACTAATAATGACCGAGATAACCAGCAGGGCGGGAATGCTCTGACGTACCCGTTTGAACCAGAGCGGCTGAATAGCCACGGCATTACAGAAGAGCAAGCCAAAGTAGGCCCAGGCACTCGGCCCATTCAGGCGGTTAAAGAGCAAATACTCTTCAAAGACACTGCCACCATAGAGTGCCGCCCAGACCTCCATAAAGTAGCCATAGACGACGATCATCCCCGTCGTCAACATCACCTTCGCCATCACATCAAGGTGGCGCATCGTGATATAGCTCTGGAAGCCATAGATCTGGCGCACCGGGATCATCAGGAGCAGCACCATCGCAAACCCGGCAAAGACCGCACCGGCAACGAAGTAGGGTGGGAAGACGGTGACTTGCCAACCGGGCACCTGGGAAATGGCAAAGTCGAGCGAGATAATCGAGTGAACCGAGACCACCAGTGGGGTTGAGAGACCTGCCAGCAAAAGCGAAGCCATCTCATAGCGATGCCAGTGGCGGGCCGACCCACGCCAACCGAGCGCCGCGAGGCCATAGGTGCGCTTGGCCCAGATATTGGTTGAACGATCGCGCAGCGTTGCAAAGTCAGGCAACAGACCAACCAGCCAGAAGACAAGCGACACACTGGCATAGGTCGAGATCGCAAAGACGTCCCAGTCGAGCGGACTACGGAAGTTGGGCCACATCCCGTGGGTATTGGGATAGGGGATCAACCAGTAGAAAAGCCACGGACGCCCGAGGTGCAGAATAGGATACATCCCGGCACAGGCGACCGCAAAGAGCGTCATTGCTTCAGCAAAGCGGTTAATCGAGTTACGCCAACCCTGGTTCAGCAACAAGAGAATAGCTGAGATCAGCGTACCAGCGTGACCAATACCGATCCACCAGACGAAGTTGATGATATCCATACCCCAGGCGACCGGAACATTGATACCCCAGACACCAACGCCTCGGAAGAGCAACCAGGTCACGGACATCAAAAAGATCATCAAGAGGACGAAAGAGATGGAGAAACCAATCAGCCACCCTTTCGGGGTCTTGAGCGGACTCACGAGCGGTACATCGCCGATCTTCTGGGTCATCGACGTATACGTCTCGCCAGGGAGGAGGTAGGACTCCCCCGGATCGGGCGGCGGCGTGTTGCGAAGGGGTTGCGCCTGTGCCATGACTATCCTTAAACTAGGTCTGCTGGCCTGACACCGCCTGCCTTATGCAGTGCCATGCAAGAACAACGCGGCCAGGATCGAATCTGATCCTGGAGGGTGGCCAGCGCGTGCGTCAGCCATACCCATGTGGACGTGAAACCATCATCCAGACTGGGTCAGGGGACAAAGCCGGGGTTGGTCAGCCCCGGCCTAGCCGCTAGCCGGCATGCTCATCATCTTCTTCATGTTCGAGAGTCGCATTTGGATTACGCACCCGAGCAAGATAGGTCGTACGTGGGAAGGTATTCAATAAGCCCAGGAACTTGTAGTTATGACCTTCAGCTTTCCATTTCGCGACGCGGCTTCCGGGATCATTGATGTCACCGAAAACAATCGCCTGGGTGGGACACGCTGCTTCACACGCCGTCGCAATCACCTCATCCTCAATCACGTACTCCTGCTGACCGGCGGCGACCGCAGCTCGTTTGGCGGCCTGGCGAGCTGCACTGATACGCTGGACACAATACGTACATTTCTCCATCACACCACGATTGCGAACCGTCACATCAGGATTGCGCATCAACTGGAAGCTCGCCGTGTTGAGGTCAGTGTATTGGAAGAAGTTGAAGCGGCGCACCTTGTAAGGACAGTTATTCGAGCAATACTTGGTGCCAACACAGCGATTATACACCATGTTGTTCAACCCTTCATAGTCATGAACGGTTGCTGCAACTGGGCAAACCACTTCACATGGGGCATGTTCGCACTGCACGCAGCCCAGTGGTAACAAGAAGGTCGAGGGATTGTCAAGATCCGCCCCCGCAAAGTAGCGGTCAATCCGCAGCCAGTGCATCTCACGCCCCACGGCCACCTGATCCTTGCCAACGACCGGGATATTATTCTCGGCCTGGCATGCCGCAATACAGGCATTGCAGCCGATACAGGCATTGAGGTTGATGGTCATACCCCAGGCATTGCGGCCTGTGTAATCGACCCCCGGCTGGAGGCCAACATAGCCCTCGGTGCCAGGACCGGGCGTATCTTTGCCATAGTGGTGCTGATAGACCTTCTTGGCAATATACTTGGGATCTTCTTTGAAGCGCTCGAAGATGCCAACCCGATAAATATCGCGCTCCATCATTGTCCAGTGGTTCTGGGTCGAGACAAGCTGGTAGTTACGCCCACTGTTGACCGCCTGCGCCCCGGTACCAAACCAGAGGGCATCACTGGTACGCAGCGGATAGACATTCACGCCCACACCATCGCCGACACGCCCAGCGGCCGTACGCCCATAGCCAAGCGTGACCGTAATCGAGTCTTCAGCGTGTCCAGGCGTAATCCAGAGGGGCATCTGCATTGTGCCACCACGATACTCGATCGTGACGACCGTACCATTTGCCGACGTGAGCTGTTCGAGCGCATTAGACCGTTCGAGCTCATCGCTCTTATGCAGGTCATCAACACTGAACGGAAGGCCGAGCAGGCGGATGGCGGTGCTCGCATTCATCAGGGCCGCGTTATCCCAAACCAGTTTATTCAATGGACGGGGCAATTCCATCAACCAGCCGTTATTGGCATAGCTGCCGTCCCAGATGGATGGATCGGGGCGGAAGACCACCTCGAGACCTTCGGCAACGGGAGGCAACTGGATCGCACCGAGTTGCAGCGCGGGCGTCACCGTTGGTGCAGCACTGCCATTAATCACACCATTGGCGAGCGAAGTCTGCCAGAAGGCCTCGAAACTACCATTCGCGAGTTCACTGGTTTGCCAATAGGCACGCACAAGATCGTAGGCACTGGCCTCGGGCTGCCGCAAGAGCGCGGCCATCACCTGATGGACGGTTTTACCGCCATAGAGTGGCTCGATCAACGGCTGGATAAACGAGACCGTGCCATCAAAGGCACGGGCATCGCTCCAGGTTTCAAGGGTGTGAGTTGCAGGAATATGCCACGTCGCGAGGTTCGAGGTCTCATTGACAAAGAGGCTATGATGCACCGTGAGGGACACTTGTTGCATCGCATCAGCGAAGCGCAGATCACCGGGGGCATCATACACGGGATTGCCACCCAAGATAAAGAGCGCCTCAACAAGGCCAGCATTCACCTCATTGATCAGGTTCGCGAGCTCACCGACCTGGCGGGTCGGGCGGGCCTCAACTGGCTCGGTATAGATCACGGTCTGACCAACATTGCCGAGGGCCGCATTGATCGCGTGGGCAAGGGCATGCACCTGGGGCGGCTGCTGATCACCGGCCATCACCAGACTGGAGCCAGGCTGCGCCTGGAGATCGGCCACCACAGCATCAACAAAAGCCGTTGCGTCGGGCGAGAGCGCCGGGGCTGAGCCAGTTCCAAGCCGGGCGAGGATCGCCGCAGCGACACTGGCAACCTCACTTGCCTTGAGGGGCAAGCGATGATCGGCGGTCGCACCAGTGGTCGACGGTGAAGCCTCAACCACATAAAGCCGGTTCATCGTGGTGCTCTCTTTGGTGACCCGGCGAGCATCAACAAAAGCCCGCGCATAGGGCAGGAAACCGGGGCCAGGAGCCAAGAAATCGGCATCAAGGGCGACAACCACATTCGCCTGAGCAAAGTTGTAGCGCGTGGAGACATACTCACCAAAAGCGAGCAGCGCCCCTTCGTAGACATTATCGCGATTCATTGGCTCGTACTGATACCAGCGTGCCTGCGGGAAAGCGGCCTGGAAAGCCGCAAGTTGGGCCGCGAGCGTTGGCGACGTCACGGTTGGGGTCAACAGACGCAAACCGGCACCCTGGGTCGCCCCCTGCGCTGCCAGGCTATTATTGACGGTAGTCACAAAATCATCCCAACTGCTCGACGCACCGGCATTGAGCACCGTCTGCGAGCGGTCGGGGTCATACATCGTCAAAATCTCGGCCTGAGTAAAGATATCGGTGGCCCCGAGGCTCGCCGGATGCAGGGGATTACCCTCAATCTTGGTTGGGCGGCCATCGTTCGAACGCACGAGCACACCCGACGCGTACCCATTGAGGGTTACAGCTGAGGCGAAAAACTGCGGAATCCCCGGAACACGTCCTTCAGGCTGTTGAACAAAAGGTGCAATCTGTTCAGGACGCATGTAGGTACAACCCGTCACGCCAGCGAGGGCGAGGGACGCACCCATTAACTTCAGGAACGTACGACGTGTCACCGGATCTGGCATCTCAGACGCTCCACGAGGGAACTCACGCTCAACCAATTCGCGGAATTCAGGGGTATCAGCGAGTTGATCGAGCGAGCGCCAGAACTGCTTGCCGTTTGACGAGCGAAGTTGCTCGCGGATGGCTTCGAGGTCAGAATTCGGGGTGGTGCTTGTCATTGCCACTGTCGCTTTACTTCTGGGTAGTTTATCGCTCGGCGAGGGGAAGGTACCAGCACCTTCCGAACGAGGAACTACATTGTCTGAGCTACGGCCTACGTTTCACCACAATGCTCACGGAAGTTGAACCATAGCATTCAACCTGAGGCTCTTGTGCAACCTTCACAGTCTCCAACAAGAAGGCATCCCACAGGCAGAGGGGATGCTAGGTGATTCAGGGTTACCGATGGCACACCCAACAGTTCGTCAACTGATCGGGATGCATCACACCATACTCAGCGACAAGTTGCTGCCCAAGGGCCGTTTGATTGGCAGGCTGGACATATTCCATGTTGTAGACTTCGTCGCGAGGGCGGAGATACTCTTCAGGGTTACGGTGGCAATTGAGACACCAACCCATATAGAAGGCCTGAGTTTGCCAGACCACGGGCATTTCATTGACCTGACCATGGCATGTCGAGCAACCCACACCCTTATTGACGTGGATCGCATGGTTGAAATAGACAAAATCAGGCACCTTATGCACCGTCTCCCAGAGGATCGGCAGACCCGTTTCATAGCTCTCAACCACGAGTGCGAGATTGGGGCTGTAGGTCAGAATCTGCGAGTGACAGGTCATACAGGTCTCAGTGGCAGGGATGTTGGCAAAATAGGACTGATTGACCGAGACATGGCAATAACGGCAATCAATACCCAGATTATCAGCATGAATCTGATGGCTAAAAGCCACTGGCTGCTCGACAGCAACATTAATCTGTCGAAAATAGTTGGAGCGGAAATAGACGGCGGTAATCAGGGCGATCTCGGCGATCAGCAGGAGGCTGGCAAAAATGCTCAGCCGGGCCAGTAGATTGGCGTTACGGGGAAAAATCTGTCCCATGCCTCATAACCTTCTAGGGGACCCCTGTGCAGGAAAGAGCTTTTCCTTATTATAGCGCTCTTTGCTTTTGTGTCAACCAAACGGCTTGCACCATCGCCCATCAACAAGCAGAGTTATGTGAAGATAACGCCACAAATGATGTGTTCTGCATTACAGTAGAACTATCTTGCGATTTACATATAATGCATTATGCTGCATTCTAAGAGGTCGCAAAGAGGAAAAGTTGCGCTATTCCTGGAGAGAAAAAAGACCCGGCACACGAGTTGCACGTCACGTCAGATGATGTCATGATACACAATACTAACGTGAGTTACAGAGAGATGGAGATCCTATGGACTTGCTGGCTGGCGTAATCTATCCTTTCCGAGCACTCCAACTGATCAATCAGACGCGTCGCCTCTGGGGGTATATCGTGATCCCGGTGCTGGTCAATCTGGTGGTGGGAGCGTTGCTCTACCTCGGGTTATTTGTGGCCTTGATGCAACAACTTCAGGCCCGACTTGACCAGAGCACCGTGTTGAGCGGGGTTGTGCTGGCGATCCTCGGCGTCGTGCTGGCTGTCGGGTTGGCCATCACAATTGGTTTTTTGCTGGTGCGTTTTGGGGTGGTACTGGGGGCCCCCTGGTATAGCCAGCTTTCGGAAGAATTAGAGCGCATGATCCTTGGTGATCGGCCGCGCCCCGCGAAACCCAAGGCCACCGAGATGATCTATGATGTCTGGCGGGCACTGCTTTTTGAAGGCAAGAAGTTGCTGCTTTTGCTGGTGGGGTGGCTTTGTACGGTACCCCTGTTGCTCATTCCAGGGCTAGGGGGGGGGCTCTTTGCCACTTTATGGTTTGGCCTGGGGGGCGTGCTTTCGTGCCTTGATTTTTTTGATGGGCCCCAGGAACGGCGGCGCTTCAGCTTTCGCCAAAAACTCGGTACCGTTCGGGCAACGATGCCCGCCAGCCTGAGTTTCGGGGTCGTCGCCTTTGTGCTCGTCTCGATCCCACTGGTCAATCTCTTCGCGATCCCGCTCTGTGTGGTGGCTGGCAACCTCTTTGTCCTTGAGCAGATGCCAGAGAGGTTCCCCAAGACAGCAGCTAAGCCTGAGGCATAAGCACCCCGTATGGCGAGCTTTTGGCAGGTTTTCCCAGGCGATACATCCCTTTCATGGTTTTTTACATGCATTATTAAATAACAACAAAGTGTAAGGAAACCTTTTTTCACCATCCCCTGAAAAGACGCTATGATGAGGAAGGCTCTTCTGGCGAAGCATCCCTGCCATTGGGACGCCTGAGACCCTTCGCTCCGCTCAGGGTGACAACATAGCGGGAAGCTTCGTTGACACACTATAGATAAAGGGGAAGAATGATGTCTACGATGAAATGGATGCGGCACCTTGGCTTTATCCTTGCGCTGAGCCTGTTGCTTTCAGGCGGGATGAGTCTGCTGGCTGCGCCTCCTGGTGGGACAGTTCAGGAGGAGTTTGATTGTGCAACGGTCACCGACGTTTCACAGGAAGAGTGTGAAGGGCTGGTTGCCTTCTACCAGGCAACTGATGGCCCCAACTGGACGAATAATACCAACTGGCTGACAACCACCGAAGCCTGTACCTGGCACGGGATCTGGTGCGTACCCGGTGAGAATTATGTAAGTCAAATAAGCCTGCCTAATAACAGACTGAAGGGCGCGATCCCGCCTGAGTTCAGTCAACTCAGTAAGCTCAATTATCTCTTTTTATCGAATAATCAGATCACCGGGTTGCCCGAGAATCTTGGTAATCTGATCCAACTCGCACAGCTCATGATATCGCGCAACCAATTGACAAGCTTGCCTGAAAGCATCGGTCAGTTGAATCGCATGACCTTTCTGTGGATCGACAACAACCAGTTGACCAGTGTGCCTGCCTCGCTCGGCACCCTCAGCCAACTCGACTGGATGGATCTCTCGGGGAATCGGTTGACTAGTTTGCCAACAACCCTGGGCTCATTGAGCGCACTGCGGGGTCTCTATCTGAATAACAATGAACTGGCAAGCCTGCCTACCGAGCTTGGCAACCTGGACAACCTCGACACGCTGCATCTGCACAATAACCCCCTGACCGGGGAAGTGCCAGCGTTTTTGACCGGGCTGACCAAACTGGGGGAGAGCGGCATCTTCTATTTTGAGGCCCCGTTGACCTTCTACAATACAGGTTGGTGCGAACCAGCGAGTGGGCCAGTCGCTGATTGGCTTGAGGATGTTGAGATCTATGAAGGAACCGGGCTTGTCTGTGGAGCCGAGGCCGGCGGCATTAGTGGGCAAGTGACGACGGAAGAGAGCAGCGCCGCCGGGCGGGGCTTCTTGGGGCTCGCGGCTGACCTTGGGGCAACAGCGCGTCCCTTGGCCGGGATAGAAGTGCATCTCTATCGAGCGCTGGGGGGAGAAGACCCACACGGTCACGGCGAAATGCAGTGGTTGCTCGTTGGTCAGACCGCGAGCGATGCAGTCGGTAACTATCAGTTCGGAGGCCTCGGTCGGGGGATTGACTATCGGGTGCAGTTTGTTGACCCAACGCACTATTATGTCCCGCAGTACTACGACAACAAGGTTTCGGCTGAATTTTCGACCCCGGTCACAGTGACGCTGGCTAGCGTGCGTCCTGGCATTGATGCGGTGATGTACACCCCGCGCCCGCCAGCGGCAACCGTCGAGTCGGGAAGTGGCACTGTTGATTTCCGGCCAGATGGGACGGTCAGCATTCGGCAGACACGCGGCAATGTGACGGCCATTACCACAACCGTGACGATCACCTGTCCGGGGGGCGTAGAGCCTAGCAATGTGCGGTTGATCCTGTCACCGCCTGATAGCAACTACCCAATGGAGAAGATTGATACTGACGTCTATCAGGGCGTCGTTCCTGCCGATGATGTTGGCAGCGGAACGCTGACTGTAGCCTACACGTGTAACGGCAACGATGAGACGCTACCAATCGGACAGATTGTACTCTTTGATCCAAGTGGGATCGTGAGTGACGCCGAGACAGGCGCACCAGTTGTAGGCGCACGCGTGACCCTCTTCCATGTCCCGGGCTGGATGCCACGCACCGGACCAACGGACACCCGTCCGAATACGTGTGAATCACACCTTTCGAAGGCGGCTGACGCCCCGTGGAGTCAACCTGCACCAACGGATCTGGGCACGATTGTAAACCCGGAACTGACCCCGGTTGCCCCTGAGATCTCCTTCCAACATACTGATGCAACGGGCTATTACGGGTGGGATGTGTCGGAGGGTTGCTGGTATGTACGAGTCGAGGCGACTGGTTACACCACGCTGGTAAGCCCGGTGGTTGGAGTACCGCCAGAAGTGACGGATCTTGATCTAGTCTTGAGTCGTGTGCAGCGAGTCTTTGTGCCATTTCTTGCGCGATAGGGGGAAAGAGCCAGCGAGGGGTGAGCGCTTCGCGCTCACCCCTCGCTGGCACAGGTTATGCGTGTTGGCAACGGTTTACGCAAGTTACAACGATTTTTATTTACATAATAGTGTTGCAACCAGTGGTTGCAACACTGTTTCTTTTTTGTGGAGCATGTGCGGTACCATGAGGTAAACTGCGTTGGGTTGCGCCCAGCGCCGGGAATGATCGTCTGAAACTAGTACCACATACATATCGACCCCATAGGTCAGACTGTATCAACAGTGTAGGGAAGCACGCGAGGAAGCCGAGCAAGCAAGGGGGCGACGTGTAACGTGGTGCAAAGGAGACACCACGATGGCTATGCGTTGTATCCCCCGTTTTGTGTTGAGCCTGCTCTGTGTGGGGCTCTTGGTTGCCCTGAGCAGTAGCCCGGTGGCGGCCAGTGTCATGAGGCCCGCCGAAGCGCTTGAAACCACAGCCAATACGCCATTTGCATATCCTCCTGCTGCGGTTGATGTCAGCGGCACAATCAGCAGCAATACCACCTGGACGCTCGCGAATAGCCCGTATCGGGTCACCGGCAATGTGACCGTGGCCGCAGGGGTCACGCTCACGATTGAGCCGGGGGTGGTGGTTCAGTTTAACCAATTCCGTGGCCTCTGGGTGGATGGGACGCTCAACGCCGTTGGGACGGCGGCGAACCCGATCACCTTCACGGGTACGACCGAAACCCTCGATTGGTGGAACAGTATCCACATCCAGAATGCTGGCTCGGGCACGTTCGCCTATGTCACCATCGCCTATGCCGGCTATTGGGAGTCTGGCGGGAATGCCGGGTTAAGCAAAACGGGTACCGGAGCCCTGGACATTCAGCACAGCACCATTCACGCAACCCACGGTGAAGGGTTGCGGATCGCCGCAGGCTCGAGCAGGTTCACGTCGGCCAACAATCGCTTCACCAACAATACCACCGGCGTGGTTGTGGGTGTGAATGCCTCCTTCGATGACAATACCTCGACCTTTGCCGACAATGGTATGGATGTCTATCTGGAAGGCGGCACGATCACCCAACCGGTCACCTGGAACCTCAATCCGGCTTATTCCTTCTATGTCAGCAACAATGTGACCGTCGGGGAGGCTGGCGAGCTCACGATCCTGCCGGGCACGGTGGTCAAGTTGGCCCAATACCGTATGCTCTGGGTGGATGGCATGCTGCGTGCCGAGGGTACCGCCGAGGCACCGATCTACTTCACCTCCTGGCGTGATGATACCGTCGGCGGGGATGCCAACAACGATGGGACCGCTACCTCACCCGCGAGCGACTGGTGGAACCATATTGAGGTACGGCATGCGGGCAGCGCCAGCCTGACGTATGTCACCCTTGCCTATGCTGGCTGGTGGGAGTATGGTGGTGATGCGGGCCTGGTCAAGAGCGGTACCGGTGACCTCACCCTCCAGCACAGTACCATCCGCCAGACCAGTGGCGATGGCTTGCGCGTTGCCGGAAACACCGGTCTGGTTGCCTTGACCGACACCCTACTGGTCAGCAACACCACCGGGATGCGCCTCGCGACCGCCGGTCAGGTCAGTGGTCAGGGGAACCGTTTCCAGGACAATAGCGCCTACGGCCTGCTGCAGGATGTCAATGACAGCTTTGGCTATACCGGCAATGCCTTTGCAGGCAACGGCACGGCGGCGGTCGGCATCAATGGCGGCACGCGGCTCACCGATATGTTGCTCAGCCCAGCGGGCAACCCCTTCCGCATCATTGGCAACACCACCATCACCGCTACCACCACCCTGACGGTCGAATCAGGGGTGCAGGTCGAATTCACGCAATTCCGTGGCCTCTGGGTCAACGGGACCATCCACGCTGTGGGCACGTCAACCCTCCCCATCACCTTCACAGGGACGACCGAAACCCCCGATTGGTGGAACAGCATCCACATCCAGAATGCTGGCTCGGGCACGTTCGCCTATGTCACCATCGCCAATGCTGGCTACTGGGAGTATGGCGGCAATGCCGGGTTAAGCAAAACGGGTACCGGAGCCCTGGACATTCAGCACAGCACCATTCACGCAACCCACGGTGAAGGGTTGCGGATCGCCGCAGGCTCGAGCAGGTTCACGTCGGCCAACAATCGCTTCACCAACAATACCACCGGCGTGGTTGTGGGTGTGAATGCCTCCTTCGATGACAATACCTCGACCTTTGCCGACAATGGTATGGATGTCTATCTGGAAGGCGGCACGATCACCCAACCGGTCACCTGGAACCTCAATCCGGCTTATTCCTTCTATGTCAGCAACAATGTGACCGTCGGGGAGGCTGGCGAGCTCACGATCCTGCCGGGCACGGTGGTCAAGTTTGCCCAGTACCGCATCCTCTGGGTGGATGGCATGCTGCGTGCCGAGGGCACCGCTGCGGCTCCGATCTTCTTCACGGACTGGCGTGATGATACCGTCGGCGGGGATGCCAACAACGACGGGACAGCTAGCTCACCCACGAGCGACTGGTGGAACCATATTGAGGTACGGAATGCGGGTAACGCCAGCCTGGCGTATGTCACCCTTGCCTATGCTGGCTGGTGGGAGTATGGTGGTGATGCGGGCCTGGTCAAGAGCGGTACCGGTGACCTCACCCTCCAGCACAGTACCATCCGCCAGACCAGTGGCGATGGCTTGCGCGTTGCCGGAAACACCGGTCTGGTTGCCTTGACCGACACCCTACTGGTCAGCAACACCACCGGGATGCGCCTCGCGACCGCCGGTCAGGTCAGTGGTCAGGGGAACCGTTTCCAGGACAATAGCGCCTACGGCCTGCTGCAGGATGTCAATGACAGCTTTGGCTATACCGGCAATGCCTTTGCAGGCAACGGCACGGCGGCGGTCGGCATCAATGGCGGCACGCGGCTCACCGATATGTTGCTCAGCCCAGCGGGCAACCCCTTCCGCATCATTGGCAACACCACCATCACCGCTACCACCACCCTGACGGTCGAATCAGGGGTGCAGGTCGAATTCACGCAATTCCGTGGCCTCTGGGTCAACGGGACCATCCACGCTGTGGGCACGTCAACCCTCCCCATCACCTTCACAGGGACGACCGAAACCCCCGATTGGTGGAACAGCATCCACATCCAGAATGCTGGCTCGGGCACGTTCGCCTATGTCACCATCGCCAATGCTGGCTACTGGGAGTATGGCGGCAATGCCGGGTTAAGCAAAACGGGTACCGGAGCCCTGGACATTCAACACAGCACCATTCACGCGATCCACGGTGAGGGGTTACGGATTGCCGCAGGCTCGAGCAGTTTCACCTCGGCCAACAATCGCTTCACCAACAATACCACCGGCGTGGTCGTCGGCCTGAATGCCTCCTTCGATGACAATACCTCCACCTTTGCCGACAATGGTATGGATGTCTATCTGGAAGGCGGCACGATCACCCAACCGGTCACCTGGAACCTCAATCCGGCTTACTCCTTCTATGTCAGCAACAATGTGACCGTCGGGGAGGCTGGCGAACTCACGATCCTGCCGGGCACGGTAGTCAAGTTGGCCCAATACCGTATGCTCTGGGTAGATGGCATGCTACGTGCCGAGGGCACCGCTGCGGCTCCGATCTTCTTCACCTCGTGGCGTGATGATACGGTAGGTGGGGATGCCAACAACGATGGGACCGCTACCTCACCCGCGAGCGACTGGTGGAACCATATTGAGGTACGGCATGCGGGCAGCGCCAGCCTGACGTATGTCACCCTTGCCTATGCTGGCTGGTGGGAGTATGGTGGTGATGCGGGCCTGGTCAAGAGCGGTACCGGTGACCTCACCCTCCAGCACAGCACCATTCGCCAGACGAGCGGCGATGGCCTGCGCTTGAATGGCAGCACCGGGGCACATACGCTGGTGCGCAATCAGTTGACGAACAATGCGACGGGTATCCTGGTACAGAACCAGGCCGAGGCGCTGGTGGTCAGCCACCATCTGATCGAGGGCAATACCAATTTCGGCGTGCGCAATGTCAGTTCGGCTAACGTGGATGCGCGCAGTACCTGGTGGGGCGATGCCACTGGTCCGCGTCACGCGAGCAATCCCGAGGGCCTGGGCGATACCGTGAGCGATGGCGTCCTCTTTACGCCGTGGCGCACGACGCCGAGCAGTGGGCAGATCCTCGCCCCACGGCGCGACGGCACCCTCGTCGCCGGAGACTGGCTGCGCTTTAGCGGCTCCACCGTGGATGATGCGCAGGCCACCTATCGCTGGACCTTTGGCGATGGCCGCAGCTTTGCGACCCGCACCCCGGGGTTGATCGCCTTCCCCAATCCGGGGGTAATCACCGTCACCTATACCGCGACCAGCGACGGGGGGGACGACCCGTATCCGGATCAGCAGACCTTTACGGTGGTACCAGATACGGGCAACCTGCCCGACCTGGTGCTCACCCAGGTGACGGTGCCAATCACCCTCGCCGTCGGCCAGCCAGCCAGCCTGAGCTACCGCGTGCAGAATACCGGTCAGGGTGCCGCTGGCCCCACCTGGCAAGACGCGGTCTATCTCTCGACTGATGCCCAGCTTGACCGCACCGATCAACTGCTCGGTGCCGTCGCCAGCAATCGCACCCTCGCCCCTGGGGCGAGTTACGAGCAGACGATCCTGGTGACGCTGCCCACCCTGGAGGAGGGCAGCTACAATCTGATCGTTGTCGTCAATGACACCTGGCAGGTGCTGGAACTGCGGCGGCTCAACAATGAACAGGCTACCCTGATTACCGCCCAGGTTCCCGTGCTGCAAGCCGGGGTGGATCAGGTCAGTAGCTATACGACCGGACGGGTCGAGCACTTCTATCGCCTGAACGCCACGGGTGACGGCCAGCACCTCGTACTGGATGCGAGCCGGGTGCCCACGACCCTGGAGGTCTCGCTGCGCTTTGGGGCGTTGCCAACGCGGGGCACGTATGATGAGCGCATCAGCGGTGGCGAGCGCCTGGTTGTGCCCGCCGCGACGGCGGGGCAGTGGTACCTGCTGATCGCCGGCAACGCGACGACGGATGGCACCTACACAATCCAGTATGACCTCACCGCGCTCGCCCTGACCGGCAGTGCCCCGGCGCGCCAGGGCACCCAGGCCGACCTCGAGCTTGCCCTGACTGGCGCAGGCTTCCTGAGCCCGCTGGAGATCGCGCTGGTCGGGCCGACCGGCACGGTCTATGAGGCGCAAGCAGTTGACGTTGATAGCTCCACCGCCGCACGGGCGACCTTCCCGGCGGGCACGGTGCCAGCGGGCGTCTATGGCGTCCGGGTGACGCACCACGCGCAGACGGCCACGCTGCCGACGGCCGTCACCCTGATCGAAGGTGGCACCGCCAAACTCGACCTCGACCTCATCCTACCGGCCCGCTTTGGCTACCATCAATTAGCCACGGTCTTTGTCGAATACACGAATAGCGGCGACGCCCCGATGCCCGCGCCACTGCTGCTGGTCACCGCCACCCAAAACGGGCAACCGGGGGCCATCATCACGCTTGAGCAGCACCGGCTCAGTGACGGCTTCTGGACCTCGGCGATGCCCCAGGGCTTCGCCAACGACGTACAATTCCTGGCGGCAGGCGAGACCCCAGGCGTCTTGCAACCGGGCGAAACCCGACGGGTGCCGGTGTATTATGCCGGCTGGCAACGACCGTGGGACTTCAGCTACCCACCCTTTGACTGGGAAGTGAAGGTGCTGGACGCGACCGACACGACGCCCGTGGATTGGGCCGCCCTGAAGGACGGCATGCGGCCTGACTACATGCAGCCTGACGCATGGGAGGTTGTGTGGGCGAACTATACCGCGCTGGCGGGCAACACCTGGGGCGACTACGTCAGGATGCTGAGTCAGAACGCGCAGTACCTGGCGCGACTGGGGCAGCGGGTCGACGACATCACCACGTTGCAAGCCTTCAGTTTCCGTCAGGCAGACGGCCTGAGTCCCATCCGCGTCTTGGCGAACGGCATTGATGGCAGCGTTCAGGCACCAGGCGTAGGCATCAGCTTCGAACGCAGCTACCACCAACCGATCTCGCGACGCTTTGAACTCGGCGACCTCGGGCGCGGCTGGACACATAACTGGAACCAGCAGATCACCGTGAGCACGGATGGCACGGTGAGCATCATCGATCTCACCGGCACACCGCGCATCTTCCAGCCGGATAGCCGCTACAGCGGGCGCTACCTGGCGCAACCGGGTGACCAGGGCATCTTGCGCGCCGCTGATGGCGGGCACCTGCTGACCGAAACCAGCGGCCTCGTCCAGTTCTACCGTGAGGGCAAGCTGCAGTATGTGGAAGACCCCAACGGCAACCGCATCACCTGCGCCTACACTGATGTCCACCTGACCCGGCTAAGCCACTCGGCGGGTGGAGCACTCGACTTGAGCTACAACGCTGCGGGCTACCTCACCTCGATCACCGATCAGGACGGGCGGCAGACCAGTTACAGCTATACGGGCGAGCAACTGACCAGCGTCACCGCATTCGATGGGCAGGTCACGACCTACAGCTACGGCAACACGGGAGCGGCCAACCACGCCCTGACCAGCGTCGGCCAGCCCGACGGTGTGACCTACACCTTCACCTACGACGCACAGGGGCGGCTAGCGAGCACCTACCGCGACGCTGAGCAGGAACGCCTCAGCTTCGCCTACGCGAATGGGCGGGTGAGCATGACCGATGCGTTGGGCCACACCAGCCGATCCTTCTTTGATGCGTGGGGCCGAGCCGCCAAGATCGAGAATGCGTTGGGTGAAGCGGTCGTGCTGCACTTCAACACAATTGGTCGGCTCGTCTCCGTCACCGACCCAACTGGGCTGAGTACCACCTTCGGCTACGACATCCGCGGCAACCTCACCGAAGCGACCGACGCCCTACGCCGCACGACCCGCTTTGTCTACGAGCGCAGCCAGAACCTCCTCGGTGCGGTCACCGACCCGGCGGGCAACCGTACCGCATACAGTTACGACGAGCGCGGCAACCTGAACGCGATCACCTACCCCGACACGAGTCGTGAACAGTGGAGCTACGACGCTCGGGGGAACCCGACCACCTGGACGAACCGGCGCGGGAACGCGATTAGCTATGCCTACGATACCGCCGGGCGCACCACCAGCAAGACCTACGCCGATGCGAGCGTGGTAACCTACCGCTACGACGCCCGCGGCAACCTAATCGAGGCAGTGGATGCTTCGGGCACAACAACCCTGAGCTACAACGAGCATGACGTCCTGACCCGCATCAACTTCCCCCACGACCGCTGGCTGAGCTTCAGCTACGATGCGGCAGGGCGGCGCACGACCAGCACTGATCAACTGGGCTACGAGCTCACCTACACGTACGAGGCAGGTCGCCTGAGCCAAGTGGCCGACGCCGAGGATGATCTTGTGCGCTACACCTACGATGCCAGCGGACGTCTGGCGACCCAGACGCTCGGCAATGGCGTCGTGACGACCTACAGCTATGATGCGGCTGGGCGACTGCTGAGCCTCGTCAATGCCAAACCAGACGAGAGCGAGCTCTCGCGCTTCGTCTACACCTACGACCGCCGTGGGCGGCGCATCGAGATGGAGACTCACTACGGGATGTGGCGCTACACCTACGACGATGCGGGGCAACTGTTGCAGGCCACGCTGACATCGAGTGATCCGGCGATTGCTGACCAGGATCTGCGCTATACCTACGACACACTGGGCAACCGCGTGCGCACGACCGTCAACGGGGTTGAGACGAGCTATGACGCCAACGCCCTCAACCAGTACACCAGCGTCGGTGAGCACACCTATACCTACGATCTTGACGGCAACCTGATCCGCGACGAAGGGCCGGGTGGCGTCACGGTCTACACCTACAGCGACGACAATCGCCTGATCGGGGTAACCCGTGGCGGCGACACCTGGACCTACACCTACGACGCACTGGGCAACCGGGTGGCCGTAGACGAAAATGGGGCCGTGACCCACTACGTCGTAGACCCGTTGGGCCTGGGCAATGCTGTAGCGACCTACGCTGCTGACGGCGAGCTGCAGGCACGCTACAGCTACGGGAACAGCCTACTGCAGCGTTGGACGGCGAGCGAGGGGACGAGCTTCTACAGCTTCGACCCGCTGGGCAACGCCAGCGAATTGACCAACGCAAGCACAGTGGTGCAGAACGACTACGCCTACCGGCCTTTCGGCGAAACGATCCTGCGCACCGCGACCATCGCCAACCCGTTCGAGTTCATGGGTGCGTTTGGGGTCTTGGCCGACCCAACCGGCCTGCACCATATGCGAGCGCGCCAGTACGATGCGGCGCAGGGGCGATTCTACTCCCTTGATCCGCTGGGCTTTGCCTCAGGTGACCTGAACGGCTACCGCTACGCCATGGGCAACCCGGTCAGCTTCATTGACCCTGACGGCGAGTTCCCCTTTGCGCTCCTCATTTGGTCCTATGCCACCTACCGCACCTCTTGCGGGGTCGTCGATGTTTACCACGCTGGTCAGGATCAGTTGCGCCAGCGGCGTGAGGCTGAACTGATTGATGACCCCTGGGATGATCGCGCCCGCCTTACTTCAAAGGACAGCCTTCACAGCGGAATGAGGAACGCCGAGACGGTGATCGAGTTTGTGGCTGGCGAAACAGTCGGAACCACCATTGGATCGGCAGCTGGAACAACCGTCGAGACAGTGGTCGATGTCGCATGGAGTGCAACCGACCGGCAGAAGACCTGGGGCGAGACCTTCTTCCCCTGCTCGTTCAGCCGCGACCCGATTCCGCCACCCAACCCACCGGCGGGCAGTGGCACCAGTGGGGCCGGCGGCTCGGCGGGTTCGCAAGACCCCAACGAGAAGATCAGTGTCGCGGGCTTTGGAACGGGCAATTTCGTCCGCGCCGATACGCTCGTGACCTACCGCATCGACTTCGAGAACTATCCTGACGCCACCGCCCCGGCCCAGGTTGTCACGATTCGTGACCCGCTTTCGACCGACCTCGACTGGAGCACCCTGGAACTGACCGAGATCGGCTTTGGCGAGGTCATGCTTCAGGTGCCGCCCGGACGCCAGGAGTTCCAGACCGTCGTTGACTACACCTATACCGACGACGAGTACGACTTTACGCTTGAGGTGCATGTCGAAGCCTGGCTCGAAGACGGCCAACTGAACGTCAACTTCACCTCGATTGATCCCGTGACCAACCTGCCGCCGACGGTCGACAAGGGCTTCCTGCCCCCCGAGACCGACCCGGCGACCGGACGCGGGCGCGGCTTTGTCGCCTACACCATTCGTCCGCAACCGGGCTTGCCCAGCGGCACGGCGATCCGCAATATCGCGACGATCCAGTTCGACTTCAGCCTGGAGATTGACACCAACCAGGTTGACCCGATGGATAAGAGCCAGGGCACCGACCCGACCAAGGAAGCCCTGGTCACCTTCGACCGCTTGGCCCCCACCAGCAGCGTCACCGCACTGCCTGCCGTCACCCCGACCACCCCGTTCACCGTCACCTGGCAGGGGGCCGACGACGCGAACGGCTCGGGCGTCGCCTCGTACGAGGTCTATGTGCAAGAGAGCGGAGGGGCCTGGACAACCTGGCTGACGAACACGACCGCTACGGCAGCGGCCTTTGACGGACAGAACGGCCAGACCTACAGCTTCTACGTGGTCGCAACCGACAACGTCGGCCACCGCGAAAACAAGCCCGCCCAGGCCGAAGCGACCACCACCGTCACGGTGCAGAGTCGCTACATGGTCTATTTGCCGCTGACTGTGCGGTAAGGGTGGGATAAGAGCTCGTGGCGCAAACGGCCAGCTAAACTGGCCGTTTGCGCCACCATCGGTGAGGTGAAGATCTGAGGACAATCGCATCTTCTGCTTATGCAGGTTAAGAGTGTCTTTATTTACATAATAGTGTTGTAACCAGTGGTTGCAACACTGTTTCTTTTTTGTGAACCAGGTGCGGTACCATGAGGGAGACTGCGTTGGGGTGGGCCCAGCGCCAGAAATGATCGTCTGAAACCAGTATCACATGCATGCCAATCCCAGGGGTCAAACGGCACTTCAAGCATAGCGGAACATGCCAGGGCAACGTAAGGGCATGAACGGGGGCGACATGCAACGTGGTTCAAAGGAGACACCACGATGGCTCTACGTCGTATCCCCCATTTTGTGCTCAGTCTACTCTGTGTGGGCATATTTGTTGCCCTGAGCAATAGCCCAGTGGCGGCCAGTATCACGAGAACTAGCGGAGCACGTGAGACCACAGGCAATACGCCGGTTGAATATCCTCCTGCTGCGATTGATGTCAGCGGCACCATCAACAGCAATACCACCTGGACGCTGGCGAATAGCCCGTATCGGGTCACCGGCGATGTGACCGTGGCTGCGGGCGTCACGCTCACGATTGAACCCGGGGTGGTGGTTCAATTTGCCCAGCTTATGGGCCTCTGGGTCAATGGCACCTTGCAAGCCGTTGGGACGGCAGAGAACCCGATCACCTTCACCGGCACGACAGAGCAAACAGACTGGTGGCGGTTCATCGCGGTGCAAAATGCCGGGTCGGCAACCATTGCCTATAGCACGATTGCCTATGCCGGCTGGAACGAAAACGCGGGCATTCTCAAGAGCGGTAGTGGGGCACTAAACGTGCAACACAGTACGATCCGCAACATTGGTGGCGACGGATTGCGGATTGCGGCAAGCTACAGCAACTTCACGTCGGCCAACAATAGTTTTACCAATAGCAACTATGGCGTGCGGGTGGGCATCAATGCCTCCTTCGATGACAATACGTCCACTTTCGCTGACAACACCATCAACGTCTACCTGGACAGCGGCACGATCACCCAACCGGTCACCTGGAACCTCAATCCGGCCTATTCCTTCTTTGTCAGCAGTGATATTGTGGTTGACGCAACGGGAGAGTTGGACATCCTGCCGGGCACCGTGGTGAAGTTTCAGCAATTACGTGGTCTCTGGGTTGACGGGAGCTTGCGCGCCGAGGGCACCGCCGAGGATCCCATCTATTTCACCGACTGGCGTGATGATACCGTTGGCGGTGATGCCAATAATGACGGCGACGCGACCATTCCTGCTGCCAACTGGTGGCGCTGGATCAATGTACGTACCACTGGCACGGCCAGTTTCAGCCACGCCCACATCGCCTATGCGGGGTGGAATGACTCGGTGGGACTGCTCAAGGGTGGCACAGGTGATCTGGGCATCCAGCACACGACCATCCGTCATACGGGTGGTGATGGCCTGCGGGTTGCCGGGAACACCGGTGGGGTTACCTTGAACAATACCTCGCTCGTTAGCAACACTGCGTCGGGCCTCCGCCTCATCAATGCCGGACAGGTCAGTGGTCAGAGCAACAGCTTCAGCAACAATACCTCCTATGGCATTCTGCAAGATGTCAATGACAGCTTTGGCTATACGGGCAATACCTTTACCGGCAACGGTACCGCAGCCGTCGGCATCAATGGGGGCACGCGCCTCACCGATATGCTGCTCAGCCCGGACGGCAACCCCTTCCGCATTATTGGCGACACCACCATCACTGCCACCACCACCCTCACGGTCGAGGCGGGAGTTCACGTTGAGGTCGCCCAATTACGCGGGCTCTGGGTCAATGGCACCTTGCACGCCGTGGGGACGCCAACCAGTCCCATCACCTTCACCGGCACGACAGAGACGGCGAACTGGTGGCGGTTCATCGCGGTGCAAAATGCCGGGTCAGCGACCTTTGCCTATAGCACGATTGCCTATGCTGGCTGGAATGACTCGGCTGGCATTCTCAAGGCAGGGAGCGGGGCGCTGGATCTGCAACACAGCACCATCCGCAATAACAACGGCGATGGCCTACGGATCGCGGCAGGCTACAGCAGTTTCACCTCGGCCAACAATAGCTTTGCCAATAGCAACTATGGCGTGCGGTTGGGCATCAATGCCTCCTTCGATGACACGACGTCCACCTTCGCTGACAACAATATCAACGTCTACCTGGACGGCGGCACGATCACCCAACCCGTTACCTGGAACCTCAATCCGGCCTATTCCTTCTTTGTCAGCAGTGATATTGTGGTTGACGCAACGGGAGAGTTGGACATCCTGCCGGGCACCGTGGTGAAGTTTCAGCAATTACGTGGTCTCTGGGTTGACGGGAGCTTGCGCGCCGAGGGCACCGCCGAGGATCCCATCTATTTCACCGACTGGCGTGATGATACCGTTGGCGGTGATGCCAATAATGACGGCGACGCGACCATTCCTGCTGCCAACTGGTGGCGCTGGATCAATGTACGTACCACTGGCACGGCCAGTTTCAGCCACGCCCACATCGCCTATGCGGGGTGGAATGACTCGGTGGGACTGCTCAAGGGTGGCACAGGTGATCTGGGCATCCAGCACACGACCATCCGTCATACGGGTGGTGATGGCCTGCGGGTTGCCGGGAACACCGGTGGGGTTACCTTGAACAATACCTCGCTCGTTAGCAACACTGCGTCGGGCCTCCGCCTCATCAATGCCGGACAGGTCAGTGGTCAGAGCAACAGCTTCAGCAACAATACCTCCTATGGCATTCTGCAAGATGTCAATGACAGCTTTGGCTATACCGGTAATACCTTTACGGGCAACGGCACCGCAGCCGTCGGCATCAATGGAGGCACGCGCCTCACCGATCTGTTACTTAGCCCAGCCGGCAACCCCTTCCGCCTCATTGGCGACCTCACCATCAACGCCACCACCACCCTCACCGTCGAAGCGGGGGTACGCGTTGAGGTCGCCCAATTACGCGGGCTCTGGGTCAATGGGACCTTGTACGCCGTAGGCACACCAACCAGTCCCATCACCTTCACCGGCACGACGGAGTCAACAAGCTCGTGGCGTTGGATCAATGTGCAAAATGCCGGGTCGGCGACCTTTGCCTACAGCACGATTGCTTATGCTGGCTGGAACGACAACGTAGGCATTCTCAAGACAGGGAGCGGGGCGCTGGATCTGCAACACAGCACCATCCGCAACATTGGCGGCGATGGATTGCGGATTGCGGCAGGCTACAGCAGCTTCACGTCAGCCAACAATAGTTTTACCAATAGCAACTATGGCGTGCAGGTGGGCATCAATGCCTCCTTCGATGACAATACGTCCACCTTCGCTGACAACAATATCAACGTCTACCTGGACAGCGGCACGATCACCCAACCCGTTACCTGGAACCTCAATCCGGCCTACTCCTTCTTTGTCAGCAGTGATATTACGGTTGGAGCAACGGGGGAGTTGGACATCCTGCCGGGCACCGTAGTGAAGTTTCAGCAATTACGTGGTTTCTGGGTTGACGGAATCTTGCGCGCCGAGGGCACCGCCGAGGATCCCATCTATTTCACCGAATGGCGTGATGATACGGTCGGTGGGGATGCCAATAACAATGGTGGCGCAAACGGCCCCGGCCCCAACTGGTGGCGCTGGATCAATGTGCGCAATGCGGGTACGGCCAGTTTCAGCTATGCCCACATCGCCTATGCTGGCTGGAACGATAATGTCGGCTTGCTCAAAACCGGCACCGGTGACCTCACGCTCCAGCATAGCTCCATCCGCGCTATGGGCGGCGATGGCCTGCGCTTGAATGGCAGCACCGGGACGCATACGCTCGTGCGCAATCAATTGACCAACAATGATACGGGCATCCTGGTGCAGAACCAGGCCGAGGCGCTGGTGGTCAGCCACCATCTGATCGAGGGCAATACCAATTTCGGCGTGCGCAATGTCAGTTCGGCTAACGTGGATGCGCGCAGTACCTGGTGGGGCGATGCCACTGGTCCGCGTCACGCGAGCAATCCCGAGGGCCTGGGCGATACCGTGAGCGATGGCGTCCTCTTTACGCCGTGGCGCACGACGCCGAGCAGTGGGCAGATCCTCGCCCCACGGCGCGACGGCACCCTCGTCGCCGGAGACTGGCTGCGCTTTAGCGGCTCCACCGTGGATGATGCGCAGGCCACCTATCGCTGGACCTTTGGCGATGGCCGCAGCTTTGCGACCCGCACCCCGGGGTTGATCGCCTTCCCCAATCCGGGGGTAATCACCGTCACCTATACCGCGACCAGCGACGGGGGGGACGACCCGTATCCGGATCAGCAGACCTTTACGGTGGTACCAGATACGGGCAACCTGCCCGACCTGGTGCTCACCCAGGTGACGGTGCCAATCACCCTCGCCGTCGGCCAGCCAGCCAGCCTGAGCTACCGCGTGCAGAATACCGGTCAGGGTGCCGCTGGCCCCACCTGGCAAGACGCGGTCTATCTCTCGACTGATGCCCAGCTTGACCGCACCGATCAACTGCTCGGTGCCGTCGCCAGCAATCGCACCCTCGCCCCTGGGGCGAGTTACGAGCAGACGATCCTGGTGACGCTGCCCACCCTGGAGGAGGGCAGCTACAATCTGATCGTTGTCGTCAATGACACCTGGCAGGTGCTGGAACTGCGGCGGCTCAACAATGAACAGGCTACCCTGATTACCGCCCAGGTTCCCGTGCTGCAAGCCGGGGTGGATCAGGTCAGTAGCTATACGACCGGACGGGTCGAGCACTTCTATCGCCTGAACGCCACCGGTGACGGGCAGCATCTCATGCTTGATGCGAGCCGCGTGCCCGCAACCCTGGAAGTCTCGCTGCGCTTTGGAGCGTTGCCGACGCGGGGCACGTATGATGAGCGCATCAGCGGCGGCGAACGACTCGTTGTGCCTGCCGCGACCGCAGGCCAGTGGTACCTGCTCATCGCGGGCAACGCGACCAGCGCAGGAAGCTACACGATCCAGTATGACCTCACCGCGCTCGCCCTAACCGGCAGTTCCCCGGTGCGCCAAGGCACCCAGGCCGACCTCGAACTCGCCCTCACCGGGGCGGGCTTCCTGAGCCCGCTGGAGATCGCGCTCGTCGGGTCGACCGGCACGGTCTATGAGGCGCAAGACGTTGACGTCGACAGCTACACAGCGGCCCGGGCAACCTTCTCTGCCGGGTCAGTTCCAGCGGGCGTCTATGGCGTCCGAGTGACGCACCACGCGCAGACGGCCACGCTGCCGACGGCCGTCACCCTGATCGAAGGTGGCACCGCCAAACTCGACCTCGACCTCATCCTACCGGCCCGCTTTGGCTACCATCAATTAGCCACGGTCTTTGTCGAATACACGAATAGCGGCGACGCCCCGATGCCTGCACCACTGCTGCTGGTCACCGCGACCCAAAACGGGCAACCGGGGGCCATCATCACGCTCGAGCAGCACCGGCTCAGCGACGGCTTCTGGACCTCGGCGATGCCCCAGGGCTTCGCCAACGACGTGCAATTCCTGGCCGCGGGCGAAACCCCGGGGGTCTTGCAACCGGGCGAAACCCGGCGCGTCCCGATCTACTACGCGGGCTGGCAAAAGCCCTGGGACTTCCGCTATCCTCCGTTCGACTGGGAAGTGAAGGTGCTGGACGCGAACGATACCACCCCGGTGGATTGGGCCGCCCTGAAGGACGGCATGCGGCCTGACTATGTGCAACCCGATGCCTGGGACGTGCTGTGGGCGAACTACACCACGCTGGCCGGCGACACCTGGGGCGACTACGTCAGGATGTTGAGTCAGAACGCGCAGTATCTGGCGCGGCTGGGGCAACGGGTCGACGACATCACCACCTTGCAAGCCTTCAGTTTCCGTCAGGCGGACGGCCTGAACCCGATGCGCGTCCTGGCGAGTGGGATGGACGCGGTTGTTGAAGGGCCGGGATTGACGATTGCCTTTGAGCGCAGTTACTTGCAGCCCCTGTCGCGGCGCTTTGAATTGGGCGATCTCGGGCGAGGCTGGACGCACAACTGGCACCAGGGGATGACCGTCAGCGAAGATGGCACGGTGAGCATCACGGATCTGACCGGGACACCACGCATCTTCCAGCCCGACAGCCGCTACAGTGGGCGCTACCTGGCGCAACCAGGCGATCAGGCGACACTACGAACGGCTGATGGCGGCTACCGCTTGACCGAAGCGAGTGGCTTGATCCAGTTCTACCGCGATGGCAAGCTGCAATATCTCGAAGAACCGAACGGGAACCGCATCACCATCACCTATACCGGCGACCAGATGACCCGCCTGGAACACTCGTCGGGCGACTTCCTCGCCTTCAGCTACACCCCGGCGGGCTATCTCGCCACGATCACGGATCAGCATGGACGACAAACAACCTACACCTACAACGGTGCATACCTGGCTTCCGTGACGACCGATGATGGACGAACGACGACCTATACCTACGCGACCGAGGGGGCAGCACAGCACGCCCTGACGAGCATCGGCCAACCCGATGGCGTCACGCAGAACTTCACCTACGATCCCCTGGGCCGCCTGGCGACGACCTCGCGTGACGAGGGCGCGGAGCAGATCAGCTTCACCTATAGCAGCGGGCGCGTCAATATGACGGATGCGCTCGGCAATACCAACCGCTTCTTCTTTGATACGTGGAGCCGCATCGTCAAAATCGAAAATGCCCTCGGTCAGGCGGTGGTGATGACCTTCAACGATGTCGGCAACCTGACTGCCACCACCGACCCGGATGGTTTAAGTAGCACGTTTGCCTATGACCTGCGCGGCAATCTCACGGAGACCACCGATGCCATGCGGCGTACCACCCGCTTTGCGTATGAGCGGACGGCCAATCGCCTGGCAGCCGTGACCGATGCCGCTGGCAATCGGACAAACTACAGCTATGATGCAAAAGGCAACCTGAGCACCATCGCCCATCCCGATGGCAGCACCGAAACCTGGAGCTACGATGCCCAGGGCAATCCGACCGCCCGCACCAACCGGCGCGGCAACGCGCTTGCCTCAACCTATGATGCAGCCGGACGAATCACGAGCAAGACGTATGCCGATGCAAGCACGGTGACGTACACCTACGATGCCCGCGGCAATCTTGCCACCGCCGTGGATGCCACTGGCACCACGACGTTCACCTATGATCAGCACGACTACCTGACCCGGATTGACTTCCCGCAGGATCGCTGGCTGAGTTTCACCTATGATACAGTGGGGCGGCGCAGCACCAGCACCGATCAACTGAGCTATCAGGTCACGTATCACTACGATGAAGCCGGACGCCTGAGCCGCGTTGCCGACGGCGACGGTGATCTGGTGACCTACAGCTACGACGAACTGGGGCGCCTGGCCCGCCAGGAACTGGGCAACGGGATCGTGACCACCTATGGGTACGATCCGGCCGGGCGCCTGCTGAGTCAGATCAACCGCAACCCAGACGAGACCGAGCTCGCACGCTTCGTCTACACCTACGACCGCCGTGGGCGACGGATCGAAATGGAGAGCCACTACGGGGTGTGGCGCTACACCTATGATGATGTAGGCCAACTGCTCCGGGCAACGCTCACCTCGAGTGAGGCAGCGATTGCGGATCAGGATCTGCGCTACGAATACGACGCGGTCGGCAACCGAGTACGCACCACCATTAATGGCGTGGAAGAAGCGTACGCGACCAACAACCTGAACCAGTCCACCACGGTTGGCGATCACACCTACACCTACGACCTGGATGGCAACCTGATCCGCGACGAAGGCCCTGGCGGCGTCACGGTCTACACCTACAACGACGAGAATCGGCTAACCGGTGTCACCCGTGGCGGCGACACCTGGGCCTACACCTACGATGCGCTGGGCAACCGGGTGGCGGTTGATGAAAACGGGGCCGTGACGCACTCTGTCGTTGACCCGCTGGGCCTGGGGAATACGGTTGGCACCTATGCCAATGACGGGAGCCTAGTGGCGCGCTACGCCTACGGGAGTAGTCTGGTTCAGCGCTGGTCGGCAACTGACGGAGCAAGCTACTACAGCTTCGACCCGATGGGCAATGTCAGCGAGGTAACCGGGGTCGCCGGGGTGGTGCAGAACACCTACGCCTACCGACCCTTTGGCGAGACGGCGCTGCGCAATGTGACGATCCCGAACCCGTTCGAGTTTATGGGGGCTTTTGGCGTAATGGCTGACTCAACCGGGCTGCATCATGTCCGCGCACGGCAGTATGATGCGCAGCGAGGCCGGTTCAATGCGATGGATCCCCTTGGCTTTGGCTCGGGCGACCTCAATGGCTACCGCTACGCGATGAACAACCCGATGAGCTTTGTTGACCCGGATGGGGAAATTCCCTTTGCGGTGATCGTCATCGGCAAATGGGCGATCGGGGCCTATACCTCGTACCGCACCGCGTGTGGCGTTGCCGATGTCTACTATGCCGGCCAGGACGAACTCCGCAAGAAACGCGAGGCGAACCTGATTGACGATCCGCTCGACGAGCGCTCACGGCTCGACTGGCGCAGCAATCTCCGCAGTGGAACCAAGAATGCCGAGACAGCGATCGAATTTGTGGCGGGAGGAACCATCCCGCACAAGGACGCGCTTGATATCTCACGCGATGCATTGAATAAGAAGAAGACCTGGGGCGAGACCTTCTTCCCCTGCTCGTTCAGCCGCGACCCGATTCCGCCACCCAACCCACCGGCGGGCAGTGGCACCAGTGGGGCCGGCGGCTCGGCGGGTTCGCAAGACCCCAACGAGAAGATCAGTGTCGCGGGCTTTGGAACGGGCAATTTCGTCCGCGCCGATACGCTCGTGACCTACCGCATCGACTTCGAGAACTATCCTGACGCCACCGCCCCGGCCCAGGTTGTCACGATTCGTGACCCGCTTTCGACCGACCTCGACTGGAGCACCCTGGAACTGACCGAGATCGGCTTTGGCGAGGTCATGCTTCAGGTGCCGCCCGGACGCCAGGAGTTCCAGACCGTCGTTGACTACACCTATACCGACGACGAGTACGACTTTACGCTTGAGGTGCATGTCGAAGCCTGGCTCGAAGACGGCCAACTGAACGTCAACTTCACCTCGATTGATCCCGTGACCAACCTGCCGCCGACGGTCGACAAGGGCTTCCTGCCCCCCGAGACCGACCCGGCGACCGGACGCGGGCGCGGCTTTGTCGCCTACACCATTCGTCCGCAACCGGGCTTGCCCAGCGGCACGGCGATCCGCAATATCGCGACGATCCAGTTCGACTTCAGCCTGGAGATTGACACCAACCAGGTTGACCCGATGGATAAGAGCCAGGGCACCGACCCGACCAAGGAAGCCCTGGTCACCTTCGACCGCTTGGCCCCCACCAGCAGCGTCACCGCACTGCCTGCCGTCACCCCGACCACCCCGTTCACCGTCACCTGGCAGGGGGCCGACGACGCGAACGGCTCGGGCGTCGCCTCGTACGAGGTCTATGTGCAAGAGAGCGGAGGGGCCTGGACAACCTGGCTGACGAACACGACCGCTACGGCAGCGGCCTTTGACGGACAGAACGGCCAGACCTACAGCTTCTACGTGGTCGCAACCGACCACGTCGGCCACCGTGAAAGCAAGCCCGCCCAGGCCGAAGCGACCACCACCGTCGCAGTGCAGAGTCGCTACATGGTCTATTTGCCGCTGACTGTGCGGTAAAAGGAAAGAAACTGGATTGGTGTGACCAACGAGGCCAGCAATGCTGGCCTCGTTGGTCACATCCAGCAAGCATTTGGAGGACAATTGTGAAGCGTTTGATGCTAATCTTTTTCATAGCAAGTGCCATACTGCTGCAAAGCACAGCCAGTCTCCAGGCCGTTCAAAGCCAGGAACATCCGGCGAGTCTAGCCCAGATGAGCCAACTACCACTGCTTGATCCCACCTTCGCCCCCCGTTTCGAGGTCGAGGGAACGGTGGAGGCGGTCGTTGTCCAACCAGATCACAAGATCATTCTTGCCGGCTCTTTTCAGACGGTGAATGGCGAATTACGCGACGGCATCGCCCGGCTGAACCCTGACGGGACGCTCGATCAGTCGTTTCGTCTGACGGCCCCGTTGATCCTGGGCAGCCCAATGTTTCGCACGCTCACCCTGCTGGCTGACGGCAAACTCGTTGTCGGCGGAAGCTTCAGCATGATGGGGAGCGATGACCAGTTTCGGCATCACGTGGCGCGACTTGATGCCGATGGACGGCTTGATGAGACCTTCATTGCCGATGTCAACGGCTCGCTCTACACCCTCCTGGAGCAACCAGACGGTAAGCTTGTGGTTGGAGGGGAATTCACGCAGGTCGCAGGAGAAGATCGCCAGAATCTTGCCCGTCTCAATGCTGATGGCAGTCTCGATCCGAGTTTTGGAATCGGCGAAGGGGCTGATGGCGCAGTGTACGCACTGGCTCAGCAAACTGATGGCAAGCTCCTCCTTGGCGGGATGTTCAGGAACTTCAACGGGACTGCCGCCTATTACCTGGCCCGCCTGGAGAGCGATGGAACGCGGGACGCAACCTTTGCCGTCAATGCGAACGATACTGTCTATGCGATCGCCGTGCAGCCCGATGGCAAAATCGTCTTTGGTGGGGCCTTCAATGCGGTCAATGACGTCACACGCTTTGCGCTGGCGCGGGTGCAGCCCGACGGAACGCTGGACGACCTGAATCCGGGGATGTTCTACGAAGTCAAGAGCATTCTCGCCCTTGCCGACAACTCACTCGTGCTGGGGGGTTGGTTCTCAAGCATCATCTTTGGGGGCAGACCGATCTATCATGATGCGCGGATGGCGCTGGTCAATAACGAAGGAAGCCTCGCCAATATCGTCACCTTCGATGGGCAACCAACGGAAGTGAAGACGCTGGCCGCACGATCGGATGGACTGATCATCGCAGGTGGCAACTTCCGCAACCTCGTCAAGTTTGAAGGCTTCCCGGTGATCTACCGGCACAGCCTGGCGATGCTGACACCTAGCCTCGAGATGATTGGCAATTTCGAGGTGATCGTTGCCAATCCTGGGCATGTGCAACAGATCGTACCCCTGGCGAATGGCGAGGTGCTCGTTGTCGGGGCCTTCAGCCTGGTCAATGGGATGCCGCAGATCGCCGCCGCCCGGTTGAGCCGCGAGGGTGACTTCGATGCAGCTTTTGTGCCGCCTTTCCGGCGGAGCAGCAACCAGGTCTCCTCGGCAATCGCGCTGCCTGACGGGAGCTATCTGCTTGGCGGTAATTTTACCGATAATTATACTGATCAGGATTTAGTTGGTCAGACGCTAGTTCTGGTGGATCAACGAGGTGCGCTGTTACCCTTCCCCAGATATGGCCTACCGTTTCCGACGCTTTTGCTTGATACAAATGGACGGATCCTCGTTGGGGGTTGGGGCGGGCTCTTCCGCCTGCTCGCAGATGGAACGCTTGATGACTCGTTCGCAACTGACAGCGCACCAGGCAGTGGAACTGAGCCCGATGGCATGCCAGGGCGCATCAATGCACTGCTCGAGTTACCCAATGGTCAACTGATCGTCGCAGGCAAATTCAGCAGTTTCGCGAGCGAAGCACGGAGTACCATTGTCAGGCTCAACGCCAATGGCACGCTGGACACAACCTTTGTGTCACCCACATTTGAAACGCTCAATCCAAGTTTTTCGCCCCCAGAAGCCTATGCCGTGGCCCTCCAGGGAGCGCAGGTGCTGGTTGGCAGCAATGCGTTTGTGCAATCAGGCGAGGAGAGCCTGCGCAGCCTCGTGCGACTAGGCGCGGATGGGGCACTCGATCCCACCTTTGCCAACCCGTTTGGCAACAACGGGGGTGAGGTGCGAGCCTTGCACACCCTCAGTGATGGCTCAATCATGGTTGGTGGCACCCTTCAGATCGTAGCAGCCACGCAGATCTACAATCACATCTTCCAGTTACAACCCAACGGTCAACGCAACCCGGCCTTTGGCGTAGGTGTCACCAGCTTCTTTGGCTTTGGAACGGGCATCTATGACATTGCGCTGACCACTGATAACCGTCTGCTTATCGGTGGGCTGTTTCCTGAGCTTGAAGACTTGCCACGGCTGTCGTTCGGGGGCTACATCCTCCAGGAAAGCGCCGAGGCAACGATTGAGCCAGAGCGTGAAGCGACCCTGACGATCCCTGATGACGGCATAGACTACCTCTTCCCGTCGGGCACCTTTACCGAGACGGTGACCTTCACCCACACGCCCCAGCCGACAACAAACCTTCCCGCCACCGGAGGGCTGCGCGGCAGCGGCTATGCCTTCACGCTCACTGCGGTCGCGACGAGCAGTGGCGCACCGACGCAACCGGCCCCTGGGCAAGCGTTTACGCTCACGCTTGAACCGCTGGAAGTGGGGTCGCTGATTCCGGCAACCTGCGGCTTATGGCGCTGGGACGAGGCGAGCAGTACCTGGACCCAGGACGGTATCACCAGCAGCGTCAGCGAAGATGGCACCCGACTCACCGCAACAATCAGCCACCTCTCGCTCTTTGCCGTGCTCGGCGAAAGCCATCAGGTCTATCTACCATTTGCCCAACGGTAAGAGCCAGCATGGTAAACAAAAAAAGACCAGCTTTCGCTGGTCTTTTTACATGGTGATATTATCGATTCATTTCAATGATGACCGGCTCAAAGCCAACGATCAGTTCACGCCCGACAGCAAGTGGGTTGCCGGTCGGCCCATAGGCAGCGATAAAGCCAGGCGGAAGGGCGACCGGCGCCGTCGTCGAACTATTTGTCCAATAGATATGATACTCGCGGGTAGGGGTCGCGAAAGCATAGCCTTCGAGCGTACCCGTGGTTAACGGTCGCAGGTAGGTTGCGCCGTCGAGTCGTTCGCGCAGGAAGCGCATCGCAACAAACGCGGGACGCGGCTGACGACTGCGATCAAGCAGGCCGCCATCGCGCCAACCCGGACCATTCAAGGTATACCAGACACTGTTGACCAGGTCAGCGGCCCAACTGCGGGCATACATCCGGACAACATAGCTCGCCTGGTCATCATACAATCCCATAGCGCCACAGGGCTGATTCGCCCCGAGGCAGAGCAGGCCGCCTTCATTCATCATGACCGGCTTGCTGACGCCATAGGTAGCCATCGTCGCACGTACAAAGTCGAGCCGCCCGAGCAACGGGCCATTGCGATGAGACCACTTGGGCACATTCAGGTCAAAATCACTGCGCTGCTCACTCCAGAAGGTATAGGCGTGATAGGCCAGGATGTCGAAATACGCACCACCGCCCGCCGCTAGCACCCCCGCCAGGAAACGTCCCGGCTGACACGACGCATCAAACGAAGGATCGCAGTCGAGCAACAGGCCTCCAAAGATAACCTGAGCCTGCGGATCGGCCTGTTTGATCGCTGGATAGACCGCCTGGAGCATCGCGGCATACCGAGCACCACCATAGCCGGCGGCATCGCTTGCCTCGCCCCAACAACCAAACTGCGAGTCACCGGGTACCAGCGCGGTATCAACATCGGGTTCATTGCCAAATTCCCAATGTTTGACATTATAGGGAGGCCCGCTCAGGCGGGTCACGAGTTCGCCCATAAAACTGGCGAACGCCGGCAATTGTTGGGCAGCCACCGGGCCACACGCCGAGCCAGGCACCGCCTGCGCCCACGGCGGAGTACCACGCACAATCACCATCGGCGCAGCTCCACTCGCGCTGATCAAGGCAATTTCATTCAACACGCGGTCAAGCGCCGCCCAGTTGCGTTGCCCCGCAACCGGCTCGACCTCAGACCAGAGAATACCGTTATAGCGCACCCAGTCAGGGCGCAACTCGTTGAGACGGGTGGCAACGCTGGCGACCGCAGTGCGGTTAATCTCGACCCCAATGGGCGTCCGCCCCCCACGGGGATCAAAAGGTCGTTCAACAAAATTCGCGTCGGCACGCAACTCATTGCCGAGCAGACCGAGCAGCACCTTGAACTGGTCAGGATTATTCGGATGCCACTCAAAGCGGGCGCGCTCGAACCACTGGGTCAGGATCAGTTCCCCATTGGCGGCAGGCTCAAATTGGGCCGCCGTCAGGGGAAGACCGAAGAGAGCGAGCGATTGCTCGTAGGCACTCAAGCCAGGAATACGCAACCCCTGCGTCTCCCAGTAGCGCTTGAAACCGAGGCCTGCATCCTGGTCACAGACATTCTGGCGGGTCGCTTCAAACCAGCGACAACCCGGCTGAGGCGTCGCATCTGAAGGGGCCGGGGCCTCACGGCCCAGGATCTGCAAGCGTTCCGCGCCCATGCGTCCGAGCAAGACGCGGTACGCAGGCGGATTCTGCGGGTGCAACTCGAGCCGATTGCGCTCAAACCATTGCACCTGCAACACGCGGCCTTCGATCTCGACCTGCTGAAGCGGGCCGAGCGGATAGCCAAAAACGGGCAGGCCACCATTGCGTTGCCAATAGGCGGTAAACACCGGATCAATGCAATGATCAATGCCCGGCACCCCTGGAAAGCAGATCGGCTGCGGTGGCTGCTGCGCCAGCGTCGAAGAAGCGGGCCAGGCTAGCAATACAACCAGAAGCACAAGGAAAACATAATGCCGTATCAAACGCATTGGTCTTTCTCCATAACATACACTAGGATGCAACTATCGTACCATAGGTTTGAGCGAGCACGTTGCATTGACCTGCGTAACACTCTCACCTATACTTGCGGTGCAAGGGATGTCTCGCTCCCTGCGTACGCAGGGAGCGGTTTGGGGGCCTGCGGCCCTCAGGAATCTCACTTGTGCTGGCGCAAACAACTAGCTTTGCTGGTTGTTTGCGCTAGCACAAGCATGGTTTTTAGAGCGCCAGCGAGGAGCGCAACACGAAATATATGCTGACAACCTACCAGGAAGCCCTGGATTATATTTATAGCTTCATTGACCCGACCCGCAAAGGGGCGACAACCGATGAGGAAGCGAACCGGAATCTGTTGCGGATACGTGCGCTGCTGGCAGATGCAGGCAATCCCCAGCACACGTTCCGTTCCGTCGTCATTGCGGGGACGAAGGGCAAGGGAAGTACGGCCGCCCTTGTTGAAGCAATCGTTCGCGCAGCCGGGTGGCGCACCGGTCTCTTTACCTCGCCACATCTGCACTCCTACCGCGAGCGGTTCCAGATCGACCGGACGCTGATCAGCCAGGCCGATCTGATCAGCCTGGTGGCGGCGCTCCAGCCCGTGATTGACCACTTTGATCCTGAACCGTACGGGCGACCAACCACGTTCGATCTGAGCCTCCTGCTCGCCTTGCACTATTTTGCTAGCCAAACGATCGACCTTGCCGTGCTGGAAATTGGGCTAGGAGGACGCTTCGACGCTGTGAATGTGGTGACGCCAAGCGTTGCAGGCATTAGCTCAATCAGCTACGACCATATGGCAATCCTGGGGGCGAGCCTCGCCGAGATTGCCTGGAACAAGGCTGGCATTATCAAACCCGGGGTGCCTGTTGTGACCGTTCCCCAGGCTGATGAAGCCATGCATGAGCTTATCAATGAAGCAACGCTATCCCAGGCCCCCCTGTGGCAGGCCGCGCCAGCAGGACTGGTGCCCCTCCAACCACCAGGAACGCCCATGGCCTACCCGGTTGCACCACAACCTGCGCTCCAGGGTATTTTTCAAGCTGAAAATGCTCGCCTCGCGCTCGGGATGGCGTTGCTGCTAGAGGACACCGGTTTCACCATCGGTAGCGAGGCGATGCGGCGGGGATTGGCCGAGGTTCGCTGGCCCGGTCGCTTTGAACTGATTCCAGGGGAACCACCGGTGCTTATTGACGGTGCCCACAACGGTGACTCGGCGCAGAAACTGATTGCGTCGCTCAAGGCCAGCGTGCCCTATGAGCGCCTGATCCTTGTCTTTGGCACCTCGCGTGACAAAGCGATCAGTGACATCGCCGCCGAACTGGTGCCATTTGCAACAATGGTGATCCTGACACGCTCGGCGCACACACGGGCAATGGATCTGGATCGCATGGTGGCCGCCGTAACCCCACACCTGCAAGGCACGCTGCTGGTGAAACCTGATGTGGCAACTGCGCTTGCGATCGCCCGCGAACTCGCCAGTCCTCACGATCTTATTCTGGTCACTGGCTCACTCTTTGTCGTCGCTGCCGCCCGCGAGGCTTTGGGAATGGCCGTGGCTGACTAAAAGAGACATTTGTGCTATGATACTTCCTATGAAAGTGTCAACCCTGATCATCGTCATCGCGCTCATCCTCACCGCAGTCTTCATTCTGCTGGCTGAGCGTGAGCCTGCGGTGCGGCTTGCTCCGGCTGAGGCCGTCCTCGGGCTTGGTGGTTATGCGCAACCTGATCAGGCCGAAGCAGCCGCTTCCGGCGATCTGGTGATGCAACCCGGGCACGCCGGTCGGGAAGAGCGAGCCCGCAACAGTTTCACCCCGGCCCCTGAAGGGGTGCGACCGCATATTCCGATCCTTATGTATCATTATGTACGTTATGTCGACCGTGCGGTTGACCCGCTCGGCTTTGGGCTCTCGGTGACACCCGAGCAATTCGCGGCCCAGCTAGCCTGGCTGCACAGCAACGGCTACGAAACGGTATCGATGGCGGATGTAGCGCGTTGCATCCGGGGCGAAGGCCCGTGTCCAGCGCGGGCGGTGGCGCTTACGTTTGACGATGGCTATCTCGATGCCCACACCGAAGCCTTGCCACGGTTATTGGTCTACGGCTATACCGCGACATTTTATATCGTCAGTGATTTTGTTGGGCGACCGGGGTATATGGGATGGGAAGAGTTACGGGCGTTGCGGGATGCAGGGATGGAGATCGGGGCGCACAGTGTCAACCACCCCGATCTTACCCGCATGCGCCTTGATGAACTACGCGACCAGGTAGGCCGTTCGGGTGCCGTGCTCGGAGCCGAGCTCGGCCAGCCTATCGTCAGTTTTTGCTATCCCCTGGGGCGCTACAACGATACCGTGATGGCCGTCACTCGTGAGGCAGGCTATCTCTCGGCAACCACAACGCGCACCGATCTCAGCCAGCACGACCCCTTTGCCCTGCCACGCCTGCGCATCAGTGGGGACACAAGTCAGGCCCGTTTTGAACAGATGATCACGGCGTATCTGCCATAATGGTTGCTTGCAGGATCACTGACACCCTGCGGTGCGCTGCGAGCTATGCTCGCAGCGCACCGCAGCCATCCTCTACTTTGGCGCACGTGCCGAACGATACGGCCCAAATTGCGCGGCAAGATCCCGTGGGATACGCCCCAGAATGTGGGTTCCATCACCGGCATACTCTTCCTGCTCGATGACGCCACGACGATGCCAGAGCGAGACAAGGTCATTACGCTGGTAAGGAATGAGCACATCAAGGGCAACCATCGCCTCGCCAAGCGCCTGCTCGATCCGGCTCGTCAGACGATCCAGCCCCCACTCGCGCTGCGCCGAGACAGCCACCACATCACTGGGCAGACCCATATCGGCCACAACCTGAGCAACATCATCGGGGCCGACGCCCTCCATGCGATCGATTTTGTTGAGCACGGTCAAGGTCGGACGCTTGTCTACGCCAAGCTCAGCCAGGGTCTGCTCGACCGTCTGGGCATGTTCCTGCGCATTCGGATGCGTCAGATCGACAACATGTAAAAGAATATCAGCTTCATTGATCTCCTCAAGTGTGGCCCGAAAGGCCGCAATAAGCTGGGTCGGCAATTTTTGAATGAAACCGACCGTATCCGTCATCAAGATCGTCTGACCACCAGGGAGGGTAAGCTGGCGCGTCGTCGGATCAAGGGTCGCAAACAGCTGATCGGCCGCGTAGACATCCGCCCCCGATAACGCATTGAGCAACGTGCTCTTGCCAGCGTTGGTGTAGCCTACCAGGGCCACAACGGGAACCTGACTCTGGCGACGGCGTTTGCGATAGAGTTCGCGGTGGCGGTGGACATCAGCCAGTTGGTCTTTCAGCCAGGCGATGCGCCGATCAATCAGACGGCGGTCGATCTCGAGCTGGGTTTCACCAGGCCCACGCAGACCAACCACACCGCCCGCCGAGGTTCCACCACCGGTACCGGCCTGACGCTCAAGGTGCGTCCACTGGCGCCGGAGGCGGGGCAACAAATACTGATATTGGGCGAGTTCGACTTGCAGACGCCCCTCGTGGGTGCGCGCATGCTGCGCAAAGATGTCAAGGATCAACGCAGTCCGATCCAGCACCCCAATCTGCAACTCCTGCTCAAGATTGCGGGTCTGACCAGGGCTCAACTCATCATCAAAGACCACCAGACCGGCAGCGTGCTGTTCACAGAGGGCCGCAACCTCTTTGACTTTACCAGGGCCAATAAAAAATTTGGGGAAGGGCTGATCGAGCCGTTGAAAGAGACTTCCGACCACTTCGAGGCCGGCCGTCTCGGCTAGCATGGTCAACTCAGCCAGCGAGTCCTTCGCCGTCCACGAACTACGCGCACTTGCAACCTCGGCACCAACAAGCAAGGCCCGTGTACGCGGAGTCGCCGTCGTATGCAGCCGCTTCCCATCCTGAGAACGCAACTCTTCTATGTTCGTCTCCCTTCAGGACGCGCCTACGTCCCAATCAATCCCGCACGAACGTGCGTCTAACGACACTGTATATGGATTGTAGCATTGCTTGGTACGAGCGACAAGGGACTTTGGGCGTAGGTTTTTGGTCTTGACGAACAGGCAAAGGGGCTGCTATCGTGTAGGTAAGGAGGCATCGTTATGTCATTGCTTGCTCCATTGGCGCTGCTCGGCGCTGCTCTCGTTGGGCCACTGATTGTGGCGATGTATCTGCTCAAGTTGCGCCGCGAGGATCGTCCGGTCTCGTCGACCTTTCTCTGGCGACGGATGGTGCGCGATGTCGAGGCCAATGCACCCTGGCAGAAGTTGCGGCGCAATCTGTTGCTGTTGCTCCAGTTGCTGTTGATGCTGCTGCTGGTCTTTGCGCTCGCACGACCTTTTGTCGCCGCCCAGGGCATCAGTGGCACCAATCTGATCATCATTCTCGATCGCTCGGCGAGTATGGGCGCTACCGATGAAGTTCCGAACCGCCTCGAAGGCGCAAAGCAACGCGCCCGCCAATTGGTTGACCAGTTGCCCGACGGTGGCAGGGCGACCATTATTGCAGCAGGTGGCGAGATGGAGGTGCCGGCAGCGGCGACCTCTGACCGTCGCGAGTTGCGCCAGGCGATCGAGGCAATTCAGTTGACCAACAATGGTGGCTCCGATCTTGGGCAGGCCTTGACGCTCGCGTCGGCCCTGGCGGCCCGCGATGCCGATAGCGAGGTGGCAATCATCTCGGATGGCAATGTCACCGTGCCCGCCGAGTTGCGCGTACCCGCCCGCGTCAGCTATTTTCCGATTGGGCGCAGTACCGAAAATGTCGCGCTCAGTGCGATCAACCTTCAGCCGAGTCTCGCCGGGCAGACCCTCTTTGTGCAGGCAACCAACTATGGCGAGACCATCGTCAATCGCCGCCTCGATCTCTATCTCGACGGGGCCGTCTTTAACGCCTATGGCCTGACACTCGAACCTGGCCGCGATCAAGGCATTGTCGTTGAGCTTCCGGCACAGGTGCAGGTCGTCGAGGCGCATCTGGCCGGTGAAGATGCGCTGGCCGCCGATGATCGTGCGTTTGCCGTCAGTAGCGTGGGCGATACCGTCCAGGTGCGCCTGGTCAGTGATGGCAACCGCTTCCTCGCAACTGGCCTCGGTCTGCTGCGTGGGGTCGAGGTAAATGAAGTGCCAGCAGCAACCACGGTCTTCACCGAGTCGGTCGTGCAGGTTCCCGTGACCATTCTTGATGGCGTCGTGCCACCAGAACTTCCTGCAGGCAACCTGCTTTTTATCGGACCGTTGCGTTCAACCGACTATTTTTCGGTCACTGGCGAGATCGAGTTCCCTGTTGTGCGCCCGATTGGGGGTGACGAACTGCTGCGCAACGTAAGTCTCAGCGAGGTGAGCATTCTCAAGGCGGCACGCATTGTCCCCGGGAACTGGGCACGTACCGTGGTTGACAGCGATGGTGCGCCGCTGTTGATGGTTGGTGAACGCGAAGGCCGTCGTATCGCCGTGCTGGCGTTTGACCTGCGCAATTCCGATCTTCCATTGCAGGTTGCATTCCCCCTCTTGCTCTCGAACCTGATGGATTTCCTGGCCCCTGGCAGCGGGGCCGAAGGTGCGCAGGTTTTGCCTGGGCAACCACTCGCCTTTCAGGTTGACGAAACCATCACCGAAGTACGGGTACGGTTGCCTGACGGCAGCACCATGAGTAGCCGCAACAACGATGTCCAGATCCAGGGGGGACAGGCCATTTTTGCCGCCACCAGCAGCCTCGGCGTCTATCTGGTCGAAGAATTCCAGGGCAACGAACTGATTGCGCAACGCCAGTATGCGGTCAACCTCTTTGCGCCGAGCGAATCACGCATTGCACCCCAGCGTGACCTCAACATCGCCCAGGCCAGCGGTGCCCAAAGCACCGTCTCACGCGAGCGCGACGGGCGTCAAGAATTCTGGCGCTGGGTCGCCCTGATCGCCCTGATCATTCTGACCATCGAATGGCTCGTCTATCAACGCAATGGGCTGAGTTATCTGCGTGAGCGATGGCGCGAGCGGCGCTCGGCTGGGTGAGCTTCATCCACCTATTTGTGTGTATAATAAAGAGGCCCCCAGGCGCACGACCATAGGCCGTTACGTGTCAGGAGAAAGCCTTGAGCGTCTATAATCCGATGGACTCTGACTTTGCCTTTACGCTGGGTATCGAAGAAGAGTACCAGATCATCGATCCCGATACCCGCGAATTGCGCTCGTACATTACCCAGATTCTCGAGCCAGGACGGATGATCTTGCGTGAGCAGATCAAACCCGAAATGCATCAAAGCATTGTCGAGGTTGGCACCAAACCGTGCCGCACGATCACCGAAGCCCGGGCCGAAATCACCCATTTGCGTGGAACGATTGCCGGTCTGGCGGCACGCCACGGCCTGAAGATTGCTGCCGCAGGAACGCATCCGTTTTCTTCGTGGATGACCCAGGAAATCACCCCGCACGAGCGCTACGATGCGATGGTCGGTGAAATGCAAGATGCCGCCCTCCAACTGCTCATTTTTGGCATGCATTGCCATGTCGGGATGCCAAGCAATGAAGCGTCCATCGAATTGATGAATGTGGCCCGCTATATCTGCCCCCATTTGCTCGCCCTTTCGACGTCGTCGCCCTTCTGGATGGGTCGCAATACGGGCTTCAAATCGTACCGCAGCGTTGTCTTTAGCGGCTTCCCCCGTACCGGTACGCCGCCAAGCTTTAATTCCGCCGGTGAATTCGAGCGTTATATACAACTTTTGATCAATACAGGCTGTATTGATAATGGCAAGAAGATCTGGTGGGATCTGCGCCCGCACCCCTTCTTTGGTACCCTCGAGTTTCGTGTCTGTGATATTGCGACCCGCGTCGAAGAGTGCCTCGCCCTGGCAGCCGTTATGCAGGCGTTGATCGTCAAGTTTTATATCATGTTCGAAGAGAATACGACCTTCCGCGTCTATCGCCGAGCGTTGATCAACGAAAATAAGTGGCGTGCGCAGCGCTGGGGTCTCGACACCAAAATGATTGACTTTGGCAAACGGGCCGAAGTCGACACCAAGGCGCTGGTGTATGAGATCGTCAAGCTCGTTGACGATGTGGTTGATATGCTTGGTTCACGCAAAGAGGTTGAGTATCTGCTGAAGATTGCGGAAGGCGGTTCGAGTGCCGACCGCCAACTCCACATCTTTGCCGAGACCAACGATCTGCGGGCGGTGGTCGATAATCTCGTCGCCGAAACAATGGAGGGGGTTGAGCTCTTGACCCCTCAAGGGTAGACAATCCCGCATAGAGGAGACAACGATGCACTTCGCACTGACCGATGAGCAGGAATTGATTCGGCGTACGATGCGTGAGTTCGCCGAGAAAGAGATTGCGCCACGGGCGCGCCAGGTTGATGAGACAGGCGAGTTCCCCCACGCGACCTTTGCGGCGATGGCGCGTACCGGACTGATGGGGTTGCCGTTCCCCGAAACCTACGGCGGGGCCGGGGCTGATACGGTCAGCACGGCCATCGCGATTGAAGAAGTCGCTCGGGTGTGTGGCTCAACCGCGCTGGCCTATGCCGCCCATATGGGCCTCGGTTCGGCACCCATCTATATGTTTGGCACCGAAGAGCAGAAACAGCAGTTTCTCGTTCCCGCAGCTCGTGGCGATTACCTCGGTGCCTTCGGGCTGACCGAACCCCACGCAGGATCGGATGCCGGCGCAACCCGGACAACTGCGGTGTTGGCGGGCAATGAGTGGGTGATCAATGGGCAAAAGATGTGGATCACCAATGCCCCTCTAGCCGGCCATCTTATTGTCACCGCCGTCACTGATCCCGACCGTGGCAAAAACGGAATTTCGTCCATTCTTGTGCCTAGAGGGACGCCTGGGCTGAGCTTTGGTAAACACGAACCCAAAATGGGGTTGCGTGGCTCGGTCTCGACCGCTGTGATGCTTGAAGATGTGCGCGTCCCCAAAGAGAATCTGCTCGGTACCCGCGGGCGCGGCTTTGTCCAGTTTTTGCAGGTGCTTGACGGGGGGCGCATTGGCATTGGCGCGATGGCCGTTGGACTCGCCCAGGGAGCGTTTGAGGCGGCCATACGCTACGCCCGCGAGCGTGAAACTTTTGGCAAACCAATCGGGGCGCATCAGTCGGTCGCTAATCTGATCGCCGATATGGAAGTCGGCCTCCAAACAGCCCGCCTCGCAATCTATCACGCGGCGTGGCTCAAAGATCAAGATCGCCCCTTTTCCCGCGAAGCAGCCGTCGGCAAACTCTACGCCTCTGAGGTTTCAGAACGGGTCTGCCGCGATGCCATCCAGGTCTTTGGCGGGTATGGCTATAGCCAGGAATTCCCCGTCGAGCGGATGTATCGTGATACCCGCCTGCTGACTATTGGCGAAGGAACGTCGGAGATTTTGCGCGGGGTAATTGCTCAGTCAGTCCTCGGTCTGCGCTGATCTGAGGCAACTATATCATCATGATGTCTATTACGACTGGAACGTTGCGGAACTGGTTGCGGCATGCAGCCGCGCTGATCCACGAACAACGTGACTATCTGACCAGGCTTGATGCGGCGATTGGCGATGGGGATCATGGCGTCAATCTTGATCGCGGTTTTACCGCGATTGTCGAGTCACTGGCCCAGCATCACGGGGGCGATGCTGGTACAATCTTGAAGACCGCAGCAATGCGCCTGATTGCGACCGTAGGCGGGGCCAGCGGCCCCCTCTACGGAACCGCCTTCCGTCGAGCTGGCAAGCTCAACGAAGGGTGCCAGAGCCTTGATGAACACCAGGTGCTCGCGATGCTCCAGGCATTTCTCGACGGGGTGTCAACCCTGGGCAAGGCGCATCCAGGTGATAAAACGATGGTTGATGCTTTGGCCCCTGCCGTTGAAGCCTATGCACAGGCGCTGAGCGAGCAGCAGTCGCTCGCAGAGGCGCTGCAACGAGCGGCTGCGGCAGCACACCAGGGGGCCGCAGCAACGATCCCTCTGCTTGCCCGCCGTGGACGTGCCTCGTACCTCGGCGAACGTGCGATTGGGCACCAGGATCCCGGCGCAACCTCGGCGGCGTTGCTGATTCAGGCGTTGGCTGAAGTTGTCTGATCTGCGGTTGCGTATCTGTGACCATCGTCGGTCAAAGTGGGCGGTAAGGGGTTCAGGCCCTGCTCAGGCCAAAAGATCGACGTGGCCCTAGCTAGGATTGAGTAGCTTTCGTATGTCTACCCTGATTTTGCACGGCCTTGCCGCTGCACCCGGTGTTGCAATTGGGCCGGCCCTTGTCTATCAACCTGCCGAAGCCTCGCCTGCACCAACACCTTCAACCGCAACGTTTTCGGTCGCTCAGGAACAAGTGCGCCTTGCCAAGGCGCTCGCCCAGGCCGATGCAAGCCTGGTTGAGCACGAAGCCAGGTTGCGCCAGGCCAACAAAGCCGAAGAGGCTGATATCTTTGCCGCCCATCGCATGTTGTTGCACGACCCTTCGCTGCGCGAGATGATCGATCAGGCTATCACCGAGCATAGCCTGCCAGCCCCTGATGCAGTGCTGCTCGCCGCCAATGCCCAGGCCGAATTGCTTGAGGAGATCGGGGACGACTATTTGCGAGCGCGTGCGGTCGATCTCCGCGATGTGGCCCGGTTGCTGGAACGTGCGCTTACCGGTACCAAGAGTCTCGGTGAGCAATTGAGTGAACCCGCTCTGATCGTGGCCCGGGATCTTGGCCCTTCCGATCTGATGAGTGTCGCTCAAGAGCGGCTATTGGGCATTGTGCTGGCTGGCGGGGGGCTGACCGCCCACTCCTCGATTCTCGCACGTGGGCTCGGTATTCCGGCTGTGGTTGGCCTCGGCGAGACGTTGCTGCACAATGTGGCGACAGGTACGATGCTCGCGCTCGACGGAGCAGCCGGGCAGGTCTATGTCGCACCCAACGAAACCGAACTGGCAACGCTGCGGGCGCAGGCGACCGCCTTGCGCGAACAAGAAGCGACACTGCGTGAGGCCGTATCGTTGCCAACCGTCACCAGTGACGGCCACGCGATTGCCCTGGTCGCCAATGCCTCGACCGTTGCCGAAGCGAGCGCTGCCCACGCCTGGGGTGCAGCAGGCATTGGCCTGCTGCGTACCGAGTTGCTCTTCCTCGAGCGCACGACCCTGCCCGATGAGACCGAACAGCTCGCCCTCTACGCCGCCATTGCGGCTGAATTGCCCGGCTTGCCGATCACGGTGCGAACCCTTGATGTCGGGGGCGATAAACATCTGCCTGCTTTTCCCCTCCCCCACGAAGATAATCCCTTTCTTGGATGGCGTGGCCTGCGCATCGGGTTGAGCGAACCAGACCTGCTGCTACCTCAATTGCGGGCGTTGCTCCGTGCCGGCGCCAATGCGGTGATGCGCATTATGCTGCCGATGGTAAGCACGGTCAGCGAGGTGCATCAGGCACGGGTGTTGCTCGACCGAGCACAACGCGAGCTCGACGCCGAAGGGCTCGCCTATGCACGCCAAGTCGAACTCGGCGTGATGATCGAGGTTCCCTCGGCAGCCCTGACCGCCGACGCACTTGCCCGTGAGGTTGACTTCTTTAGCATCGGTACCAACGATCTGACCCAGTATACGCTCGCGTGTGACCGGGGCAACCAGCGCGTCGCTGCGCTCTATCAACCCCTGCACCCGTCCGTGCTGCAACTGATCGCGCTGACATGCACCGCAGCCCATCGCCACGGACGTCACGTCGCCGTCTGTGGCGAACTTGGCGGCGACCCAAAGGCTACCGCACTGCTCATCGGCCTTGGCGTCGATGAACTGAGTTGCTCGCCCGGGTCGATCCCACACGTTCGTGCCGCCATCCGTGCAACCAACTACGCTACCGCACAAGTCATGGCACGGCAAGCCCTCGAAGCCCCCGATGCCGCAGCGGTCAAAAGCTTGCTCGAAGCAGGGGCAGCATCATGAGGAGCAGGCGAAGTTCATCCCCAGGATGACTCACGATATGCTAAAATAGACCTCGTGTGTGGTGAAGCCAGATAGAACCTGATATTGTTGTCGCAACCCACCGATGTGCTTGATGACCAGGTATGTACCCCTCGGACGGGCTCAGCATAAGCGTGTAGGCCCAACCGACTTAAGGAAGAGTGATGTCTCAACCGCAACCCGAAGCTGCGCGTCCATTGCCTCCCCTCAATCCAACCGATATGCAGGCGCTGATTGTCCAGGGCAAGCAGCGAGGGTTTGTTACCCTCGACGAGTTGCTCCAGGTCGTGCCTGCATCGGAAGATGCAGCTGAGGCAATGGAAGTAGCTCAGGCAACCCTGGCCGAGGCCGGCGTTCCTGTCTATGATACGCCTGATGATCAGACTGCCGAAGAGGAGCCCAACGGAGCCATAGCGATTGACCTTGATGAAGGTCTGTCTGATGCGCTCCTCGGTGATAGTGTGCGCCTCTATCTGCGCGAGATCGGCCAGGTTCCCTTGCTCACCGCCGAGCAAGAGAAGAGGCTTGCGCAAGAGATCGAGAAGGGCCAGATCGCCGAGCGCAAGCTGAAAGATGCGAACGCCGATTCGCCCGAGGCGAAACAACTTGAGCTCGAGCGTGCCGCCGGCAACGAGGCCCGCCAGAAGATGGCCGCCGCCAACTTACGGCTCGTCGTCAGCATTGCTAAACGCTACCGTGATCGTGGCCTCCCCTTGCTTGACCTGATTCAAGAAGGGAGCCTGGGCCTCTTGCGAGCGATCGAAAAGTTTGACCACAACAAAGGCTACAAGTTTTCGACCTATGCCACCTGGTGGATCAAGCAGGCCCTCTCACGGGCGCTCGCCGATCAATCGCGGCTCGTTCGGCTGCCCGTTCACCTCGGCGAAACGCTCAACCGCATCCAGGCGGCCCGCCGTCAACTGACGCAGAGCCTGGGGCGTGAACCAACCGACGCCGAACTGGCCAACTTCCTCAATATGAGCGAAGACAAACTACGCGAGTTGCGGCGTACCGCGCAAGATCCGGTCTCCCTCGCTACCCCGGTTGGCGAAGAGGCCGATAGCACCCTGGCCGATTTCATTCCCGACCCGCATGCGCTCGACGCCGACGATGCCGCCGCGAGCGGCATGCTTCGCCAACAGATTGCCACTGCGCTCGATCAACTGACCGAACGCGAACGACGGGTGCTTGAATTGCGTTATGGCCTCTCTGATGGGCAACCACGGACGCTCGAAGAAGTAGGCAAAGCCTTTGGTGTCACCCGCGAGCGCGTGCGCCAGATCGAAGTCAAAGCCCTACGCAAACTACGTCACCCACGGCTCGGCAAACTGCTCAAAGATTACCTCGATCAGATCTAAGCTCAATACCTTGCAAAGAAGGCGGTTGGTTTGACGCAAAGGCGCAAAGGCGCAAAGGTTTTCGCGTAGATGAGCGAACCCTTCGCGCCTTCGCGCCTTCGCGTGAGCTTCTTTGCAAGGTCTTGGGGCTTAGCACCCCTGATCAGCTAACGAATGACCATTGGCAAGAAGAGACGGTCGGGCTGCTGCGGCTCACCAAGCTTATAGATGGTGATATGCGGTAAGACATTGTGACCCACCACCATATAGGTCGCATCGTCGCTGAAAGTCACTGCGTACCCATTGGCCCCTGGGGGTGGCACATCCGGATCGGGCAACTTAGTATAGGTATCGCCACTACGGCTATAGACCGTCACCCTGGCCCCGCTGGTATGGGCAACCGCGAGATACGCCCCATCAGAACTGAACGTAACATCACGTCCAAGCCCAGGCGGCGCCACATCAGGCCCAGGCAACTGGGTAAACGTATCGCCCTCACGCTTGTAGATAAAGATGCCCCCTGGAGTCCCAGACCCCGACTCGTGCCCGACAACCATGTGCGTATCATCAGGACTAAAGGCAATCGCATGAACGGGGCCGGGAGGCATCGAGGCGATCTGAGGCTGCCGTGTAAAGATGTCATTTTCCTGGGTATAAAGCCCGAGGACAAGCGGGGGTGTATCGAATGTCCAGTTTCCAACGGCAAGAAACGTATCGTCCTGGCTAAATGCAGCCGCATATCCATTGCCCGTAGGGAGGCCAATCGGATTAGCCAGACGGACAAACGTATCACCAGTACGCTTGTAGATAGCGATGTAGGGGCTGTTCAGGTGAGCAGCGGCAAGATAGGTTGCATCAGAGTTAAACGCCACCCCCACAACCGAAAGTGGAGGCATCACTGCAGGGTCAGGCAACTTCGTAAAGGTATCACCATTGCGCTTGTAGATCGTCAGAAACGACGTTCCATCGCGCTCAGCATTGCTATGACCAACCGCCAGGTAGGTTGAGTCAAAGCTAAAGGCGACATCGGAGACAAGTCCGGGCGGCTGCTCCTCGGGACCAGCGAGCTTCGTAAAGGTATCACCATTGCGCTTGTAGATCAGCAGAAACGGCTGATTCGCAAGCGTATGCGTCGCACCAACCGCCAGATAGGTCGAATCGTGGCTAAACTCCACCGCCAGCGCTGACCCGGGGGGCAACACCTCCGGATCAGGCAACTTGGTAAAGACAAGCGAGGAGAGCGCAGTATCAGCACCCTGCTGGGCATCAGCGGCTGTCCATGAAAGCCCACCCGCCATAAGGACGAGCAGGCCGAGCACAAGCCCCGTAGCTCTTACCACCCGCCAGAACATTCGATTGGATCGTTCACCTTCCTTGTCATGCATCATCACATAAACTCCTCTTTCATCACAATCGAGAACATTTTCTCACTAGGTCGAGAGCCTGAACACACGTTAACGAGTTTACCTCTATCATACGCTTTATCGCATAAGCATAGAAAAAATCTCTCGTAACGCCGGGTAAAGGTTTCTTACGCCAGGGATCATAGACCACTCACCGCTCGGACACGCGAAAAGGTTGACGGCACTCTTACACGCTGTTATAATAGGCTTTCAATATGACAGTGACCGGGCAGGCTGGTCATCGTCGGCAGGTTCGGGTTGAAGAAAAGCACCGCTCGGACAATGAAATGTCGAGGCGGTGTTTCTACGCTGTGAATAGGCATTCCCTCCCTTCAACACCACCTATCTGCCCTGAAGACGAAGGAGTCACGCCATTAGGGAACGGTTTCGGATCAACAATCGCATCCGCGCACGTGAGGTGCGCCTGATTGACGAAAATGGCACGCAGGTCGGCATCGTAAGTGTTCGTGAGGCCATCATGATGGCGGAAGAACGCGGTTTTGACCTGGTTGAGGTCGCACCTAATGCGGTGCCACCCGTTTGTCGCCTGCTTGATTATGGCAAATTCCGCTATGAGCAGAGCAAGAAAGAACGTGAGGCCCGCAAGAACCAGAAACAGTCCGAGCTCAAACAGATCCGTTTGATGCCCAAGACTGATGACCACGATCTTGCCACCAAGGCGAATCAAGCCAAAAAGTTTCTTCTTGCAGGTGACAAGGTCAAGTTTAACGTGCGTTTCCGCGGGCGTGAGATGGCTCACCCGGAAATTGGGCGCAAAATGCTTGAGGCAGTTGCCGAGCAGTTGCGCGATATTGCGGTTGTCGAGCAGAAACCCCTGATGGAAGGGCGCGTGCTCTCGTTGCTGGTCGCACCTAATGCCAAAGTGCTCAAGGCCGCCCAGCAGGCCCAGAAGGCAAAAATTGCTCAGTCGAAGGCATCCGCCAAAACTGATGAGCCGGGCCAGAGTGAATCGCCTGTCGATGCCGAGGTCGAAGTTGATGACGAGTTGATGGAGGGCGAAGACCTCGACGACGGTGACTTCGCTGACGATGACTTCGATGATGATGAGTTTGAGGAAGAGGACTTCGACGACGAAGACCTCGATGAGGACGATGAGGACGACGAGGACGACGAGGGCGAAGAAGAAGAACGGCGTTCATAACGAGAGGTTGTTTGTATGCCAAAGATGAAGACCCATAAAGGGGCCAAGCGCCGCTTTAAGGTGACGGGCAGTGGCAAGGTGCTGCAGCAGAAGGGTGTGCGTGGCAATAAGATCAATCGCCCCAAACGCTCGCAGCAGAAATGGGGCAAAGACCAGCCGACCTCACGCGCAAATCGTGAGCATCTCAAGGTCGCCCTTCCGTATGGTTTGAAATAAAGTAAGATCTAGTCGGGCGTAGTCCAGGGACGTCTCGCCACCCCCTGGCCGGCCTGTTCATTGGAGGTGTCTCGTATGGCTCGTGTGAAGCGTGGCATGATGACGCATAAGCGTCACAAAAAGCTGCTCAATCAGGCAAAAGGGTTTCGCGGTGCGCGGAGTCGCCATTATAAGGTTGCTCACGAGGCGGTTATGCACGCCTTGGCATATGCCTACCGCGACCGCCGCCGGCGCAAACGTGAGTTTCGCCGTCTCTGGATCCAGCGCATTAATGCGGGTGCGCGCCTCAATGGTACGACCTATAGTCGCCTGGTGGCCGGGATGAAGCAGGCCGGGATTACGATCGACCGCAAGATGCTCGCTGATATGGCCGTCCGTGATCCCGCTGCCTTTAGCAATGTGGTCGCTGTCGCAATGCAAACCGCAACGCCAACCACTCAGGGCGCGTGATTTCAAGTACGACTAATCCGCACGTTAAGTTCCTGCGCTCGCTCCGCGACTCAGTGCGAGTCCGCCGGAGCGAGCGCTCCCTCTTCCTTGAGGGCGTTCGCCTCGTTGCCCACGCCCTTGCCTCAGGCGCACAACTCCAACGCGCACTCTATGCGCCGCAACAACTCGCCACAACCCCCGAGGGTGCCCGCTTGCTCGCAGATCTCGCCCCTCACTACGGGGCTTTTCCCGCTACCCCCGAGGTCGTCGCTGCCGCCGCTGATACGCGCCATCCCCAGGGGGTTGTGGCCGCCGTCGCTCGCCCCGAACTCCCCCCACGCCCCGGTCTCCACCTCCTCCTTGATGGCCTCCAAGACCCTGGGAACCTCGGAACCCTCCTTCGCTCCGCTGAAGCCGCCGGGGTCGGGCTCGTCATCTGTGCCCCCGGCAGTGCCGATCCCTTTCAGCCCAAGGCCGTCCGTGCCGCGATGGGGGCCCATTTTAGCCTTCCCCTCCAGGCCGATCAATCCTGGACAGAGATCGGTGAGGCCCTGGAGGCACTCCCTGCCATCTATGCCGCTGATGCCGACGCCACGTTGCCCTATTTCGCTGCCGATTGGCGCCAACCAGCAGCCCTCATTATTGGCAATGAGGCCCACGGCTTTAGCCCGGAAGCCGCTGACCTTACTCGTCAGCGCATTACGATTCCTATGGTCGGCCACGCCGAGTCGCTGAATGCCGCTGTCGCCGGTAGCATTATTCTCTTCGAGGCCTTGCGCCAGCGTAGTTGACAAATAGCCACAGATCAGGCATGCTCATGCAGGTTCGGCTCGCATACAAGGAGTTAGTGATGACGGTGAGCAATGAGCTGGCAAGCCTTGAACAAGAGGCAGCCGCAGCCCTGGAATCGGTCGGCGATCTCGCTGCGCTCGCTGAGTGGAAAAGCAAGTATACCGGTAAGTCCGGTGCGTTGACCCGCGTCAGTCGGAGCCTCGGGGCCCTGCCCGTTGAGCAACGCCCCGAGTTTGGCCGCCGTGTCAATCAGTTGCGCGAAGAGCTTGAAGCAGCCTATGCCGCCGCCGAGCAGCGCCTCAAGCTCGCTGCCCAGGCCGCTGAGCTTGCCGCTGAACGCATTGATGTCACGATGCCAGGACGCACTCCTGCCCTTGGTTATGTCCACCTCACCAATCGGGTTCTGGGTCAGGTTCAAGAGATTTTTGGCGAGATGGGCTTCCTCGTTACCGAAAGCCCTGAAGTCGAGTTCGATGAGTATAATTTTAGCCTGCTTAATTTTGCCGATGACCATCCGGCACGCGATATGCAGGATACTTTTTACCTCGATCTGCCCGATGGTGCGCCATCGGTCTTGCTCCGTACCCACACCTCCCCCGGCCAGCTGCGGGTGATGCGTGAACGCGCCCCCGAACCATTGCGCATCCTCCTGCCAGGCAAGGTCTATCGCAATGAACAGGTGACCGTGCGCAGCGAGATGATGTTCCATCAGTTTGAGTTTCTCGCGATCGGACGCCATATTACCATGGGCGATCTCAAGGGAACCCTCGCCTATTTCGCTGAACGTATGTATGGCCCCGGGACCAAGGTGCGCCTCCGCCCCAGTTTCTTCCCGTTCACCGAGCCAAGCGCCGAAATGGACGTCAGTTGCTTCCTCTGCGGTGGCACGGGCTGCCGCGTCTGCAAGTACGCCGGCTGGCTCGAGATCGGTGGCTGTGGCATGGTGCATCCCAATGTGCTCCGCAATGGTGGCTATGACCCCGAAGAATTTAGCGGTTTCGCGGGCGGTTTCGGCCCCGAACGCATAGCCATGCTCAAGTATGGAATTGATGACATCCGTGGCTTCTACTCAGGCGATACGCGCTTCGTCGAGCAGTTTGGGTAGATACGGTCTGCTCGTCATCTTCGCCGCGCTGCACTTGCTCTATAACTGGGCTGTGCCCCTCGGTGAGGGTCCCGATGAGCCAGGGCATCTGGCCTATGTGCTCTTTCTTGCCCAACAGCAACGCTTGCCTGTCCAGCAACTTCCGCCAGAGGCGTCCGATGTGCCCGGTGAGGGCCATCAACCGCCTCTGGCCTATCTGCTCGCCGTGCCCGCTGTTGCCTGGCTCCCCCCTGCTGAACAGTCCATTATCCTGACCGCGAATCCGCAGTTTCGCTGGGCTGGCGGCAACGAGCCCGGGGCCTTCCAACGCGCCAGCCGTGAGTTGTGGCCCTGGCAGGGCTTGACCCTCGCTTGGCACGCCGCCCGGGCCATCTCGGGGCTCTGGGGTGTGTTGACGGTGCTCTTTGCCTATCTGGCCGCACGACGCCTTTTTGCCCAGGCCGATCCGCTCCTGCCGCCGCTCGTTGCCGCCCTGGTTGCTTTCAATCCGCAATTCCTCTTCACCACGGCCCTCGTCACCAACGATGCTCTGCTCGCAGCCCTTGGGTCAGCTCTGCTCTGGTGGTCACTGCCTCCCCTTCACCATGCCTCGTCGGTCTCCCCAGGCGCACCACCGAGACCCTGGCACACCCGCATGCTTCCCTGGGCACTGGTCGCCGGGCTCCTCTTTGGCCTCGCTCTCCTGACCAAACAGAGCGCCCTGCTCCTCGGGCCACTGCTGCTCTGGGCAGGATGGTGGGTCGCCAGGGCCGATCTGCGGCGCTTTCTCCTGGTCACCCTCACCTGGGGAGGAACGAGTCTGCTTGTCGCCGGCTGGTGGTTTCTCCGCAATCAGAACCTCTATGGCGATCCCTTTGCGCTCGGTGCATTTACCGCGAAGTTCGCGACCCAGCCCTTCGCCTGGACAAGTGCCGAAGCCTGGTCGGGTGCGTTACGTCAACTCTTTGCGTCGTTCTGGGCTCGCTTTGGCTGGATGAGCCTCCACCCACCCGCCTGGATGCTCTGGCTCTATACCGGGCTAAGCCTGGCAGGCCTGGTTGGCCTCGTCCGTCTGGTTGCCACGCGGGGCACCGGTCTTCCACGCTCCATTCTGATCGGCCCGCTGCTCGCGAGTGCGATGGCCGTCGCGTGGACGCTCGCCTTTGCCTATACCGCCGGTCTCGTGGCATGGCAAGGCCGCATGCTCTTTCCCGCGCTCGCCGCCTTTGCCATCCTGCTCGCGGTGGGCCTTCAACAACTCCGCATCAACCCCCTCGCTATCTGGTCAAGCTTGCTCCTCCTTGCCCTCGCCACACCGATTCAGATCATCCGGCCAGCCTATCCCTGGATCGCCCTTCCTCCGCGCACCGCCGAGGCTACCCTTGGGCAACCAGTCTATGCACGCTTTGCCGCCTCGTGGGAACAGGGCGTCGTTATCCGCGGCTGGAAGCTTGAACACCCGTTAACGCCAGCCGCAACGCTCCCTCTAACCCTCACCTGGCAGAGCCAGGGCCGGGTGCCCCAACCGTGGCATGTGCTGGTGCAACTGGTTGATCAAGAAGAGCGCATTGTTACCAGCAGCCTCAGCCAGCCTCGCAACGATACTCTGCCCTTTCCATTGTGGACCCCAGGCGATTGGATCGCCGACACCCACACGCTCTTCCTCCCCGCCACCCTTCCACCTGGCCCCTACAGCTTGCGCATCGCCCTGGTTTTACCCGAAGAAAACGACCGCCGCCAGGATATCTGGAACCTTGATGACACCTATCTTGGCGATGTTGCGACGCTCGGAACAATTCCCTGAGCAAAGGAGCATTCGATGAACTGGTGGAACGACTACTTTGATGCAACCTATCCCCAACGCTACGCGCTCAACTCCGAGCAGACCGTGGCCGAGGTACTGATGTTGCGTGATCTGCTCCCTGAGCCACCCGCCGATCTGCTCGATCTCGCCTGCGGGCAAGGACGCCACAGCATCAACCTCGCTCGCGCAGGCTTCACTGTCATTGGCCTCGATGCCTCAGAGCCGCTGCTTGACCTCGCCCGTACCGATGCAGCCGCAGCAGCCGTCGAGGTTGACTTCGTTGCGGGCGACATGCGCGCCATCCCCTACAGCGGATGCTTCGATGCCGTCATCAACATGTTCACCGCCTTTGGCTATTTTGACCGCGAAGAAGAAAACCAGGCCGTCCTGGAAGGCATCGCCCGCGCCCTCAAACCAGGCGGACGCCTCATCATGGAGCTGGCCCACCGTGATCGCGTCGTCACTGGCTTCCAACCAACCGACTGGTACGAGTTGGATGACGGCACCGTCGTCTGGATCCGCCGCTACTTCGACCCGCTGCGCGGCATCCTCACCTCAATTGACCGCTGGCGCGACCCCGACGGCCACGAAGACGAACGCATCCATCGCATTCGCATCTACACCGCCACCGAACTCGACCGCATCCTCCGCCAGGCCAACCTCACCCCCATCAACTGGTACGGCAGCATCAACCTGCACGCCCTCACCCCCGACTCACCACGCATCATCGTCGTCGCCACCCGCTAACCCGTACGGGCACGGCGGTGCCGTGCCCCCACCGGGCCGTGCCCCCACCGGGCCTGATTGTCGCGATCAACTACCCAGCGGGGAGCATAACCCATCGCACTCTTCGTTGACGGCAACCTTGCTCCGTGGTAAGATATGAGCCGATGTCTTGTCCAATGCATGTCATGTGAGGAGAGATTTTGTGGGTTCGAAAATGAAGGTGTTGCTGGTGCAAGATGTCGAACATCTTGGCAAAATCGGCGAACTCAAAGACGTATCTGGTGGTTTTGGACGTAACTATTTGCTTCCCAAGGGCTTTGCCGTGCTCGCTACCCGTGGGCAGATCAAGCAGGCCGAAGAGCGGATGGCCGCGCAGCAGCGTCGCTCTGAAGCGTCACGCAAAGATGCCGAGGCTCTGGCCGCACGAATCACGGCCCTGAGTCTCCATTTCACCGCCAAAGTTGGTGAGCAGAACCGGCTCTATGGTTCCGTGACCAGTGCTGATATTGCCGAGAAGCTCGGCGCTGCACTTGGGATCGAGTTCGACCGCCGCAAGATTGAGCTCGAAGAGCCAATCAAGCGCGTCGGAACCTTTGCGGTGCCGATCCGGCTGGCGGCTGGTATCGAGCCTACTGTCACGGTTGTCGTCGCCGGTGAAGATGCACCCGCCGAGGAAGTTGCGACCGAGTCAGTGTAAGTCGTCGGTGAACGAAGTACGCTTGAAGCCCTGACCGCGAAGAAGAGTTTGCGTCTTTGAGGATGTGCCGCAGCATGCGCTGTGGCACATCGTCTTTCCTGGCCCAGTGTGGATAAGCTGTCGATAGGTTGGGGAAGAATGGCGGAGAACCAAGAGGCCACCTTTGGAACGCTCAGTACCTTTTGACCTCCAGGCTGAACGGGCAACGCTTGGTGCCATTTTGCTCGATCGCGATGCAATTATCGCCATCGCGGCCTGGCTTGCGGCTGAATTTTTTTATCTCGAAAAGCACGCCCTCATCTATGAGGCCATGCTTGCTTGCTATAACCGCCGTGAGCCCCCCGATCTCGCCACCGTTGCCGCCGAGTTGCGCCGCCAAGAACGCCTCGACCTCGTCGGTGGCATCGCGTTCCTCGGTGAACTGCTCGCTGAAGTGCCGACAGCGGTGCATATTGAGTACTATGCCCGCAATGTCGAGCGTACGGCCATCCTCCGTCGCCTCATTGAGACCGGTGGCAAAATTGCTGCCCTTGGCTACGATGAGAGCGAAGAACTCGATGTTACCCTCGATAAGGCCGAGGCCGAGCTCTTTACCGTCTCTCAACGCCGGAGTACCCAGGATTTCGTTCCGATCGGCCAGATTGTCAATACACTCTTTACCCAGATCGAACGCCTCCAGGAACGCCGCGGTGAGGTCGCCGGCGTCGCAACCGGCTATCACGAGCTCGATGCCCTCACCGGTGGCTTGCAACCAAGTGATTTGATTATCCTCGCTGCTCGCCCTGGTGTCGGCAAGACCTCGCTCTCCCTTTCCATTGCTTATAATATCGCCTTCCTGTCACGCGCAACCGTCGGCATCTTTAGCCTCGAGATGAGCCGCGATCAACTGGTGCAACGCATTCTCTCGATGCATACGGGCATTGATATGCAGCGCCTCCGTACCGGCAATCTGCGCGCCGATGAGCTCAACCTCGCGTTCGAGGGCATGGGCGTGCTCTCCGATTTGCCGATCTATATCGAAGATACGCCCGGCCTCAGCATTACCGAGGTGCGCTCCAAGGCCCGTCGCCTCGCCGCCGAGACAGGCTGCAATATGCTGATGATTGATTATCTTCAACTGATGTCCGGCCGCCGCAATGATAATCGTGTCCAAGAGGTGAGTGAGATTAGCCGTGGCCTCAAAGCGCTCGCCCGCGAACTCAATGTGCCTATTATTGCCCTCTCACAGCTCTCGCGTGCCGTGGAAGGCCGGACAAGCCACGTCCCGATGCTCAGCGACCTCCGTGAGTCAGGCTGTCTCGCCGGCGAAACGCTGGTCTATTTGCCCGATGAAGGCACGTCACGTCGGATCGATCACCTCGTTGGACATACGGGTTTCAGGGTACTCGCGCTCAATCCTACCACCTGGAAACTCGAACCTCGTCCCGTGACCAATGCCTTCGCAACCGGTCACAAGCCCGTCTATCGCCTCACCACCCGCCGAGGGCATACGATCCGTGCGACCGGCAACCACAAGTTTATCACCGTCAATGGCTGGCGCCGCCTCGATCTGCTCCATCCCGGCGAACACCTCGCCCTGCCAGTCACCCTGCGGTCACACCCCCGCCATCCGCTTGAGTTGCCCCCTCTGCCCCCAGTCGCTGATGACCTGATCCCCGCTGCCGGCTGGCAAAGCCGCCTCACTATCGGTCTGTCGCCGCGCCACCAGGCGCTGCTTGAACAGATGACGATTTTTGCAACCTGCTCATTGCTCAGACGCCCACTGGCACGCACGTCGGCCCAGCGCATCGCCACCGACTTGCAGGCTGAAGCCCTCGCACTGCTCGCCTCTGGTGATGTCACCTGGGACGAAATTGTTAGCATCGAACCGGCAGGAGCCACGCTGGTCTATGATCTCACCGTGGATGAACATCACTCCTTCGTCGCCAATAACCTGGTCGTCAGCAATAGCATCGAGCAAGATGCCGATATCGTGATGTTCATCTATCGCGAAGAGCTCTATGATAAAGAGACTGACAAAAAGGGCCTTGCCGAAATCCACCTCTCCAAGCATCGCAATGGGCCGCTCGGTGTCATTCCCTTGCGCTTCGAAGCCCGTACCACCCGCTTCCAAAATCTCGAACGCTACCTCGCCCCTGAAGGCTATTGAGCGCGTATACATCGCGCCTTTGCCTTGACACACTCATCATGCGCTCGTCACCCAAGCCAACTAAACTCGCTTGGGTGACGTGGATATCGGGGCACCAATGCCCCGCGATCAACCAGCCCACATCTGTCACCAGAGTGAACATTTTATGCTACACTAGACGTTGTTCAGATTGTCACGAAGTTTTTTGGTTGGTACAAGGAGGTACGGTTATGAGCTGGCGTTCATCCGGTAATTTTCGGCCCAGTAATCCGCGCCCCCGTCGCGGTGGAGGTAGTAGTGGGGGCGCGGGAGGGAGCGGAGGAGGACGCAACGGCGCTCCACTCATCGATCCCGTGTTGCAGGTCTTGATTGCGATCACTGTCTTGTTGGGGTTCATCGGTTTGATCGTCGCTATTTCGTTCAGTGGTACAGGTGGGCAAACAACTCAGGCCCAACCGACACCACCACCTGCTGCAAGCGTGCCCACTGCTCCTCCAGCAGCTGTGGCGACCGAAGCTCCCGCAGCCCCTGCGGCAACTGAAGCCCCTGCGGCAACTGAAGCCCCTGCGGCAACTGAAGCCCCTGCGGCAACTGAAGCCCCTGCGGCAACCACGCCACCTGCCGCTGCACCTGGCATCCCAACCGAGCCGTTTGGTTCGGCGCTCGCCAGTGGCACAGGCCAGCAGGTCACCCTTGAATCAGCAACGGGTGATGAACTGGTCTTTGCCCAGGACGAACTACGGGTCGCCGATGGCATTGTCACGCTGACCTTTGTCAATCGCGCCGATGTGGTACCTCACAACTGGGTTTTGATTGCCGGCGATGCCACTCGCGCTGCTGAAATCAATAGCCTTGCCGAGGCCCAGAATCGCCGCCTCCGCAACGCCCTTGGCTCAGTCCCGCCGCCTGACACCCCGGATGTGCTGGTAGCCACCCAGATGCTCAATCCGGGTGAAGAGGTAACCGTTACCTTCGAAGTTCCTGGCCCCGGCACCTATCAGTTTATCTGCACCTATCCCGGCCACTATGTCGGAGGGATGCAGGGCGTCCTGGTTGTTGAATAGGCTTGTTTTCTTGCTCGCACAACACGCCAGCTTCGCTGGTGTGTTGTGCGAGCAAACCAGTTCGCTGCCCCATCAGGCCACAAAAAAGTAGATCGTCAAACTGACACTTAAGCCAATCACCAGGCGCCGCACCAGCAGCGGATCAAGCTTGCGCGCAATCGCCGCCCCACCATAGCCGCCAATAATCGCCCCCAAGGTCATAATCAGGGCAATCGGCCACTCCACAATCCCCGCCAGGATAAAGGCGGCCACTGCAATGCCATTGATGAGTGTTGCCTGCAACGTCTTGAGCGCATTCATTTCATGAATGTTCTCTTGCCCCATGAGCGAGAGTACCGCCAAGGTCAGAATGCCAAGCCCGGCTCCAAAAAATCCGCCATACACGGCAATGCTCAGATAAATGCCCAGGAGGCCAAAGCGCTGCCGTCGTGTCCCCTCGGCTGAAGCACTGAGACGCCGCGCCTGCGCCGTGAGCCACGGGCTGAAGGCAAAGACAAGGGTCGCGAGTAAGAGCAAGTATGGGATCATCTGGGTAAAGACAGCCTCACGCGTGCGCAATAAAAGCAGTGCGCCAGCCAACCCTCCAATGAGACTCAAGACACTGAACAAGAGTAAGCCTTTTTCTTGGCGGCCCAGCTCGTACCGGTACGCCCCAACACTCGCCGCACTCCCCGGCCAGAGAGCGGTTGCATTGGTAGCATTCGCGGTGATTGGTGGCACACCGACGAGCAGAAGTGCCGGAAAAGAGATAAAGCTCCCGCCACCTGCTACCGAGTTGATTGCCCCCGCCACCAGCGCCGCGAGAAAAAGAATCCCCAGGTGCCACAGTTCCATGTCAAGTCTCTCCTTAAAAAGTCAGATCATCTGATGTTTTTAACGCCAACTGGATCGAAGTAGGAGTGCCGAATTCAGTCGGCTTCCAGTTCAGCCGAATGAATTCGGCACTACGATGAGCGTCAACTGGAAAGCACCCTGAAACCTTATCTACGAAACAAAACCCGCCTGAGACCTCACCGGTCTTCAAGACCGGTGAGGTCTGACGCACTCCAGCAAATCCTGATGACGATCAAGTATGTGCGCCACCGTTGCCGCCGCTTCGTGCGGATGGCCTGCAATCACGGCGTCAACCAGGGCATCATGCTGATCAGCAACCGCCTCATCAGGCCAGCGCTCGCTCCAGAGGGCGGCCAGGGCACCACGAAGCGTCGTTGCAAACGCCCGGTAGAGGTCTGCCAGGACAGGATTGTGCGTTGCATCGGCCAGCGCACAGTGCAGGGCAATATCGGCATCCAGCGCCGCCTCGCCATCATTGCTCGCCAGTGCGGTACGCCGTTGCTGCCCAAGGCGGCGTAAGGTCGCAATATCAACCTCAGTCCGCCTGAGCGCGGCCAAACGGGCAATCTCGACTTCGAGCGCACGACGTACTTCATGCACGTCAGGGGCATGCGCCCGCGCCAGGCGCTGCGCCAGCGGCTCACCCGCACTGGGGTGCGCCCGCACATAGGTTCCATCACCCTGCCGTACGTCTAGTACGCCACTATGCGCCAGTACCCGTACCGCCTCACGCACCGTCGAACGCCCGACACCTAACTGTTCCATCAACTGAGCCTCTGTTGGTAACCGACTCCCTGGGGGATAGGTGCCCGCGCTGATCTGCTGCTGAAGCTGATCAAGCACTTGCTCAACCAGTTGCCGCCGCTGGATCACCATGCTTGTCTCTCCCTTCAAACATCATATGATCTGATGTTTAGCCGCAAGTGTATCATCTCAACACCATCCTGTCAACACGCCTGCGGTGGTTCAGCCCAAGCCGTTGTATTGCATCAAAAACGCCAGCTTTGCTGGCGTTTTTGATGCAATACAAGAAGCAAGAGCTTCAACTCCTAGACAACGGCATACGCCTCCTGCTCACGTAGCGGGGTACGGCGACGCACATAGTTGCGTGCCTGCGCATTGATGATATCCCAGGTCATCCGCATCTGCGCAAGCCACGGGCCAGGCGTCATCTGTTTGTACATGTAGCTATCAAAGGTCAGACGTTGCACATCAATATTGCGGCACATCTCAGTAAACACCTCCATCTGGCGCTCATTGCCATAGCCCCAACGCTGTAACCAGCGCAAGAAGGTGTACATCGTGCCATACTGTTGCCACCAGAGCTGCTCGTAGAGGCGCAGGTGGGCGGCATCGGGCGTATCGAGGGCATGCGCAAGCACCTGGGCCGCTATCTGACCACTCTTCATCGCCCAATAAATCCCCTCGCCCGAGGTATGCACCACCAAGCCAGCCGCATCACCAATCAACATCGCCCGATCAAACGCCATCTGCTTGCGCGGTTCCATCGGCAAAGCATGAGCCTCGCGCAAAATCAGGCGGCCATGATCAAGCGCTGGCCCGAGACGCGCCTTGAGGTTAACCAGCAACTGTTTCGCCTTTTCCGTATGGCCCGGCCCGACACCAATGCCGACGGCAATATGGTCACACTTCGGAAACGCCCACGCATAAAGATCGGGGCTCACCTCACGGCCAAGATAGAGATCAGCCGTCTCTTCCCAGCGGGCCATTTTGCTTGCCGGCAAGGCAATGCGCTCTTGAATCGCAACGGCACGGGGAAGATTGGGCAAACCGAGCATCCGCGCCGTTGGCGAATAGGCCCCATCCGCCCCGATCACCACATCAGCCGTCAGTTTCGCCTCACGGCCATCGCGCATCGAGCGATAGGTTGCCGTCACACCATGTGGCTCGACCTGTAACCCGACAAGTTGCCCGTGGATCAACTCGGCCCCACGCTGTTGCGCACGCTCACGGAGAAAGCCATCAAAGACTTCGCGACGCACCATCGCCACGTAATCGTCATGCGAAGGCACACTGCCCATCACGGGGACGTGTGTCTCTTGACCAGAAGGCGAAACAATCAGGCACTGCTTCACCTTACGGTCGATCAGGCTCTGAGGGAGATCAAACTCGTGAAACGCCGCCGGAGGAACCGCCCCACCACATGGTTTGGCCTTCACCAGTTCCTTCTCGAGCAACACCGTCTCAATGCCGAGATTACGGAGTGTAATGGCCGCCGTTGCCCCGCCAACCGACGCCCCCACAATTAGCACCCGCTGTGCCATACCATCGTTCTTTCTAGCCTCGCCTTACGCCGCCAACCCGATCGCAGCCGCCATCATCCCCCACACAAAGAGCATAATCGCCGTCGCATTAAAGAAAACCTCGTTATGCTCGGGGTCACGAATAAAGCGCACATTCGGAATGCTCTGCGCAACGAGCAACAACAGCACGACACTGGCGGCAATAGGATGCCCCCAGAAGAAGAGCAGGGCAATGACCCCGATCTGTGCGACCCCCATCGTAATCACGACCATACGGGCAGCGACAACTTTGCCATATTGCACAGGGATCGAACGAAGGCCCATCCGCGTATCGCCATTGATGCTCTTGAAATCATTCACCGTCATAATACCGTGGGCACCGAGCGAATAGAGCATTGCGATCAAGAAACTCTGGGTGGTCAAAGCCGCAAAGGCCGCGTGACCAGCCATCCAGGCCAGGCCCTCATACGAGATCCCGACGAGAGCATTGCCAAACCAGCCATTCCGCTTGGCCCGCACCGGCTTGAGGCTATAGGCCAGGGCACAGATCAAACCAAGCCCGACATAGAGGGCCACTTCCCCGCCAAGCAACAGCGCCACACTCGTACCGATCCAGGTCAGGATCAGGGTCAAAATGTAGACGTGACGCAACGAAACCTGCCCGGAAGGGATCAGGCGATGAGGTTCATTGATCGCATCAACATCACGATCACAATAATCATTAATAACTTGCGACAGGCCGCAAAGGATAGGCCCCGCCATCAAGATACCAAGCGCCAGGAGGAACAGCGGCTCGGCTGACCAGGAGAGCCCACCGCTCGCGATAGCCCCACAGAGAAACGCCCACGCTGGTGCAAACCAGGTTACTGGCTTCATCAACGTGATCGAGCGACTGAGAGTACCACGAAAGCCAGTAACACGGGGGGTAAGTGACGGCTGAATAGGCGAAGAAGAAGGCGGAGGAGCCAGACTAGAACCTTTGCGGAGATCGCTCATGAACAGCTCATTTCTAGCTTGAAAGCCACGAAGGCCACAAAGTTGAGGGGCAAACCTGAGTGTGCCGCTTCTTTGTGCCCTTCGTGGCTTTCACAAGATCGTGTGTGACTGTGAGCAAGCCACACACGAACTACTCAACCGATTGGCTAATTGCCACGAAGGACGGGCGGGAGAACAACAACTCCTGCATCACCAGCCGGAATTTGCGCCTGATTGATCGAGCCGGTTGGAATGTTGACACCCCTGTGACAAGTATAGCACCCTGGCACGTTAAATATCTCACCATCAATGTTGCGATATGAGAACCGACTAGCTCCACCTTCTAATGCCGTCGGCACCGCATCGTAGGGCAGCGCCCCATTGATCGTCCAGTTGAACGCAAGCCAGGTTGTCAACTGCATCATCCGCGCTGCCTTCAGCTTGTTATAACCAGCTTCCGGGTTGGTGATGTTGCTTGCCGCGCCCAACTCATAGGCGATAAAGTTCCGCGAGTTATGACAATAGGTACACCCTTGGCCCAGCGCCCAGGAATTGTAATTCATCACATTCTGGTTGATCGTCACCTGATCCTGGGTGCGCCCACCATCAAGCGTTAAGGCTAGTGAGCCACGGCCACTCTCATCGTCAGCGGGATCAAACGGCCGCCAGATCTGATAGTTGTAAATGTAGAAGAGCACTGCATCCTGAAGGCCAACCTGACCACGAATCTCTTCGGGTTTCAGGGCCGGATCGAGGATGGGCATCCCATTCTCGTCGAGGGGATCAACCACGACCGGGATATCGGGCACACTCTTGATAAACTGGGTGCCAACGGCCTCAAGATTGTTTGGCTCGTTGTAGTGACACGTCGCACACTGGACATAGTTGCCACGCCAGTTGGGCAGATCAACAATAAATTCGGTGTTGACATCAGATACCAGATAGAGCATGTTGCGCGCCGAGATCTTCTCGGCATACTCGTCACTGGCAAAGTTCTGCAGATTATGGCAATACTGACAGCCGACGCCCAGGCCACCTGAGACATACTGCTGCATATACGTCCATATCTGTGCTGAGGTCATGCCTGACAGCACCTGGACATTGACGGTATTGGGGTTGGCGTCCACCCAGGCTTGTCCAGCCTGAACACCCTCAGTCCACGCCTGATTACCAAGCCAGGGCTCACGCCCTTCAGGCGGAATATTGGGTGCGACATCGGTGATGGCTTTGATACCCTCACTGGGGCTCCACGGGGCATTGGCGTTCAAGGCCGCTGCTGCCCGTTCGGGACCAAGCGTCAGACTGTAGATCCACCAGAACGTTGCCGTAGTTACAACCGCGACAATAATGCCTACGGCCACCGAAATGAAGATCGCCGCCTGTCGATCAGTCGGACGAGTTGGCGATTGCATAGGGGTCTCCTCAACTCCGGATCAGCAGCTCGGCGGTGCCGAGGCTCCGGGGCCGGCTCCGACGTGCAGCACTTTAAGAGGGACAGCAAACGATTGCGTTGCTCAACCCATCAGGCTGAGCCGTAGCAGGGCCTCTGACACGCCACTTGAATGTAGCGCCAGTATACACCTGATACTTCGGAAGGTCAACTTTTGGAATATGTGCAAAAAAAGTGCAACTGCATTGCTTACAAGACAACAGCCACCAGCATGGTGTGCTGGCGGCTGTTGCTTCGTTTGTGTCGCACGGTAAGTTGGCGACGCGCCAGCGCCAGCGGCACCTAGCCGAACATAGCGAACAGTTGGAGCAACATGGTCATTGGCACCACTGCACCATCTGGTGCAAGGTTGTCAAGCCAGTTATACCGAACCGAACTGAGCACAATGAAGTGGATGAGCAAAGCCACGACAAAGCCGAGGATCGTAAAAATCACGATGTTGGTGCGAACTGCACTGCGTGGAGGCATCATAAGTCAACTCCTTAACAGGTTTTGGGAGAGGCTGCATCTGAATCAGGGCCGATTGCCCACCATCGTCGCGCACACCTGTACCCGACCGAGCTAGATACCGGCGTTGAGCCACGGACGCCACACCCAGACCAGGGTGTGAGCAATCACGGCGATGACACCGAATGCCCAGAAGGATTTGACCATGATGTCATGAACCAGCCAGTCCTGATTGTTGAACAACGACCGCCATTTGGGGGGAACCAGATCGTCATCGTCACGCATGAGCGGACCTCCGATACTTCAACTACGAGCGCCAGGGCCGAACACACCAGGTACGACTTGCGCGCCTGGCGGCGGTCGTCGCACCTTCCATACCCTTTGTCGGGGTGGGAGCAAAGCACTACTACAATGTGATCCCAGCCGTGCTGAGGTCGGTTTGCCAGTACGTCTGGAAGAGTAGTATGTTGCTTGGCTCATTGACCTAAATTATATAGGAGTCAAGAAAAAATGTCAATCCGTTGCATTTAAGAAAAAGCAACCAGTTTCATAGTCTTTTGCACCGCTTTCCATCAGCCTTACGACTGACTACAACCCCCTAGAGCAATGTTATACTCACTCTATCTTCTCGAACAGGTGTCTCGCTTCGAAAAGTTAATGTGTAGCAACTATTCACGAATGGTGCCCTATGTCCAACCTTCGTTATCTTATTCCCTATCTCAGGCGCTACCGCTGGTCATTGCTGGCAGGCTTGATTTGTGCAGCCTTTGCTGCCTCGGTGAGTGCGCTTGGGCCATATATCTTGCGCCTTGCCGTTGATAAGCTGGCAACCGGCCAACTGGTGCTGACGAGCATCCTCGGGTATGGGGTGATGCTCATCATCGTCGCCCTCGCTGACGGTGTCTTTCGCTTCATTCAACGCATGATGCTCGCCGGGGTGTCCTATCGCATCGAGTACGATCTGCGTACCCAACTCTTTGCCCACTATATGCGGCTCGATCAGGCTTTCTTTAGCCGCAACCATACCGGCGATCTGATGGCCCGTGCCACCAATGACCTTAGCGCTGTCCGTCAATTGCTCGGCCCTGGGCTCAATGGTACTGCAACAGCTGTGTTGACCTTTCTGGCAGCCGCAGTCCTGATGTTGATGATGAATGTGACCCTGGCCCTGATTGTGATGCTCCTTATGCCGGTGACAACCGTGGTGTTTGTCCTGCTCGGCAATCGCATGCGTACGGCCTTTACCCGTGTGCAAGATCAATTCGGCGTTATCTCGACCCGTGTTCAAGAGCATTTCTCTGGGATTCGGACCATCAAGGCCTATGCCCAGGAAGATGCCGAGCTCGCGGTCTTTGCCGCTGAGAATGAGCGCTATCGCGAACTGAATCTCCGCTACGTGTTGCTCAGTGGGGCGCTCTGGCCGGCGATGACCCTCTGCCTTGGCATTGTCGCCGCGTTGGTGCTCTTGGTCGGTGGGCGCCTCGTGGTAGCCGGTGCGTTGACCATCGGTGAACTGGTGCAGTTCAATGCATATCTGGGCTTGCTGACCTTCCCAATGATTATGCTCGGCTGGATGGTGTCGCTCTATCAGCAGGCCTCAGCTTCGATGGGGCGCTTGATGGAGGTGCTGCGCTATCAGCCAGCGGTGGTCAATCCACCCGATGCGCGTCCTTTGCCTTCCCCTCGCGGTGAGTTGGAGTTTCGGCGTGTCGGCCTGCGCTATGAAGAACCTGCCGATCACGCCACGACAGCGCTGTTTCCCGAACGACGCGCTGAGTGGATGCTGCGCGATCTGTCGATCCACGTTCCGGCAGGACATTCGTTGGCGATCGTGGGCGCAACCGGGGTGGGCAAAACAACGCTCGTCAATCTCTTGTCACGCGTCCGTGATCCCGATGAGGGTCAGGTGCTCCTTGATGGTATCGATGTCCGAACGCTGGATCTGGGCGATCTGCGGCGTGCGATTGGGTATGTGCCCCAAGAGACCTTTCTTTTTAGTGTGCCGTTGCGCGAAAATGTGGCCTTTGGGGTGGAAGGAGCACACGATGCGGCCCTGGATGCGCGCATTGAGCACGCCGTGACGGTATCACGCCTCGCCAATGATCTGGCCCAGTTTCCCGATGGCCTCGATACGATGGTTGGTGAACGTGGCGTGACCCTGTCGGGCGGGCAAAAGCAACGGGTCTCGCTTGCACGGGCAATCCTCCGCAATCCACCAGTGCTGGTGCTCGACGATGCGTTGAGTAGCGTTGATACGCAGACGGCGGCGCAAATCCTCGCCGGGCTGCGCGAGGTGATGCGTGGACGGACGACGGTCATCATTGCGCAACGCATTGCAACGGTACGCGAGGTTGACCAGATTGTTGTGTTGCACGATGGACAGATTATTGAGCAAGGCAACCATAGTGCGTTGCTAAAGCTCGGCGGGCAGTATGCAGCGATGTATCGGCGCGAGTTGCTCGAAGCGGAATTATCGGCATAAGCCCAGTTGTGAGGATAATGTGATGGCACGTGGCTTTGATGATGATGTGATCCTTGGGAAAGCCTATGATGGGCGACTGATGCGCCGAATGGCGGTCTTTGTCGTCCCCTACTGGCGACAACTGGCCCTGGCCCTGGCCCTCCTCTTTGGGGCAGCACTGACCGAGATCGTGCCACCCTTACTCGTCTTGCAGGCCATTGACGGGCCTATTAGCGAGGGGCGCCTCGAGGGGCTCTGGCCGATTTTCGCCCTGTATGTGCTGGTGCTGGTAAGCAACTTTGCGCTGCGGTATACGCACAACTATATCATCAATAGCGCAGGCCAGTCGGTCGTAATGGATTTGCGCAAGCAACTCTTTCAGCACCTCCAGCGGCTCAGTTTGAGCTTCCACGACCGTAACCCAGTCGGACGGCTCTTGACCCGCATTACCAACGATGTTGATGCGCTCAATGAGTTCTTGACCCAGGGGTTGGTGCTCATCCTGGCTGATCTGGTAACGCTGTTAAGCATTATTGGCATTATGTTTTTCTTGAACTGGCGGCTGGCATTGATCAGTCTCGCGACGCTGCCCATCCTGATGCTAATTGTTGCCATCTATCAGCGGATGATGCGGGCGACGTATCGCCTGGTGCGCGAGCGCTTGGCAACGATCAATGCGTTTCTCAACGAGCAGATCAGTGGCGTCCTCGTGACCCAACTCTTTGGCCGCGAGGTGACCAGTCAACGCCATTTCAGTGGGTTGAGTGAAGCCTACCTTCAGGCCAATGTGCGATCCTTGCTGATCTTTGCCATTTTTATGCCCACAGTTCAACTGATGGCCGCGATTGGTACCGCAGCTGTGCTCTGGGGTGGTGGCTATGGCGTGATGAGTGGCTGGGCGTCACTGGGTATGCTGGCAGCGTTTGTGCTCTATACCGAACGAGCCTTTCAGCCCATCCGCAACCTCGCCGAGCGGTATACCATCTTGCAGGCCGCAATGGCTTCTGCCGAGCGCGTGGTCGGGGTGCTTGATACAACCGAAGAGGTGCGTGACCCTGAACAGCCTGTGACCCTGCCCCAGCCTGTTCGCGGTGAAATTCGCCTCGAAAACGTCATTTTCGGGTATGACCCTGCTGAGCCGGTGCTCAAGGGGATTAACCTGCACATTCCAGCCGGTCAGGCCGTGGCAATTGTCGGGGCAACCGGGGCTGGCAAGAGCAGCCTCGTTGGCTTGCTAGCCCGTTTTTATGATGTCCAGGGTGGACGCATTACGCTTGATGGGGTCGATCTCCGTGATCTGCGCCAGCACGAGTTACGACAACATATTGCCGCCGTACCGCAAGATCCGGTCTGCTTTTCGGGAACAATTGCCAGCAATATTCGCCTGCATAGTGCAACAATTGACGATGCACGCGTACGCTGGGCCGCTGAAATGGTGAATGCAGCCACCTTTATCGAGCGCCTTCCAGGAGGGTACGAGCACGAAGTCCGTGAACGTGGAGCCAATCTCTCCCTTGGGCAACGGCAGTTGCTCGCTTTTGCACGCGCACTGGCCTTCAACCCCGAGGTGCTCTTGATCCTCGACGAGGCGACGAGCAGTGTTGACACGGCAACGGAAGCCCTGATCCAGGATGCACTCGAGCGAATGTTGCAAGACCGCACGAGCATCATTATTGCCCATCGCCTGAGCACGATTCGACATGTTGATCGGATTATCGTCTTGCACCAGGGTCGCGTCGTCGAGGACGGCACACACGATGAACTGCTGGCCCGGCGTGGCTACTACCACCGGCTCTACCGGTTGCAATTTGCCGAACAGGGCCTCGGGGTCGCTGAACACTAGCTGCAGAGGAAAAACCAGGTTGGATCGGTGAGTTGGATGCTCGGGGCCATGGCGAACCAGACAACCCAGAGGGTCACGCCACCGACGGCGAGCAGCACCAGGGCCACGACAGCGAACCAGGCCGGCAAACCAACCCCATCAACTGCCTGCTCAAACGCAGGCAGTTCTGGTTCCACCAGCAATGCTGAACGATCAGTCATGCGCGTTGCTCCTGCAGACTCCGCACCGGGCGGTCATCAAGGATCACATGAATAAACGCCGCAACGAGGCTCAAGGCGAGGGCGGTATTCCAGACAGGGAGATACGATCCGGTGAGGTCATAGACCGCCCCGCCGAGCCAGGCCCCGAGAAACGCCCCGACCTGATGACTCAAAAAGACGATGCCATAGAGCGTCCCGAGATACCGCACCCCAAACAATTGGGCCACGAGGCCGCTGGTGAGGGGCACGGTACCAAGCCAGAGCAAGCCAATCGCAAAGCCAAAGACGAGTGCCGACGTACCGGTAACAGGTACAAGCAGGAAGAGCACAAAGACGACCGCTCGCGCAAAATAGAGCGCACTCAACACCCGTTTTTTGACAAAGCGATCGCTGAGCGCCCCAAAGAGGTACGAACCAACCACATTCGCCAGGCCAATCACCGCAAGGGCGCTGGCTGCGACAAATGGCGCGACGGCATAATCAGCGAGATAGGCCGGGAAATGGATGGCAATAAACGCCACATGGAAACCACAGACAAAAAAACCCAGATTGAGCAACAGATAACCTGGATGGCGGAGGGCCGTCGCGATCACCGGCTTGAGCGATGAGGAAGGCAGCGCAGCGGCCTGGCTCGACGATGAGGTTGGACGAGGACGAAAAGCCAAGGCAAAGAGCAGGATCAGCAGAATGAGCAGTGCAAGACTCACCAGAGCGCCCTGCCATGGCATCATACTGAGCAGAATCTGCGCAAGAGGTACAAACGCAAACATGCCCAGCGAACCGCCAGCGGTCACCAGACCAAATGCCAAGCCACGCCGCTGAGTTGGCACCAGCGCACCAAGGGCACTAAAGATCACCACAAAGGTCGTCATACTCTGCGCAAGGCCGACAACCAGACCCAGGGTGAGCAACAATCCCCAGACATTCGTCACCAGCGTGACGCCCCAGAGACCGAGGGCATAGAGGAGCACCCCGAGCATCAGGATTGGGCGGACGCCACGGCGATCAGCCAGGGCACCAATGAACGGCTGGCCGAGGCCAAAGATCAAATTCTGAACCGCAAGCGTCAGGCTGACTTGCGAACGCCCGATCTCAAGTGTCTCGCTGATTGGGAGGAGAAACACCCCAAACGTCTGGCGAACCCCCATACTCAGGGCAACAATCAATGTCCCGTAAAGGGTCGCGGTCGCCCACATTGGCAATCGTTTGGGCACACACGCCTCCCGCGTTAGTCACCGCCACGTGAGGGCAGATGATCGCGGCGCGCCACACCCTCCTCGATTGCCGCGAGCGCAACCGCAGTTGCGATCGTGGGCACGACCGCACGATTAAAGACGCTTGGGACAATATATTCTTCGCTAATCTCTTCGTCGGGAATAACGTTAGCGAGGGCCTCAGCCGCGGCAAGGCGCATGCCAACGGTCATCTTCGCAGCATTGACATCGAGTGCCCCGCGGAAAATGCCGGGGAAAGAGAGCACATTATTGATCTGATTGGGTTGATCAGAGCGGCCTGTTGCGACAACCCGTGCATATGCGCGGAGCATCTCGGGGTCACCTTCTGGCACCGGATTCGCCAGCGCAAAGACAATCGGATCGGGAGCCATGCTGCGCACCAATTCAGGGGTCAGCACACCACCCTTCGAGACACCAACAAAAACATCAGCGCCACGGATCGCCTCCCCAAGCGTCCCACGGCGACGCTCGCGATTGGTTTGTGAAGCAATAATGCGCTGCATTGTTGTCTGCACATGGTCATCGCCTTCACAGAGGATCCCATAGCGATCGACGGCAGTCACCTCGCCGATATGGGCCTCGAGCAACGCCCGAATAATCGCGGTGCCAGCCGCCCCAACACCATTGACCACCGCCCGCACCTCACGAAGATCCTTACCGACAACGCGTAACGCATTGCGCAGTGCAGCGAGCACCACCACGGCGGTACCGTGCTGATCATCGTGCATCACCGGAATATTGAGGCTCTCGTGGAGGCGACCTTCCACCAGAAAGCAACTGGGGGCAGCAATATCTTCAAGATTAATGCCGCCAAAACCCGCAGCAATCTGTTCAACCGTCTGGACAATCAACTCGGGATGTTGCGAACGGAGGCAGATCGGAACCGCATCAATATCGGCGAGTTCCTTAAACAAGATCGCTTTGCCTTCCATCACCGGCATTGCGGCTTCGGGGCCAAGATTGCCCAGACCGAGGATTGCACTGCCATCACTGACCACCGCGACGCTATTGGTCTTCCAGGTCAGCGAAAAGGCCTTCTCAGGATCATCGGCAATCGCCCGACAGACGCGGGCCACGCCGGGAGTATAAGCCAGAGAAAGATCATCGCGATTCTTGAGCGGCACCTTGCTCTGCATCGCAAGCTTGCCGCCGAGGTGCGCGAGAAAAACGCGATCACTTACCTGAAGCACAGTAATGCCTGAAATCGCATTCAACTCTTCGATCAACGTCTCACCGTGCTGCTCGTCCTGTACCCGTACAGTTATATCGCGCACCAGCACATTGCGTTCGGCGCGGACAATATCAATTGCGCCAATATCGCCACCGACTTCACCAATGCGCGTCGTGAGCCGACCGAGCATCCCAGGGCGATTGTCAATTTGACAACGCACCGTCAACGTATACGCAACACCCACCGACATAGCTACCTCTGCAAGAGAATATAAAAAGCCTGTCTTGGCGACAGGCAACGGCGCTTCCTGCTATGGTAACATAGATAGCACTGGTATGCAACGCAGGGAAGAACGGAGGATTGTGTGATTGATAAGGATGAAATACTATCAGAACTGCTCGTCGCGCCTTTCTTGCCACTGGTCGAGCGCATCATAGCTGAAGCCACCGTCGTGAACGACCGCATCCTGAAGATTGATCACTTCTTGAATCACCGGATCGAACCCCAGTTGATGCAGGCGATGGGCGAAGCAATGGCCGGCCGTTTGCGTCCCTTCCATCCTGAATTGATCTTGACCGCCGAGGCGAGTGGCATTGCCCCTGCGCTGGCGACCGCGATGGCCCTGGGATGCCCGATGGTCTATGCGAAAAAATATTCACCCGAGGTTGAAGCCCCCGCCCTCTCACGCATCGTGCCTTCACCAACGAAAGGCGGCGCAACTCGCCTCGTCGTCTCGGCCCGCTATCTGCCCATTGGCACCAGGGTTGCCCTGGTCGATGACTTTCTCGCGAATGGACGAACGGCAGTGGCCCTGGCTGAGTTGGTTCGTGAAGCCGGAGCAAGCCTGGTAGCCGCAGGCTTTGTGGTCGAGAAACTGTTCCAGAACGGACGGGCAGGCATCGAGGCCCTCGGCATTCCTGTGGCCGCCCTGGCGCAGGTCGAGCGCCTTGAGCACGGGCAGGTCATCGTTCGCGGCGTCGCTACGATGACCTGAGCTATGCCGCGAAAGCATTGCAAAATAAAAACAAGTGTGCTATAATAGATCCTAGCCCTCAACGAAGGCAACGTTAGCACAATGCAAAGCAAAGAGAAGAGCAATGGAAAGTACAGGGAACCCCACACGCACCGTGACCCGCACCTATCGGGCAGCTATTCGGCTCGGTGAAGACTTTATGACGCTCGAAGAGTCAATCACGTTACCGGTTGACGCTTCCGACAGTGATGTGCAGCAGGCTGTTGAGCTTGGCTGGCGCATCTATCAAGCGCAACGTGAGTCATTTGAGCAACAGATCGCCACAATTCGCGAAACGCACCATACGCCAGGGCCAATGACGGTACGCGATCCTGACGCTCCTGCCAGTGACAAACAACGTAATTATATTGCAACGTTGCAGGATCAGTTGACCTGGACAAACGAGCAACTGGCAGCCCATGCAGCCGATCAAGCCGTCGATCTGGTGACGATGACAAAAGGCCAGGCCTCACTCTTTATTGATGGTCTGAAAAAACTGGCAGACGAACGTGGGCGCTACATCGCCGAGAGTCGCGTTCGTATGGTGAACGGGGTCTCTGCAAGCAGCAGTTCAGATCCAGACCAGCCGGCCAGCGAACGTCAACTGAAAGCCCTGGCGAAGGTCGCCGCAAGTCGGTCACTCAAGCTTGATGAAGAATTGCAGCGACGTTTTGACGTCTCAACAACCGAAGTAACCAGCGAACAGGCAGCCATTCTGCTCAATGAATGGCAGGCAAAACGATAAAGCTTGCTTCTGCGCAGCCGCCAGGCATCGTGCCTTCCATCTTTCAGGTGCAGGGCTACGCCCTGCACCTGAAAGATGGAAACTGGTGTACACTATGATCGGCGTTGCTCACACCTATACCAGGGCACCGAGTTATGCAAGAAAAGATTACCCTCCTGATCGCTGATGATCATACGATGTTCCGTCAGGGCCTGCGTGAGCTCCTTGAACGCAAGGGGGGATTCAAGGTTGTCGCTGAGGTCAGTGACGGCATCGCGGCCGTCGAAGCAGCGCGTGAGCAAAGACCCGATATTGCGCTGCTCGATATTTCGATGCCCGGGATGACAGGGATCGAGGCAGCCCGCCAGATTACCCAGGTAAGCCCACATACCCGCAGTATCGTGCTCACGATGCATCGCGATGAACGCACGGTGCTCGAAGCACTGCGCGCCGGGGCCAATGCCTATCTGCTGAAAGACGCTGATTCCGATGAATTGATCGAGGCCGTGCGCCTCGTTCACCGCGGTGAGGCTTCGCTGGCTGGAAGCGCCGCCGCACGCGTCCTTGATTTGCTGCGCCGGGGTGAGACAGCTATCGCTGGTGCGGATCTGTTGACTCCTCGCGAACGTGATATCCTGGCTCTCGTGGCCCAGGGCGACGATAACCGGGCGATCGCCTTGAAACTCAGCCTCTCTGAAAAGACCGTGGGGAATCGCCTGAGCGAGATTTTTCAAAAGCTCGGGGTGAGCAATCGTACCCAGGCGGCAATTGTCGCGGTGCAGCGCGGGCTCGTCCCACCACCTCAGATGGGGTGATCTGTGGACTGCCGCAACGAAGCTGGCAATGCCGGCTTCGTTGCGGCAGTAGCTATGTTTACCGCAGCGCCACAGGTAAGAACACTCGGTAGATGTTGAGAGGGTAGAGTTCCGAGACTTTGGTGCTGGTGCCCGCTTCGTACTGATTGATGACACCATAGTTGTTGGTTGTGCTCATCGTACGCAGCCGTTCCCCTTCTTCCAGGGCACGGGGCAGGGTGAAGGTCCAGTTACCGTTGGCATCGGCCATCGTTGTGCCGAATGACTCGAGCGTCTCGACCAGGTTGTTGTCGTTGTCAAGAAAGACCTCGATGGTGCAGAAGGGGCAGGTGCTGTCAACCGGCGGTGCGCCCCCTGGCGGGATGCCCGGATCGCCTGACGTACCACGCACCGTTGTATCTTCAATGCTGGTGATCTTGCCAGAGTTGAAATAGGCGAGATCGTTCGGCACAATCGGGCCAAAGATGATTGGGCGCTGGCTGGTGACGATCAAGTTGCCCTGATACGTATTGGCGTTGGCACCGACCACATTGGGGAGGTGATTCAGCGCTGCGTTCTGCGGGGTGACGATGTAGTTGTCACGGAGGACGCTGAAGTTACCCGACATGCGGATGCCTTCGCCACAAACCCCCACGTCGTTGCCCGCCGTGTCGCGGCCGATGTAGTTGTTCTGAACAAGGTAGTTGCCGACACTGCCGATCTGAATGCCAAAGGGCTGGGTTGACGCGGGATCATTGCTGCGAATGCTCAGGCCAACAATGTAGTTACGCTCAGCTTCAGTTGGACCACCGGCCTGTGTGCCTAGCCCTCCAAGCAGGCTGAGTCCTTGCCCCGAGATCCAGTTGGGATCGGTGCAGATCGTTTCGCCCTCTGGTGGCTCAGGGATGGTGCCGTCGGGACGGGTGCCGAGGTAGTTGCCGACCACCCAACTGTCGTCACTACGGATGGTCATCCCACTCGCCCGCGAGCCGGTCACCACATTGTTGCGATAGACATTGCCCCCTTCCTGGGCCGGTGGCGTCTCGGCATCCTGGATTGTTGCCTTGTTATCAATCGTATTATTGCCGCCAATGTAGTAGATGCTCTGACCATCCTCGTTGAGACCGAGCCAGTTCGCTTCGATGAAGTTGCCACCGAGATTGACCTGAAGGCCAAAGCCTTGCAAGCCCAGACCGCGGATGATGTTGTCGCGACTATCCACAATCAGGATCTGCTGAGTATTCGTTCCTCTGACAAAGATCTTTGGCCCAGTCGCACGCCCACCGGGCTGCGTCGTGCCATCAATGACGATTTGGCCCCCTTCCAACCGCCGGAAAACATTGCTGGCCGCGCTATTCAGATCAATGCGCCACACACCCAGCGCAGCATTGTAGCCCGGATCGGTGGTCGGAATGTCGAAGTTGATCAAGACCGGGCGTTCGTTCGCGGGCAGATCACGCGCCTGAACAATTGCCCGCCGCAAGGTACAGGGGTTGGCGGTACACTTTGTTGACGAGCTCGTATCAGGATCAGTCGTACTATTGACGGTGATTGTGGTTGCAAAGGCATACGTAGGCAACGGCGGAACTGCTCGTGGTTGCACCGGAGTAAACTCGGTTGGCGCATCAGCGTCGGGCCGTACCGGTGGCGGCGGGGTTGCGATCACCCCATCAGGGCCGTAGAGGTTGCGCGAGACACGCGTACTTGTGCCAGCCCCAAAGCCCTGGATCGTGTCTTCAGCCGTCGTTGTGCTCTGCGTACGAAGGCCCTGGTTCGGGCCGAGACCACCAGGCGGCAGAATCTCAGGAAACGACCAGTTACCTTCACCATCAGCTGAGACCGTGCCAAGCGACTCCAGGGTCTCGATGTTTCCATCCCGATTGTCGAGGAAAAGTTCGATCACACAATTTGGGCAGGTGCTATCCACCGGTTGCGCTGGAGGGGGCGGCACGCCTGGATCACCCGACGTGCCCGAGACGGTGCGGCCCACGATGGACGTCACTTTCGCAGGGTTGAAGTAGCTGTAATTGACGGTCACACTTGGAAAGAAGAAGACCGGAACAATCGAGTCTTCGACCACATTGCTGCGGATCAGATTGGGCCCAAGCGAGACACCGCTGCCACTCAAGCCAATCGCGCCTGTTTGTGGCTGTTCACCTTCGGTAATCTTGTTGACATCGTCGTTGCGAGTACCGGCACCATAAATGGTATTGCCACGAATGACATTGCCCTGGTTGGTCAGGCGGATGGCATCGCCACAGGTACCAAATTTCTGGACAGCAGCATCAATCCCGATAATGTTATTCTCGATGAGATTGCCGCCTTTATCAATATCAATGGCCGTTGGCGGCGTATTCAGGGGATCGTTGCTGGCCCAGAGCAACCCGACAAACCGGTTATCGCGGACGACATGACCACTGCCGAACAACGCAATGCCCGCGCCACCAAACCAGTTGTTGTACCGGGCATTCGGACGACACTTGCGATCGGCAGCAATTGTCGGCACCGTCCCATCGGCACGGGTACCAAAAAGGCTCCCCTCGATCGTGCCATTGCTGCCCCGCATCGCAATGGCGACCGTGCGTGATCCCGTCACAATGACGTTATTGTAGGTGTTCCCAGTACTAGCGGTTGCGTCCTCAAAACTCGCCCGGCTATCAACGGTTGGATCACCGCGCACAAAGAAGATCTCCTGACCATTCTCGCGCAGGCCACTCCAGACATCGCTGACGCCATTGTCACTGCCGTTGAAGATGACGCTGTAATACTGAAAACCCAGCCCAATCAACCGGTTTTCATTGCCATTGATCACAAAGCGATCGGCCTGCGTCGAGCCACGAATAAAGACCCTGGGGCCAACGGCCCGCCCACCTAGTTGCTCTGATGCATCAATGGTCACTTGCCCACCCGCGAGCGGGCGCAGGTTTGCACCGACACCCTCGCTCAGCACAATCGTCCAGGTTCCGGCAGCATCACCGGTGTTGGCCTCATTGGCGGGCAGATCGAAATTGATCAAGACAGGACGCGGAGTGGCTGGCAACTGAGCCTGGACAATCGCCCGACGTAACGTACACGGACTCGCCGTTACACATGTCGCCGACATACTGAGATCAGGATCAGTCGTACTATTTACCGTAATGGTCGTAGCAAAGGCCTGAGCCCGGGCCACAGGGGGTTGGACCTGCGGCCAGAACCCAAAGACGAGCATCACCATAAGACCGCAAGCGATCAACACATGGAAGCGTTGGGGGCGTAACATCAGGCACCTCCCTCAGGCATAGATGGCAAGGAGGGGAAGGGCAGCGATGCAAGCAGCTTCCTTGCCGGGGACAGTAGGTTGCGCACGGTCTCATTATAGAACTTCGCTCTCGTATGGCTCTCGTTTTGTTTGCAACATGGTATAATCAAGATCTAGCGTACATATATGACATGAAAAGCGCATGTATGGGCTCGCACGATATCACATCCTTATCCGTGCTCTCACTCTGGATCCTCGGGCCATTTCGCGCCATGCTCGGGGCAACGACGCTTGCCCTACCTCCCCGTTCACGCGCCCACGCCCTGCTCGCCTATCTCTTGCTGCACCACGGTCGTCCGGTTGACCGTAGCTATCTGGTGGGGCAACTTGATCCTGATTTGCCAGATCTTGTGGCCCGACGCCGCCTCTCTGATACGATCTACCTGTTACGCCGCCTCTTGCCTGCGGCACGGCTGCAAACAACCCCAACAACCCTTGCACTAACTCTCGCACCACAGGATGATTGTGATCTGATCGTTTTCGAGCACCTGTTACGCCAACCAGCCGATCAAGTCGAGCGCACCTTGCTGCTCGCCTGCCCCGAGCCGATCTTTTGCCCTGAACTCGATCACGAATGGGTCTTGCCTGCCCGCGAAAGGCTGCATTTACGCTTACTCAACCGCTTAGAGCAGTGCGCTTCAGCTGATCTCCAGGCAGGACACCTCACATCAGCACGCGATCTACTCTTACGGTTGCTGCAACTCGATCCCCTGCGCGAGGTCGCCGAGGTCAGTTTGCTCCATGTCTTTGAAGCCCTCGGTTCGCGAAGCGAGGCGATCAGGCAATATGAACAATGGTGCCAGCATCTCCAGCGTGAATTTGGCTTTACCCCAAGGCCCGAGACCGAGCAGGCCTATCGGTACCTCATCCGCCAGACCACTCCACCGATACGGCCAACCCCAACCGCGCTGCCGACTACGTTACCGCTTGTGGGACGTGACGATGAACGGCGGCGCGTCTTGACCTGGATGGATCAAGCCGGTTCTCAAGCAACCCTGGTTTTGCTTGAAGGCATGGCTGGCATTGGCAAGAGTTATCTGCTTGACCATGTGGCTGGCGATGCCCGCTGGCGCGATTGGCAGGTCGCACGGGCGACAGCAGACCCCACCCATAGCACGATAGAACAGGCCCTGGCATCATTGCTAACCCCGTTGCATTACGAACTCCTAGCTGCCATCCTCCCAGCAGCCTGGTATCACCAGGTAACAGCGCTCTTTCCCCCTAACGATGTGTGCGGACTCACGCCCCAGATCTCAAGGCACGCTGAACTCTCCGCTGAGTCGTATTACGCAACCATCGTGCGCCTGCTCGAAGGTTTAACCAGCCATACACCGCTCCTCCTCATCCTGGATGGCATGCACGAGGCGAGCGAGGCGGATCTGGCCCTGTTGTCCCGACTCGCTACCATGCATACCAGGTGCCCGCTGATGCTGATCGTGAGTTACCGTCCAGCAGCACGCGAAGAAGACGGGCGCTGGGCAGCCTTTCAACGCCTCGGTACGCTTGCTACAGGACGTTGCCTGGAGCTTGCCTCGCTGAATGAGACAGCGTGTCGCATGCTGCTTGAAGAGACCCTGGGACCGTGGACAGATGCCGCTGTCGAACAGATCGTATCCTTCACCGGAGGACACCCGCTCTTTCTACGCGAAGTTGTGACCTGGTTGCTCGAAGATGGGTTACTTCGCCGTGATCGTGATGGGCGCTGGATGCTTGACGGGGGCCTGTTCGAGCTCGAGCCAGTGCCTGATCTCGCCCATACCGTCGGCCTCAGGCTCGACAGCCTTACTGAACGCGAGCTCACCTTGCTCACCTTGATGGCTCTGCAGCATGAACCGCTGAGCGTTGAAGCGCTGGTACAACTGACCGACTGGTCTGCGCCAAGCACCATTGAACAGGCCCAACGCATGGTTCAGCGCCATATCGTCCGCCAGTGTCCCTCTGGCTACACGTATGCGCATGCCCTGATCGCCCAGGCCGCCCGCGAGCGGCTCGACGCGCCATCACGACGCACCTATCATGCCCGTCTGCTGGCCTTACCTGACAAACATGTTCGTCCGTCGCCCTTGCGCCGTGCCTTGCACGCCCTTGCCGCAGAGGCGTGGGAGACGGCATTACCGCTGCTCATCACCGCGAGCAAAGAGGCACGGCGACGAGGCGATTATCGTGTCGCCCTCCGCCTGATCAAACACGCGCTCGACGCACTGGCGCAAAGCAACCTGACGTCGGCCCTCTATACCGAGTACCATATTGAACTGCTCTTTGAACAACTTCAGGTCTGGAACTGGCATCCACCTGAACATGCCGAAGAACAAGCGGCGGTGATCGCGACCCTCAACGGCTATTTGCCAGCGCAAGGGCAGTTACGCCTACAGTTAACTATTGCCGAAATCGAGTACCTGCTCACCCTTGGCGCGAACAAGGCTGCGCTCACAAAAATTCGTACGGCCCTTGAGCAATTGAGCAACGACGCCACCCCAGAGCAACTGGTTCGGCTGCATTTTCAATATGGCAAGGTGGCCCAGCGCCTCGAGATGTTGCACGAAGGCATCGCGCATCTGAAGATCGCACGCGATCTGGCTGCGGCGTGCGGCTCAATCGAAGATGAGGTGGCCGCCCTCGGAAATCTCGCTGTCTATCACCATTTTGCCGGTGATTTTGGGGCTGCACGCGCCGACTACAACCAGGTCAAGGCCTTTTGTGACACGCACGGGTTGGTCATGCCCGGGTTGGTGGCGAGTGCCAACTTGGCCGCACTGGATCAGGCTGAAGGCAAGTTGGCCGAGGCAATTTGCGGGTACGAACAGGTAATCGCCAGTTGCGCACGCAGTGCTGCCGTTGACCCGCCTGACCTCGAGAATCTAGCCGAATTGATGATCCTCGTTGGGGCCTTCGACCGCGCCGAGAACTTGCTGAGCCAGGCCATTGCCCTCTGGCACGAGCGCGGGGGCAATGCGGCGTTGACCAATTGCCGCCAGGCTATGCTTGCGCTGGCAACCCAGGCTTTTGCCTCTGCCCGCGATCATCTGGCGACCGCCCGCGCAAGCAATCGTACCGGCGATGATCGTCGTGTCGCCGGCGAAATCGAGCTCTGGCAAGCCTTGATCGGCCTGGAAGTCGGCGATTTTGCCCTGGCCGAGGACGCAGTAGACCAGGCCGAACGGATCTATATGCACATGGGGGTACGCTTCTACCAGGCCCTGATCACCGCTATCGCCGCGCTCGCGGCTGCCCGCCAGGGGCATTTTGCCCAGGCACACGCTCACCTGGCCGCAAGCACGAAAGCGCTTGAGGCCCGCGTGCAGACCCTGGTCGATCCACGCTATTACCTGGGGCTCACTGCCGAATTGCTTGGGGAGACCGGTGAAGCCGCCCGCTTCTACCAGACAGCCTGGGACCAACTCTGTACCCAGGCAGCAACGCTCCCCCCTGACCTCGCCGCAGGAATGCAGACAACACCCTTTGCCAAACGCCTCGCACGCGCAGTCACACGTCAACAGACGCAAACAGCCCTGATGACCCTCCCCGGCAAATATGCTCCAACCGGGCGACCCTTGCATCCCTGGGAAGAAGTACGGCTTCTCTGGTCACTCCCAAACAATACCGATGAACGGCACAACCGCGAGGCACGTCAACGGAACCTGCACGACCTGCTTATCCAGGCGAGCGAGCAAGAGGCTGCACCGACGCTGGCCGACCTCGCACGGATGCTGCAGGTCAGCACCGCCACCGTCAGCCGCGATCTACGCGAACTCCACCGTCGTGGCGCATCGGTGGCTACCCGTGGTGTTCGACGTTAGGGTTATCGCAGCACGACCGCCCCGATCAGGGCAGTCCCGATCACCACAATCCACGGCGCAACACGCCAAAATTGCAGCGCGGCAAAGGCAAGCAGCGCCACCGCCACCTCAAGTGGGCCTCGGATTGCACTGGTAATCACCGGATCATACAGGGCAGCGAGCAAAATACCTACCACTGCTGCATTCACCCCGCGCAAGGTTGCCTGCGCAGGTGCCGCCGAACGCAGACGCGCCCAGAGGGGCAAAGCCGCCCAGATTAGGAAAAAGGAGGGTAAAAAGACGGCAGTTAGTGCGATAGCCGCCCCCAGCAAACCATTTGGTGGAACGCTGCTGATCGCACCAAGATACGCTGCAAACGTAAAGAGCGGGCCCGGTACCGCCTGAGCCGCCCCATAACCCGCCATAAACTGTTCGGCGCTCACCCATCCTGGTGCAACCACAGACGCTTCAAGCAGGGGTAACACAACGTGCCCGCCACCAAAGACAAGCGAACCAGCCCGAAAAAAGGCGTCGATCAACGCAATCGGCTGGCTCTGCGTTGTGGCCGTCAGCAAAGGCAACCCAACCAGGCCGAAAACTATCAGAACAACGCTCAGCCAGGATAACAAGCGCGGGACGCGGATCGCGGTCGTCGTCTGCGTCGTGCCAACCGAGCCATCGTTCAGCAAACGCCAACCCACCAACCCTCCCACGAGAAGCACAAATACCTGGCTAAGCGCCGTTGGCCAGACCAGGATCAGCACCGCAGCCGCAAAAGCCAGAGTCACCCGCAGGCGATCGGGCGTCAAATTCTTCGCCATCCCCCAGACGGCCTGGGCCACCACAGCGACGGCAACCACTTTGAGGCCCTGGAGCCAACCACTGTCGCTCCCAGTACCCAGGGCAGTCAAACCAAGCGCAAACGCCGTCAGAGCCAGAGCCGAGGGCAACGTAAAACCAAGCCAAGCCATCAGGCCGCCCCAGATACCTGCCCGTACCGTTCCCAGCGCAATACCAACCTGGCTACTTGCAGGGCCTGGCAGAAACTGACAGAGCGCCACCAGATCAGCATAGGTCGCCTCGTCTACCCAGCGCCGCCGTTGCACAAGCTCTTCACGAAAATAGCCCAGATGCGCCACTGGCCCGCCAAACGACGTCAATCCAAGCCGGGTAAAGACCATCAGCACTTCAAGCAGGCTTCCCCCGCTTGCGACCACTGCTTCCTCGCGACGCTGCATCGTGCTGCTCCTCACGATAATACCGACAGATCTCCCGTAACGGACAGCCATCAGCACGGTCAAGGTAGCTCTCACGACCATCCTGACGACTATAGACTCGGCGCGATGGAGGCCCATCGCAGCGCGGACGAGCAAGGCAATAGCGCACACAGACCTCGTTGATCTGCGCATGAAACTCGGCATAGAGCGCCACCGGCGGCTCGGCGGGCACGGGATGGGCCAGAGTCACTTCAATCGTCTGACGCACTTGCGCGTAACGGTCGCGCCACCAACGTTCAGGTTCATGCTGGTGAGGAGCAGGCCCAACACGCGCAAAGAGTCGTCGCGTATACGCATCAACCACAAAGACCGGATGCCCACCGCCATAGAGCATCGTCACATCGCAGGTCTCGGGGCCAATCCGAGGCAACGCAAGCAACTCGGCGCGAAGCTCTTCCAAGGGACGCGCCAACAGCGTCGCCGTCCTCCCCTGATATCCGGTCACAATATAAGCAGCAAGCGCCCGCAATCCGCTCGCCTTCTGCGGATAAAACGCCACCGGGCGCAACAGTGGCCCTAGGTCAGCAACCTCCACCTGCACCAGGGCAACAGGCGACAACAGATCAGCCGCAAGCAACCGCTGAACGACCTGCTCGACCGCCTCCCAGCGTGTTTGCTGCACCAGCACAGCCCCAACAAGCATCTCGAAAGCGGGATCGTCACCAAAAATCGGCCACCAGGGGCGCACCGCGAGCGGCCCATGCAGCCGACTAAAATGGGCCAGGAGCCGAGTATAGATAGCCTCAAGTGTTGGGGAAGTCACAGGTTCTCCCGACAACAACATGCTCCCTCCACCAGTCAGTTTTGCTTACTGGTGGAGGGAGCACCCTAGCCTCAAGACCTTAGCCTTATGTCAAGCTTACTTGGTCACCGAACCCGCCGCCGGCATATACAACTCGCTCACATAATCAGCGAGCATACGGCGCATACTAAAGGCCGGTGCAACAGTGGCGATGGCTTCTTTGCAAATCTGAACCCACGCCGTCGGCACCCCATTGGCATCGCGTCCATCGTAAAATGTCGAGGCAATCTCGTGCTCAATCAGGTGATAGAGCGACTGTGCATCATTCCAATCCTGCTCATCCTGATTGCTATACTCACGCTCTTCGCCAATAGCCCAGCCATTCTTGCCATTGTACGCCTCGGGCCACCAGCCATCGAGGATCGAACAATTCGGTGCCCCATTCAGGCTGGCTTTCATCCCGCTAGTGCCACTCGCCTCGTAAGGTCGTCGCGGATTATTCAACCAGACATCAACGCCCTGGGTCATTGACCGCCCGACCGCCATATCATACTCTTCCAGGAAAACAATGCGCCCAGCCAGACCTGGCTGCTGCGCCAGTTGGTAGACATTCTGAATAAAGAGTTTGCCAGGATCATCCTTGGGATGCGCTTTACCCGCAAAAATGATCTGGATCGGCTTGCCGGGCCGGTTGAGCAGATACTTCAGCCGCTCGATATCCTTGAAAATGAGCGTGGCGCGCTTGTAGGTCGCAAAACGACGCGCAAAGCCAAGGGTGAGAATGCCATCTTCGAGGACCGGCCAGACCGGAGCATTCTGGTTAAGATGCTTGTAATGCGCAGCCAGACGCCCACGGGCAAAGGTAATCAACTGGCTCTTCAGGCCCTGACGCGTATTCCACAGGACATCATCAGGGATTTGATAGATCTTCTTCCAGACCTTGGGATCATCCAGATTGTCTTCCCAGGTCTTCCCAAGGTACGCATTGAATAGCTCATGCAATTCAGGCGCAAGCCAGGTTGAGGTATGGACGCCATTGGTGATGGAGGTAATCGGCACCTCATCACGGCTCTTGCCCGGATACAGCCACTGCCACATCCCGCGGGCAACATGGCCGTGCAGCTTGCTCACCCCGTTGTGGTAGTCGGAAGCCCGCAACGCGAGCGCCGTCATCGCAAAGGTCGGCCCCCACTGCTGCTCTTGCAACGCAATCGACATAAACTCATCACGAGTCAGATTCAACTGTGGCCAGTAGCTCCAGAAGAAACGCTCGATCAAGGGCAACGGGAACGCATCATTGCCTGCCGGCACAGGGGTATGGGTTGTAAAGACACACTGCGTCTTTACCTGTTGCATCGCGTCTTCAAAGGTCATGCCCTGAACCACCAGTTCACGACAGAGTTCCAGCACCAGGAAGGCCGAGTGCCCTTCATTCATATGCCACACCGTCGGGCTATACCCGAGGCGACGCAGCGCACGCACCCCGCCAATGCCAAGCACCAGTTCTTGCGAAATGCGCATCTCTTGGTCGCCACCATACAAACGCGCCGACAATTCGCGATCTTGCGGGCTATTCGGGTGAATATCCGTATCCATCAACAACAACTCGACCCGCCCAACCTTGAACTTGTAGACCTTCGCATAGATCGTGCGTCCAGGCAACTCAACCTCAATGACAACCTCGTGCCCCTCGGGGTCAAGTGCCGGAATCGCAGGCACATCGGCGAAGTTCATCTTGTTGTACTCGGCAAATTGCCAGCCACTCGGGTCAAGGCGCTGCCGAAAATAGCCCTGTGGATAGATAAAGCCAACTGCCACAAAGGGCAGATCCATATCAGACGCCTCTTTGACGTGATCGCCTGACAAAATACCAAGGCCCCCTGAATAGATGGGCAGCGACTCGTGCAGGCCAAACTCTGCACTGAAATAGGCGATCTGCACATCTTTGATATCAGGATAGTGCTTGCGAAACCAGGTCTTCTTTGCACCAACATAGGCATCGAAGCTCTTCATCACAGCGTCATATAGCTTAAGATAGCCAGCATTAGCTGATGCTTCTTCAAGCTTGCGCTGACGAACATCACGCAGGAAATCGACCGGATTGTGGTAATCAAGCTCCCACAGATCAGGATCGATCTGGCGGTAGAGATCCTGCGCCTCGGGGTGCCAGGTCCACCAAAGGTTGTAGGCAAGTTCGCGCAGACGGGCGATACGCTCGGGAATCGGGGTAAACAAAATTTCGTGTTCCAGCCGAACCATGTGCTCTCCTCACTCAGGCTTGCCAGGGCTACAAGCGGCCTGCTGTGGTCGTTCGATCCACAGGCGGGAAATGCCGTTGACCATTGTAGCCGCTGTACGTCTATCTGTCTAGGCGAATCAACGGCAAAAATCGATCAGACCCCCGCAATAAGCGGAGTATCCTCGGTTGCGTAGGCATACGCCATCCGTCGCGTATTCCAGGCCAGGCCAATCTGACCACTCGGGGTCAGGATGATGCAGCCGCCACGACCCCCATCCACATAACGGGCGAGGGTATGCATCGCACTTTCTGCGGCCGTCTGGGGCGGGACACCTCGCTCGAGTTGTTCAATTGCACGGCGGGCCAGCGCCACGCGGACAATGCCTTCACCCCAACCAGTACAAACCGCTCCACCAATCGTTGCATCAGCATACAGACCACATCCAACCATCGGGGTATCACCAATACGGCCCGGAAGCTTGAACGGCGTGCCACCAGTTGAATTGGCCGCGACAAGATTGCCACTCTTATCAAGCGCAATCGCCCCCACGGTATCATGACCATGTACCGCAGCAGGATCGGGCTGTGCCACCAGGGTACTCTCTTCGTCCTGACGACGACTCGTCTTCCAGGCTTGCCACAGAGCCACTTCACGCTCGACAATCAATTCCGCATTGTCACAAAAAGGCATGCCACAACTGGCCGCAAAATGCTCGGCCCCTTCACCACCAATGAAGGTCGCCGGGCCTTCGAGCACATGACGTGCCAGGCTGATCGGATTACGGATGCGCTTTAGATTAGCCACCGCTCCATAACGCAGCGAACGACCGTCCATCAGGGCTGCATCTAGTTCAACCGTGCCCGCATTGGTCAAAACCGAGCCGGTGCCCGCGTCAAAAATGGGATCGTCTTCCATCAGGCGAACCGCCGCTTCACACGCTTCCAATGCTGTCCCACCAGCCCGCAGAATCCTCAGGCCCGCTTCCAGCGCGACACGGCACCCATGAATGTGCGCCTCCACCTGCTCATCCGGGATGTCCCAGGCACCGCCATGAACGATCATTGCAATCGGCATAGATCTCAACCTTCGCTCACGCTGATCCGCTAGCGATCAGCCCACGTTGTTTGCTTGCACGAGGAAAGTAACCTACTGTACCACAGAGGATCGTGCTCGGCAAGTTCTGACTCCAAGTTCGCCACCCACACTTCGCTGAAAGGCGCTATAATTTGCTGTAGAATGTTCTTAAATTACCAATAAGGATCAATACAGAGCCTATGTTCAAACGCTTATTTGGGCGCGGACAGGATGCGCCACGCACAGAAGAAGAAGCTAAAGTTGAAGAGGAACAGGTTACACAGAGTCTCGAAAAATCCCGTCAGGGGATTTTCGGGCGCATCGCGCAGATGTTTGCGACCGATGATCCGGTGACCGAAGAACTCTGGGATGAACTGGAAGAAGCGTTGATTCAAGGCGATGTCGGCCTCGAAACAACCCAGTATCTCGTCAATCGTACCAAAGACCGCGTCAACCGCTATGGCACCAAAAAGGCGAGCGAGGCCCGCGATATGCTCAAGGCCGAGATGGTGCGCGTCTTCCAGGATCAGGTGCGCCCCCAATCCGCCACGACACCCACACCATTTGTCATCCTCGTCGTTGGCGTCAATGGGGCTGGCAAAACCACGCTGATCGCCAAGCTCGCCCATCGCATGAAATATCGCTTTGGCAAGAGCATCCTGTTAGCCGCAGGCGATACCTTTCGCGCTGCCGCCACTGAACAACTTGAGACATGGGCCGAACGCGCTGGTGTGCCCTGCGTTAGCCTTGGGCAAGGGGCCGACTCGTCGGCAGTCGTCTTTAAGGCGATTGATGCGGCGCTCGAACAGCAAGTTGATGTGCTTATCATTGATACCGCAGGCCGTCTGCAAGCCAAGTTCAATCTGATGCAAGAACTTGAAAAGATGCGCAATATTATTGCTCGCAAGATCCCCGACGCCCCCCACGAGGTGTTGCTCGTGATCGATGCGACAACCGGCCAAAATGGGGTCTTGCAAGCCAAGGCGTTCCTCAAGTCTGCCGGGGTCACCGATGTGGCCGTTAGCAAGATGGACGGTACCGCCAAGGGGGGGATCGCGTTCGCCATTGCGCAGGATATCGAACGACCGATTCGTTATCTCGGTACCGGCGAAAAGATGTCTGACTTGGCCCTCTTTGATGCTCAGACGTTTGTTGATGCGCTCTTTACCTGAAAGGGATCGCTGTGAACGTCGAATTTGTCACATGCCCAACCTGCAAACAGAAGCTTGCCCTGCAGAAGTATATTACGCCAGGGTCGCTTGTCGTTTGCGCGAATCCCCGTTGCGGCACGAGCCTTCGCATCATCCGTCGTCGCCCCCTCCAGGTTGAGCCGGTGCCCGAGGCTGAAACCTATCACGTTGATTATCGGCCCGAGTCGTATGGCTAAACAACGCCGCTCCCTCCGGTACTTCACCTGGTTGCACCGGCTCGCCACAACTGTCGCGCTGCTCCTGTTGACTGGATGCCTCTTGATCAGTGGTGAAACAACGATGATTGACTTGCAAGATGGCAGTGGCAATCTCTTGACAACCTTTGTCGGTGCGGAAGGGCAGCAAGAACGAACCCTTGATGTGGGCCTGCCCGCAACGGAATTACAGGTGATCGTCATCGTTGGTGTCGAGTCGGGCGATCTGACCCTGTCCCTGCTCCAACCCGAAGGATCGGTTGTCTTCGCCGTCGCCGCCCGCCCCGATCTCCAAGTCACGCGCTCCGGCTCTGTCCGTACCAATGAACGCGGCCAGTTGCGCTATACCGTCAATGCCGCTGCGGCCCGCAATGGGTCGTATCAGATCTTTGTGCAACCATGAGCGCACATCCTCTCGGAGTGCCGACTTCAGTCGGCTTCTAGCTCAGCCGCCTGAAGTCGGGACTCCTGTGACACCCACTCACGAGGGTAACTGTTCACACTTCTCCTGGGAGCGAGGGTGTCCCGCCCTCGAAAGCATTCCAAGGGCGGGACGCCCTCGCTCCCAGGCTTGCCGGTCACCCCACATGGGAACACGTACTCACGAGGTGAGATTTGACAGCGCGATCTTTTTTCGTTATACTCAAATCTGACTATTTCGGTTAGCCAACCAGTGCAGGCCAGACGAATGCCAGATCACAGCGAACGCCAGCTTTTGCTCCTTGGTCTCCTGCGCCGTCAAGAGATGCACGGCTACCAGATCAACGAGTTTATTGACGAGCAGATGGCGTTCTGTGTTGACCTCAAACGTTCAACAGCCTACTATCTGCTTGAGCGTCTGCGCCACGAAGGGTATGTTACCGAAGAGACCGAGCGCACCGGCAACCGCCCCGAACGACGCGTGTATCGCATTACCCCCGCCGGTGAAACCCATTTTCAAGCCCTGCTACGCACCAATCTTGCCACCTATACCCCTCCAACCTATGCCAATGATATTGGCCTGATCTTTCACCATCATCTCCCCCCTGCCGAGGTGCGTACCTTGCTTGAAACACGCCGCCAGAATATCCTGGCCCATCAGCAGAAACTCAAAAGCCTTGAGACGATCCTCCCCGCCGATCATCTTGCCATCATCCGCCATCATCTGATCCACGTTGCGGCTGAACTTGCTTGGATCGAAGAGCAGCTCACCTAGCTAGCTCCAACATACTACGAACCCTATGACAACATTTGCGATTGAAGCCCACGGACTTGTCAAGCGCTATGGTGATCTGACAGCGGTGGCTGGGATTGATCTGGCGGTGCCCCGCGGCAGCATCTATGCGATGCTCGGGCCAAATGGGGCCGGCAAAACAACGACGATCAACATGCTGACGACGCTCATTGTCCCAACGGCTGGCTCTGCCTCTGTTGCTGGGTATGATGTTGTGCGCGCGGCCAACCAGGTACGCACACGGATCGGGGTGACCTTTCAAGATATTGTGGTGGATCAGGATCTCACCGGTCGCGAAGTTCTTGATATCCACGGACGGCTCTACCGCCAACCAACCGCCGTACGCCAGCGCCGCATCAGCGAACTGGTTGAGTTGGTGCAACTCACTGATGCCATTGACCGCCGTGTCCGCACGTACTCAGGGGGGATGAAGCGCCGCCTCGAACTCGCCCGTGGCCTGATGACCGATCCTGAGATCCTCTTTCTCGATGAACCAACCCAGGGTCTCGATCCACAGAACCGCGTTGGCATCTGGAATTATATTCGCGACCTGAATCAGACCCGCGATCTGACCCTCTTGCTCACGACCCACTATATGGACGAGGCCGAAGCACTGGCGGCACGGGTCGGCATCGTTGACAAGGGGCGACTGGTAGTTGAAGATGCGCCCGCTACGCTCGTGAGTAACCTGGGCGCCGATGTGATCAGGGTACGGGGGCAGGGCGAACGAGATCAGTTTGTTGCCCACCTGAAGAGCGTGCCTTTTGTGATCCGGGTTGACCTTGACACTCTGGGCGAATTTGTGCTGGTCTATGTCGATAGTGGCAGTCGTCGTCTCGCCGAAATCGTGGCGAGCGCAGGTGCCAATCATTTTCAGATCGATGATGTCACCGTCGCCCGGCCCTCGCTGGGCGACGTGTTCCTCCACCATACGGGCAATGCCCTGCGCGATTGAAAGACCACACTATGTACGCAACCTATGTCATCTGGAACAAGCACATGGTCAAGTTCCTCCGCAACCGCGAGGAACTGCTCGGGCTCGCCTTGCAGTCCGTACTCTGGGTCGTCCTCTTTGGGGTAGGCATGCGTGGACTGATCAGCGAGATTGAGGGTCGCGATTATATGTCCTACATCCTGCCGGGCATTCTGGCGCTGAGTGTGCTCGGCGGGGCGGTCGGTGGGGGCATGGTGATGCTCGACGAACGGCTGCGTGGCATTCTGAAGGAGTATCTCGCTGCCCCGATCCCGCGCCTCAGCATCTTGCTCGGCAGTGCAACGAGTACCGCAACCAAAGCCCTCTTTCAGGCTGTGCTCATGTTGGTGGTTGGGATCTTGATGGGCGCACGTCTCGCGCTCAACCCCGCCGGGTGGCTCGTCTCACTGATCCTGCTCGGGCTCTTTGCGCTGGGCTTCAGCGGCATTGCGCTCGCCGTTGCTGCAGTTTCACGTTCGATTGCGGGCTACCATGGCATGATCTTTCTCTTCAACCTGCCCTTGCTCTTTGCCTCGAACGCGCTCTATCCCCTTGCCGTCTTGCCAGGCTGGATGCAAGCCATTGTCTTGCTCAATCCAACGACCTACCTGATCGACGCTATCCGCACCCTTGCCTTTGGCACAACCGCAACCCTGCCGCTGACCCTCAGCATCGCCGTAGTCACGCTCTTTGCCATCCTCGGTACCTGGCTAGCCCTCTCGATGTTCCAACGCACCATCCGCAGCTAGCCACCATACGTTGCAGATCAAACGGGTTGTTTGACGCAACAACACAAAAGCGCAAAGGTACGCATAGAGTTGCATCAAACCTTTGCGCCTTTGCGTCAATCCTTAGTGCTGCAACTGCTCCTGTTCAGACTCAAGCTCAGCCAGTTTACGCTGATATTCGCGACGTTGCAGGAACTTGAGGGTTCCAAGGCAAGCTGCGCCAGCAATAGCAATCCCAGGCCAGACCATCCACTCGGCATGGGCTTTGATGCTATAGATAAAGATGGCCGTAAAAAGAGCCGCAAAGACCATCCCGGCCACGATAAAACTCTCAAAGCCTGGACTATTCAAATAGACTTCATCACGTGTACTAAAACGGCGCTGTTGCTGTGCCATGCCGCTACCTTTCCTGACGAGGATCGTCTCACAAGCCCACAACATATGCCGTCATCCTAGCATGTTCTGGTGTAGTAGAATAGTTGAAAAGCTGTTACAGAAAGACAACCTTACCCAACGCCTCAGGGCATAACAAACGGGGCACTGGACTCAGCCACTGCCCCGTCAAGCGAGCCTCGCGACACGTTATTCCTCAACCACAATCCGCTGGGGGCCACGCCCATCTGACGAACGTCCAGAGGCCGGCCCTTCGATCAACTCACGGAGGCGGAAGAGTTGCACCCGCATATCCAGATCCGCCACGAAGCGCCCCAGGCCCAGCACAAACACCCGCAGGCCCTCATTCGCCACTTCATATTCAACCCGGTTCTGCACCACCACCCGCGAGCCATCGGCAAACCAGCGCCACAACTCTTGACCTTCCCAGAGGCCATTGATCTTCATCAAAATATGTTCACGGTCACGTTCGACCACAGTATAATCAGACCCTGCCAACCCCAATGAGACCAGGCGCATCTTGTGGACACTGCCGAGACTCATCAAGTCACCCTCAATAGGTTGAAGTTGCACCAGCGGTGAACGCCACTGCGCCATCAAGGCTGGCTCGGTCAAATGGCGTTCAACAACATCTGGTGTTGTCGTAATCGAGACCCACTCTTCTTGCACAATCATAGCCAAAACTCCTCACAACGACGGACTCTCAATCGACGCACGGTAATACTGCTCAATTCCTTTTTTGAGCAGAATAAGCGGGTAGCCTCTAGCGGGAAGACCGAGGGGGCTACCAACAGCATCTTTGGGACCCAACGAGACCAGTTCACCAAGTTTGAGCGGCTCATAGGAACGGGGGGCTCGTCCCATCACCTCGGCAAGCAAGGACTCGGCCATATGCTCACCCTGGCGCATCGCATAACTTGCCGTAGACGGCACCATGCTACCCGAACCATCGGGAATCGCGGCACAATCGCCCATAGCAAAGACCAGCGCCTGGTCGTGAACCCGCATATACCGATCAACCAGAACCCGCCCAATTTCATCAACAACAAACCCCGAGTTCGCGAATAGCGCCGGGGCACGAATGCCTCCAGCCCAGACCAGGGTGGCTGCACGCAAGATACGCCCATCATTGACCCGCAACAAACGCGGCTCAACACTGGTCACACTGGTATCAAGGTAAATGCTTACCCCCAACTGATCGAGCACTCGCGCAGCCTCAAGCGAGGAAGAACGCTCAAAATGCTCGAGCAAACGAGGATTACGGTGCAGCAGCGCAATGCGCGCCTGCCCGCGTGGTGCCCCTGTTCGTTGACAAAGCTCACTCACCCAGCCGGCGAGTTCACCCGAAAATTGGCACCCGGTATAGCCACCGCCAACCACAGCCGTCGTCATCAAGATCCGCTGCTCCACCGGATCATTCGTACGAGCGGCCGCCTCGAACTGAGCAATCAGATGGTCACGAAGGCGCACTGCGTGCTGATAGGTACGCAGGGGAAGCGTATGCTCACGCGCCCCGGGCACATCACGAAAATCAGTCTCGGCCCCCAGCGCAAGGACTAGTCGATCATACGGCAAGACCCGTCCATCATCAAACTGCACCTCACGCTGATCAGGCACGACGAGCTTGACATGGCCCTGCACGAACTCAACGCTCGTCGTGCGCAACAATGGAGTGAGCTCATAGATCGCCTTTTCTTGAGGCGATCTGTCGGTAGCCGTAAGATGCAGAATCTGTACTATTTGATGGTACGAAAACTGATCAACCAGAACAACCTTGTCGTCGCGTCCACGCTCACGGAGCATCTGATCAAGATCGAGCGCGGTTCGTAAACCGGCATAACCGGCACCTAGAATGATGATTTGCATACCAATAGCATACCATGATTTTGAAAAATCAATGCACGGATTCGCAGCCTTCGCGACGCTCATGACGACAACAAGGGCGGCTCACCAGCCGCCCCCAATCCAGGCCCATTGTCATCTGGCCCCAACCACGCAGCGAGGCTAGTTCCTCACTGCGCGAAGTGATGCTGCCTGTTCAGCAATGTAAGCAAACAGCATCACCTCAGGGGAACGACCATCGTCATATCAGGCCGAGGGCGTCGTCGGGGGTTTTTCAACCCACTCATCCACCTTCGCTGCCGTGCGCTCGACGCCATCGGCAGCACGGTTAGCCGCACGACCGACACTGGCCCCAAACTCATCAGCAGCCTTCGCCAGACGCTCGGTAAACGCACGGGCACGCTCACCGATCCGGTCAGGGCTTGGCAAATTTGGCAAATTGAACGTCGGAGCCGGACCGGTGAAAATGTCATCCACCACTCGCTCCGAGACATTCGCCAGTTCTTTGGGGAGCACAACGACCGCACGGGCCACTTCAACCATCGCCCGACGTACCCGGCGGCGTGAGCCACGGGGCAAGAGCACCAGCGGTGCCGAAGCGATCGTCAGACCGATGCGTGCCGCAGCTCCTACGAATGCCGCGCCCATCTCGAACACACCATCACGCTCTGTGCGGACTACGCTTGTTTGTTCGCTCATATGCGTCACTCCTTCTATCGTCTTCAGACCGCTTACCCAGCAACGAGTTCATCCTTCGGCGCTTGCTTGGCCGGAGCATCCTCACCCTGAGCGGCCCACTCCTCAATAGCCTCGCCTGCGATATCAGCAAAATCTTTGGGCAGGCTGGCGAACGCGTACATCAACTCCTTGGAGGCATTGCGCATATGCTGTCGGCTCTCGCTGGGGAGCAAGGCAAACGGCAGCGTGACCAGCGAAAAGCCGAACCGCACGATCCCGCCACCAAACTCAACTGCCGACTCCATCGCGCTGTCATTCCGCTGTGGGCGGACGCTACGCACTCTCACTTCACCTGTGGTTTCCGACATGTTTTCCTCCCTTGTGCTCTTACCGATTACAGATGCGATGGAAGCCTCTGATACCATTCATCAGTCCATCTTCCACCGAGCAGCAACTGCCATCTGCAATCACCGAAAGTAGCCGCCGACCATAAAGCCCGACAAGAACTGGATAATCGCTACGAACGGATTGCTCGCAAGCAAATACCGCACATAGTTCTTCTGCGATGGATCCTGATAGAGTTTAATTTGATTATAAATCGGGACAACGATTGACAATCCAATAAACACGGCGATAGCGTAGTAACCCCACACAATCGCCAGAACCATCAGCAGCGCCTGTGACAGATTAATTGTCACATAGGCGACCAGTAACGTTTTATGCACCCCAATTGCCACCGCTAGCGATTGCAGCCCATGCTGCCGATCACCCTCAACGCTCTTAATGTCGTTGAGAAAGAGCAAACCTGCGGCGAGTGCGCCGTTGATCCACGCCACAACCACACTCTCCCAGGTGAGCGGGGCAAAAATAAGATGCCCTGCCAGCCAACTCATACTGACATAGCCCAACCCGACCGCAGGCGGGCCAAGCCAGAAATGTTTTTTGAGTTTGATTGGCGGCATACTATAAACGACCGACAAAACCAACCCACCGAGGGCCAGCAAGACGATCCAGAGATTTTGAAAGACAAACGAGACAACTAGCGTCGCTGTTGCTAAAAACATCCAGTTCAGGCGAGCCTCATTGAGCGTGACAAGCCCGGCTGGAATGGGACGTTCAGGATCATTAATGGCATCCAGGTGACGATCATAGTAATCATTGATGCTCTGGCTAAATCCCGTCCCGAGCGGCCCAGTCATCAATGCCCCTAGCATGACAAGCGCCCAGTGTTGCACATTTGTCCACTGAAAACCAATCAATGGGCCGGATGCCAGGGCACCACAGATCGTAACAATCGAAGGCGAGATCCACGTCACCGGATCAGCCAGATCAATATGAGCCCTGATCTTTTTGCCGAGTGGCACCTGTTTTTCAGAAGTAGAGAGCATTTTAACACTCAGATATGGTCGCTTGCACACGATAAGCGTACGCAATCAGACTTTCACCGCCTGATAGAGCACATGATCATAGCCTTCGGCAAACGTCACCTGATCGAACCCGATTTCCCGCAGCAAATCGGGATAGATGGCGTGATCTTTGAATTCGAGTACCGAGAAGTTCATGCCGATCCCACAGAGATAATGGGTGAGATAGTCATAATTCGGTTTGTTGCGATCACTAATAATCATATCAAGGACGAGCACGCGCCCACCCGGTTCCAGGGCTTCATAGGCCTTTTGCAGCAGCATTGTGCAGAATTGCCGATTCATCGGGTAGAGAATCCGTGCAAAAAGCACCGCATCAGCTTTGGGATAGGGATCGCGATACATATCGATCGCAATTGGTTTGATCCGCCCCTCAAACCCGCGCTCCTTTGCATTCTCACGCACCAGATCAAGCGCGCTCGGCAAATTGATCAGGGTTACCTGCAACTCTGGGTATTTATCACACAACGAAGTCGCAATATCACCAATGCCACCGCCAACATCAGTCAATGCTTTGACCCCATGCAATTCCGCATGATCACGCAGGAATTTCTGCACAAAGTGGATATTGCTGCGATGGATGGTTTCATAAAAGATACTATCTTCGCGGGTACGAGGCGGATGAGGCACATGACTGGTAAAGTCCATCTTGCCACGGGTCACATCAGCCAGACTGGAATAGTAGGTCTGGATCAAGTCAGTCATATAGCTGACAAAGGGCAGCATCGTCATATTGCGATGTTGCTCGGGGTTCGTAAAGAACTGCTCGGCAAATGGGGTAAGCGCCCAGATCCCTTCGTGCAGGTGCGCCAGGCCAATCTGTTCCATGGTGATCAACAACCGCTCAAGACGCATCGGGACACTGCCCGTTGCTTTTGCCAGCGTCTCAACCTCCTGAGGCCCACTCGCCATCGCCTCGAACAAACCAAGATCATACGCCGCTTTGATCACAAAGAAGTCAACGGTGCCTTTGAAGACCATATCATAGGCCCGTTCCATAGAACAGTAGAGTTCAGCATCATCGCTCATACAGCGACAATTCGGAAAACAACGAAACTGTGCCTCCGCACTGGTCATGTTTGTGGTCTTTCTACTCACTTAACGGTTGCGAACCTTCAACAGGCTCTTCACTAATGCGATTGAGCAGTGGCTGGGCAAAGATCGGAATATAACTGAGCCACCAACTAATGTAGCCAACCCAGGCAAACGCCCGATGGATCTGTCGCCGCCTGGGATCACTCCCAAGTTGTGGCCCCCAACGATGACCCGTGATCATCGCACCAACCATGCCAATGGTTGGTAGTGGGCCGGTAATCATAAAATAGATCTTCAGCCACCGGGGCTGATGCTGCCCCCCAAAATTCTCTTCGCGAAAGAGCCTTCCAATTCCCACGATGGCAACCATCGCGTTCATCACCCAGTCAAGCACGTGTGCGAGATTCGCCAATCGTGTACGTTGTGCGGCGCGCTCGGCTTGATGCTCCTGTGCTTCAAGTCGACAGAGCCGGAGTACGGCGGTATAACATACAAGTGAGATACCACTGACCAGGGCCATTGCATACAGAATTTGTCGGTCACTTAGCCTTTTGAACATGCAATTGTATTATAGTACAAAACGAGCAAGTCCTGGTCAATATTTTTGACCAGTTCTTGCGACCCTACCCATGCGCAAGACCGCTCAGCAGTGCTGACTGGCTACCAGGCACCGTCTCATCAAGACTACTGCCCTCCCACCAGGCCAACACGACATCGCGTGCGCCATACCATGTCCGTGGAGCATTGTAGGGTGCATGGCGCACACCTTCAAGCACCAGGTTATCGGCTCCTTCAAGATAACAGGCATGGGTAGGAATAATGCCATCGCCAAGCTGGTTACCATCGCCGAACGAGACTTCATACGAGCGGAAGGCAAGAATCTCTTCGGGTGTCCCCAGACGTTTGCCCTGCACACTCTGCCCAACCACCGAGGTATAACGAATATGTGGATAGTAAGCCCCCGGATAGCGACCATTGACCATTCCGGCAAACTCTTGAACCCAAATCTCATAGGTCGTATGGGCTGTTCCCAGCGTCGTCAAGGTCGCCACGTGGCGTTGACCATTGTAAACCACCCCATGGTACGGCTGGTCGCCAAGATACGCCCGAGCAACCCGACCACCGGCACTGTGTCCAATCAGGTCAATCTGCTCGGCACCTGTCTCGTGCAACGCCAGTTCAACCGTACGGGCCACAACATTCAGGATCGGCGTAAAATCAGGGTCACGCAACGCTGCCCACTGGGTTCGTCCAAAATCAGTAATATAGACAATGCGATTGTAAGGCGGTTGAGCGAGAATCCGGGCAAACCCCAGATAGTCCCCGGGCGATGAGAGCCACCCACCTACAATAACAATCGGTCTATGCATACCCTTCTCTCCTCAAGCTATGCAACACAAGGGCTACACGGTAGAGTGGGGGCCTGTGGCCCCCAATTGCATTGCACAGCACCCATTTCCGTTCCTTCAAGCGCGCTCATCGCCGCTTCTTGTTTTTTTCAGATCCACCTGGCGAGGCACTGCCCGATGTATCGGCTGGCTTGTCAGCAGCAGCAGGTGGAGGGGTGCTGCCACTTGCCTCAGGGGCAGCTTTTGCCTCGGGGGCAGCTTTTGCCTCGGGGGCTACCGAAGTTTTGTTTTGACCATTGCCATTGGCCATATTGACCTTGATACGGCGCACCGTCGGCGCACTGCTGGCCGAACTATCACCAGGCAGATTGTCAATCACGGTATCAACCGCTTCACGACCAATGCGCACCAGTTCATCCGTCTGGAAGCGTGTCCAATAGCTCCAGAAATTCCAGACATCCGTCAGGGTCGCCCGAAATTCACGGGTAAACTGCTCAAGCCCCTGAGGAGGTAGCGACCCTCGTAGATAGGTACGCACGCCATAGCCAATCGGTTGAACATAGCCTTCGAGATTGTACGAGGAACCATTGCCATTGCCGCTACCATTGCCATTGGTACGCGGGGCAGGCGGGGGTGGCGTGTTCGGCTTCCACGAGCCTTCAATCGCAAAACGCGGTGGTGTCTCTGCATTGTCAGCCGTTGGTGCCTCGCCTAAAGAGGGCGGCGTATAAGTCGCCTGGGAAGACGGCGTATAGGTCGCCTGGGGCGGCGTATAGGTCGCCTGGGGCGGCGTATAGGTCGCTTGAGGTGGCGTATAGCTGAACGACTTACGATCAGGTGGCGAATAACTGGACTGTGTGCTCACACTACTTGCCGAACCATAGCTTGTTGGCTCGCTATCAAGGTTCAGGAACTTGCGTAACCACTCCGGCATCCAGCTGTACGAATTTGAACTGGACATATGCCTGTCCTCTCAATCATAAGCGCGGTGTTCCGCGCACATTACCCCAGCGCCAGGAGCCGCCGTTTCGGTTGCATATGGGGGGCGAAGCAGAAATCAATAATCCGACCAAGGTCATCACCAGGGTAGCGTCGGTCAAGCGTGATGATCGAGTCAAGCACGTACGCGAGTTGATCAGGTTGCACCTGAGGGCCGCAGCGTACCAAGTTGCCAATCAGCTTGCGGCGCAATTCGAGGCTATAGCGCAATGTCGTCGCGGCCAATTTCCCCAGGATAGCATCGCGCAAATCGAGGTCTTCAGTAAAACGCTTCAACCAGCGTTCAAGACCAAAGCGCTCGCTCTTATCAAGGTAAAAATTGACCAGATCCGACAAGCCCGTATCACTCGTCAGGTCCATAAGCTCATCCCAGCGTTTATGAAACGGCTGACGGCTAAAAGCACTGAGAGCGGCAAGTTGGCTGATCAGATTGCTTGCCGTATAGTACGGTTCACGCTCAAATGTCCGCTCAAGGCCAGCCTCGCGCTCGGCCATCAGCGACACAGCCTCGCGGACGACTCCATCAGAAGCATCATACCCACCGCGACGGAGGTGCATCTCGTGAGCCAGTTCGTGGAGTGCAATGCCAACCGTACCATCTTCGTCCCAGCGACCGAGGCTCACAAACGAACCACTGCGTGGCGAAAAACTGCCACTATCTGTCCAGGGGCCACTTGGCTTGCCACTATCAAGCGCCTCAAAGGTGAGTCTCTCATTGAGAATATCACTTGCCAGATCAGCCCCCCACATGGCACCGGCAAGGCGCCGCACCTTGCGGGCCATCTGTGCAGGCCGATAGCGGTACTCGCCCACCATCAATACCTGATCGCCGGCTTGCTCCATCGTGATCACGGCTTGCTGACCATTTGCTCGAAGCAGTAGCTGCATATGACTTCCTCGTTGGCACTTTCCAGTTTCTGAGACACCTCAGCTGGGCTGAGATGCCGTGAGTTGCAATCCAAAACTATTCGCGCACACCCCGTAAAAAGAGGCGCTGGATCTGAATAACCTGTTCGGGCAGTTCAAAAAGGATCAGATGCCCACAACGTGGTACCTCTAGATACTGTCCATTGGGGGCGAGTTGCATCAACTTACGCCCACCCTGAGGGCGCATAATCGGATCGCCTGAACCTGCCACGAGCAACGTAGGATGGTAAACCCGGGCCATCTGCGCGGCGACCGCTTCGAGGATCTCACGTCGGGCCAATTCTTCAGCCGAGACACGCACCGCCGCAGGATCACAGCAGCGGAGACTCAGCGTCGCCAGCTTGACATCACTCACCAGCGCGGTATTCTTTGACAGCACGACGAGCGCATAGATATAAGGGATCCACCAGAGACCACGGCGCTCGATCGGGCGCAGCACCGTATTAAAGACGGTATCGAGCATGCCGGGGATGAGGGCCGAAGCTACCCGATTATAAGAAATCAGACTAAAATTAAAGAAGGTCAGCGAGCGAACCCGATCAGGATTTGTATCGGCGTAATGCAGAGCCACGAAGGCCCCGAGCGAGAAAGCCGACACATGGTGGGGCGGCAACTGCAGTGCATCAGCAAGGGCACGCAGGTCATTGCTAAATCCGGCGACCGTATAATCACGGCGCGGATCGCTATCGGAAAAACCATGACCCTTGAGATCATAGCAAATCACCCGATAGCCAACTGAAGCCAAGGGGTCAATAATATGATGCCACCAGTACGAAGAGCAATCCCAGCCGTGAATGAGCACCAGCGGTTCGCCATCGCGTGGCCCGACATCCATATAATGATGCACAACCCCATTCAACTCAACAAAGTTCGCCCGACTCATCAGATATGCTTCGGCTTCGAGGCGTCGACGCTCGCGGGCACTCAACTTACCTGCGAGTTTCGTTGCGACCTCTTCCCGATAGGTGATATATTTTGCCGTTGGCGCGGGGGGGATCCCTGTGCCCAACCTTGTTGCTGACTGGCGGGTCTCTTCGTTCAACATCGCTACTTCTCCAGAGGGCAAACGCTCACTCAACCCAAAGCCGAAGCACTTCATCGGCATCGACTTTGGCACGCAAACGGCCACCACTCGCAATCCCAGGCAGCAGCACGTGGCGGCGCAACTGACCAAGGCGAACCACAACTTCTTCGCTTGCCAGCGCAATATCCAACTCTTTCGAGTCGAGGAAGGGGATATGCAACTTCACTTCGCGGTCGCCTGCGGATTCACGGGGCGACTTTGCGGGGTCAAAGACTTCGCCATCATGATAGAGCGCGGCCCCGCGCAGAGCCCAATCATCACGATTAGCAGAGCTTGAAACGAGCGGATGGATACGCAAGTGTGGGCGAGCCTTGCTTGTCTCGGGTGAAAATTCGAGGCGCGTCGCATCACTAACCGTCGAAGGCTCGCCTGAAACGAGCAACTCATCACTTGCGAGCCCATAGAGGCCGAGGGCCGTCAGCATCGTACGGGTAGGAGGAAGCACCAGTTCGTCACTCGTTGCCACCAACCGTACTCGGGTACCGGTCGCGGCATCAAGGCGAGCACGTTGCACTTCAAGCTCAACGCGCAGATCCTGGAGGGGCGCGACCGCATTGGGGCCAAGCAAAGCGGCAGGAATAAACGCCGCCTCTTGAGAGGTACGCGAACGTCCGGCACCACGGTCAAGCCCAAAGATCAAGCGGGTCAGCCAGCGCAACACATCGGGCAGCGTCATCGCCCGCACGAGGCCTTCGGGAGACGGGCCATCGAGCACCACCAGATCAAAGCGCCCGGACTGGCGGGCTTTTTCTGCGATCAGCAACCCTGCGATCGCATCCATACCGGGGAACGAAGGCAGTTCTTCGGGGCCAAGCTCGCGCAATTTCGCTGCGGGGCCACTACGCAACGACGGACGTACATCGTCCCAGCGCGCCCCGAGCTCACTGAGCGCATTGATTTCCAGCGCAGCCAGCTTCGCTTCCAACTCCATCGGACGTGATCCCAGGCTCTGACCAAGCAATGAACCAAGCACATGCCCCGGCCCAACCGAAGCAAGCAGGACACGCTGCCCACGACGAGCCGCATGGCAAGCCGAGGCGATGGCGGCAGTACTCTGCAAGATCTGGCTAAAGCCGGAGAAGATCAATAACTTCATGATTATGCTGCCTCAACCCGTAACTTATCGGGTTCTTCTTCAATGGGGAGACCAGCCTCATCACCGGTACCCTCGCAGAACTCCAAACGCAACACACCCTCTTCATAGCGATGGTTACCCATGGTGCATGAATACAGGATGCGCGGCAACGCAATAGTACGTTGCACTCGGCCGATCGACACAGCGAGATCCGGCCCACTACGCACCAAATCAACCGCTTCTTCCTCATTGATAAACGGCAACTTCATACAGAGGTCATACCGTCCCGGCTCACCCTCTTCACTCCACTGTTCAAGCCAGATCGGGCGCTCATCAAAGAGCAGCGCCCCTGGATCGTGCTCACCAAACGTGGCCCGCCCGATAGCTTCAAGGGCCGGCATCCCAATCGGCTCACCCTCTTGCAAAACAGTACGGAAGATAGGGGTAGGCATAAAGCTATCATCAATATCTTGCAGATAGCCTCGCTGGAGGCTCACCCAATAATCAAAATAGGGGCCAAGGTCAGCGCGAAGGGGCAAGATCTTATTGACCATAATCGCGTCAACCATCAAGCCATAGAGATTCAAGAACGTATAGGCCCGGCGAGTCTCAAGGAGCGGCAGCTTCTCGGGATTGAGCACCAGGCGCACCGAAATCTCAGGACTCAGCAAGAAATTCGCGAGCTTATCCATTCGTTCCAGCAACGACCCGACCTCATTGAAGAAACGGTCATCGGGGAGATCGCGTTTAAAGGGGCGCGCAAAATTCGCCAGGCCACGATAAACCCGAAAGAACTTCTTACCGGCATCGCCACCGATAATCATCTCGGGATACGCCAAGAGGCGCAGGGTATTGCCTGTCGGAGCCGTATCAAGCACGATCGCGTCCCAGCGCCCACTCTCAGCCTCAGTCATCATCCGTTGGAGGGCAAGGATCTCATCGAGGCCAGGTTGATTCGCCAGTTCCGCAGCGGTCGAGCGATCAATGCCCCGGTTCGAATAGGTTGAGGCCACAAACTGTTGAAAGCCACCCAGATTATGGCGCCACTCATAAATTGTATCTATCTCCAGGCCATAGAGTCGGGGCGCAATCGCCGTTGGACGATCGCGGCTAATCTCGGTGCCAAGCGCATCGGCCAGCGAGTGCGCCGGATCACTAGAGAGAACGAGCGTACGCCGTCCGGTGCGAGCCAGCAAGGTAGCCGTAGCCGCTGAGATGGTGGTTTTACCGGTTCCACCTTTGCCTGAATAGATAATGACGCGCGTCATAGTGTCTCTTTGCTGGCAGAAGAGCTATGGTAGATCACCACAAACTTCTGCTCTGGTGCTTTTCCGGGGCACACACCCCAGACGCCTGCCTTCATCGTTGATACCTCGTGCCAACGAGCACATGTGGAGAGGCCAGGCCTCTCCACATGGCTTGCTTGCTCATTCATCCTCGGCGTGATGGACGCCATTGCCATTATAACTAATGACGCGTGGGCCTGCGGATTCAACCGTCTCTTGTGCATGGAGCACCCGTTCAGGGCGACCAACAGCAATGCGTCGCACAGGTGCAGCACGATTAGGATCAAGCGTTGGCGAATGATCAGCGGCAGGCTGAACCGGTTCAGCCTGAGCAGACTCCTCGCGGGCGACTGGTTGAGGGGCAGTCTCAATCCGGCGCACGCTAATCGAGCGCTTCACCGGCTCGGGGCGTTGCGGGTCGAGGTGATCGGCCTCAACTGGCGATGTACGAGGTTGTGCAACCGTTGGAGGAGGAGACATTTTCGTCTCAGGTGCAACCTGCTGAGTAGAAGGAGGCGCGCGGCGAACAGCAGCGCGAACCTGAATACGCTTCGACTGTTGCTGGTCAGCCTGTTCATCCTCAAGCGGCTCGGCGAAGCGAACGGCCGCACGCACGACTGGCGCGACCGGCGCAAACGGCCCACCCTCAGACTCTTGCTGAGAAGCGGCATAATAGAGGCCCCGCATCGCATTGCGGCGGACACGCGGATCCTGGAGACCACTAACCATTTCATTTGCGCCACCCACAGCCTCGGTCGCACGACGGAGGCCGCGAGCCAGCTTACGAGGAGCTTCAAGCACCAGACGCAGCGAGCGACTGACCTCATACATACTCGGCTGTTCAGGCAAATTGGGCAACGGACCAATAGGGCCAGTCGAAGAGAGCGGCGAAACACCACTGCCAGCAGGAGCGCCGCCACGCTGACTTTCATACGCGGCAATCAGATTACCAGGCGTCGTCGGAGGAACCAGTTCACGCTGTTCTTCACCACCGCTGCCGACCTGCCACCAGCGTTTGCGGGTCTGCGTTGCCTCGGGAAGAGGTTCAGCGACAGGGGGCGGGGCCGGTTCAGGTGCCGTAAAGAATGGCTGAAGCGGCTCGTGCTCAACGACAGGGAAGGCCTCAGCAAACGCAGCGACCAATTCTTCGCCAGAAACACCGGCGATAATCTGATCACCGATCAACTCGACCATACGCGCAAAGATCGTCACATCATCGGTCGGCATATAATCGAGTGTATTGATCACCAAGCGTTCACCGCTGCCAGGATCCTCAACGGAGCCATTGACGGCAATGCGGCGTTTGCGGGCGGCAACCGGGGGCAAACGGAACGCAAGCGTCACGCGGCCGTGCCACGGATCCCAGGTTTCAGCCTCAACGACATCGACATCCTTCCACTCGAAGCTATCAACGGTATCGTTAAAAAAGCCACGAGCCCAGGTAATCACCCGACGTTCGGTAAGGGCCACAAAATCGGAGAGGGCCAAGCCACCAACACGTCGGCGGCGCTCGTCCAACAGCACACCATCGAAGAGGGCGAGGAGAATCTCGCCCTCCTCGAGCAGCCCACGGTAGCGCAATTCATCAGCGCTAGCCGCGTTCACATTGATGCCGAGATACGGGCGAGTGCTCATAGTCGCTCCCTATCTAGTCTAAATAAGCTACTAAGCGACCATCATCAACAGGTCGCAGCGAGTCCATTATGGGCGGCGGTCTTCGGGCGGGATAGCGCGATCTTCCAAACCGGCGTCACCTGAGCCACTCATAGCCGGGGTACGATGACCCTGACCAAACGTACGGGCTGTGGGCGAGGAACTAGTACGACGGCGCAAAGGAATCTCGCGATGATCAGGCGCAGCGGCAACTGATGGAGAGCGGTCGGCAAGCGGCTGACGGCGTTCCACTACCGGTTGCACGGCTTGAACCGTCTCAACAGGCGGTTCAGCAACAGGAACAACTGCATCAAGAGGAGACGTATTGCGACGACGCAACGGGATCTCGTGATAATCATTCGGCGGTGATGGCGGCGATGGTGGCACTGCAACCCCAGGAAGATCCGGTTCAGGTTGCACCTGAGCCTGCCATGCCTGAGCGGCAAAGGCAGCAGCGGCATCAGCGGTTGCCATAGGAGACGGCGGGGCACCCTGGGCATTATTATTGCGATTAAGGAACGCCATCGCCATCTGCTGGGCCGTCGGGCTACTTGAGACCGTATGCACAAGATCATTAATTGCGCGGATCGTCTCGGTCAACTCACGTAAACTATTACCATTCAAATCAAACGGAAGCGGCAAATCAGCTTCACGAATTGAACGGCGAAGGGTATCCCAGGCCGAACGAGCGAGGCGACCAGCCGCATAGATCTGACCTGGCGGCAAACTCGCAGGATCGTGGGCAAACGCAGGCGTAGGGCTCAGCGTCGGCTGAACAACCGCCGCACCGGGCCAGCGATAGGGAGTCTCATTAGGCCGTAACCCATCCACGTGCCCATAGATCTGCTCACTCAAGACCGCCATAATTTCAGGCCCAGCCTCACGCGCATCGACCCCATGGTCAGCAAGTTCACGTGCGGCAGCACTGGCGGCACGCATCAACACCAGGGCAGCCTGCAGATTCACCAGGGGCAACAGGGCCAGCGTAAACTGCTGTTCTTCCTCATCAGGTGCCGCAAACGTCATGGTGATTTGCGCGTGGAGCGGATCGAGCCCCACACCTTCAACAGACGTCAGCTCAGCGAGCGGAAACGCGCAGCAGAGATGCTGTCCATAATCACGTGCCCACAGAATCACGCGCAGGCTCGTCAACAGACAATAATCATGTAAGGTTGGCCCACTGAGTCGCTGCCCATTGGCATCAAGGATGACCCCATCGAAAGCCACGAGGATCTGCTCATCGGGCTCGACAAGATGCATCGCCTCAAGCTCAGCGAGATGGGCGGGAACTACGGTATGGCTATGGTAGAGCAAACTGATCATGAGGAAGGCCTGTAGCCGATAGTCCGTAGGCCGCGACCTGTGAAGCACACAGATCGTGGACTACGGACTACGGACAACGTGCTACCGGTTGAAGCGCGACCGAATGCGTTTCGGGCGGAAGCCTGCATCCGGAGCGGTGAAAGTACCCTCGCCGCTACCGCTGCGAGAGATACCGGGGTAGGCGTTGCGGTTGATATTCTCGACCGCTGCCGACGTGGCCTGGAGTGCATTCGACACCCACTGCCAGTGACCCTGGAACATGATGTCGCCGATTTGCGCAACTTGCGCTGACGACTCTGAGAACCAGCCTCGTGTGACGGCCATCCGTACACCTCCTGTAACCTAAACGAACACCCTGATTTATAGGCTTCGGGGCAAACGCCCCGATTGACCCCATTGTGAAGTAGCCTTGCAAGGCTCACGCCGATGATATCGGGCGTCACACCTAAACTCAGCTAGGAACACCATTAGCTGCATAGAAAGGAACAATCAACCAGTCCCCTTCCATCTCAGCCTGACCCGCCTCCTGGCCTCCGAGGCTCGTTGGCAAGGTCATGATCCGTCGGAAGTCCCCGATCTGAATGACCAGTTCATCGCCATTCTGGAAGAGATCGAGCTGACTCACATCAGCGAACGGCAACTTAATCTTGACCCGATACGAATTATCAGGCAACTTACTGATATCCATTGGTGCCTCATTATAGAGCACCGCACTCGGATCGGTATCACCATAGATGTCACGGCCCATCGCACGCAACTTCTCGAGACCAACTACCTCCTCGGGGTAGTAGGGCACGTGGCGAATGGGCAGGGGCGCGAACGAATGCTCGACGTCCTGGAGATAGCGTTGCTGGACATCTTTCCAGTGGTTGAGGTACCCACTATCCTCATTGACCGGCAAAATCTTATTCACCACGACCGTATCAACGGTCATCCCATACATCGAAAGATAGGTCAGAGCGCGCTGGCTCTCTTTAATGACCATCTTCTCAGGATTCATCACCAGACGCACCGACGTTTCGAGCGGATTAGCTAAGGTAGCGGTGACACCTTCCAGTTGCTGGAAAATATTATCCACTGCCTCGTAGACCTCAGCGGGAGCGACCATTTTGCTGAGACCAGGCGTCACCTTGCTCATTGGACGAAGAAGCGGCTTGATCAGAAACTTCTCAGCACCACGCAACATCCCGATAGCCCACTTGAACGTCTCGGGAGCCGAGAGCAGGCGAAGGGTTTCACCAGTGGGAGCACAGTCGATCACAAGGAGGTCGTAGTCACCTTCATCCTTGTGTTTCTTGATGCGAATGAGTGGAAAAGCCTCGTCCATACCGGGGAGGATACTCATCTCATCAGCCAGAATACCCTCGACACCCTGTTCAGCCATCAACTGCGAGAAGTGCTCACGCACGATACCCCAGTTTGACTCGATGTCATGATAAATGCTCACTTCGAGTGCGTCGAGTGTTGGCGTCAGACGCACAGGATCGGGGCCAAGGGGTCCTTCAAGATCCAGTGAGTCAGCAAGGCTATGGGCCGGGTCGGTACTCATCACGAGGGTGCGAAGGCCCATGTCGGCGGCCCGCAACGCTGTTGCTGCGGCGACACTTGTCTTGCCGACACCGCCTTTGCCCGTAAAGATGAGGGTTCGCATCGGTACCTTTCCAGGAGCGGGCTGCTCTGCTTATCCATTAACAGGCGGGCGAAAACATTCGGGGTAGACCATCCAGTGGCGGGCATTTTTGCTTAAATGCTAAAAACTTTGATGCCCTTTACATCTCGACTATCGCTCGGATATGCGGCAATAGTACCATGAATGTCTAGGAGTGTCAATAAAAATGACTCATATGCACCAAAGGTAAGCGATGGTTGTCGTGTGGCTACAGAGAGGAAAAATGACAACTTTTCGGTGGGAAGAGGCTTTTTCAGATCCTGAAGGGTCTGATTCTGGCCTGATCGCTTGCAAGATAATGCTCACCTATTGCTCCACCGGACTGATGATTGCTATCCCGTGGATATCATAGCACTAGTTGTATGATTTGCAACACAAGGAGTGCCACTTTCAGGGAGAGAATCTCTATACACAAGCTGGATTTTTCACAAGCATCGGGCCTGGATTTGGCAATTCTTGTTAACCAGACACCTGACTACCGGCGGAGCAACGGGATGAAGAGGCGCGATGCGGCTGGTGTCGATGAGAGCAAGGCATTGTCAAGGGCAACGTAGTGGAGGCGAACATTGGCGCCGGCAGCGCTGGTGTTGTCACCGAGAAAGATGAGGTTGGACTGGTAATAGATCAGGCGAAGCGGGTTTTCGATCGAGAGAACTGGCTCGTACCGACGCAGCGGACCAGTCAAGATGGTGGTCGCATCCGCAATGAGGCGATACTGATCGCCCTGGACGGCGAGAGTGTAGGTGAAGGGGCGGAGCATCGGCGTAAAAGGGACTGTTTCGCCTCGGGTAAAGAGCGGACCAGGATCACGTATACCGTCATTCTGGGCCCAGATCTGATCCTCCCAAAACGCCAACTCGACCCCCCAGCTCGCATTATCCAGGATGAGCAGACTAAACCCGGCCCGATCCGGACTGGCGTGTGTTTCGGCGAGCAATTCAACCGTCATGGTCAGCGTATAACCCACCGTTCTGGTCAGGATCTGTGGCTCGGCAAGGAAGCCAATGTAGCCGGCATAATCGGCGAGTTGGGTGAGGCTACGCATCGTCGTGCCACCTGCTTCGTAAAGCGTATCGGCGGCAAGCGGAGGCTGGCGGGTTGCCGCTTGATAACTAAAAAAGCCCTGATCGTCTGGTTTTTCGCCTTCGCGGGTACCATCATAGAGGATTTGCCATTGTGAAGGTGAAGGACTCGTCTGTTGTGAAAGGACAATCGTAGTGGGTGCGGGCACAATGGTCGGAACCTCGGGCGGAGATGGAGGTGTAGATTGGGTTGGGCGCACCCGGGGGACGGGCACCTCAGACGCGAGCACGGATTGCTCTGGGGACACGACGAGGTCAGGCTGATTAATCTGCGCATAAGCAAGGGTGGCCGCAAAGATGATGAGGAACAAGAGCCCCAGAGCAAGCAAGGTGATCAATCGTTGCATACACGATCCTTTCAGCATGACCATGCGTTGCCTTCAAGCGTCATTGGTCTTAGACGAATTCCCGTTGACCTACCGTAGTGTCACCCTAAGTACCAAATGGTCGGCGGGCCAGTGGTGACGCAAGAAACAGGGTGAGCGCCCATCAGACCTCACCGGTCTTGAAGATGAAGACCGGTGAGGTCTCAGGCCGGTTTTGTTTCTGAGACAAGGTTTCAGAAGGGCCGGATCAGCTTTACCCTCGACGTGGAGTGCCGACTTCAGCCGGCTGAGCGGGAAGACGCCTGAAGTCGGCACTCCGATGAGCGTCAACTGTAAAGCACCCTGAAACCATGTCTTAAGAGCAGAGCGAGATGAGCACAAGCGACAAAGGAGCATGAGAGCTTCTCTTACGGTAGAATTCAGATTATACTTGAAGGTGTCAGTTCACAGGACAGTGGCGTCCGTGACGAAAGAGGGAGAACAGTGTTATGACAACGATTGATCGATTAACCACGCTTGAGCAGGTGCTGGATGGGTTGATGCGGCGGTACCAGGAGCGCGTACCGGATGTAGGCAAGATTATTGCGGCGATGATGGCCGAAGGACTGATTACAGCACCCGAGCAGATCGAAAACGATCATATTGCCTTCCGCACCATGGGGGTGCCACAGCTTGGCATCGCGTCTCTTGAGCGCATCTTTTTACACTACGGATACGAGCGACGTGATGCGTATCATTTTGAAGGGAAGAAACTGAACGCATTTTGGTATCATCCGCCACGCGTTGATCTGCCACGCATCTTTATCTCGGAGTTGCGGGTGAGCGATCTATCGCCCGAAGCGCAGGCCATCATTCAGAGTTATACCGATGAAGTCACGCATGATCCCGTTGACGATCTTGATCTGGATGATGCCAGTCAGGTGGATGCCTTCCTGCACAAGAGTCTGTGGCACCTGCCGACATGGGCGGATTATTGTCGCCTGGCCGAAGAGAGCGAGTATGCGGCGTGGGTGATCTATAATCGATATTATCTCAACCATTTCACGGTAACGATCCACAACTTGCCGACGGGGTATGATACGATTCCGACCTTTAACGCGTTCCTTGAGCAACACGGCTTCAAGCTGAACGATGCGGGCGGCAAGGTGAAGATCAGTCCTGATGGCACCTTGTTGCAGAGTAGCACCGTGGCCGAGATGATTGAGGCGACTTTCGCGGGTGGCGAAAAACATGCCATCTCGGGGTCGTATGTCGAGTTTGCCGAACGGCGTCCGCTTGAGGCATATGCGCATCTGCCTGCGCATGAATTGCGGCGTGAGCATCGGCGCGAGGGCTTCGAGGCGGGCAATGCTGACAAGATCTTCGAGAGCACCTACAGTGATCAGACGGGGCGGCGGGGCTAGTGCGCCATCCCTCTTCGGCGGATGGCGAGCCGTCTTCTGGTAAGGGCGCAGCCCGCTGCGCCCCAACGCCCGCGAACCTATCCCTCTTCCACGGCGGGCCAGCCGTCTTCTGGTAAGGGCGCAGCCCGCTGCGCCCCAACGCCCGCGAACCTATCCCTCTTCCACGGCGGGCCAGCCGTCTTCTGGTAAGGGCGCAGCCCGCTGCGCCCCAACGCCCGCGAACCTATCCCTCTTCCACGGCGGGCCAGCCGTCTTCTGGTAAGGGCGCAGCCCGCTGCGCCCCAACGCCCGCCAGCCGATCCCTCTTCCACGGCGGGCCAGCCGTCTTCTGGTAAGGGCGCAGCCCGCTGCGCCCCAACGCCCGCCAGCCGATCCCTTCGCGAACGGGATGGGCGAAGAGGAACTACTGTTCGCCCGAACGGGCAATGAGCAGCGCAAGCAGGGCCGTGCGCGGGATGATGCTTGAGAGGTCGATATATTCATCGGGGCTGTGATCCAGCCCGCCGATAGGGCCAAGGCCATCGAGCACAGGCAAGCCTGCGCCTGCGAGGAGATTGGCGTAGCTGATGCCACCCGTCGCGGCGTCGGTGAGGGCAAAACCAAGCTCACTGGCACAGCTACGGGCGAGCTCGGCGAGCCTGGCAATCGCAGGGGTACGCGCCATCGGGGCAAAGCCCCATCCGCCAGTGAGGGTGGTACGGGTGCCCTGGACAAGGTCGCGTTGTACCAGAGCTTGCAGCGTCTCTTCAACGGGGGCGGTGTGATCAGGATGGGTGATACGCAGATCAACCTGAGCCTCGGCCAGGGCAGGTACGGTATTGGGCACACTGCCACCGGCAATCACCCCGACATTGACGGTCATGCCCGGATACATTCCATTCATCGCCTGGAGGGCAAGAATGTGATGCGCGAGGGCAAGGATTGCATTGGCCCCCTTTTCGGGCTCGACACCGGCGTGGGCAGCGCGGCCCGTGACCGTGACTGTGAAGAGACCACCACCTTTGCGGGCACTGACGATATCGCCATTTTCGCGACCTGCTTCGAGCACGAGCGCAAGATCGTAGTGCGGCGCAAGGCTGGCAAGCATAGCACCCGACGCACGTGCGCTCGTTTCTTCGTCGCCACCACAGACAAGACTGAGCAGGCCAAAGGATGACGGGGCAAGCGTGGCGAGGGCTTCGATGGCATAGAGTCCCGAGAGCAGACCACTTTTGTTATCGGCGGTGCCAGGGCCAATCAGGGTGTCGCCTTCGATGCGAAGGGGGCGTTCAGCTGCGGTACCGACAGGATAGACGGTATCGAGATGAGCGACGAGCATCACGCGCAACTGGCCGGTGCCCCGGCAACTGACTACGAGACCGTCACCAACCTCGGAATCGGGATACGCATCAATCGACCAGGCGCGCTGCATCGCCCACTGACGCACCCAGTTACCAGCCTGGTCAACCCCAGGTTTATGGTCAGTCAAACACTCAAAGGCACAGAGTTGGCGAAGTTCTTCAAGATAGGTCGTATAGCGAGCACTGAGCCAGGCAGTCAATTGTTCGGCAAGCGATGACATAACTCAACTTTCTTCGGCGAAGGGAAGGCGAGCGGCGGGATCGCCAAGGAAGAGATAGTTGCGCGCATCGTTGCGCGCCATCCAGAGCCTGGCAATCAGCCGGTTATCGGGGGTACCCCCATTGGTGATGATAAACTCGGTATTTTCGAGTTCCTGGACAAGCGCGGCGGCACGTTCGGCCTGATTGACGTTGAACTGATCGGTCGCGTGGCCGACCCTCCAGCCACGCATGAGGCGTCCCAGCAGATCTTCAAAAGCCTGCGACTGGGCTCGCGCCCCCTCGACACCAGTGAAAGAGAAGGTCCAGGCGCGTTCAACGTGACCGAGCACACCGAGGGCGCCGTTGCGCAGAATTTGCTGGGGCAACTGCGCGAGCAACGGGAACGGTGCAATGCGTGGACGACGACGCTGAGCATCAAAAATAAACTCGTCGTAGGCTGGGCAGCCCAGGCCATAACAGGCGAAGAGCAGCGCCATCGTGCCTTCGAGGTGCGGGGTAGCGCCAAGCGCAGCGAGATCCTCACCGGCAAACCAGTGCTCACGCTTTACATTGCCAACACCATCCCAGTCTTGCCAGACAAGGGCCCCCTGCGAAGCGACAAGGCGATCATCGTTGAGCGGCAGGCCGAGGCCGTGGGTCGCGGTGAAGAGAATGGCCGGAGCCTTGGCATCGCCGTTGCCGCGCAAAAGCGTCTCAAATTGCGCACGGGTCGCTTGCTCACCGACGATGAGGCGGTGCGCAAAACCATATTTGAGGGGCGTACTCGTTGGATCGCTGCTCCAGCGGGCAAGGGGTTGGATCAACTCGTCGGCGCTGCGGATAGTGGCAGGATCAAGCGCATGGCGGGTTGCGACATAGAGCGCCTCTTTGCGGAGGAGAGTAGCGGCGTCCTGGCGCTGCTCGAAGGCAACGAGGCGTTCGGCGTAGGTAGTATAGTCAGCGAGGCGATGCAGACCATTGGCATCGGTGAAACAGAGACGTCCAACGCCCCAGAAGATATCGAGTTGATACTGAAAGAGAAAGGGAATGAAGGCCGTATCATTGGCCTGACGCGGCCCCGGATGCCCAAGGAGCAGCAGATAGAAGGGCACGCCACGGCGCGGATCGACGGGGCCAGGGGCAAGGCCATAGCGATTCAGCCAAGTACGCACGGTATCATCGTGGCGATAGATGAGGACAGGAGGTATCTGGCCCCAGGCATCTTTGAGGTTCTGAAGGCCATTGTCGGTATGCCGGAGAAGCCAGGCTGCCGCAGTTTCGCCCGCTCTGAAATCGACCGACGGAGGCGCATGGCCCATCTGGCGCATCCGATGGGCGATCAGGGGCCAGATCGCCTTGAGCAGGGCAGCATCTTCATTGGCATTGATCACCACGGCCCAGTGCGCCTGGGGCAGGCTCTGGATATCAACATCAACCACGGTACCGAGGTGCTGTTCTTCAGCATCAAGTTTTGTTCTATGCAAATCAGCGAGTGGCCTGGGATCAGCAGCAATTTTATTGCGAGCGAGATCCGAGGCAACCGCCGTGCTGAGCCGTAGCAAAGGGCGGCCATCGGGCGAAAGCCCATTGGGGTAGAGCTCTTCGGAATCTGGTGCCTCGGACGGAGTGAGAAGGAGGAGCGGCATGCCGATGGCGAAGTCCGGGCTTTGCTCCCCAGAGCTTGCGCCTACAGGATCTGACGTACGCCTGGTTGAAGGATCAGGTTGCTGAGGTGAACCAGCAGAGGCTTCGGCGTGAAGAAGGCTACCGAGGCGGACAACAAAGGCATCGAGGCGAGCTTTGAGATCAGTCGCTTCGGCATAGAGAGCGGCCAATTCGCCTGGGACTGAGGTGGGGGAGGCAGCACCCTGATGCAGCGATGTCGCTGGCGCGGCAGGCGCTGCGGATGGTGCCGCGACAGGCACGACCTGGATCAGCGCACCTTCGAGGGCGATGGAGGCGAGGCCGTTTTCGACAATGAGGCGATAGGGCACGTGGCAATAGCCAGGACCATCGCTATTTTCAGCGGCCCAGGAATCGCCCCAGGAATTACGGACAATGAAATAGCCACCACCGGGGGCCAGGGGATCATCGCGATAACCAAGGGCACACAGCGCGTGGCCGCTACGCCGGGCCTCACCGGGCAACGCGAGGCGCAACCGCCCGAGGCGACTCCCCTGCCATGAATCGCTCCAATGCTCCCAGATCGTCAAACCGATCAGCACTGGATGACCGGCAGCGAGGGCAATTTTGATTTGCACAACGCTCGTTTTCGGCAACTTATGGAAGAGCCTGACGCGACGTTGAGGCGCTTCGGCGTGGGCCTCGGGAGGAGGCGGGCCGTGGCCGGGATTCTGGTCATCGCGGGGAGCGGGTTGATAGGGCCAGGTAAACTCGCGGCAGACACCGGTGGACTGGAGAATAAGGGCCGCCTTGAAGGGATCGGTGCCTACATCACCGGGGAGGCCATCGGCGGCTTTAGCGGCCCAGTAGAGAAACTGAGCCGAGAGCGCAGTCGGATCCTGACTGAGCACCTGGAGCGCCGCATTGAGGGCAAAGGCGACACAGGTATTGCGGGCACCCTGATCGACAGGGGGCGGGAGGGCGAAGAGCGGGGGCACCTCGGCGGGGAGATTGGTTGGAACAGAAAACGAGACAGCATCGAGATCGTCATCATCATCGGGAAGGACAAGGCCAGCGCCGTGCTCTTGTTGCACCGGGACATCAAAAGAGAGTCCGGGAGGCATCAAAGGCAGAGCGGCCTCGATCAAAGGGCGAAGGGTCGCCTCACCGATGCCAAGGGCAAGGGCGAGGGCAACGAGGCCGCTACCATAGCGTTGATTGCTCGCACGCGCAGTTGTGACCAGTTCTTCAACGCTGGTAATCCAATAAGGCTCAAGCTTCGCCCGAAGGGAAGCATCAAGGAGTGTCAACTGATCGAGCGAAGTCAACGATAGTGGCATGCATCTCTCACCTTCTCAATTCACAACCTGCGCAAGCACCTGCCGGAGCATCGCAGCGAAACGAGGCTTCGCCTTCTCACCGGCCTCCAGCACCTCGGCGTGATTAGCGGGGGAGCCATCGGGCAGCGCAAGATTCGTAATAAGCGAAAAACCAAGGACGCGCATCCCGGCGTGGCGGGCCACGACAACCTCGGGGGCAGTGGACATCCCGACGGCATCGGCCCCCATCGCCCGGAGCATCCGCATCTCGGCGGCGGTCTCGAAACTGGGGCCAGCGAGCATCGCATAGACCCCAGAACGGAGGCGGACACCGGTGCTAGCGGCAGCGGCGTGGGCACATGGCACAAGATCATTCTGATAGGCATTGAGCATCGCAGGAAACCGCGGGCCGAGGCGATCGTCATTGGCACCAATGAGCGGATGCATACCCATCAAACCAGGCAGAAAAATATGGTCAGTAATGCGCATAATATCGCCGACCTGCCAATCAGCATGGAGGCCACCAGCGGCATTCGTCACAATCAGGGTCTGGCACCCGAGGGCCTTGAGGACACGGACGGGAAACGTCACCTCGGCCATACTATAGCCCTCATAGAAATGGAAACGTCCGCGGAGAACCGCGACGGGCTGGCCGGACATCAAACCAAGCGCGAGTTCACCGCGATGACCGGGCACCTTTGGCTCATGGAAACCGGGGATCGAAGCATACGGAATCACGGCAGCCTGGGTCAACTCATCAGCGAGGGCAGCGAGGCCCGAGCCAAGGATCAGCCCAATGCGAGGAGTGACACGGGCATGCATCTTGATCGTCGTACAGGCCTGGGTAATCTGCTCGTAGAGGATACTCATCTAAATTCTCCGCAGCAATTCCTGCTTCTTGGCTTCAAACTCATCACTCGAAAGGATGCCCCGATCACGGAGGTTGGCGAGATCTTCGATAGTACGCTGAATATCGCCGGTTGCGCCGGACGAATGGGTATAGGCATGTTCGAGGAAACCATACCCACGTTCAAGATTATGTTTCGCGTCCATCATCGCCCGTTTGAACGCGAGGGGATCAGCGATACGATCCATGACGCTGAGGCCTTCACTGCCTGAAGCCGTCAAGATCGCCACCGTACCAAAATTCATCATGCGCCCAACAATACTCTGGCGCAACTCGACATCATTGATCTTCTCGAGCGACGAATCGGTGACGCGCTTACTCAACACCCCCTGCACCTGAATAACCCGTCGGTCGGTCACAACATACTGTTCGGTAGTCCAGCGCAGATAATCGATAAAGCCACTAACGAGCACCACCAAGCTCATCGTAATGCTAATAAGCAAAATAAGTGAACTCGCCGTCAGATCGCTCATCACCGTATGTGAGGTATCAAACGCAATATGGGACGCAACGCCTGCGGCGACCAGCAACGCAACCATCGAGAGTTCAGCCAGGATATTGCTGATCAAGACAAAGATATGTTGACGAGCAACATAGACGATTTGTTCGCCACGGCTGAGGAGGCTATCGACGTAATTCATGACCTCACTCCTATTCGACGCGCAGGCTCTCGTCAAGAAAAGCGACAGACTTGAGATCGCGTTCAAGCAACTGGCGCACATACGCACGGAGCAGGCGTTCAACATCACGGCGGAGTTCTGGCGAAAGGAGCAGCGACTCAACGGCACCAAGCGGATGGCTCTGAAGATACCGCAGCAAACGGAAGACCGGTTCAGCCATCACCAGGGCCATCCGGTCGGCGTCACGATGGAGGGGGCAGAGAACGCCACCCAATTCAGGGCTAAAACGATCCGCTACGGGTGTCAACTGGGCCTCACAGACCACACACTGGTGCAACTGTGGACGATAGCCGAGCAGTTGCATAAGGTGAAGTTCGTAGGCCCGTAGCACAAGATCTGGCGAAGCACTACGATCGAGCAGGCCAAAGGTTTCGATCAGGGCCGCAAAGAGGGCAGGGTTCTCATCTTGCTCTTCGGTAAAGCGATCATAGAGTTCAGCGGCATAATAGGCACAACCAAGGCGAGCGAGGCTTGTGCGAAGATTGGTATGAGGACTGATGGTCTGGCTCTGGGTCACAATATCAAGATTGCGCCCAAGGGCGAGCATCAGACTGGTATGGGTGAAGAGTTCAATATGTCCGGCAAGTTTACTCGTCGTTTTGCGCACCCCGCGGGCGACCACGCGACGTTTTCCGGCGGGCGTGGCAAGCAAAACGACACGATCGGCCTCGCCGAAATCGTTTCGCCGTAAGATCAGACCCTCGGTTCGATAGACACGATCGCGCATCAGCGTAGGTTTACTGGTATTATACCCATCGTATGCGTATTATAACGATACCTAAGGGCTGAATCAAGCGGTGCGACGATGAAGCGGCACATCCTGGTCGTAGGCAGTCTGAATATGGATCTGGTGGTCCAAGCCCCACGGCACCCGCAGCCTGGCGAGACGATCCTAGGCGGGCCATTTGCGACCATTCCTGGGGGCAAGGGAGCCAACCAGTCCGTTGCGGCAGCGCGACTAGGGGCACAGGTCGTCATGATTGGGCGTACGGGGGATGATCATTTTGGGGAAGAGCTTCGGCAAAGACTTGCCGCTGATCACATTGAGATCAACCATATCGCAGTGACGCCTGAGGCAGCGACAGGCATCGCTTTGATCGCCGTTGATGCAACAGGCCAGAACAGCATCATTGTCGCTCTGGGGGCAAATGCCCTCTTGCAACCGGAAGATATACAGGCGGCCGAAGCGCTCTTTCGGACAGCAGCGGTCTTGCTGGTGCAACTGGAAACACCGGTGGCGACCGTCACCGAAGCGCTACGCCTGGCCCGTCGATATCGTGTCCCCACGCTGCTCAACCCTGCCCCGGCCCAACCGCTTGGGCGAGAGATACTCGGGATGGTAGACTACCTGTTACCAAACGAACACGAAGTTCGCCTGTTAAGTGGGGGCAAAGAGAGCCCGGCAGAGGCGGCAAGGCAACTGCGAGCGCAGGGTGTTGGTAGCGTGATTGTGACGCTGGGAGCGGCAGGAGCGCTGGTGGTTGACCAAGAAGGGGCCACCACGATTGCCCCGTTTCGGGTAGAGGCGGTCGATACCACAGCGGCAGGCGACGCCTTTGCGGGGGCTTTTGCGGTCGCTTTGTATGAAGGCATGAGCCCACGGGAAGCGGCGATCTGGGGGGCGGCAGCGGGGGCGATCACCGTCACCCGTGCCGGAGCGCAGCCTGCGCTACCGAGGCGGGCCGAAGTTGAGGCACTGGTTGCGCAGGGGACACCAAAGTGAGGGCTAACGCCCTGACCTTGATGGCCCCTGCGCACGCGAGCTTCTTGGAGGCAGTAGGCCCCAGCATTTAATGCTGGAGGATCTCATCCAATTCACGAATAGCACGTTTGGTATTGATCCAGATGGCACCGAGCTTGGAATGGGCCACTTGCTTGTTGAAAACAAGGACAAGCAGAAAACGCTGCATGACATCAAAGCAATAGAGATCTATCTTCACGCCTTCGTGGATATAGACACTCGTCCCATGTTCTTCACCAAGCTGGCGAGCAACCTCACCGGTGGTAGAAAATCCAGTTGAGAGCAGCGGCAACACCACCATCATCGGCAATTGATACGAACTTCCGACTTCAACAAGGGGCATCCCAGCGCGATCCGTCAAAATGATGCTCTGCGTACCCAGATCCTGCGCCACATGGCTCATCACCGTACGAATCGCATTGATATTGTGCTCGGTGACCACAAGATTGCCTTCACTCGCACGCCATGCAACCGATGGCGGCTCAGCGGGTGGCAGGGGCGAGCGAGACGGTTCAGGCATCCGCGCAGCAGCAGCCCGGCTGCGTGCAGCGAGGCCCCTGGGACGAGACGAGGCAGGCGCTGATGGCGTTGATAACACAGGTGGCTGAGCAGCGGCGACGGCAGCAGCGGCAGCAGCGGCAGCGGCAGCGGCTTCACGTTCGCGCATCGTCGGCAGAACCACCCGTGCCGGCGTAAAATCACGACGGGGCGGTGGTTGATCAGCAGGAAGTGCGGAAGACTGCGCTGACGGCTCAGTTGAAGGTGATGGTGCCGCCGGAGGGGACGGCGGATCAACCGTTGCCTGACGCGAATAATCAGGAGCGGCCTGAACAGCCGAAGCGAGGGGAGGCGGCTCAGACGGCGCGGCAGGGGTAGCGGGAAGCAGTAAGGAGGAATCGACACCGCGAGGAGACGGGGCTGCATTGGCAGCCTGGCTAACAACGGCAAAGAGTTGCTCGGAATCAAGCGCACCCTGGAGGAAACGGAAGGCCCCAATCGTCTCAGCGGTAGCGCAGAGACTATCGGGGGATGAACTATAGAGGAGCACACGTGGTGCATCTTCAAAACAAAGCGCGATCTCAAGCAACTCGAGGCCACTCATCTCGGCGAGATCGCACTCAGCGAGCAACACCTCGGGTGGATTGAGACGAACTTCCCAGAGGGCCTCATTTGGTGAAGAAAAGACGTGCAGCTGCATACGATCGGCGAACTGGTGAACCAGAGCACGCAAAGGCGAATCGTCAGCCGCAACAAGGAGGAGGCGCTTGGTCATACGAGTGCTTTATCCCAATACTTCAACACAACTCTGCGGGAGCCAGAAAGAGGTCTGATCAGCCGCAATCACCTCAACCGCGGGCAGGCGCATGCCAGAGGCAACGCGGCGGGGCGCGGCGGGGAGGGAGCGGATGACCGCCGTCTGGCCGAGATGCTGCGCATCCAGGAGACGAACCTTGACCCCAGGACGAAGGTGCGGCGAAGGCGGTTCGAGCTGGGCACTATTCGCACGTCCAAGGGGAATGACCACCCGAGGGCGGCGGAGGGGGCGGCGGAGGATCGTATGACCATCAATCAGCGCCTCTTGCCCATCGTGGAGACTCAACTGCTCAAAGATCTCCTGGTTCATTGGACGAACGCCAAAGCCTTCGGTAACGACGAGGGTCAACGGCAGATCATGGGCCATCCGTGGAGCAGGCCACTGCCAGGAATGGGCATCAAAACGCCAACCCGCGTGACCCGACCAACCCAGAAACTCACGGAGGGCAGCCTCTTCGAGGCTACCGACGATAATCCCGCGAACCTGTGCTTCAACGGCGCGCTGCAAGGCTGCTGCGCTCATCGTTGCCCCACAGATCAGCACCGCATAGGCACTACGGGCATCAATTTGATCAGGGCGGACAATATCGGATGGCTCAAGCGCCATCAGACGGAGCACCCCACTCCGTTCTTCACCACACCCAAAGGCGCCGTAGATCTGCGCAGCGAGGGTCTCGATAACAACCCCCTCATAGGGTCGAACCTCCATCACGACACCGCGCACAGCCGCATGCATCGCCTGTTCAATAGGATCAGGCGCAAGGGTCAGATAGCCTGTCTGCGCATCAACCCCCATCACCACACCGTTGACCGGCGACTGATAGGTATGCCCAAAAATCCCGGGAGCACGCGCAAGGATCTGCCCAACCTCAACCTTGCTGTTCGGCTGAACAAGCAGCGCGCGTTCAAGCTGATCGGGAGCGATGCGCAACACACGGGCGAGATTGACATTATAGGGAGGAAGGGGCTTGAGCGTACGGGCGATTGTATCTTCAGGTTCAACACGACTGCCCTGACGAACAAGAATCTGACCTGGATAGGGCAGACGGCGCTCGATGCGGGCCATCACGCTCGATACAATCGGCGGCATACCTTCGGGGTTGTGCAACAACATGTGATCAACCTTTACCGCTGTGGTCAGGTTCATGATACAGAGTATTATAGCATATCGGGCAGAGAGACAGCCAGGAAAGTCGAGAAGACGCATGGGCTGCGCTATAATAGACGCATCAGGTTGAGACGAGCCAAAAGAGATCGGTAGTTATGGGACAGCACGCGAAGGAAGAGATCAGGGGGCGTTATCGCATAACACAGTTACGCACTGCGCTGCGTGCCAACCTGACGCCCGACGAGGTAGCACTGGTCGCAGCAACCCTGACCGAGCCAGAACAACGTCTCTTTGACGCCATGCCGCGTTACGATCAGCGGCATTGCCTTGATGTCCATCATACGCTGGTTGCGGCAGGCTATGATGAGCCATTGTTGCGGCGGGCAGCATTGATCCACGACTGTGGCAAAGTTGATGATCATGGTCGCCCAATGGCCCTCGGATGGTATGTCGTCGCAACGATCCTCAAACAGCTACCAGGGCTTTATCTGGCGGTGGCGCGGCACGGAGCAGTGTTGCAGCCGATCAGGATCTATGCTGAACATGCCTGGCGAGGGGCACAGATGGCAGCAAAGGCGGGCAGCCCACCGATCATGGTTGAGGCGCTCCGTCATTATCACGATCCAAACCCTACGGGCCTGGCGGCCCTGCTCAAATGGGCCGATGAACAGCACTAAGTATGAAATTACGCTCCCGGCTTTTACCGGGCCACTCGATCTCCTGTTACGCCTGATCGAACGGGAAGAGTTGGATATTACAACGATTGCGCTGGCGCAGGTGGCCGATCAGTACCTTGCGTATGTGCGTTCGCTGGAAGCACCAGAACCCCGGGCGCTAGCCGAGTTTGTGAGTCTCGCGGCGCGTCTACTGGTGATCAAATCACGCCTGCTCTTGCCTCGGCCAACTCGGCTAGAGCGCGCAACAGATGGCGAGGAAGAGGATGATGCCGAAGCACTGGCCCGTCAGTTGCGCGAATATCGGCGGTACCAACAGGCCGCGGCCTGGCTACGAGCCTGTTATGATGACGAGCGGCAAACATTCGTCCGGGCGGCCCCGATTGCCATCAAGCTCGATCTGAAGCCGCCTTTAGTCAAGCAGAACATCGCCGAGTTACTGGCGGCAATCCAGCGTCGTTTGCAACTGAGATTGACGCTTGATGAACCAGAGGTCGTGAGTCTCGCGCCTCGTTTGACGGTACATGAGGTTGTCGAGCAGATCGAGCAGCGCCTCGAACACCAGGCATGGTGCAGTTTTGAAGATCTGTTCGGGCTATCGGTCACCCGTGAAGATGTGATTGTCACGTTCTGGGCAGTCCTTGAACTCCTGAAACGACGGATGATTGTGCTTGAACAGCAGGCCTTATTCGGGCCAATTAGCCTGGGACGAGCCAAACTGGGGCCATGAAAGCAAGGTACGGATGCAAAATCAGAGCTCAGAAACGCACAACCAGCTTGATCTAATGAGTCACCTGCCTCTGGGGGATCTCCTGGCCCTGGGCAGTCACCTGCGCATTGATGACACACCCGAAAGCCTCTTGCACGACGTTGCGCAAAGCCTGTGTCGGGTCGTTGCCAGCCCACTCGTCTATGTCCGGCTGCGCAACCTTGATACCGATGCCTTTGAGACCGTTGCCTGTGCCGGCACGACACCGGAACAAGAAGCGCTCTTACGCAAGACGGTGCTTGCTCCTTCCACCTACCAAGAACTCCTGATCCCGTTGTACCAGGTCAGTGAATCGTTTCTGCTAAAATCCGAGCCACACGCAGTGGTGCATCCAGAAGAACTGGAACTTGATGGAGCGACGCTGCTGGTACCCTTGCGTGGACGAGGAACCCGTTTAATCGGCGTCGTTAGCATTGTCTTGCCCACCCCCGAGCACACGATCAATTCCAGCGTTGTCCTCGTGATCGAAGCGATCACGCGCCAGGCCGCGATGGCGGTGGAAAATGTGCGCCTGGCCGAACGCAGTGCCCGCCTCCTTGCCAAAGAGCAACTCCTGGCGGCCCTGGGGCGAGATTTGAGTACGACCCTCGACCGACCGACGATCCTGAGGCGTACCGTCGAACGGATCGGCACGGCCTTTGGGAGCGGCTCACTGGCCTTGCTTGGGGCGGATGGGACACTCGAAGTAATTGCGGCCGTCGCACACGAGCCAGAGTTGGTCGGACGGCATTTCAGCCTGGGCGAAGGGATGATCGGACGAGTAGCGGTGCAGGGACAAGCATATCTGAGTAACGACACGGCGGGCGAGCGAGGGTATGCCCCGCCCGATCCTGAGGCACGTTCCAGCATAGTGGTGCCCCTGCTCAGTGGGGGCCATGTGATTGGCACGCTCAATGTCGGCGCACGCCATCCCAATGCCTTTACCTATGAAGAAGTCGATCTGCTTGAAGCAATTGCTGCGCAGGTAAGCGGACCTATCACCTCGGCCCAACTCTATGCCGAAGCCCAATCACTGGCCGAACAGGTGCAACGGCGAGCCGATCAACTGGCGGTGCTCAACATGATTGCGCGCATCGCGTCGGGTTCACTCGAACAGACCCAGAGTCTCCCCCAGGTTACGGCGCAGCTTCAGCAGGGGTTTGGCTACCCACAGGTTGATCTCTTTCTCATTGACGAAGAGACCAGCGAACTCGTCCTCGTTGCAAGTGAGGGCAGCTTGACCGCGTTAATGGCCGGCTACCGCCAGCATCTCAACCTCGGCTTGATCGGGCGAGCAGCACGAGAAGGAAAAAGCCTGTGCTTTGCGAATGCCACCGAAGAGCCAGATTTTCTGGGACTAGCAGAACGTGAAGCAACCTGCGCGGAATTAATCGTGCCGATTATCGCCAGTGGGCGGGTTCTCGGGCTGATCAATCTTGAGTCGCCCGAGGCCCATGCCTTTTCAGAAGAGGATATGCATCTGATCGAGACGGTTGCGGATATCCTGGCGGGAACGGTTGAGAATGTGCATCTGTACCGACGGGCGCAGGCAGCCGCCGTGCTTGAAGAACGGAATCGCCTGGCACGCGAGTTGCATGATAGTGTGACCCAACAACTCTTTAGCATGACGCTGACATCGCAGGCGGCACGCGCCCAACTCGAGCGCAATCCCCAGCGCGTCGCGTTGCAACTCGAACGCTTGCAAGAGACCTCGGCAGCGGCCCTTGCCGAAATGCGTGCGCTGATTTTTCAACTGCGCCCGCCGGCCCTACGCGATCAAGGCCTGGTGGCAGCCTTGCAACAACACGCACAGATGCTCTCACGGCGTGAAGGCATTGCCATCGGCTTGACCGTCGTTGGTGATGAGCGCCTGGCACGCAACCTAGAACAGCCCCTCTATCGGATTGTCCAGGAGGCGTTGAATAACGTCATCAAACACGCTGCGGCCACCCATGTAAAAGTTGTCTTGGAGTTCACCACTGAACATGCCACGGTTCGCATCACTGACAACGGCACCGGTTTTGATCTTGGCTCATTACCAACCGGCCACGGGCGGCATCTTGGTGTCCTGAGCATGCGCGAGCGCGCCATCGAAATCGGCGGCACAATGGATCTGCACTCTACCCTGGGCGTTGGAACGGAGGTACTGGTTACGGTACCACGAGTGCGAGAACGAAAGGAGTCTTGATGGATACCATCAATGTCATGTTGATTGACGATCACCGCGTTGTCCGGCAAGGATTGCGCGATTTCCTCGAATTGCAAGACGATATTGAAGTCGTGGGCGAAGCATCAAGTGGCGAAGAGGGCGTGCAAGTGGCGCGTGAACTATTGCCCGATGTAGTACTGATGGATCTGGTCATGCCCGGGATTGACGGAGTCGAAACAACCCGACGGCTGAAAGCGGTGAGTCCGAGCACCAGGGTGATCGTGCTCACAAGCTTCGCCGACGACGAAAAGGTCTTTCCGGCGATCAAAGCAGGGGCGATTTCCTACCTCCTGAAAGATATCTCACCAGAAGAACTGGCCCATGCCATTCGTGCTGCGCAGCGCAATGAAGCCGTCTTGCACCCCGAGGTCGCGACGAAACTGATGCAAGAATTTAGCTCACCGCGCCCCAACGAAGCGCCGGTGGATCAATTGACCCCCCGCGAGATGGATGTGTTGCGCCTGGTTGCCCGGGGGATGTCAAACAAAGAGATTGCCGAAGCGCTGATCATCTCGGAAAAGACGACCAAAACGCACCTCAGCAATATCCTCTCGAAATTGCATCTGGCGGATCGCACGCAGGTGGCGATCTATGCACTCCGCAAACGTCTGGTTCCAATGGATGATCAGTAGAAGGAGGGATGCGCTATGGCAACCATGATTTTATTGGGAACCGGCACCGGGTTGCCCGATGTGGATCGGGGCAATACGCATATGGTATGGGATGGACCAGGAGGCCCCCTCCTCATTGATGCAGGTGGAAGCACATACGAGCGATTGTTGCGAGCCGGGATTGATCCGCAGAAGTTAGCCGGGATTGTGTTGACCCATAGCCATTGTGACCATATCAACGGGTTACCCGGGCTGGTCTTTAGTATGCGCCTAGCAGGACGGGAAGACCCGCTACCAATCTATGGTCTCGATGCAACACTGGCAATCGTACAAGCGACGATGGGGGCGATGCAGGTCGAATACCATGTGCCACTCGAGTGGCAAAAGTTGCCGCCAGGCAGTCGTCTTGCGCTTGATGAGGGCTGGCACCTACTGACCGCACCGGCCAGACATAGCCGCCCGTGCCTTGCCCTGCGCTTTGAACAGAGCGCAACCGGGCAAGCGCTGGTCTATTCGGCAGATACCGAACCGAGCCCTGAAGTGCAGGAACTTGCCAGCGGAGCAACGGTGCTTATCCATGAAGCGACCACAGCTGAGCCGTTTGAAGGACACAGCTCACCCAAGCAAGCCGGAGCAGTAGCGGCGGAGGCGGGGGTAAAGCGCCTGGTTCTGGTTCACTATAGCCCACGCTGGACGATGGCTGAAGAGCAAGCCCTAGCGGCGATACGGGCGGGTGGGTTTTTGGGACAGGCAGAGATCGGGCGTGACGGGCAACGGATCGAGGTGAGTTAGCGCCGCAGCACGCCTACGTTACATCCAGGCTGCTTCTTTAACGCGGAGGCGCGGAGAGAAGCAATAACGATATTTCAGATGAGCGGTCGCGGATCACTTTTTGCGGCGCGAGGCCGGTGCAGGTTTGAGCGGCGCCGTTTCGGGAGAGGGGAGCGCAGCGGCGGTCTGCTCGTCGAGCCCAACCCAGTAGGTATGGCGACGGACATTGGTAGCACTACGCACCTCAACGCCCTGGAGTTCAGTCACTTCAGCTTCATTGACGAGCACCAGGGTTGGTTGAACCCCACGGAAACGATGACCATACGCGGCAATAGCCGCCTCGATCTTCTGGGTAACAGTGATCTTGGGGTTATCATCATACCAGACGAGAAAGGGCGGGCTTTGCACATTCATCATCACAGACCTTTGTAGCCAGACAAGTTGCGACGCACGAGCGCCTTGCCCGACACTAACAGTTACGTAGAAACCTCTGCTTGTCGCTTGAGTATAACAGAACATTTGTACAATGTCAACAAGAAGACTGTAGGCTTATTCAAGCACCATCTCGCCACTGCGTCCACCGCGTTTTTCGAGCAGGCGGACATCAGTAATGCGCATGGTGCGATCAACCGCTTTGCACATATCATAGATCGTAAGGGCCGCGACACTCACGGCGGTCAGGGCCTCGATCTCGACCCCAGTCTGACCCGTTGTGCGTACCGTTGCCTGAATATCGAGGGCGGGCGCATCAACGAGGGGTTCGATCGTGATATGAACGTGGGTGAGCAAGAGCGTATGGCACAGCGGAATCAACTCGGGGACACGTTTGGCTGCCATAATGCCCGCGATGCGAGCAGTGGCGAGCACATCGCCTTTGGGCATCCCACCCTGCAGAAGCAAGGCCAGCGTGGCTGGTTGCATAACCACACGGCCAGCAGCGATCGCCTCACGTGGCGTTACCTCTTTTGCCCCTACATCCACCATATGCGCACGGCCTTGCTGATCAAGATGGGTTAAAGCAGGCGCTTCTTCGCTCATATGTGTTACTTTCTGTCATAATCGCTAGACACCGTGAAAAATCGTCACCCTATTGTACACATTCTCTTCACTTTTGTGCTATTTACCACGCACTGTAGTAGACTTTTTACGGCGGCTATGCTATGCTAGGCATAAAAGAGGCCAGCACAAAAAGCGTGCTGTCGATCATAATCTAGCCCAGATTGCGGCAAAATCACGCATATCTCTGCTTGAAATGAAGGAGGGACTGGTATATAATGCCTAAGAACTAGCAAAAAGTGGGGCAAAGTGGGGCAAAGTGGGGAATATGAACGAAAGTTCTCTTTTCTCTTACTATGCATATGGAGGATCCGGTGTTCCTTGGAGAGTTCGAGCATGTTATCGACGACAAGGGCCGTGTCGCCATTCCAGCCCGCTTTCGTGAAGCGCTCGGCGAGCGTTTTGTGTTGACTCGCGGCTTCGAGCTATGCCTTCAGGCCTTCCCGCTTACGATGTGGGAACAACTAGCAACCAAAGTTGATCAGTTACCACTCGGCAGTCCTCAGGCGCGTAACATGCGGCGCATCCTCTTCGCACCAGCCGCAGAAGTAGAACTTGATCGTCAGGGACGTATCGTCATTCCTCAGGGGTTACGCGAGTATGCAGGCCTAGCCGAAGAGGTTCTGATCACAGGCATGAATACCTATTTTGAAGTCTGGTCACGGACACAATGGCAAACCTTGCAAGAAGAGTTACAAGGCAGTGGCAGTTCGATTGCTGAACAGATGGCTGAACTTGGGATCTAACCAGTTGAAGGGTATCGTGGGCCTCGTTGAGCGCCAACGACGAAGCGAGGGTGGGAGGAATTGTGCATGTTGCCGTGTTACCCCAGGAAGTTCAGAGCATGCTGGCCCCAGGGCCGGGCAGTCGCTTCATTGATTGTACCCTGGGGGCCGGAGGGCACGCGCTCGCCTTGCTTACGGCAAGCCAACCAGATGGGCGCTTGCTGGGCCTTGATGCTGACCCGGTAGCCCTTGCGAGGGCGCACGAACGCCTGGTTGCAGGGGGGATAGCGACGGATCAGTTTCATCTATGCCACGGCCATTTTCGTGACCTGACCACCTTGGCTGAAGCAACTCAACTAATAGATGTTGATGGCATTCTCCTCGATCTCGGGGTCTCGTCATACCAACTTGATACACCGGAACGAGGTTTTAGTTTTCGTGCTGACGGCCCGCTCGATATGCGCCTCGATCCAACCCGAGGACCAACCGCAGCCGACCTGATCGCCGAACTGAGTGAACAGCAACTGGCTGATCTTATCTATCGTTATGGTGAAGAGCGCGGCTCGCGCCGCATTGCACGTCTCATTGTCGAACGCCGTCGGCACACCCCTATCACGACCACCGCCGCACTGGCCGACCTGGTCACCCAGGCTATTGGACGAGGAGGGCGTGACCGCATCCACCCGGCAACGCGCACCTTTCAGGCGTTACGGATCGCGGTTAACGACGAACTTGAGCAACTCGCAAGCGTATTACCCCAGGCGGTAGCGTTGCTCCGCTCGGGAGGGCGTCTGGCAGTAATCAGTTTTCATTCGTTAGAAGATCGCATTGTCAAGCAATTTTTTCGTGATGAATCAGGCTATGGCGGCAGTATGAATGAACGAACACCCCATCTACGCATCATCACCCGCAAGCCAATCGTTGCTGGCCCCGACGAACGTGACGTGAATCCGCGTGCGCGTAGTGCAAAATTGCGGGTTGCCGAGAAACTATAGGTCGGGTCGAAGTTGACTCTGTGCTGAAGGGAACGCCACAATGGCTATCAATTCTCAACGCATCTCGCTCATCGAAGGGGCTCGCGCACGACGGATGGCGCTGCCTCGCTACCTACGCATTGATGGGAGCCGTTACCTGCTAGGGCTGGTGCTTATTTTGAGCCTGATGAGCCTCATTGTCCTTGTCCAGACCGGGGTTGTCGCAACCAAGGGATACGCCCTCGCGAGTCTCGAAGGCGAGAAAGTGATCTTGCTGCGCGAGCGAAGCCTCTTGCAAGAGCGCCAGGCGCGTGCGCAGTCACTGGATCGGATTCGTCGTCGCGCCGAGCAGCTTGGAATGCAGCCAGTTACCGCTGATCAGGTACGCTATGTTGATCTGATGATCAAGCCAGCGACCGTTCCGATAGCGCCGGAACCTTCTGGCGCTACGACGGAAGAGCGCCAACCGTGAGCATTGAGGAGAACAAGCGCTAGCTATGGCAACCCGCACGACAACTCGTCTTGGCACACGCCCCCCGGCGTCAGCCGCACCCAGTAGGGTGCGGCTCCCGCGCTGGCGAATTAATTTTTTGCTGCTCTTTGCGGTCATCCTCGTTGGACGCATCTTTTTGCGTCTCGGCGAATTGCAGGTCGTGCGCCATGAAGAATTGAGCATGAAAGCGCGTGGCGAGATCGAGCAAGAGATTGCCCTGTTGCCCACCCGCGGCCTGATTACTGATCATGCTGGCAATGTACTGGCGATGGATGTTGAACGCGAGAGTCTCTGGGTTGTACCAGCGCACATCAATCAAGAACGTGCGCCCCGCCTGGCGCTCACGCTGTCGGCGCTGATTGGCAAAGATTCCCAGAGCATCCTCGCGGCCCTTGGTGATACCCGCTTCTACTGGCTCCCCATTGCCCGCTGGCTTGAACCGGAGGTAGCAGCCCAGATTGAGGCGCTGAGCGAGCCGGGGCTGCGGCTGATCCACGAGCCGCGGCGCATCTATCCGCAAAATTCCTTTGCAGCGCAGCTTATTGGGGCTGTCAACCATAATGGTGATGGTATCAGTGGAATCGAGGGCTTCTTCGATCGTCAACTCGAAGGGGTCGCAGGCTTTGTTGAAGGCGAATTTGGCCCCGGCCAGCAGTTGATCGTGATTGCCGAGAGCCGCACCGTCTCGCCCCGCAATGGGATCAATATCCAGACCACGATTGACCCGTTGATTCAATATGTGATCGAAAATGAACTCAAACAGGCGGTGGAACGCCACAACGCCGATGGTGGCTCGATCATTGTGATGGATCCACGTACCGGAGCGATTCGGGGTATGGCCTCGTGGCCACCCTTTGATCCCAATCGGTATACCGAGTATCCCGAAGAGGTCTATGCCCGCAACCCGGCGATCAGCAACCTCTACGAGCCAGGGAGTACGTTCAAGATGGTGACGGTGGCCGCCGGATTGCAGAGTCGTTCATTCACCGCAGATACGCTGGTGAATGATACCGGCGTGATCTTTCGGCATGATCAGATGCTGCGGAATTGGAATGCCGGGGCAAATGGCATGCTCGACTCGGCTGGCGTGATCTATTACTCGAGCAATGTTGGTGCCATCCAACTCAACGAGTTGATGGGGCCTGAAAACTTCTATCGCAGCCTTGATGCGTTTGGGTTTGGCCGGGCAACGGGCGTTGAACTCGGCGGCGAAGAAGTTGGGATTGTGCATGGGCCGGGCAGCCCATTTTATAATGATCTCTCATTTTTGATCAATTCGTACGGTCAGAGCATTTCAGTCACACCACTCCAGATGGTGCAGGCGGCAGCGGCGATCGCCAATGATGGCGTGATGATGAAGCCATATATTATTGAAAAAACATGCGACTACGAAGGTGAGAACTGTAGTGAAACTCAGCCGGTCGTAGCCGGCGAGCCGGTTGAACCCGGTGTGGCGTGGACCGTACGGCGCATGATGGTCAAGTCGGCCAATCACTATGCCCCGGTTGTCTGGGGACCACGGATTGGGAACTGGTCAGATCAGTGGCTCGTCCCGGGCTATGAGATCGGGGCCAAGACGGGAACGTCCAGCATTCCGCTGCCCGGTGGCGGGTATGATCCCAGCTATACGATTGGCTCGGTGCTTGGGTTTGCACCCGCCGAGGATGCACATTTTGCCGTCCTGGTCAAAATTGACCGGCCCAAAGACGATATCTGGGGTGTGGGGACGGCGATTCCGGTCTTCTACAACGTCATGAAAGAATTGCTGCAATACGAACGCATCCCACCCGATCCGGCGCTCTTTAGCCCTGGGCAGCGCTAGTTGCCATGGCGCTATCAGCTACCTATCATTGCACGCAGGGATGAGCTATGCTCAGAACGAAAGAGGGAGGTGCTATAATTGCCCGCAGTAGCCCTGAGCAAACGGGGAATTCTGGAGGGCATCGTGTTGCAATTAGAAGATGTACTGTATGGTGTGCAGCCAGCGTGGTCACGGAGCATGCCACACCTGCCAGACCAATGGCAGAGTCTCGTGCTCGGCAATGTGGTCACCGACTCACGCGAGGTAGGGCCGGGAGAGCTCTTTCTGGCGCTGAGTGGCGAACGTACCGACGGACATAACTATCTGGTCGATGTGATGAAACGCGGCGCACGCGGGGCACTCGTCACGCGGGCGGCGGTTGAAGCTCGGAGCGAACACTTACGCACAAGCGAGCGTCCCTGGGTCGTGGTTGATCCAGCATCAGGGGCCACGCTCACCGAAGCTCCACCCGATGCGTGTCTGTTCATCGCCGTAGACGACCCGCTGATGGCGATCCAGCGGCTGGCCGTCTACCATCGTAGAAAGTTCACGCCCACCGTTGTTGGTATCACCGGGAGCGTGGGCAAGACTTCGACAAAAGAAGTCACGGCGGCCGTTCTGGCTCGCCAATTCCGAACCTTAAAAAGTCAACGTAGTTTTAATAGCGAGGCAACGCTCCCGACGACCCTACTTCAGTTGACCGCAGATCACGAGGTTGCGGTGCTGGAGATGGGGATGTGGGCGCCGGGTGAGATTCGGTTTCTGGCCGAACTGGCCCGGCCCCACGTCGGGATTGTCACCAATGTGGGGCCATCGCACCTTGAACGCCTGGGAAGTATCGAGGCAATTGCCCACGCAAAAGCCGAGTTGCCCGAGGCTTTGCCTGCCGATGGATGGTGTCTGCTCAATATTGATGATCCACGGGTAGCCACAATGGCCGGGCGAACCGCAGCGCGGGTTTTCCGGTTTGGCTTTGACCCTGAGGCTGATCTGCGTGCTACTCAGGTGGAGAGTTTTGGCCTTGCTGGCCTTGGCTTTGTTGCCACAACCGCCAGTGATGCAGTACAAATACGTCTGCCCTTGCTCGGCAAACATAACGTGTATACGGCCCTGGCAGCCATCAGTACAGGACTCGTTCTTGGTATGGAGTGGCCGGCCATCATTGCGGGCTTGCAAGCTTCGGGCAGCCAGAGTCGCGTGAGCATCATCAAGACACGCCATGAAGTAACGCTCATTGATGATGCCTACAACGCAGCGCCAGCTTCAACATGTGCCGCCCTTGCCTTGCTGGCCGAAGCCCCAGGGCGTCGAATTGCCGTGCTTGGTGATATGCTCGAACTGGGGAGCGTTGAGCAAGCCAGCCACCACGAGGTTGGTCGACAAGCGGCTGAGATCGTCACCACCCTAGTTGCAGTTGGGCCACGTGCGCACTGGTACGCCGAAGGAGCAAGAGACGCTGGCATGGCAACCAATCAGATCCATTGCTGCGCAACCAATGCCGAAGCGGTTGCCCTGCTCACCGCAAGCTTGCACGCTGGCGATTATGTCTTGATCAAAGGATCGCGCGGTATGGAGATGGAGCAGATCGTTGCAGCACTACAACGTCATCTGGAGGAGGAATAAACCTTGGATGTCCTACGCGCGGTTCTCGTGCAAGATATGGCCCGGGCCTTGTTGCTGGCAGCCGCAGCCTTTGTGCTGACCCTGTTTGTTGGGGCCTGGTGGGTACGTTTTGCACGCCGCCATAAACTTGGCAAACAGATCCGTCTTGATGGCCCGCAGAGCCATTTGACGAAGATGGGCACCCCGACGATGGGTGGGGTGATGATTGTGGGTACGGTGGTCGTCTTGACCGCCCTGGTCAATGTGGTGGATCGCTGGTCAATCTTGCTGCCCCTGGCGGTACTCGTGAGTTTTGCGGTGCTGGGAGGCGTTGATGACTGGATGACGCTGACTGGCTCGAAGTCAAAAACCTATGGCTTTACCGTGCGCTACAAGTTCTGGCTCATGATCCTGGTAGCATTGGTCGCAAGCCTCGCCCTCTATCTGCCGCCACCATTTGGCCTCGATCACGAGGGCCTGGTGCAGATACCGTTTGTTGGGCAACGCGATATCGGGCTTTTTTTCATTCCGATTGCGACCCTGATCATCGTGGGCACAGCCAATGCGGTGAACTTGACCGATGGGCTCGATAGTCTGGCTGGTTGGAATCTGACGCTCGCCTTTGCAGCGTATGGGGTGATGACCTTCCTGGCCGAGCCGCAGTTGATCAATCTGATGGGCTTTTGTTTTACCCTGGTTGGGGCGTGTGCAGCCTTCCTCTGGTTTAATGCGCATCCCGCGCAGGTCTTTATGGGCGATCTCGGATCGCTTGCCCTCGGGGCAACCCTAGCTGTGGTGGCCTTGCAATCGCAGCAGTGGTTGTTGCTACCGGTCGTCGGCATTGTGTTCGTCGTTGAAGCCCTTTCGGTCATTATTCAAACCGGTTATTTCAAGTGGACAAAGTGGCGCTTTGGCGAAGGCCGTCGCGTCTTCCGCATGGCTCCGCTGCATCACCATTTTGAATTGCTCGGATGGAGCCAGGTGCAGGTAACGCAGCGTTTTGTGCTCATTGGCACCGTTGCGGCCATGGTGGGCATTTCGCTCGCCTTGATCTTCACCGCTCCAAGTACGCCCATCCGCGCCGATTTGCCCCCAGCTTCGCAGGTTGTTGAAGGTCAACCATAGTATGCAATGGTCAGATAAACATGTGCTAGTGATGGGGTTGGGGATTCACGGTGGCGGGCTTGGCGTGGCACGCTGGTTGCTTGCCCAGGGTGCGCAAGTTACTGTGACCGATCTCGCCGAACGCGAGCTGCTCGCTAGCTCGCTTGAGGCCCTTGATGCGGCAGCCTCAGCGCTAGGAACCAGCGTCCACTATACGCTTGGCCGTCACGAAGAGGCCGATCTAGCGGCGGCGGATCTAGTGGTTGTCAATCCGGCGGTACGGCCTGATTCACCATGGCTCGCTCGCGCTGCCGAACTTGGGGTGCCGGTCGAGACCGAGATGACCATCTTTTTGCGTACCTACGGCGGGCCAGTGCTGGGCGTTACCGGCACCAAAGGCAAGACGACCACGGCACTGATGTTGGCCGCTATGCTCCGCGAACGCTACCCTGCCACCCTTGCGGCAGGCAATCTGCGGGTCTCGGCCCTGGAAGCGCTGGAGCACCTGCCCAAAGGCACGCCGGTCGTGCTCGAATTGTCGAGTTTCCAACTCGAGCGCATGGGGGCGGTCGGGCTGAGTCCCCAATATAGCCTGCTCACCAATTTCTCGGGCGATCACCTCAACTGGCATGGCACTCTTGAGGCGTACGCAGCGGCGAAGCGTCAGATCTACTGGCACCAGCACGCTGATGGGGCCGTCGTCTTGAATGGGGCCGATGACGGTTCGGTAGACTACTATACGCTCTTTGATGAACAGGGCGCACGGCGCGGTGGTCAGGCCATCTGGGTTGGGGCCGGGCCACACTGGTCACGCGTACGCAGTCATTACCCGCAACCATCTGTTCGTGACGTCTCAACCCGCGTTGAACTACGGCACGAGGAAGTGATCTGGTATGATGCCGGGGGCAGAAGTGGTTCGGCCACCCCGGTTGAGGGCGAGGTTCTCTTCCGGCGCTCCGATCTACGGGTACCGGGCTGGCACAATCTCGCCAATGCAATGCAGGCAGCGGCCCTGGCTCGCGCCTTTGGCCTCGATAGCGCCGCCATTCAGCACGCCCTCCAGCATTTTACTGGTGTTGAACATCGCCTCGAACTGGTACGTGAGCTTGATGGCATACATTATGTCAATGACACCACCGCAACCAATCCGGCGGCAACCATTGCGGCCCTGGAGGCGTTGACAACGCCGCTGGTACTGATTGCAGGTGGTGCCGACAAAGCACTGGAGTTTACCAGCCTGGGGGCAGCGATTGCGCACCGGGTCAAGGCGCTGATCTTGCTCGAAGGGACAGCGACCACACGGCTCGCTGGGACCGTCGCCCTCCACCGTCGCGACCTCCCCGTTGTCGGCCCGTTCCTCGATCTCGGCATGGCGCTAAGCAGAGCACGCGAACTTGCCGAACCAGGTGATACGGTGCTTCTTTCGCCGGGATGTGCGAGTTTTGGCATGTTTCGGAACGAATTCCACCGGGGCGACATGTTTCGTCAGCACGTCGCCGCTCTGATGTCACAGCAAGAAGCTGATCCGCCCGAGCAGACCCGAGCAGACACATAATTACCTATGAAACTTGAGCACGACAGGAACGGCATGATTGACAGGATTGGCCTGTACCGGTTGCACAACGACCCTTTACCCTCGTCACCTCCCGATGAGTCATCAGGTCAGACGACAGGCATAGGATCAGGTGAACGCCCCAGAGTGATTGCAGTCTGGATTATTCTGGCAGCGATTATTGTTATCTATATCCTGAGTAGTCTGTTGAGTGGCAGCCTATTTCAACCGAGTTTACGGGCGCTCTTGGTTCTCGGGGCCAAAGAGAATAGCTTGATTGACCAGGGCCAGTACTGGCGTCTCTTGACCGCGACCTTTCTCCATGGCAACCTTGTCCATATCTTTTTCAACAGCTTCGCCCTCTATGCCCTCGGGCCCGAGAGTGAGCGCATCTATGGCACAGCGCGCTTTCTCGCACTCTATTTCATTGCTGGCATCGGAGGAAGCGTCGCCTCGTACCTGATGTCACCCGTGCCATCGGTCGGAGCAAGTGGGGCTATCTTTGGGTTGATCGGGGGACTTGGGATCTTCTTCTATCTCAACCGTCAGATTCTGGGAGCCTGGGGGCGAGCACAGGTGCAGAGTATGGCGGCCATTGCCGGCATCAACCTCGTGATTGGCTTTTCGGCACCCGGTGTGATTGACAACTGGGGCCACCTGGGAGGCCTGATGGCTGGCCTTGCCGTCGGGTTTGCCCTCGCACCACGTCTGACGGTCAATCAGACCTGGTTTCCACCAACGCTTGTGCGTCATTTTGAAAGCTGGGGCTGGGGCATGGCCGTTGCCGTCTTTGCCGTCTTGAGTGCCCTGGCAGTCGTCCTTCCCGGAGCTAGTTAAATCCAGGGGAGGTTTGAGAAAGGAAAAGCGCGTGACCGATCGCAGCACAAAGCCGGACTATGTCCTCCTGGCGACTGTCGGCTCGCTGGTAGCCTTCGGTCTCGTGATGGTCTATAGTGCCAGTTTCATCGAGGCGTTTGTCCTCCACAAAAACCAGTATTTCTACCTCTTACGACAACTAGTCGGAGCGGTCATTGGCACGGTGGGCTTGCTCATCGTGATGCGGATCGACTATAAAGTCTGGCGGAAATACTCGGTTCACATCATGGGGATCTGCCTGCTTTTGCTCTTCCTGGTGCTGATTTTGCCAGCTTCGATGACCGAAGTCAACGGGTCACGTTCGTGGATCCGCTTTGGCGAAGGCGGGGTCTTCGGTCTCTTTAGCATTCAGCCAGCCGAACTCGCGAAACTCGCCATCATCATCTACTTTGCCGACTGGCTCTCACGACGGGGCGAGCATGTCGGCAACGTCACCTACGGTCTCATCCCATTCAGTGTTATGCTCGGGCTTGTCTGTGGCCTTGTGATCCTGCAACCTGACCTGGGAACGGCTGTCATTCTGGTGCTCATCGGAGGGGCAGTCTATTTTGCCGCTGGGGCCAATCTATGGCACCTGGGGGGGGCCATCGGAACAGCAGCGCTGGCCTTCTGGATGCTGGTGGGAGTGATGGGCATACGCAACTACCGCATTCTGGCCTATCTGGATCCGTGGAAATACTACGACACGTTTGGGTTTCAGCCGATCCACGCGATGTATGCGCTGGGCAACGGCGGCATCTTTGGGCTCGGCCTGGGGCAGGGGCGACAGAAGTTTCAGTGGTTGCCCCAGGCACACACCGATACAATTTTTGCCATCATCGGCGAAGAACTGGGCCTGATTGGCACCACGGCCATTTTGATCGCCTTTGCGATGATTGCGTACCGGGGTTATCGCATTGCAGGGCGTGCCCCTGATCCATTTGCCGCCCTGGTAGCCGTAGGCATTACCAGTTGGATCGTTATTCAAGCGATGGTCAACCTTGGCGTAACCACATCGCTCTTGCCCTTTACCGGATTGACCTTACCGTTTCTTTCGTATGGCAGTACGTCTCTCTACACGACCATGGTCGGCGTGGGCATTTTGCTCAACATTTCCAAACACATGGTTGCAGGACAGGCTCAGGAGAGTAGTGATGGCCCGTTCACCCGCCGTGGCTCCGCCTTTCGCTTCCTCGACCATCTTACTGTGTGGCGGGGGAACGGGCGGGCACGTGTATCCGGCGCTAGCAGTAGCCGCAGCGCTCGACGACGTTAAAAGAACCGTCAGCCTTGGGCAAGCCCCTGTCTCGCTCGTCTATGTGGGAAGCGAAGGTGGTATGGAGGAGCGCATTGTCGCACGGGAAAGTCAATTGCCGTTTCGGGCCTTGCCCGCCGCAGCGCTACGCGGGCGCAACCCCGTGGCGCTGATGCGCGGGTTAGCCACAATGGTAGCAGGCACCCGCATGGCCCGGCGCTTGCTCACCTCGCTTCAGCCACGTGCGATCCTAGGGACAGGCGGGTATGTCTGTGTACCGCTCTTTCTGGCTGCACGCAGCAAGGGGGTACCAACAATGATTTACCTGCCCGATGTCGTACCTGGTCTGGCGGTAAAGATGCTGTCACGTATCGCGACACTCACCGCCGTCAACGTCGAAGATGCCCTACCGCGGCTTGGGTTAGAGCGCAACTCGGCACGCGCACTCGTGACGGGATACCCTGTCCGCAGCGAATTATTTGGGCAAGATCGGCCCACCTGCGTCAGCCGCTTTGCACTTGATCCAGCGCTGCCCATCGTGCTAGTCTATGGAGGAAGCCGCGGCGCACGGAGCATCAACCGGGCGATTGCAGCACTCTTGCGAGCACTGCTCGAACGGTGCCAACTGATCCATGTATGCGGGCGCGAAGGAGATGAAGTATGGCTGAAAGAGGCTGCCTCAGCCTTGCCTCAAACCCTACAGGCCCGCTACCGCCTCTACCCGTATCTCGAAGCAAAGACCGATAGCACATCCGAACCATCAATGACCGCCGCCTTTGGCGTGGCTGACTTGAGCATCTGTCGGAGTGGAGCCTCGACCCTGGCTGAACTGCCCGCAGCAGCCCTGCCAGCCGTGCTTGTGCCGTATCCGTACGTGCATCAGGATGAGAATGCTGATTACCTGGTGGAACGTGGCGCGGCAGTCAAAGTGGCTGATGCAGCCTTGCTGGGGTCGCATCAACCAGAAGAGGGGCCCCTCTTTGCTGCGGTCACCCGACTGCTAGACAATCCACTTGAACGTCAACGTATGGCCGAGCAGAGTCGGGCCCTGGCTCGACCAGATGCGGCACGCCACCTGGCTGAAGCAGTGCTCAGCCTGGCCGCAAGGAGTGGTAGCTGATGAGTAACGCGACGGCTGCACACCCGCTCTTGTTTGAAATTCCGCTGCTCCCTCTCGCGCAGGAGAGCTTTCAGGTCGATCTGGATAGTGCGCGGCTCCTGTTGATCCTGCTGGCCCTGGGGGGTTACTGGGGGTTTCAACAGGGCTTTCGGAATATGATTACGATCACCCTGTGGACGATTATTGCCTATCTCACGACGGTGCAGGGTGGTAATATTGTGGTTGAAATTCTTAACCGTTTCTGGGTCAACGGGCCGCGACTCGCCGCTTTTGCCCTAGGACGTCCGGTCAATGAGGTTCCGGCCCTAGATCCGCTGATCGCGACCGATTTTCAGGTTCCCCTCTTTTTTCGCATGGTGATGTTTGCGGTGCTTGTCTTGCTCGGGTTTTTCTTTGATCGCTCGGCAAGCTGGCGCGGAGCACCAGCACCAAAAGAGCCGCTGGCCAAGCCACTCGGGTTCTTTGCCGGGGTGCTTGTGCTGCAACTGTGGACTAACGCGGTGGTTGTGTTCTGGGAAACCTTTCGCGAGCAGGGAGGGACGTTGGGTGAACCATTGGCCCAGGTGCTCAATACGTTACCAAATGTCAGCAACTTTTTGACTTCGTTGATTGTCATCTTTTTTCTGGTACTCATGGTGTTGATTGTCTTCAATTTCCCGAAAGTCTGGAAGGGCGATGCGGGCGGCGGCGGTGGTGGCGGTGGTGGTGGCGGCGGGAAGAAATAGCATATGCATTATCATCTGGTAGGAATTGCGGGCACAGGCTTCAGTGCACTTGCCAATCTATTGCTCGATCAGGGTCACACGGTGAGTGGCTCGGATCGCGTTGCCAATCGTCAGACAGCGGCGCTGATCGAACGAGGCGCGACGATCTACCTGGGCCACAGCCCGGCGTATGTGCAAGGGGCCGATGCGCTTGTGGCAACCGCAGCCGTGACGGCTGACCATTGTGAGCTTGAGGCGGCACGGGCAGCGGGCGTGCCTGTGTTGAGCCGGGCGGACCTGTGGCGCGACTGGTCGGCCCAACGACGGGTGATCGCCATCGCCGGGACGCACGGCAAAACAACGACCAGTGCCATGGTCGCCGTAGCCCTCAGAGCCGCCGGGGTGCCAGCAGGGTATCTGATCGGGGCGGAAGTGCCTGAGCTTGGCGGCAATGCAGCGTGGGGCGACCCTGAAACCCCTCTGGTGATCGAAGCCGATGAGTATGCCCAGGTGTTTCTTGCGCTGAGCCCGGACGTGGCCGTGATCACGAATGTCGAATGGGATCACCCCGACTGTTACCCAGATGCCTCCGTCTATCACGAGACTTTTGCCCAGTTTGCGGCGGCGGTCGCCAAACCGCAGCGCGTCATTCTCTGTGGTGATGATCAGGGGGCGATGAGCCTCGGGTTGCACGAAGCCGCACTGTATGGCATCGAAGAACGGCTCGCGACTGATCCAGTCTCGTGTCGCCTGGCCCCCTTTGATTGGACGGCAAGCGGAGTACAGACGAATAAAGGTGGGGGCGTCACGTTTGATCTCTGGCGCTACGACCGACGCCGGATGGCCCAGCGACGCCTCGGCACGCAGAACTTGCGCCTTTCGGGGCTGCATAATGTTCGCAATGCCCTGGCTGCGCTGGCGGTCGTTGCGATGCTCGAGGGCGATCTGGCAGCAGCATCGGCTGCGCTCGCGAACTTTGGGGGTGCGCTACGCCGGTTTGAGCAGAAGGGTGAAGCGTGCGGTGTGCTGGTGATTGATGATTATGCCCATCATCCCACGGCTGTGCAAGCCACGCTGTCAACGGCTCGTGCTGCCTATCCGGGGCGGCGCCTGATTGCCTATCTTCAGCCGCACACCTTTAGCCGCACGACAGCGCTGAGCAATGTATGGACAACAGCATGTGCAGCAGCTGATATCGTCCTGGTGGGCGATGTCTATGCGGCACGTGAAGAAGGTGATGCGACCGCTGCGTCACAAGAACTGGCAGCACGGATGGCCGCAACCGGCCTTGATGTGCATCCGGTCGGTTCACTCGAACAGGCCCTCGACCACCTCGGTGCGCTGGTACAGGCTGGCGATCTGGTTGTGACAATGGGTGCTGGTGATAGTTCGCTTCTCGGTGTACGCCTGCTCGAAAGGTTACGCTGCCAGGAAGCTGATTAGGGGAAAATGGGAACCATGCAGGTACCGTCGGGCGTACGTGAAGCTGAACCAATGCAACGTCACACTTCGTGGCGTACGGGTGGGATTGCCCGTTTTTATGCCGAGCCAACCAGTATGCACGAGGCCCAGGCCCTGGCAGACTGGGCACGTGAGATGGAGATGCCGCTGATCTGGATCGGACGCGGCACCAATCTGCTTGTCCGCGAGACGGGCTTTCCCGGGTTGATCGCGGCCTATCGTGGTCAGGCCTGGGAGCTTGAGGAAAAGCCTGATGACGATCTCGTTCATCTGCGGATCGAGGCCGGGGCGACGATGACGAGCCTGGTACGCCGCGTTGCCGCGATGGGTCTGGCCGGGCTCGAATGGGCTGAAGGCTTACCTGGCACCGTGGGGGGGGCCGTGATTGGCAATGCCGGGTGTTATGGTGGCGATATGGCCGGAAGTCTGGTCAGCGTGGAAGTGCTCGGCGAAGCGCTTGAGGTCTGGACAGTTGAACGGATGGGCTACGGCTACCGAACGAGTGTCTTGAAGCGCGGCGAGGCGGCAGTCGAAGCAGCAAGGCACACCCAGGCCGAACAGAGTTCACGTGAGTGGTGGCCGCAGCCTCCGCTGGTGGTGGCCGCAACGTTTCGCCTCTTGCGGAGTGATCCGGCTTCACTGCATAGCCGCATGGCCGCCATCGCGATGCAGCGCAAGGCACGCACGCCAGCGGGCAGTTCGTGTGGCAGTGTCTTCAAGAACCCGCCTGGCGAGAGTGCCGGTCGCCTGATTGAACAGGTCGGACTGAAAGGCTTTATGCTTGGGGGGGCCATTGTCAGCCCGCTGCACGCCAACTATATCATCAACACCGGCCAAGCGACTGCGACCGACATTCTCAACCTGATTCGCCATGTACAACAAGAGGTTGAACAACAGACCGGGATCACGCTCGAACTGGAGGTACGGATCATATGAAGAAGCGACAAACTATAGCCGTCCTCTTTGGCGGTCAGAGTGGCGAGCATGAAGTGTCACTGGTCTCGGCCCATGCCGTGATGAAAGCGCTCGACCCGGAAAAATACGACGTCTTGCCCATTGGCATCCGCAAAGACGGGCGCTGGCTTTCCGGGCCAGGGGTGCTCGCCGCGCTGGTCGCGGAAGCTAATCCCATTATGTTACCGACGAGTTTTACCAATGCGCAAGCAAGCGAGGTGACGCCAGGGCCGGTTGCGCACTTGACCTCAATGATCCCTGATAGCGGGATGCCAAGTGTTGCGCGCCTCTTGCCACCAGGGATTGATGTGGTCTTTCCGGTCTTACACGGACCAAAAGGCGAAGACGGCACCATTCAGGGCTTGCTGGAACTAGCGGCCTTGCCCTATGTCGGTTGTGGCGTGGCCGCTAGTGCCGTCGGGATGGATAAAGCCCTAATGAAAGCCGCGTTTGCCGCGGCTGACTTGCCTTTGCTGCCCTGGTTACTGGTACGGCGGCGTGACTTCGAATGTGCGCCGAGCGAAGTCTGTGAGCGCATTGAAGCCGCGCTGCACTATCCGGTCTTTGTCAAACCAGCCAATATGGGCAGTAGTGTCGGGGTGAGCAAAGCAACGAACCGGGCAAGTCTACGGGCGGCGCTGGCCGAAGCAGGTCGCTATGACCGGCGCATTGTGGTGGAACAAGGCATTGCCGCCCGCGAAATCGAGGTGAGCATCCTTGGCAACGAAGACCCGCTTGCCAGCACGCCAGGTGAAATTGTCCCTTCAGGCGAGTGGTACGACTACGAGGCCAAATACATTGATGATGCGTCTAAAACGTATATCCCGGCCCCCATCGACCATGCCCAGACGGCACGGGTTCAAGAACTGGCCATCAAAGCCTTTCAGGCGCTTGATGGAGCGGGGTTGGCGCGGGTCGACTTCTTGCTCGACAAGCAGAGCGGCGCATTGTGGTTGAACGAAGTCAATACGATGCCAGGTTTTACCCCCATCAGTATGTACGCCAAAATGTGGTCGGCGGACGGACTGGCATATGCAACCTTGCTTGACCGGCTGATTGAACTGGCGTTAAGCCGGACAAAGGAGTAGCCTTTATGTCGCGAGAGATGGCAACCCGACGTCGTCGCCCCGCTCAACCGGTGCCAGGCCAGCAGGCTACACCGGGGCCGTGGCGTTCGTTACTCACCTGGGTAACAAGCGGGCGCATCGTGGGACTGCTGCTCTTCGTGGCTGCGACCGGGGGGCTCGGGTATGTCTTTACCGATGCCAGGTTCAGCGTGCAACAGATCAAGGTTGACGGCTACCAGGCACTTGATGCAGCAACGATTGCCGAACTGGCGGGCATTCGTGGGCATTCGATCTGGTTTGTTGACCAGCAGGGTGCCCTGGCCCGCCTCAAAGAGAATGCCTATATCGCCTCGGCCTCACTGACGATAGCGCTCCCTGATCAAGCAACGATCCAGATCATCGAACGCCGCCCGGAAGTGCGCTGGCAAGCAGGAGGTATCCAATATCTGGTTGATGCGAGTGGCAAAGTGCTTGATGCTGCGCAGGAACCGGCAGAAAACGACGTTCTTGTCATCATTGACACATCGCATACACAACTGAGCCCGAATGAACATCTCGATCTTGATGCCATTCAACTGGCCCAGGTGCTGGCCCTCCGGCTGCCGATTGAACTAAGCTTCACCCCGGCGCAGATCGGTTGGGATTATGGGTTGGGGGTATATGTACGCACCACCATTGGACAAACCATTGTCTTTGGGCCAAGCGAAGACCTTGAGCGCAAGCTAGCGATCCTGACGTTGCTCCTCAATGAACAGACCGAATTTACCTATCTTGATCTCCGTCCTGCAACACCATTTTACCAGTACCGCCCCGAGATGCTCCAAGCACCAGCAACGGGCGAACCAGAGCCATAGCACAAGTGAAACAGTCAGTCCCTGAGCGCATGTATGAAACGAAACGTTCGATTGGAAGGAAGCTACAACACCCTTTTTGCTGGTTGTTTGCGAGCCAACGAGCGAAAAGACAGAGGCATCTATGCAGCGAACCATTGTCGGAATTGATGTCGGCACAACCAAAGTCTGTACCATTGTGGCCCAAGTAGCCGATGGCGGGCGTCTGAATATTCTGGGTGTTGGCGTAATGCCCAGCAAGGGTCTCGACAAGGGTGTGGTGGTCAACATTGACGATGCCGTCAACGCGATTACGGCCAGTGTCGAGAAAGCCGAGCGCCTGAGTGGCTATCGGATTGGGACGGCTTTTGTGGGAGTCAGTGGACGGCATATTTCATCCCTCAACAGCCGGGGCGTCGTAGCCGTGCAACGCCCCGATCATGAAATCACCCGCAACGATGTCGCACGGGCTGTTGAATCAGCCCAGGCGGTCGCGATCCCAACCCAGCGCGAGATTATTCATGTCATTCCGCGGGCGTATGTGCTGGATGGACACGAAGGGATTCGTGACCCGATCGGGATGAGTGGCTTCCGCCTTGAAGTGGAAACGCATATCGTTACCGGCGAAATGATGGCAATCCAAAATCTGATCAAGAGTGTCCAGCGAACCGGGGTTGAAATAGATGATCTCGTTTTACAGCCGCTGGCCTCGGGCGAAGCAGTGCTGAGCGATGAAGACAAAGATCGCGGCGTCATGCTCGTTGACATTGGAGGAGGAACAACTGATGTTGCCATCTTTGTACAGGGCGGGGTCTGGCATACCAGTGTCATCTCAGTTGGGGGCAATCATTTCACCAACGACCTGACCTATGTCTTGCACACGCCGCACAATACGGCCGAATACCTGAAGTTGCGCTATGGCAGTGCCATTGCCGGTGAACCACCCGCAGCGGGTGATGAACAGGATCAGATCGAGATCGAGACCTTGACGGTCGGTGAGCAGCAGAAAATTAGCCGCCACTTGCTCAATCAAATTCTTCAGGCGCGAGCCGAGCAGGTGGTGGAGTTGATATATAACGAGATCCGGCGGAGCGGCTATGAAGGGATGTTGCCAGCAGGGATTGTCCTGACCGGGGGAGCCGCCCAACTGGGCCAATTTGATGAGTTGATGCGCGAAATGCTGGGCATGCCCGTCCGCATCGGAACACCGACCGACCTCAGCGGACTCGCCGACTCACTCGACAGCCCCTCATATGCCACCGGGGTGGGTCTGCTACGCTGGGGCGCACGTCATGGACTGGGGATGTTGGGTCCAACCCATCGCTCAGAAGAGCGCCAGGGATGGGGCAATGTCTACGAGCGCTTCAAGGGTTGGATGCGGGAATTTCTACCATAAAACATGCAATAATGGGGAGGGGAGCTATGGTTGATCGTAACAGTGGGGGCTTTAGCTACGAGGATTTTGCCCAGATCAAGGTCGTGGGCGTCGGTGGTGGTGGTTCGAATGCAATTGATCGGATGATTGCCGACGGCGTGCAAGGGGTTGAGTTCATGACGGTCAACACCGACGTCCAGGCGTTGATGCACTCGCTCGCCCCCGTGCGGATTCGGATTGGCGACAAATTGACCAGGGGGCTCGGTAGTGGTGGCAACCCAGTCATCGGGCAGAAAGCTGCGGAAGAGAACCAGGAAGATGTCTACGAGCAACTCAAAGGGGCCGATATGGTCTTTGTTGCCGCAGGCATGGGCGGCGGCACAGGGACGGGCGCATCGCCGATTATTGCGGGCATTGCCCACGATCTAGGGGCGCTGACGGTCGGGGTGGTGACGCGGCCGTTTACCTTTGAGGGCAACCACCGGCGGAAGATCGGTGAAGCAGGGATTGACCAGTTGCGTCCAGTGGTTGACACGTTGATTGTCATCCCCAACGACCGCCTGTTGCAGACCGCGAGCAAGAATACCACCTTTACGCAGGCGTTCCAGATGGCCGACAATGTGCTGCGCCAGGGTATTCAGGGCATCAGTGACTTGATCACCCAGCGTGGGTTGATCAACGTCGACTTTGCCGACGTCAAGACCATTATGGCGCAGCAGGGTTCAGCGCTGATGGCAATGGGCTTTGGCAAAGGTGATAGCCGCATGATTGATGCCGTCAATATGGCGATTGCCAGCCCGCTGCTTGAAGTCAGCATTGATGGGGCCAAAGGTGTGCTCTTCAACGTCACCGGTGGCGAAGATCTGGGCATTCTCGAGGTCTACGAAGCCGCCGACATTGTCGCCAAGCAAGTTGATCCCGATGCCAATATCATTGTTGGTGCCGTCATCGATCCAGCCTACTCACCTGGCGAAGTGAAAGTCACGCTGATTGCAACCGGCTTTGATCTGAGCAAACCCAACGTGCAGCGTACTCGTTCGTACCCTGGGGCCACAACGAATCCGAATGCAGCCCAACAGCAGCCACAGCAGCGCCCAACCCAGCCGGCCCCGGCCCAACAACAGCCACAACAGCCGCGGGTGGCCCCCAACTTCACGAATAGTGAAGACCTGGACATCCCGCCCTTCCTGCGCAACCGCAACCGCAATCGCTAATCCTCCCGATTCCTCCCCAGAGCGTTATCTGGCAGCCCTCGGCTGCCAGATAACGCTCACACCAGAGCCAACTCTCTGGCTCTGGTATGAGCAATGCCTGAGCCTGAAAAACGTAGGGCGCTTGCAGCTTGCATTCGTGCACCCCACCATGTCTGAGGATCACCCCCATCCGCTCATACCGTCGGCGTAAACGCCTCGGCTTACCGCGTGGGAAGCCGGTCTTCACCGGCTCGATCAGGCCACGCAGGTGGCCTTTGCAAGCCAGAAGCTGAGCCGTTCACGGCGACGGAAGAAGATGCGTTTGCCCTATGCGGCGACAGGATTATATTGACAAATGTTTGACCTGAGGATACAATTGCGCACTACACCATTATAGATAGTACTGTATTATTGACCCGTTACATATAATAAAATTGCCTTTCAAACCCTGTCTGTATCTATATGTTCTATAGCTGGTCAGCCTTGTTTGCTGGAGTTGTTCAATGAAGCCACGGCGCTGGTATAGTGGGCCTGAAGTGCATCCAGACCTGTTTTTTTCATGCTGTCATTGGGTTCTACCACAAGAGTACTGGAAAGCGGCTGCGCAGACGCAAACGCGACAAGGTTCGATTATCAAGCAACCTTCACTTGTGCGCCAAAACGTCAGGTTAGAACGGCGTATCGTCAAGGAGCGCGTAGCGACACCGTCTCAGGCACGCCGTATCAATGCGGCTTGAGTGATCATAAACAGTATTGCAGGTAGTTTTGGACGGCTTTGCCGTCCAAAACTACCTGCAATACCTTTCTCATCGGGCAAGATTTGCTATAATACACGTATGGCAAAGATTATGGTTGCGATGAGTGGCGGCGTTGATAGCTCCCTGACTGCAGCGTTGCTCCACGAACAGGGCCACGAGATCGTCGGGGTCACGATGCATCTCTGGGACGATGACGATGAACGCATGGCCGAGAGTCTCTGTTGTTCCCAGGAGATGACCGAGAGTGCGCGGCGAGTCTGTGCTCAGCTTGGCGTGCCCTATTATGTCTTTAACTATCAGCGTGAATTTCGACGTCACGTGATTGATTATTTCGTGCAAGCGTACACTCAGGGGTATACACCAAATCCGTGTCTCGAGTGTAACCGCGAGATCAAGTTCCGGGCATTGCTTGATCGTGCGCAGACCCTTGGTTTTACGTATGTGGCGACGGGCCACTATGCACGGCGAGTTGAGGAACAGCTTCCCGATGGGAGTGTACGCTATACGCTTGCGCGAGCGGTTGATCGTGATAAAGATCAGTCGTATATGGTCTATATGCTTGGGCAGCGCGATCTGGCGCACCTCTTCTTTCCGCTCGGTGAGTTGAGCAAAACCGAGGTTCGTGCAATGGCGGCAGCACGCGGCCTGGCGAGTGCCGACCGCCCCGAGAGCCAGGATATCTGTTTTGTGCCCAATGGGGATTATCGCAATTTGTTGCGCGACGAGGTTCCCGAGCAACTGACCCCAGGACCAATTGTGGATCTGATGGGGCGGGAAATAGGGCAACATCAGGGTTTACCCCTCTATACCATTGGGCAACGGCGCGGCCTGGGACTGGGAGGCGGGCAGTTGCTCTATGTGGTCGAACTGGATGTCGCCCGTAATGCGCTGGTCGTAGGCCCACCTGAAGCGATCCTGCGGGATCGGTTTCTGGTGGATCGGCTCAATTTTGTCACTGATGTGCCCCCACCCTCCCCATTTACCTGTCATGTACAGGTACGAGCGCATGCCGAACCGGCCCCGGCTGAAGTTACCCTGCTTGGCGATGGACGGATGGAGGTATGGTTACAGGCCCCCGTGAAGGCGATCACCCCTGGACAGGCAGCCGTCTGTTATGATGGCGACCGGATCATTGGCGGGGGCCGCATTGTACGTACGGTGAAGGAGCCCCACCCCGAACGTCAGGCAGAGCCCGACGACAACCAGGCAGTGAGTCTGGTATGACGGGATGGGCACCGGCAACCCTGCTGATCCTGTTGCTCGCCACGGCCTGCGCAGGTCTGGCGCATGTTTTGCTGGGGAAACGCTGGCGTCAGTTGCCAGTCTTCTGGTTGACCGCCTGTGTCGGATGTTTGCTTGCCTATGGCCTCGGATGGCGCTTCCCACTGGATCTGCCTGCTCCGGCAGGCGTGCCTGTACTTGAAGCGGTGCTGTTGGCATGGATCTTGCTAATAGTTGTTTCGCGTCTGAGGGTGTGATATAATCCGCACCATTGCCGTCCCTGAACACCGCATTGGAAAGCCGCCATAAAGATCCAGGCGTCCTGTTACGTCGCTGATAGCGGAGGAGCGCTGTGTTAAAGTGGGTAGGAATTGGCTTCGGAACGATACTGCTTGCGTTGATCGCGCTGATTGTTGGTCTGGCCCTGGCACCAGTAGAGGTTCGCCAGTCATTCCGTGATATTTTCATTGTGTTGCTTGGCCTGTTCACCCTGGTCGGCGTCATCTTGATGATTGCGGTGCTGCTCGGTTTGCTCTATATCCTCAACCGGATCGACCGTCTTGCCCGCGGTACGCTCGTGCCAAAAGTTGATGAGTCGATCGTCAAACTCAATGAAGTGCTTGATAGTACCCGCACGCTGGCGAATAATGTCCGCGACTCTTCGGCAACCGTGACGGGATCCACAACTTTCGTGGCTGAACGCGTGGTTTCACCCGTGATTCGCATTGCCAGTCTTGCCACGGGTGTCCGTGCGGCGGCAACTACCCTGGCACGGCGTGGTGCGCCTGAGAGCATCGCCGAGCAGGTGGCGGCCCAGCAGAATGGTGACCTCAATGGCACACAGGGTGGATAGAGCCGGAAGACGACGATGGTGGCGATGAAGCAGCACGGCGGATACCCTAGCAGCGCGTGTGAGTGTAGGATTGTGGTACGTGGATCATGAGCGATAAGACATTTTCATATGGCGGTCAGGCGGTGCTCGAAGGCGTCATGATGCGCGGACGGCGTCTCGCCAGTGTGGCCGTGCGGCGTCCCGATGGCAGTCTGGCGCTCAAGCATATCCCCTTGCCACCATCCGCTCGCGCAGCCTGGATGCATTGGCCGATTATCCGTGGGTTGGTGGGACTCCGGAGTGCCTTTCTCGTTGGGAAAGAGGCGCTCGATTTCTCGGCAGCCGTGACGAGCGAAGAGCACGAAGAAGATCTATCGCCGGTGGTGCAATGGATCATCTTGGTGGTGGCGCTCACGGTGGGCATTGGGCTCTTTGTTGTCGGGCCATCGCTTATTGCGAATTATGCAGCCCAACGTGGCGCACCAGTTCTGGTACGTGAGATCATCGAAGGGCTGATCAATCTGACGCTCGTCATTCTGTACATTTATGCCATCAGTCGGCTCTCCGATATTCAACGTGTGTTTGGCTATCATGGGGCTGAACATAAGGTTATCAATGCATACGAAGCCGGCGTGCCACTCACGGTAGAGGCAGTGCGCCCGTTTAGTCGGATCCATCCTCGCTGTGGGACAAGTTTCCTGGTGATTGCCGCCATCATCGGGTTTGTAATCTTCCTTGCCGTCAGTGGATTACCACTGTTGCCACGCATCGGGGCACGGATTGTGCTCATTCCCCTGGTTGCAGCAGTCGCGTTCGAAGTGATGCGTTTTGCGGCTGCACACTACCATCGGCCCTGGGTAAGCCGCCTGCTTATGCCAGCCCTCTCGACGCAATACCTGACCACACGCGAACCTGATGATGCGATGCTTGCCACCGCGATTGCAGCCCTTTTGCCAGTTCTGGCTGCCGATGGGGCACCCGTCAATGAGACGCTCGAAACCGAACAACCACTGGCCCAGGTGGTATATTGAACCCATGATAGACCCCTTCTGGCTCACCTCGGTCGCCTGTGTCCAGACCTCGTTTGCATCACGTAGCGGCTCCGGAGGGTAGTAGTATGGCACTGGTAGGCAACCTTCGCGATTTTGGCCTCTCTGATTTTCTCTATCTGGTTGATCGTGGCTATAAAACGGGCGGGCTTCATCTTGCCTATCAGCACGAGATGGCCTTGCTCTTTTTTGAACAGGGCAAGTTGCTGCTGGCAGTACGGCGGCCCGAGGATGTGCAGGCGGCCTTGCTGGTGCGCCTGGGTGTGTTGACAGCAGAAGAATTGAACCGCGCTCGTTCAGGGCTTGCGATGAGTGCCGATGGAACCACGCTTACCCAGGTCATCGTAGAAGAACAACTTGTGCCCCGTGAACGCCTGCAACGGGCTTTGCAGGCGTTTACGGAAGAGGCAGTCTATGGGCTGTTTGCGTGGCCTGAGGGTGAGTTTCGCTTTGAACAGAACCAGCGGCCAGCGCACGATACGCCCGTCATTCCTATGCCTATCTCGGTCGATCACCTGATTATGGAAGGTGTACGGCGGATTGATGAATGGGGACGCATTAAAGACCGCATTCCTTCGACCGATATGGTGGCACATTTCCTCGAACAGCCACGAGAGCACCTCAAAGGTGTGAAGCTCTCAACGACCGAGTGGCGGCTTTTGGCACGGATCAATGACCGTGATACACTCGCTGAACTAGCGCAGAAGACAGGCATGAGTGACTTTGAAGTGTGCCGGATAGTCTACGGTTTTTTGACGACCGGTCTGGTCGAGGTGCAACGCAAACCCAGGCCGACAAGCCGGGGTTCTCAACCCGCAGAACCACCCAAAGTCAAGAAGAGTCTGGTCAACCGCATTATTCATCGCATTAAAGATATGTAAAACCCGATGTGCTTCAGCCAGGGCACAGCACCATAGCGGAGGGCTGGCGTGCAGACTGTAAAAATGGTTGTTACCGGGGCCGTGAACGCAGGCAAGACTGAGTTCATCAGGTCAATCAGCGACATCGAAGTGGTCTCGACCGAACGCCGGGCGACTGATGATACCAGGATGATCAAACACGAGACCACGGTCGCGATGGATTTCGGGCGCATTGCGATTGCCGATGATCTGGTGTTGCACCTGTTTGGGACACCAGGGCAAAAGCGTTTTGATTTTATGTGGGAGATTCTGTCGGAGGGGATGCTTGGTCTTGTGATCCTGGTGGATAGTACCCGGCCCGAGACATTTCGTGAGACGAATCGCATTATTGATTTTTTTGTTTCCTTCCGCGAGACACCGTTTGTGATCGCGGCCAACAAACAAGATCGACCCAACGCCTGGGCACCCGATGAACTCCGCCTCGCCCTACGGCAGCCAGCCCATGTCAAGATTTTGCCGTGCGTGGCCTCGGATCGTGCGAGTGTGAAAAATATTTTGCTTGAGTTGCTCTATGTTATTCAAGAAAATAGTGAGGAAGCATAATCCCTCAGCGTAACCGCAACTTTAGTGCGGTTACGCTGAGGGATTATGCTTGAGGGCAGAGAGCTTTAGCGTTACCGCACGGGAACCCAGCGCACCTGATCAAACCAGATGACGCCGCCATCGCTCGCAACGGCCCCAAGCTGCACATAGCCCTGATCACCAGCGGCAAAGGGGAACTGGCCCAGGTGAACCCAGCCAGTCTGCGAGCGTTGGTTGACAACAATTTCGTTGACACCATCGCGGTGCCCGACAATATACGCTGCCGTTGTCGTTGCGGACAGGCGTTGCGGGCAAATCGGGACATGCACAAAGAGGTCGTAGGCGGCCTCGATGGGCAAATTGGGTTGCCACCGCACGACCGTCGCGTTCTCGGGGTTCGAGGTGGTACGTGACCAGTAAGCGTGCAGGTTGGCCCCACAGCGCATAGCGCTCGCACTCAGGAGCGGCGTATTGCTCCAGAAATCGCCATCAAGCTCATCAACGAGATGTTCACTTGCCTCGGGATTGCGGAGGGGACGGCCATTGGCAGGATCCTGACCCATCCAGAGGAAGGTGGCTTCGACTTCGGCCTGATCCCCAACAATGCCGAGATCCTGGATCCATGCGCCATCGCCGACATCAACAGCGGTGGGAAAACGGACATAGCCCTTTTCGGCACGGCCGTTGTTGTAGCCATCATAGTAGGCGGCGTGATCCATTGGCCAGCCCCACTGGAGATCGGGGAAGCCGGTACGCTGAGTCGCCCAGTAGTCATCACGCGTATTGTACGGACCAACATCGTAGACCGGCACGACGGTGCTGCGGCCGCGATAGGTCAGACGTACCTGATACTCATTGCCACCCCGACTCGAGAGCGAACTCCACGAAGGAAGCGAGACAAAGCGGGCATTGGGTGGAATGATATAGCCATTGGCAGTACGGCCACCAACCATGCCCTGACGCGTAGCCCGGACACGCAAAGTCGGGGCAACCGCATAGGGGTCAGCCGGGGTCGCCTCAACTGACGCCGCCCGACTCGTGAGCTCAAGGCGCACATCGCGCACCACAGGCGCACTGAACTGGCTGCCGGTGAGCGTCAGGCGATACTGCGCATACTTGATCGGCTGGCGAAAATCAATGACGTCACGAGAGGCAAGATCCACAACCCAGGGCTGCCAGCGCTGCCCATCGAGACTGCCGCGCACATCAACACGAACGGCAGATCCAGACGGAGTCTGAGCCGCATAGGTGAGTTGCAGACGGGTCGCAGGCTGGACAAAGAAGAGTTGCTCAGACGTGAGGGTACCGTACCGGTCAACGTGGGAAAGAACGGCAGGTGAAGGGAGCAACGTTTCAATGAGGGTGACCGAACCGTCTCCCTGGCTCAGCACGCCATCGAACTGAGCAAGGCCGACGGCGGTCTGGTGCGGCCTGGCACCGGTTGATCCCTGGGCCTGGGTGAGGGTTACGGAACCAAAGAAGACCATGATCAAGAGGGCCCAGACAAAGCGTAACCACAGCATGGGGGTTCGTGTTGATCGCAATAAGACCTCCTGTTCTACGTTCATGGTAGAAATCACGAACAAGGTGACATCGTTTTATTATACCACACGCTGCGAAAAGGTTGGCAGAAGCTGTGCTTAATGATAATTTGACGCAAAGGCGCAGAGATTCAGAATAGGTGTGGGGCTCAGCTTGAGGCCACGGTAGTTGCGATGACACTGGTGGCACCAGCCTGTTGGAGAGCCTGGACAACCGTTGAGCGCTGGTCGGGCGTGACAAGGGCAAACATAACCCCACCCCAACCTGCCCCTGAGAGTTTGGCACCGAGGGCACCGGCCTGGCGTGCAGCCGCAACAAGATGATTCAACTCGGGTGAGGAGACCCCGATTTCTTCAAGGAGCGCCTGATTTTCGTTGAACAGCGCACCAAGTTGCTGCTGGTCACCCTCGGAGAGGGCCGTACGCACCCGATAGACGACCTGTCCAATGGCAGCAAAGAACGCCTCGTAGCGTGGGGGATCAGCCTGCCAGGCTTCGCGCACCGCACCGACAGGCAAGCGGGTCATGCTCCGCACACCCGTATCACCGATCACAAGGTGGAGCGGGGCTTTGATCACCACCGGCTCAATCGTCGCCGTGAAGGCCTGCGCACCAGGGGTAAGGTGGCGCACATACCAGATAGCCTGCTCGTGCGCAACCACCGTATTATCAATGCCACTGGGCGTACCGTGGAACCGACGCTCACTGGCATAGACAAGCTCGGCAATCTGGACCGGGGGGAGTTCCTGGTCAAACCAGGCGGCCAGAGCACGGACGAGCGCCGTACCAATTGCGGCGCCACTACCCATACCGCTGGCGAGCGGAATCTCGGCATGCAACCTGAGCACCAGATCAGCCTGCGTAACACCGAAAGAGGCGAGGACAGCCAAAGCCAGTTCGCTAAGCGGATGCTCAGGCTTGACGTGAGCGTGCCAGGCTTCACCGAGATCAGGGGCCACAAGATAAAACCCAGAACCAGGGGCACCAGCAGAGACCTCAGCATAAGCGCGCAGATCGCCAAGGGGGACAGCAAGCGCGGGTTGACCATAGACAACCGCGTGCTCACCGCAGAGAATCAGCTTGGATGGGGCAGATTGGATCAGCGCGCTTACTCCCATTCAATCGTAGCAGGTGGTTTTGACGAGAGATCATAGACAACCCGATTGACTCCAGGAACCTCATTGACGATACGACTACTAATCGTAGCGAGCAATTCGTGAGGCAAACGCGCCCAATCGGCGGTCATATAATCTTCGGTCGTAATCGCACGCAGGGCAAGCGTATCGGCATAGGTTCGTTCATCACCCATCACCCCGACACTCTGGACAGGCAAGAGCACAGCAAAAGCCTGCTGAGTTGCCCGATAGAGGCCAGCGGCGCGCAACTCGGCCAGAAAGATCGCATCGGCCTGGCGCAGCGTCTCGAGGCGGGCAAAAGAGACCGGCCCGATGACCCGCACCGCAAGGCCAGGACCGGGGAACGGATGGCGCCAGACCCAATCTTCAGGCAAACCGAGTTCGAGGCCAGCCGCACGCACCTCGTCCTTAAAGAGATAGCGCAAAGGCTCGACCAATTTCATCTGCATATCAGCGGGCAAACCACCGACATTATGGTGCGTCTTGATCGTCACGCCCTTGGTACGATCGGGGGCACGCGACTCGATCACATCGGGATAGAGGGTTCCCTGGGCAAGAAACCGCACATCACCGAGGCTACGGGCCTCGCGTTCAAAAATGCGAATAAACTTCTCGCCAATAATTTTGCGTTTGCGTTCAGGATCGGCGACGCCTTCGAGGGCAGCGAGGAACTCCTCGCGGGCATCCACAGCCACAAGGGGCACATGCACATGCTCGCGGAACGTTGCAATGACCTGTTCAGCCTCACCCAGGCGCAAGAGGCCATTATCAACAAAGATACAGATCAGCCGTTCACCGATGGCACGATGAATAAGCAGCGCAGCGACAGCCGAGTCAACCCCACCCGAGAGGGCACAGATCACACGTTCGTCGGGGCCAACCTGCTGACGCACACGCTCAACCGCCTCGGCGACAAACGCGGTGGGGCGCCACGAAGCTTCGGCAGCGCAGATATGAAAGAGGAAATTACCGAGCAACGCCTGGCCGTGGGTGGTATGGACAACCTCGGGATGGAACTGAACCCCATACCAACGACGGGCATCATCACCCATTGCAGCAAAAGGCGTCGCAGGATTCGCCGCAAGCGCACGAAACCCAGGGGGCAGGGCCTCGATCCTATCGCCGTGACTCATCCAGACCGGCTGTTCAGCGGGGAGGCCAGCAAAAAGAGGATGCTCCTCATTGCGCGTAATCATCGCGGGGCCATACTCACGTGCATCGGGGCGCAGCACCACACCACCGAGGGTATGACTCATCAACTGCATGCCATAACAGACCCCAAGAGCAGGCAAGCCCGAGGCAGGCAGCCACGCAGGCAGCGACGGCGCATCAGGCGCATAGACACTGGCGGGGCCACCAGAAAGCACAACCCCGATAGGATTGAGGGCGCGCACCTGCGCTTCGGACGCATCGTGGGGCAACAACTCGCTATAGACCCCCAGCTCGCGGAGGCGTCGGACAATCAACTGGGCTGTCTGCGAACCAAAATCGAGGACAGGGACACTCTGATTTGACATGGTTTTGAGAAAAGAGGCAAAGGCCCCTTCTGGGGCCTTAACCAGATGAAATCAAGCGCAACTGCGGACGCACAAAGGGGAGGACAACGTCATTGGAAGAAGCTTTTTTGTCCTCAGGCTGCGGAGTTAGAAAATCCGGCGTAATCACCACAGAATTATCGCCACCAAAACGATTCGGCACATACGCATCGGCATTCCAGTCGATGTGCCACTCAACCCCATTGACGAGGTAGCGATACTGATACGAACGACCTGCTTCAAGCTCAAGCGTTGCTATCCAGCCATTTTCGGTCAAGCGAAGCGGCGTTGCCTGCTCTTCCCAGCGATTAAAGTCACCAACGACACAGATTGTATCAGCCCAGAGCGAGGCAGGCACCACAAACGTAACCAGCACACCTCCATGACGACCCAGTCGCTTGGTAATCATGCGCTAACTCCTTTGTTGCGCTGCACCAACGTCGCTGTCGGCGCATATCAATGGGATTATAGCATATTCCTGGGGGCTACGCCCCCAGGAATATGCAGCTTACAGGGCTACGCTATACGCATAAGCTCAGCCCCCACGACGCCAGCGGCGCAAAAGATCCATGTAGAAATCGTCAGGGAGCGGTTGTCCATCAAGGCCCTGGTGGCTTGCGCGTGCGATCCCGGTGCTTTCCGGCCATTCGTTCCAGGTTTCAATCAAGAGCAGATCGGTCTCAGGGGGAACAGCCGCAAGACTGGCGCGGAAGAAGGCCCCGTTGCTACGCGGGCCACCGCCAGGCGGCTCTTCACGGGGTTGAGAGCGGGGATCGGTGATGCCAACAATGCGTCGGTTGTCGAAACCGGGACCAACGCTTGTGACCGAGAAATTCCGCAGCGTGGCTGTCTGTGGGCCATGCAACGCCGTGCCCCAATGGTAGCGACCATCAGCGACTAGTTCAAGTGGCTGAAGCCCCTCGCCGGGGGCACGGGCCTCGGGGGTAAACCAGGTCTCTTCGAGGATAAGCCAGGGCTCGACGCCAAAATCGGCGCGAAAAGCCGCTTTCACCGCATGCCAGAGTTCACCTGCACGGTAGAGTTCATCACAACAGAGGGCGGTATAGGTCACAATGATCGGCCGGCCCTGCTCGGTGGCCCACATCTCACGGGGAATGCGCTCGAAAAAGCCTTTGATGTGCAGATCATAGAAGAAGTAGCCGCTACGTGCATCGCTGAGCGGCATACGAGGGATCGTTGGGCCAAAACGATAGCCATCCGCGACAAAATCGTTGTACATGGCCTGCTGAGCCGTGGTATCGAGAAACATACCGATAGCCAGTGGCTCTTCGAGGATGCCATTGGCCTGAACAAGGAGATCGAGACGATCCTGGCGAAACCAGGGATGCGGATGATCACCCCAGCTTACTGGCAAGATAAGATCAAAGCCAACATCAACAAGATCCCGTAGCTCGCCTTCAAACCAATCATAATTGATCGACGAGTAGGCCAGACCATCGCGGGGATCAGGATCGTCAGGTAACGGCGTCAGCCAACCCGGAGGGATCGCCGTCAATTCACTGGCATCACAGGCACGCTCGGGGCAATGGTACCAGTAGAAAAAGAAGGTTCCCATGCGCTCAGGCTGGGTGCGTGGCGTCGGCACTGGAAGCGTGCTTGTCGGCAAGAGCGCCGGCGTAAGCGGGGCAAGGGTTGCTGGCGGCTGAGTTGGCGGCGCTGAGACTGGTTGCTCGGTCGTACGGATACAGGCAGTGAAGCCGAGTGCAGCGACGAGCAACCACAGCAGCAGGGAAACGCGGCGGATCATTGGGTGTCGGGATCAGGTTTCGCACCGCCGCGCCCACTCCGGCGGCGACGGCGACGCGGCGCTGGCGCAGGAGGCGTTTCGGCAGCAGGCTCGGCGGGAGAGGCAGCGCTGGAAGTGGGAGAGGTCGGGGAGGCGGCCCGCCGCGGCGACTTTCTGGGAGGCTCAACAGGCGGCTGGGCCTGATGAGATGGTGGAGCAGCGCGCGGCGCAGGGCGAGCCGCGGGGGTAGTATCACGGAAAGGTGACTCAAAGTCATCTTCGAGCAACTCGAGATCGTCAAGGAGATCGTACTGATCAATCTCATCACGGAGCTTGCGGCGGTCATGGCGTTCAGGGGGACTCGTGCGACGTTGCTGGGCCACCGGAGTAACACCTTCAGTATTACGCGCACGAGCCGTGGCGGCAACCTGGGTTGTGGCAAGCTCAATCTGATCCATGCCATAGGTCTCTTGGATCCCACTACCGACGAGCTGAACAATCAACTGCTGTTTGAGCACCTGCTGAGCAACGACCTCACCGGGGCCATCGGGGGTTTGCACCCACGTCCCTTTGCGGGGCAACTCGGCGCGCATCGCCACATACTGCTCGTGTTCATACGAAAGGCAGCAGAGCAGACGCCCACAGACCCCACTGATCTTCGAAGGATTGAGCGGCAGATCCTGATCTTTTGCCATCTTGATACTGACCCGGGCATAATCAGGCAAGAAAGAGGCACAGCAGAGCACACGGCCACACGGGCCAATCCCACCAAGCAAACGGGCCTCATCGCGAGGACCAATCTGGCGCAACTCGATCCGGCTCTTAAAGGTACGAGCGAGATCGCGCACGAGCAGACGAAAATCAACCCGTTTTTCAGCGGTAAAATAGAAAGTCAGGCGCGACCCATCAAAACTATACTCAGCCTTGACCAGGCTCATCGGCAGGCCGTGTTCACGCACCTTCTCGGCACAGCGTTCAAGCACCTCAGCGTGGCGAGCCTGGAGATCGCGGAAGCGTTCGAGATCAGCGGATTCAGCGCGGCGCACAACTGGCTTGAGTTCACCAACAATCTCAGTCACGGGAACTTCACGACGCTCATAGGCCACCCGTGCCAATTCCAGCCCGCGTACCGTCTCAACAATCACCGGTTCACCAACTTGCAACTCGAACTCTTGCGGATCAAAGTAGTAAACTTTACCACTATCTTTAAAGCGGATTCCTATCACAATTGGCATACAAAGACTACTTATCTAGTCAAAAAAAACAAGATTCCAGATACGCAAGCAGCGATCACTCAGCGCGTTGACTCGTTTCGCGCGGTTTCAGCACTTTGAAGGCCCGAACGCGCTGTTGCTTGCCTTTGAGTTGCAGTTCGCCCATTGCCTGAAGATCGAAGTGATGGCACACCACATCAGCGGTATCCTGACCAATAAAGACCGAGCCAGGTTCGGCGGCACCTTCGAGACGCGAGGCCGTATTGACGGTATCACCAATGGCCGTATATTCAAGGCGATGGCGCGTTCCAAAAAACCCGGTATACGCCATCCCCGTGTTGACCCCGATCCGGATGGCAAAAGTACGCCCCGAGATCGCCCTGCTAACAAGACGGCGCTGGGCGGCCTGCATTTCGAGGGCAGCAGCGACCGCACGGAAGGCATGCTGATCATCCTCGGGTTCATCAGGCAAACGTGGCGCACCAAACACGGCCATGATACCATCTCCGATATATTTGTCTACGGTACCATTGTAACGAAAAATGACATCCGTCATTTCGTGGAGATACTCATTGAGCAGATCCTGCACCTCACGGGGGGAAAGTTGTTCCGCAAGCGAAGTAAAACCCTTGATATCAGCAAAGAGCACCGAGACCTGCTGTTCCTGAGCCTCCCAGAGTTTGCCATGTTGGGCAACATAGCGAGCGAGGGCATGAGCAACATTCGGCGAAAGAAACCGTTCAAGGTTCTGGCGGAGCTGCCCCTGGTGGCGCAACTCTTCGGTGAGACGGGCGCGTTCGATCGCAACGGCGGCAAAATTAGCGATAGCAACGACCAGATCGCGTTCACGTTCACCAAACTGATCACGCCCGGCGGCATCAAGTAAAATGATCCCGATGGCACTTCCCTGGAGCAAGAGAGGCGCACAGATGGCCGAGCGCATATTGGCACTGATAATGCTATCGGCCTCGGCAAAATCGAGCCGGGCATCACGCGTCAAAATCGCCTCGCGGGCATCAATCGCCTTACGGACAATCGTACTGGAAATAGCGACATCACCAGTACCGACAGGCAGCACAACCCTGGGCACCAGTTCATCATCCTTGCGCAGCAAAAGCAGACCGCGTTCAGCCGGAACAACCTGGAGCACCTCCTCCATCACCAAATCAAGCAATTCACGAAAATCGAGCACCTGGTTCAACCTGATCCCGATCATATAAACGGTCTGGAGATCGGCAGGTTCAAGAGGAATTTCGTGGGCTCTAACCGTACGGCCATCCGACGCAAGGGGATAATAACGCTGGTCATCGAGGAAGACACTCTGGACGGCCCGATCTTCAAACTGAAGTTCAAAAGGGCCAATACCAATAATATCGCCATCGGTGAGTTGCTCTTCTTTGACCCGAAGGCGATTGACCGTGACCCCATTGCGGCTATCGAGATCTTTGACCCAGACCTGACGCCCTCGCCACTCGATGCGTGCATGCCTCCGGGAAACGATCGGATGATTCAGGACAATGGCATTATCTAACTGGCGACCAAGCGAGAGTCCGCCGGTGGCAACGGCAAAGGTACGAAGTTCATCATGTAAGGTGACGGTAATGCGCGCCATGCGAGACTCCGGGCTGGCAAACGACGGCAGCCATGGTTGTGCCCCGATCCATCCTGGAGACCTGTGGCATGATGCATCACAGTGTCGGCTGGCACATTGCAACAAACCTGGGTCTATTATAGTCCGCACCGGGGTTGAGGGCAACCATGCGGGGTTGAGGGCAACCATGCGGGGTTCAGAGCAACCATGCTATAATCGCAAGGAGTGAAGGAGGAGGAGAGAGAAGCTATGTCGCGCATTGCGATCCAGAGTGCTCAGTTCAGGCTGGTTCCCGAGAACAAACAGGCCCAGCGTGCGTTGATCAGCGAAGCCATGCCAGCCTCGCCTTTTGGCCCCGAGGCACGCAAAGGACGGCTCTATCTGGTCGTTGAAGCGACTGATCAGAGCAAAGCAAGCCTGGCCGCCTGTGAATTGGTAGCCAGTGTGATCGAGCGCACCTTCTATGGGGACACCTCGTCCAGTATCACGTCAGCCCTACGGTCCGCGATCCGCGCAGCCAACAAGGCGCTCTACGAGCACAATTTCAAGCATGCAAGCGACAAACGAGTGCTGATTGGGCTAACCTGTGCCATCGTCCGTGACACCGATCTCTTTCTTGTTCAGGTACAGCCCGCACAGGCCTATATCCTGAGTGAAGGGCGCATTCGAGCCGTGCCAACCCATGCTGTCTGGGATCCTACCAGCACCAACGCCCTGCCTTTTACCCAGGCGACGGCCCTGGGCGCAAGTCTCTTTGTCGAGCCCGAACTCTACCGTGCAAGCATAGGAACCGGCGGCGGGGCCTTGCTCTGTTCGAGTAATTTTGCCCAACTGCTCAACCGCACCGACGTAGAAACCAGGCTGTGCCAAGATGACACCGCGGTCATGCTGGAACGCCTGGAACAGCTTGCCCACACCCATGACCTCGACAATCCCCATGCCCTGATAATCAGGTTTACCCCAGAAGCGCCGCCTCGCAACCGCCAGGTCGTCCCCAGCAAAAGCGCGACCCGCACGATGCAAGGGGCGCAGATGGCAGGGATGCGTGGATGGCTAGACAAACTGAGGCACACGCTGAGGAGGCGACCCGAACGAAGCAAGCAACAGGGCACGGAGGAGCCCGGGGCTGAACCGATTGATATGATGCAACGGATGCCGGAAGAGCCAACGTACTCAACGGCACCAATCCCTCGCGCAACACCAATCAATCTTGGTGGCGGGATCGGGGATCGTTACGCACGGCTACGCGAGGCACGGGCCGACACCGCACCGCTACGGCTCGAAAACCTGCCCCCTTCAACCTTTCTCGGTGAAGGGACGGTGCCCGTTTCAGGCAACCGTCGCATCGATCTGAGTAGTGAAGAGCCGATCAGCGGGGCCGGACCATACCGCCCCCGCTACGAAGAACGCCCCCTCGTTGACCTGACCTGGGGCGAACGACTTGCCCTACCCTTCCAACGGATGAGCAGTAGCATCAACGGCTATTTCCGTGAACGTCGCGTCCGTCGAACGATGCAACCGCAACGTCCGATCCATCGGGGCCATGGGCTTTCGTACCGGCGCAAAGGGCCTCCTTTTCCATGGGTGCTCTTTCTTGGCCTGTTGCTGATGATCACCATCCTGGTGATCTACGGCATGAATTTGAGCCACCAGAATGACCAGCAGATTGTGCTCGAATACTTCAGGGTCGCCGACGAGCAATTGGCGACCGTGCGGAGTGCCGAGGATGCCAACGAAGCGCTGGTGACGCTGGAGTTTGCCCGTGAAGCGATTGATGAGCTACGGAGCAGTGCGCTGATTACGACGACGAATCCAACGCTCTGGCTCCGCTATCAAGAATTACAACGCGAATACGAACGTGCCCTAGCATCCGTGCAACGCATCACCTTTCTTGATGAACCTGTGGTGATGGCGGTGCATCCCCTTGCCACCGGACGCTTTGCCGATGTGATTGTGCCTCCAGTGATGACCAATGTGACCGATACAAATCTGCTCGAACGCTTGCAGTATATCTATGCCGTTGATATCGACACCCAGAATAGCCGTCTGTACCGTATTCCCCAGGAGGGAGGCCGTGCCGAGCCATTTCTCAGCCCTGGGCAGGGGGTTGGTTCAACGGTCGTCGGGCCAGTGCGGGCAGCGACCTGGCGCATTGACCAGGTCGTCGCGGTTGACGAGGCGACGAGTGGTTTTGGGTACTATTTTCGTACCGGATCAACCTGGAACTACGCCAAACTCGGGGCAAGCGAGATCTGGCGTCTACGCGACCGCTTGCGGGTGCGTGAGTATGGCGGCAATCTCTATGTCTGGGGCGCCGTCGCCAATGAAGTCTTGCGCTTTCGCTCGGGTAGTTATAGTGATGCCCCCGATTACTGGCTTGATGTCAATAGTCTGGCTGAAGTCGATCTGAGTACCGTGGTTGACATGGCTGTTGATGGGAGCATCTATTTACTGCGGGCCGATGGCACTGTGCTCGTCTTTAGTCAGGGTCAATTTGTTGGTGAAGTGAAACCAGAAGCGATCAATCCTCCGTTGACGATCGTGCGCGGCTTTGTTGTGACCGGAACGTCACCTGAAGATGGCTACTTCTTTCTCCTTGACACCCTGAATGAGCGTATTCTCCAGATGGAAAAGGTAAGCGGAACCATTATTCAACAGATCAAGGTTCGGACTGACGGACCTCTTCGCCTCGATGAGTTGAATAATCTGACGGTCACGAACGATGGCATCCGCACGAAGCTCTACCTCGTCAATGCTAACCAGATCATCCAGGCTGAACTGCCGGCAGCGCCACGTTCATTTCGTGAGAATGGCGAAGGGACACCATAAGATGTGGGGCGAACCAAGCGTGCGACACACGCAACCTCGCGTCGTGCCCTGGCCTATGCCGGGACTCTTCCTGGTGCTTGTACTGTTGCTGCTATCCGGCTGTGTCACGGTAGCCGAGCAAGAAGTCGCAGGCGCAGGTGCTTCAAGCCCGCAGGCAGTGGTTGAAAGTTTTATCGAAGATCTGAATACCGCGCTCGCTGAAGAGAACCTGACAGATCCAGAGGTGCGGCGTAGTTGGGCCGAACGGCTGGCGAGCCATTTTGCCCCGAGTGAGCGGGTTGATCAACGCAATGCGATGAGCCAGATGCTGCTCAACTTTGTGACAACCTCGAACCAACCCGTCGTGGGAAGCCGTACCACGCTCACGATCACCTACAGCTATGTCGAGATTTTGAGTCGTGAAGAGGGGCGGGCACTTGTCAACGTTGTTGACGGCACATTCGTCCTGGTCTTTCTTGATGCAGACGGCAACGTGCTACGTGAGCGAACCGGGGGGCTGACAGAAGTACTTGGGCAAACGAGTGGCGGGTTGCCCGTCATCCAGGTTGGCAGTAGCTGGTATATGACCGAGGGGTGAGACAAACGATTGTGATCCAGCAGGCCATTGCAGCACGCATCTTTCCAGGGGCGGTGATCCTGGCAACCCGTGACGGGGCAACGCTGCTCGATCAGGCGTATGGCACAACGATGTACGAAGATGAGGGCACGCGATCAGTTGTGCGTGACGATATCTTTGACATTGCCTCGCTGACCAAAGTAGTGACGGCGACAGCGGCTTTGCGGCTCTATGATCTTGGTGAACTGACTCTCGACCGAGCAATCACATTCTATCTACCAGCGGCACGAGCACAATACGTCACAGTGCGCCATCTGTTGACCCATTGTTCAGGCCTGGATCTGCGCCTCTCGACGCTACGCAACGAAGCGGCAGCCGGCATTCAGGCTGCGATCTATGCCGCCGAACCAGTCAAACCACCAGGGACGCATCTAGCCTATACCAATATCAATAGTCTGTTGCTTGGCAACATTGTCGCAGTCGTTGCGGGCCTCCCTCTTGACCAGGCCGTCCAGAAACTTGTGCTTGACCCTCTGGGAATGCACGCAACCGGCTACTGCCCCTCAGGAGCCTTACGCGAACGCATTGTACCAACAGAATGGGATGATACCTGGCGGCAGGGACTCGTGCATGGCGTGGTTCACGACGAGAGTGCCTATGCACTGGGCGGGGTCGCAGGCCACGCTGGGCTTTTCAGCACCGCCCGCGATCTTGAACGGCTAGTGCGCATGTGGCTGCAGGGTGGTGCATGGGCCGATCAGCAGGTGCTGCGCGAAGCCACGGTTGCGCTAGCCTTACGTGATGCTACTGCCGGGCTCCGAACTGACTCAGGGCAGGCAGTGCAGAGTGGGTTGGGGTGGATGCTGGATCGGGCCAACTTTATGGGGGCTGCGCCCAGAGGAAGCTTTGGGCATACAGGCTTTACCGGGCCGGCCATCATTGGCGTGCCACGGTCTCAACTGGCCCTGGTTGTGTTGAGCAATCGGGTCTACCCGCAGCGCACGCCCCCGCCGTACCGTCATCATGCGGTCACGGCCACGATCCTGGAAGAACTGCTCAGGGAAGTGCTTTTCCAATAAGACGGTTTTTTGACGCAAAGGCGCAAAGGCGCAAAGGCGCGGGAAGGCCAGGAAATTTGGTTGACAAACGAGGATGAGGGAGAAGCGCGTATGGCCGGTGAGTGGGTGGAGATAGGTGAGGCAAACCAGTTGGCACCGGGGCAACTGATCTATGCCGCGATCGAAGGCTTGCCAGTTACGGTCGCCAATGTGGATGGCACCCTCTATGCCTTCAGTGATGCCTGCCGTCACGAAGGCGGACCGCTTTCGGCGGGGGTTCTCATCGGCGCGACGATCACATGTCCGTGGCACGGATGGGCCTACGATGTGCGGACAGGCAAAAGCCTCGTGCCTCCGGTGGGGCTACGCCTGGCAACCTACCCGGTACGGATCTGTGACGATACGATCTGGATTGAGATTGACTGGGAGCAATGAGCGCGGGTATGACAGCGCATCAAGCGTAGCGTGAACCATCCCAATTGCGGATGCGCGAGGGAGGCATGGGCGTCAGCGGCGCATCAGCGAGAATAGCCTCGGGGTGCAGGCGGGTGAGGGCATCGGCGAGTTCCTCGCTGACAAGTTCAGCCACACGCTTGCGGGCGGCTCCCAGATTCGGCACGCGACCAAGGTGCAAGCCGTGGGCGTCGGTCGCGAGGATCTGCACCAGGCCATGCTGCACCATCAATTCGCCCAGCATCTTCATGCGCGAACCCTGGACACCGAGCAACGCATCGCAGGTGAGTTGCATCACAATCCCGCGCTCGATCATCGGAATCAAGGTATTGGGGTCGCGCAGCACAAAATGATAGCGTTCAGGATGAGCGAGCACAACCCGATAGCCTGCGAGTTGAAACCCAAAGATAATCTGCTCGGCGGCCTGCGGGGTAATATGCAACGGAAACTCGATGAGCACGGCACGACCTGTTTCGTAGGGCAAGAGCGCACCGGCCTGCAACCGGTCAAGCGCACCCGGCTCACCATAGATCTCAGTTCCTGAGATAAGCTGGAGCGGCACGCCCTCATGGTCGAGGGCAGCGCGGATCTCGGCGAGGCGCTTGCGTGCAAGGTCAACCTCATAGCGGGTCCAGGTACTGACCGAACTAGCACCGTGGGGCGTTGCAGCCATGATCGTCACGCCATCAGCAACGGCAGCCCGGGCAAGGGCAACAGCCTCTTGCAGTGAACGAGTACCGTCATCAATATTGTGGAGAATATGGGAATGCAGATCAATCATATGCTCACCTAATACGCATAACCCCGCTCAACCTTCGCCCCATTCAGCACCACCCCAACGATATTTGCCTTGACCTGCTCGAGCAGGCGGCGCGCCTCACGGGCACGGTCGCGGCGGGTCTGCCCAGCATGGAGCACGAGCAGGACGCCATCAACCCGCGGGGCCAGCGTAGCGGCATCGGTAACAACCACAACCGGGGGCGTATCAAAAAGCACAATCTCGGCCTCAGAGCGCATCCGCTCGATCAGTGCGCCCATACGGCGTGAGCCAAGCAGATCGGCGGGACGCGGGGGCAACGGGCCACTGGTCAGCACATGGAGACCGGGGACACTCGTCGGCTGAATGGGCAAGGGGCCATCGTCCTGCGCGAGCACGGCACTGGTGAGGCCGCGCTCATTGGGCACCCCAAAGAGCGTATGCAAACTCGGGCGGCGCAGGTCGCAATCAACCATCAGCACCCGCTGTTCGGCCTGAGCCATCGTCACGGCCAGATTCGCCAGGGTCGTACTCTTGCCCTCATCAGGGGCCACACTGGTGACCAGCAGCGTATGGAGAGGCCGGTCAAGGCTCGAAAAAAGCAGATTAGTACGCAGGGTACGAAACGCCTCAGCAGCAGGCGAGCCCGGGTCACGCAGCGTAATCAACATCGCCTCGGGCGAAGAACCATTGGCACCCACAGCTATCTCCTCGTTTTATGGCTCAACGGTAGGAATCGCACCCAAGGTCGTCAAGCCAACAAAACGCTCAACATCGCTACTACTCTTGAGCGTATCATCAAGATACTCAAGCACATAGGCCAGCAACACCCCGAGCATCAGACCAAGCAGCGCCCCGGCAAGCACGTTGATCCGTGTATTGGGTTGAATAGCGGTCAGGCGGGCCTGCTGAATGCGTTGCACATTGATCCGGGCGGTTCCCTCGAGCGTCGCATTAATGCGATTCACTTCCGCAACGAGGCGATTGCCCACGGCGTCGGCCATTGCCATCGACTGATCGAGCGTTGGCGCGTCCACCTCAATAATAATTTTCTGCTCATCAGGGCGAGGCTGGATATTGACATCGCGCATCCAGCGTTCACCGCTAATATCCAGGCCAATTTCCTGGCTAATCTGGTCAAGCACATCGGGCTGCATCACCAGTTCGCGGTAGCTATTCATCGAATTACGGAGCACAATATTCAGGCCATTATCAGCCTGGTTGGCTAGAGCCAGATAGACCGCCTGCGAGCGAAACGTCTGAGGGATCAACTTGCTGACCCCATACGCCGCCACTGCCGCAGCGACGAGGGTCAACACAATGACCCACCAGCGTTTCGCGAGCACAAGCCCATAATCACGTAACTGCATCGCACCCTCACTCATTCTTCAGGAATCACGGCAAGCACAGGTGCGCCCGTCCAGCGTTCGGCCTGACGTGCATGATAGATTCGATCATCAAGATACGCAAGGCCCAACGCAATGCCCACCGCCGCGACAAGCGCCAGCGCAACCCGCAGGCCCACTTCACGCACAAGCCCGGTGAGGCTCTGGGACGAAGCGGCGGCCCCCGGGGGATCAATCACCTGCACCTGCAACCCACCGGCGGGGTCGCGGCCCCAGTAGACCAACCCTCCCTCACGGAGACTCGTCACAGCCGCCTGCGCCATCGCAACAGCGAGTTCGGGGGTTGCGGCCGTGGCGCTAAGCAGCACCGAGCGATGGGTCGTCTCGACACGCAAACCGCCCTGGATCGCAGGCACCTCAAGGGCATAGCCCTGTGCAGCCATCGCGGCCTGGACATCGGTAGCAAAGAGCGCACTGGAGATCACAGCGGGCAGATCATCAAGGATATACGCCGTTGTGAGCCAGGTCGTACCGACATCAAGGGGCGGCAGCGGCAACTCAGGATCAGGTTCAGGAGCCTGGGTCACCATCAAACGCACCGTTGTCTGGAAGACCGGGGTACGCCCGAGCAGCGTCAGCGTACTCAGACCAGCCGTCAGCAAGGGCAAAAGAACCAGCACTGGCCAATAACGGAGCAGCAGCGCAATGTATTCACGAAGATGCATAGGCTTACGAACGAACGTGTGGGAGGCGCTGCTGTTGATGATCTTGCAGCGTCTCATCGATCACCGTGCGCATCCGACTAAGAAAGAGATCGCGCCGATACTGCTCGGCGTGACGACGGATCGCAGCTTGATCATACCAGTCTGCGTGTGAAGCTGCAACTGCTGCCGCGACTGCTGCCGCCGTCTGCTGATGAAAAAAGCGCCCGGTCACGCCATCAATCACTGTTTCGAGCGCACCACCGGCACCATAGGCAATCACCGGGCGCCCGGCAGCCATTGCTTCGAGCGGAGTAATGCCAAAATCTTCTTCACCGGGAAAGATAAACGCACGGCAGCGAGCAAAGAGATCGCAGCGGGTTCCTTCATCAACCCAGCCAAGAAACTCGATATTCGGGCCAGCAAGTTGCTGGAGACGCTGGCGGTCGCGGCCATCGCCAAAAACCTTGAGCGGTAGGCGCAATTTCGTAAACGCCTCGATAATCAACTCGATCCGCTTATACGGAATAAGCCGACCACCAGCCAGATAGAAATCACCCGCAGGCTGTGGCTCGTACGGAGGCAGATCCACAGGCGGGGCGATCACCTGCGAGGAACGACCGTAATAGCGCGCAATGCGTCCGGCCACCTCGTATGAATTGGCAACAAAGCGATCGACGCGATTCGCCGTAATGACATCCCAGAGTCTAACATAGGTCAGACCGATAGGCAACAGCACCCGTTGCAACCCGGTAATCTCTTCACGCTCGATATACTCACGTGTCCGCCACGCAAAACGCATTGGCGTATGGCAATAGCAGATATGCAACGCACCGGGCCGAGGAATCACCCCCTTGGCATAGGCGCTGCTGCTCGAGATCAACAGGTCATACTCACTGAAGTCAAAGCTCTCGAAGGCGGTCGGATAGAGCAAGAAGTACCGACGAAAGTACTTGCGCCAACCCGGGAGGCGCTGCATAAACGAGGTGCGAATATCCCAGGTACGATAGTGGCCTGGCATCGCCTCGGCGTCATAAATCGAGGTATAGACAGGCGCACCAGGGAACAACTCGCAGAGGGCCTCGAGTACCCGCTCGGCACCACCGTACTGATTCAGATAATCGTGAATGATCGCGACGCGCATAATTCAGTATCACCAAGCCTGCCTACAGGCGAACGCGGCCCGCAGTCCGGCAGTTTGCACGCCGGTTAGTCTACCATAGGATAGCATAGATTTGCGATGCCGGTGTCATCCTGCCCACAAGAAATGTGGTACGATACCCCATGAAATGTCACTTTTGCAAATCGGGAGGTCTGGCGTGCTCTTTCAGAATGTCGCCATCGAGGCGCTGGGGTATGAGTTGGCCCCGCACCGGATCAGTTCGGCCTGGCTTGAAGATCAGATCAGTGAGACCATGGAGCGCCTTGGGGTACCAAAGGGCCGTCTAGAGCAACTCTCGGGAATTCAGGAACGCCGTTTCTGGGATGCCGGTACCCGCCCCAGTGCGACAGCAACGCTGGCTGGCGCAAAAGTCCTGGCGGCCGCCGAGGTTGATCCAGGCCGGATCGGGCTCTTGCTCAACACCTCGGTCTGTCAGGATTTTCTGGAACCTTCAACGGCCTGCTTTGTCCATCGTAGTCTCGGCCTGGCACCAAAGGCGATCAACTATGATCTGCGCAATGCCTGTCTGGGCTTCTTGAATGGGATGCACGTCGGGGCCATGATGATCGAGATGGGAGAGATCGAGTATGCCCTGATCGTCAATGGCGAAGGCTCGCAAGAGATTGTGATGGCAACACTCGAGCGCTTGAAGCGCCCTGAGACAAGCGCGATCGAGTTCCGCGATAACTTTGCCGCGTTGACCCTTGGCTCTGGCGCAGCGGCAATGTTGCTTGCGCATCGCAGCGTCGCCCGGTCGCCACACCGGCTCAATGGCCTGGTCTCACTGGCGGCCACCGAACACAACGAGCTCTGCATTGGCAATCCTGATTATATGAAGACCGATGCAAGCGCCCTGCTGGTAGCCGGGGTCAAACTCGCCACCGAAACGTGGGCACGCGCCCAGGAGCGGTTGCCCAACTGGTCTGACGAGCAGATCGCACTCTATACCCCCCACCAGGTCAGTGGCCGACATATGGCCGCCGTAGGCGAAGCCCTTGGCTTGACACCGGCGAAGCTTGCCTTGAATTTCCAGGTGCTCGGCAACATCGGGCCTGCGGCGCTCCCGATCAGTCTGGCGCAAGCGGCCGAGGCAGGCCGGATCAAAGCTGGCGATCACGTCGGTTTGCTCGGGATCGGCTCTGGAATTAATTGTTCGATGATGAGTGTCACCTGGTAAGGTTGGGTCAAGAGTCTATGATTGATGAAACTTTCTGGGAACCACGCTTTATCGCCTTTCTTGACTCACGCGAAGCACAGCATGATGCTGCCCATGATCGTGAGCATCTCAGGCGGGTAGTCGCCAATGCACGCCGCCTTGCCGTTGCCGAAAACGCTGATCTTACGGTCGTGTTGCCAGCAGCCTGGTTGCACGATTGTGTCAGTGTGCCCAAAGATTCGCTCCAACGCCCCTTTGCTTCAACGATGGCGGCAACAGCGGCGAGTTCGTTCCTGACCTGGTCAGGCTATCCGCCTTTTCGTATTCCTGCAATTGCCCATGCAATCATGGCCCACAGCTTCACAGCCAACATTGCCCCTTTGACCATTGAAGCGAGGGTCGTCCAGGATGCAGATCGCCTCGATGCCCTTGGTGCCATCGGTCTCGCCCGGTGTCTGATGCTCAACGGACAGCTTGGACGCCCACTCTACGATCCTGCCGAACCATTCCCTACCGAACGCCCTGCGGATGATACGCTTTCAGCTATTGATCATTTCTACACCAAACTGCTTGGTCTTGCCGCAACAATGACCACTGCGGCTGGCAAAGCTGAAGCCGAACGCCGCACGGTCTTCCTTACCCAGTTCCTCCAACAACTGAGTGAAGAATTGGGGGTTGCGTTGCCGCAACCTCAGGTTGATACTCGGTAAGGCCACAGCAGGCCCCTATGCCCGGCAGAGGAATTGTTCATCCTTTCTCCTGGGAGCGAGGGCGTCTCGTGCTCGTCATGCGTTCGAGGGCGAGACACCTTCGCTCCCAGGGGCGGATGCCCAACGCTGAACTCTTCCCCCCATATAGGCGTGGACATACGTTCCCCGTAAAGTCAAAGGAGACAAAGAGTGCCCCAGATGCATTATCCAGAGGATCGAACCGGTCGTCGTTCGCTGTGGGTTACATTGCTTGCAGTTCTTGTGCTCATCCTTGGCTTCATTGCTCGTACCCCTTCGCAAGCCCAATCCCCTGCGCTAGAACGGCAAAATACTGCTGGCAACCTTAGCCAGGCTACAACGGTAATCGTGGTTGATACCAGTGAAGACCTCGATAGTAGCAGTGCGCGCAAGACGTGTACCTACACCTCCGGGGCTATTTTTGTGCCCGCAACCGATGGATGTACCCTGCGCCGTGCGATCCTTGAGGCAGCGGCCCGACCACCGGCTGATCGCCCGATCGAAATTCGCTTCAATCTGGCTGATGATGATCCGAATAAAGATCGCGAGGTAAGTGGGACATGGACGCTACCAATTGATGCGGCGTTGCCTACGCTGAGAACCCAGTCAATTCTTGATAAGACCGGCGATGTAACGATTGATGGATCAACGCAACCAGGGGGTCGTACGGATGGGCCACCGATCATTCTTGCGACAAATGACCGCAGCCTGGAGGTCGAAAGTACTGGCAATACGATCCGCCATCTGGCGTTTAAGGGTGGCGGTGCGATCTTTCTGAAAGAGAATGACAATACGGTCGAGCAGATCTGGATGGGTCTGAGCGATGATGGTACCTCCATCGTTTTTCGGACACCGGCCCAACCAAATCGTATGGCCGGGGGCGGTATTTTCATTGCCTCCAATGACAACCTCGTCCAGAATAACATCATTGCTGGGGCGTTTGCCCGTGCCATCAATATTGATGGGAGCCGCACAAACAATACGATTCAGAATAATTTGATTGGCACACGGGCAGATGGTACCGTGCCTGAGGTGCCTGCAGCGGCGCAGTGTCTCCGATCGCTCAGCCTTGATCCGCAAAATTGGTACGGGGGCTGGGGCATTGCTTTGAGTGGCAGCAATAATCGGCTCATTGGCAATCGCATTGCTGGCTTGCATATCATTCAGTCACTCAACGATACGCCACCTATCGCCATTGAGATCTTTGGCAGCGGCCACGAAGTGCGTGACAATGTCATTGGCATTGACAGCGCCGATAATCCCGTGGGCGTCTGTGGGCAGGGCATCAAAGTTTCGGGGAGCAATACGCAGATCATTGACAACCTGATTACAGGCAGTCGGGCTGGGTTTGAGGATGACGAATCGACTGCGATCCTTGCCAGCGACACCTCGCCTACCTTTGGGCAAATCACCGTGCGACGCAATCTGGTCGAGCGTGGCCCTGGGCGAGTCTATGCCTTTGGGCCTGGCATACCCGCAGTGCTGCGTACTTTCCAACCAGCCCGCGTTACGTCCATTGATGGAACCATCGTACGGGGAACCAGTGGACTCAATAGTCCCTGTCCCGGATGTTTGATCGATCTCTACAGCGATAATGGCGACGAGATTGCCGAAACGCTGAGCTATCTTGGTGAGGCGATTGCGGATGAGACTGGAGCCTTTACGGTCACGCTGAGCGCACCTCTGCAAGCAGGGGTGGGCCTTCGTACAAGTAGTACCACACAATCTGCCGGGGTGATTAGCAACTACCTGAGTGGCACGACAACGCAGGTCTCAAAGCTCTATCTGCCGTTGAGCGAGCTCAACATCACAGGGCCAATCACAGGCACCGCAGGGATGACCTACACGTTTGTTTTTGATGTTGCGCCGCTCGGGGCGACATCGCCCTATACCTATACCGCAACAGTCACTGATGTAGCTGAACCCGTTACCCTCGTCACGGCAAGTTCGACGGTTACTGTTACGTATAGCTGGCCCACCAGTGGCACAAAGACGATTGGCGTCAATGTTGCCAACGAATTGAGTGAAGTCACTGCGACGCATACGATTGATATTACAGGCACGGTGATACCAGATGATGAGTGGAGAGTATATCTTCCTCTAGTCAGCCGTTAGGTGCGCACTCAACGTTGCAGCGAGGCTTCGTAGAGGCCGCGTATCCGCTGATACGCGGCCTCCCAGGTCAACTCGCGCATGACCCGCGCCTGGCCAGACGCGCCGAGTTGCCGGGCATATCCAGGATCGCTAAGCAAGCGCTTGAGCGCCTCGGCGAGTGCGGCGCTGTCGCCAAAGGGGACAAGCATCCCGTCAAGGCCATCGCGGATGACAGCGGGGACGCCGCCGGCCAGTGCGCCAACAACGGGCACACCATAGGCCCACGCTTCGAGGTAGCTAATGCCAAAGCTGTCGGTGCGCGATGGTTGCGCATAGACCGTTGCGGCAGCCAGTGCATCGCGGCGCGTTGCGTCGCTAACATAACCAAGCACATGGATCCGTGCCCTGGCCTCGGCGGGCAAGCGCTTGCAATAGTGCTCGAAGTGGGCAAGCAGTGGCCCGCACTGCACCCAGGTTGCCTCGACACCGCTGGCCCACAGGCGCTGCATTGCTTCGAGCACGTGAATGGTTCCCTTGTCGTAGGCCGCAGCCCCGAGGGAGAGCACAAGCGGGCCACTGATCTGATAGTGCGCCCGGAACGCCTCACCATCGCCACCAGCAACCTCGGCAGGATCAATGCCAGCACCAACAACATGCACCTGCTCAGCGGGCACCCCATACGCAACAAGCGCGTCTCGTTCGAGCGTCGTCATCGTTGCAACCGCCGCGCACTCTTGCAGCAACGCGATCTGATGGGGCATCGTATAGTACTGCACAATCTGGCGCTTGCCCGGCTCGCCCAGATGCACAAACGGGGTACAGAGATGGCGTATGCCACGCTGCCTGGCCCAGCGTGCAGCGGGAATGACGGCAAAATCGAGCGTAATATTCGTCGTATGCAGCACCGTCACATCCGCGAGTTCGGGGGCCGTTGCCAGGAAATGTTCAAGCGCGGGGAGGCGCGGGGTCACGGTCGCAAGGCGCATCAAAAGTGGGGCAACGGGCTGGCCCAGGCGGCCCAGGTCAACCATCAGCCGACGGAGGATCTGATAGGCAAGCGAAGGGCCGGGCATCCGCTGCACAGGGAAACGAATGATGCGCATCCCATCCTGCTCGGTGACACCAGGCTCGACGTGGCGGCAACGGGCATCCCAGAAATACTCAAGATCCAGGGCATCCGTGCTGAGCAGCGTCACGCGATGGCCTTCACGGACGAGGCGCGCCCCTATTTCACGAAAATAGCGCGAGGCACCCGAGGCAGGATTGTAGAGCTGATTGAGATGCAGAATGTGCATACTGCTACTTGCCGGTCAGCCCCACCGGCTGAGCAAGCAGCGCAACCCGGCGGGGTTGCACCAGGCCCACCGGAAAACTACAGACAATCATCTCGGCGACCTCACCGCGCTTTTTGCCATCACAGTTAATCTTGCGGCTCGCCATCACGATATCGTTGGTCGTCGCAGGCGCATAAAGCTCAGCCACGAGCGGCGTGTGCGAATTCGAAAGTATCACGGCACAGCCACGCTCGGCCAGCGCAAAGAAGGTATGAGCCAGTTCACGCTGCTCCACTTCAGTGAAACCGCGGTGCGTATAGGCGGTAAACGAGGATGTAGGACTCACAGGCACATACGGAGGATCGAAATAGATCAAATCATCGGGCCGGGCACGCTGCAACACCCCATCAAAATGCTCAACCCGTAGCTCAACCTCACGCAAAGCGCGACTCACTTCACGCATATTATCAGGATCGACAATCAAAGGCTTTTTGTAGTGTCCAAAGGGAGCATTGAACTGACGCTTATTATTGAGCCGATAGAGACCGTTATAGCACGTGCGATTGAGAAAGATGGTGCGGGCGGCTCGTTCAACTTTGGGGCGGAGATGAAAGTTCGCCTGGCGATCCCACGACCGGACTTCGTAGAAGAAGTCACGATCAGCGAAATGAACCCGCATCGCGACAAGTAGCTCAATCAAGTCTTCAACGTGCTCGCGAACAACCTCATAACAATCGATCAACTCAGGATTCGAGTCGCTCAAGACCGCGCCATGGGCCAGCAGACCATGATTCCAGAGATGAAAAAAGAAAGCCCCACCGCCAACAAAAGGCTCGTGGTAGCGCTCAAACGTCATTGGCAAGCGTGCCGTCAATTCGGCCAGCAACTGACCTTTACCACCGGCCCACTTGAGGAAAGGACGAGCTGGCACTTTTTACTCCGGGAAGGGGAGGCACAACCTCCTACAGGAATGCATGGCATACTGACAAAAGATGCCAGCCAGGCTGGCACATTACGTCAATCTCGTAGCGCGTTGCAGAGCGTTCCGAAGGTTGATTATAGCATATTTGACTTCACTCGGGGCCAGAATTATCATGAAGTATGCCAGCCAATAGCCAAGCGGGCTTGGCGACTATACGGCAACCCACCTGGTCAGAGTTGGAGAAGCCCTGACGCCACTCCATTTTCCGATCACGGTCGAGGTTGCGCAACTGTTTGCCGGTGCTCCAGATACGACTGTTTGAGCGATCCTTTTGGGAGCGCCCAGGTTGCTCAGGCCACTCTCAAAGGTGCCTGGGCAACATTGCGGTAGCCTTGATGGCTATGTGGCGTATAATGGGTATGGTATGGCCCTGTTACGGGGCAACGCCTGCGCTTGGTTGGCAGGGTTCGTCTGGCTGGTGATGCAGGAGCAATGAGATCGCTATGAGTGTTGTTTCTGGCCCGGTACGGGTGCGTTTTGCCCCGAGTCCGACTGGTTATCTGCATATTGGTGGTGTGCGTACGGCACTTTTCAACTGGCTCTTTGCCCGCCATTACGGGGGCCAGTTTGTGCTACGCATTGAGGACACGGACGAGAAGCGTTTTGTTGATGATGCTGCCGCTGATATTATGGCATCGCTACGTTGGGCTGGCCTTGATTGGGATGAAGGCCCTGACATAGGCGGCCCGTTTGGCCCATATGTGCAGTCGCAACGTCACGCCGAGGGCATCTATGCGACATATAGCACGCAGTTGCTCGAGGCGGGCCTGGCCTATATGTCGTTTACAACTGAAGAAGAACTGGCGCAGATGCGCGCCGCTGCCGAAGCGCAGGGCATCAAGTCGTTTCGTTTCCGTGGTCCCGAGCGCGCGTGGCCCCTCGAACAGCAGCAAGAAATGGCGGCCCGTGGGCGGCCTTTTACCATTCGCCTGAAGACGCCGCTTGAGGGTGAAACCCGGTTTCAGGATCTGGTGCGCGGCGGCGATCAGATCGTGGTGCAACACTCCCAGTTGCAGGATATTGTCTTGATCAAAGCGAGTGGGATGCCCGTCTACCATTTTGCCCACCTCGTTGATGACCATCTGATGCAGATTACCCACGTGATGCGCGCTGAAGAGTGGGTGCCCTCGACGCCCTATCATGTGCTGCTCTACCATGCCTTTGGCTGGAATTTGCCCGTCTTTGCCCACCTACCCGTCATTTTGCGCCAGGACGGCAAGGGCAAGCTCTCGAAACGCAAAGATGATATCTTAACGAACCGTTTCTGGGAACGCGGCTACCTGCCCGAGGCGATGTTCAACTATCTCGCGTTGCAAGGGTGGAGCTACGACGACCATACGGAATTGATGTCCCGCGACGAGATTATCGAGCGGTTCACGATTGAGCGCGTGCAACCCTCGCCAGCACGCTGGAATCCCGATAAACTCAAGGATCTGAATGGGCTCTATATCCGGCGCCTGACGACCGAGCAGGTTGCCGAACGGTTGTTGCCGTATCTGACCAAGGCTGGCCTGATTGCTGATCCGCCGACCGCCGACGAGCGTGCCTATGTGGTCAGCTTGACGCCGTTGATCCACGAGCGGTTGGTCGAACTGAGCGAAGCGCCGGACTTGCTCGAATTCTTCTTCCGCGAACCAAGCCCTGGCCCCGAGGGGTATGATCCGGCCCTCCTGGTACCCAAAAAGATGGAGGCCGCCCAGACGGCCGAGCTTTTGCGGGCGGCCCATGAAGCGCTGAGTCAGGTTAAGATCTGGGGTATCGAGCAGGTGGAAGCGGCGTTGCGTGCGCTGGTCGCACGCCTCGAGGTGAAACCTGGGCCGCTCTTTGGCGCGATCCGTGTCGCCGTCAGTGGACGTACGGTCGCACCGCCGCTCTTTGAGATGCTCGTGGCCCTGGGCCGTGAACGCACCCTTGCCCGCCTTGAACGAGGCTATACAGCCCTGGGCTAACGGTTCATGGAGCTACGCCGAAAGGCCTTGTATATGATCAATTGGACTGAGTCGGTGCATCACGATGGCTCACCACTCTATGTCGAGGTGGCTGAACAGCGTCTCGGGGCAACAGCAACGCTGCGTTTGCGTGCGGCGCTTGATGCACCGCTCACCGCCGTCTATCTGCGTAGTTGCCCCGATGGCGAACAGACGATTGTGCCAATGGAGCCAGCCGGGGCGGATAGCGTCTGTCGCTGGTGGCGGATCGAATTGCCATTGCGCATGCTTTCGACCGGCTATCGGTTTTTGCTGCGGACGCTGCATAGTGGCAATCTCTGGTATAACGCCGCTGGGCTTGTGCCCCATTATCCTACGGATACCAATGACTTCAAGCTTTTAGCCGATTATCATGCCCCGGCATGGTTAGAAGGTGCTGTTTTTTACCAGATCTTTCCCGATCGGTTTGCTGACGGTGATCCGACAAATAATGTCCGTGATGGGCAGTATGTCTACATGGGCAAGTCGGTGGTCGCACGACAGTGGGGCGAAATGCCACGCCGCGAGCATAGCTCGGGTGAGTTTTTTGGCGGCGATCTGCAGGGGATTACCCAACGGCTCGACTACCTCGCCGATCTGGGAGTCAATGCCATTTATCTCAATCCAATCTTTACGGCCCCCAGTAACCACAAATATGACGTCGCTGATTATGCGACGATTGACCCGCATCTTGGCGGCGAGGCTGCGTTGGTTGCGTTGCGCGAGGCGCTGACGGCCCGCGGGATGCGCCTGATCCTCGATATTGTGCCGAATCACTGCGGCGCGACCCATCCCTGGTTTGTGGCAGCGCAGGCCGACCCCGCTGCACCCACAGCTGAGTTTTTTACCTTTCGCCGCCATCCTGATGAGTATGAGAGCTGGCTGGGCGTTGATACGCTGCCCAAGCTCGATTACCGGAGTGAACGGCTGCGTGAGTTGATGTATGCCGGTGAAAACGCCATTATGCGGCACTGGCTCCGCCCACCTTATGCGATTGATGGCTGGCGCATTGATGTCGCCAACATGCTTGGGCGGCAGGGACCGCTCAATCTTGGGCATAAGATCGGGCGCGGCATCCGTCGGGCGATCAAAGCCGAACAACCAGAGGCTTATCTGCTCGGGGAGCATTTTTTTGACGGGACACCGCATCTGCAAGGGCAAGAACTTGATGCCTCGATGAATTATCAGGGGTTTACCTTTCCCGTCTGGCGCTGGTTGGCGGGCTTCGAGCTTGCCTCGGTGCAAGATCGCCCCTGGGCCGATGTGTTGCCAATGTCAACCGAGGACATGGTTGCCCAGTGGCAAGCCTTTCGCGCCGCCATTCCCTGGCAGATCGTGACCCAGCAATTCAATCTTTTGGGGAGCCACGATACGGCCCGGTTGCGGAGTCTGCTTGGGGGCGACCTGCGCCTCGTCAGGATTGCCGTGGCCCTGTTGCTGACCTACCCAGGGGTTCCGTGCATCTATTACGGCGATGAACTGGGGCTGGAAGGCCTGGTTGACCCGGATTGCCGTCGCTGTATGGAGTGGGACCCAACGACCTGGAACCACGAATTGCGGGCCTTTTTTCAACAGCTTATTCGGCTACGACGCACGAGTCTGGCCTTGCGACGGGGAGGCTTTCAGGTGCTCTATGCTGGCGGGCATACGGTGGCGTATCAACGCGAGGTAGCAGAAGAGCGCTTGATTATTGTCGCCCGCCGCGCTGATGATGGGCTGAAGAGCTTGCCAGTGCGCCATGCCGGCGTGCCTGATGGTGCCTTTGCCTACGATCTGCTTGGGGAAACGGAAACAAGAGTTGAAGCCGGTTCACTCCCGCTGACGGGACTACCGGCGGTGGGAGTGATGGTGTGGAGCATAACATAGTAGACTGGGTACGACGAAGGCTCGCAGTGGTCGGGGTCTTGCTGGTTGCCCTGGCAAGTTTCGGCATCATTGGCGCACCACAGGTAGCGTATGCCTGTTCCTGTGCGCCGGTGCCATCGCCACGACAGGCATTTGAAGAAGCAGCAGCAGTCTTTAGTGGGCGGGTCATCAGCATTGTCGGCGACGAAGAGGAACTGCTGGTCACTGTGGCACTTGAACGACGCTGGAAGAGTGAGTTAGAAGGGCAGGTGACGCTGACAACGCCAGGGAGCAGTGCCGCATGTGGCTTCCCGTTTGCAGAAGGAGAGCAGTACCTGATCTACGCACAGACAACGGATGGTCAGTTGACGACCGACCTCTGCAGTCGCACCGCACGCTTTGATGCGACCCGTGAAGACCGGCGTGCTCTCGGATCGGGCATTCCTATCTCTTCGGGGGCCGTACCAGTTTCAGCGATGACGCTCGAAACGCCATGGTTGCCAATTGGACTCAGTCTGCTCGCGCTGGTGATCGGGGTTGTGATTGCCATCAGCCTCTGGCGAAAAAGGTAAGTTAGCGGTGAACGTTGCTTCGACGCGCCACGGGGCGCTTCATTATCTTGAAGTTGGCAGCGGTGCGCCCCTGGTACTGCTGCATGGCAACACCTATAGTGCAGCAACCCAGGAGCGGCTCGCGGCGCGGTTTGCCGACGAGCATCAGGTCATTAGTGTCGATCTGCTTGGGCATGGGCAATCGGCCCGTCCCGAGGGGCTCTTTAGCACGCGCTACTTTGCGATGCAGGGCGAAGCCTTAGCCGATCTGCTTGAACAACTTTTTGCCACACCGGTGCCGCTCTTTGGCATGAGCGCCGGGGGCATTACCGCACTCAACGCAGTCTGCCACCGGCCCGACCTGGTCGCCGCACTGATCCTAGACGGCGTCTTTCATCAGGTGACGACCGCGACGGTTGATGCGCATCACCACAGCACCGCCAACATGTCGCCATCGTGGCACCGGTATATGGCGCGCCAGCATGGCGAGGCGTGGTGGCCAGTCTTGAATGATCGGATCGAGCGCGCAATTGAATTGATGGCGGCTTCACGGACAATTGTCGCGCCCTGCCTGCCATCAATCAAGGTGCCGACCATCGTCTTCCAGGGGGGCAAGGATGCGTTTGTGCCCGACGCGCAAGCACGGGTGATTGTCACCGGCATCCGGGGCGCACGCCTCGTCTATGAAGCCGAAGCGGGGCACCTGATCGCCTGGCGCAACCCTTCCTCTTTCCGCGAGCGGGTGAGGCGTTTTTTGCATACGCACGACCTGGTGTAGGGCTTGCGCCCTACACCAGGTGATGCGTTGCGTATGCAGCAGGCCTACACTTCAGGGGTAGGGCGGACGTGACTGGTCACGTGCAACGCAGCCTCACACATGGCCTCGGCGGTAAGCCCGAGGCGGGTGAAGATTTCAGGATAGGGGGCCGAGGCCCCAAAACGGTCAACCCCAATCACGACGCCCTCGGATCCAACGTAACGCTCCCAGCCCATCGTACGTCCGGCCTCCATCGCGACCCGCGCACGCATCTGGGGCGGCAAAACCTCGTGGCGGTAGCTCTCGGGCTGCGCCTCGAACGCCTCCCAGCAGGGCATGCTCACCACCCGTGCCGCCAAGCCACGTTCGGCGAGCAAATCAGCCGCCTGCATCGCCAGCGGCAACTCCGAGCCACTTGCCAGCAGAATGACTTTGGCCTCGGGATCATCGCGGAGCACGTAGGCCCCTCGCAGCGTTCCGGCGGCAGGGGCAAGACCATTGCTGCGGTCAAGCGTTGGCACATTCTGGCGCGACAGAATCAGAGCCGTAGGGCCAGTACGCCGTTCCAGCGCGGCACGCCAGGCCTGCGCTGCTTCATTGGCGTCGCCGGGCCGGTAGACATGCAGGTTGGGAATGAGCCGCAGACTCATCACATGCTCGACCGGTTGATGCGTCGGGCCATCCTCCCCCAGACCAACACTATCGTGGGTAAAGACATAGATCACCTGGAGGCCCATCAGCGCAGCGAGGCGAATGGCGGGGCGCATATAGTCGCTAAAGACGAGAAACGTGCCGCCGTAGGGAATAAACCCGCCGTGGAGCGCCATACCGTTCAACGCCGCGCCCATCGCGTGTTCACGTACGCCAAAGTAGATATTGCGCCCAGCAAAACTGGCCCCCGACAACGGTGGCGAACCGGCCAGCAAGGTATTATTCGAGCTATGGAGATCAGCCGAGCCGCCCATGATCGAGGGAATCACCTCGGCGAGCGCATTGAGCGTCTTGCCCGCAGCGACTCGGGTGCCACCGGCTTTCTCGGTTGGGGCAAAGTGGGGCAACACTTCTTCCCAGACAGCAGGCAAAACTCGGGCTTGCATCTGCTCCCAACGGGCATAGAGCTCGGGATGGCCGGTCTTATAACGGGCCACCATCGCCTCCCACTCACGTTGACGGGTAAGGCCGACTTCAACCGCGAGTTGCATATGCTCATAGACCTGCTCAGGCACAAAGAAGGCCGGCTCGGTCGGCCACCCCAGTTGCTGCTTGGTCAGGCGCACCTCATCAACGCCAAGGGGCTCACCGTGCGCCTTGTGGGTTCCTGCTTTATTGGGGCTCCCAAAGCCAATCTGGGTTTCGGCAATGAGCAACGAAGGGCGTCCGGTCTCTTCCTTGGCCTCAGCAAGTGCCAGCGCGATCTCACCCATATGATGCCCATCAACCTCAAGCACCTGCCAGCCATACGCCTCGAAGCGAAGCCGGACATCTTCAGAGAAGGAGAGATCGAGGTCGCCATCAAGCGAAATCTTATTGGCATCATAAAGCACAATCAGCTTGCCAAGCCTGAGATGACCGGCCAGGCTCGCCGCCTCGTGCGAGACGCCCTCCATCAGATCGCCATCCGAACAGAGCACATAGGTCGCATGGTCAACAAGCGGAAGGCCGGGACGATTGAACTGCTCGGCAAGCCAGCGCTCGGCGAGGGCCATGCCAACGGCGGTTGCGAAACCCTGCCCAAGTGGGCCAGTGGTTGTCTCGACCCCAGGCGTATCATGATACTCAGGATGGCCGGGGGTGCGGGTGCCCCACTGACGAAAATTGCGCAGTTCATCGAGCGAGAGATCGTAGCCAGTCAGGTGCAAGAGCGCATAGAGCAACATCGAGCCATGCCCTGCTGAGAGCACAAACCGGTCACGGTCAACCCAGGTTGGATCTTCAGGATTATGCTTGAGAAAGCGCGTCCAGAGAATATAGGCCGCGTCGGCGATTCCGAGTGGCAGCCCAGGGTGTCCACTATTCGCTTGTTGAACACCATCAATCGCAAGCGCACGAATAGCCGTAGCACAGAGCCGGTCAAGTTCAGCATCGGCGGGCTCAGGCATAGCATTGCCTTCATTCATGTCAATCACTCCTCGTCAGACGAACAGCGCAAAACCTTCTTGATTATAGCACTGGCGGCTACAGACCATGCTGACGGGCCCAGAGGGCGGCTTGCGTTCGGTCACGTACAGCGAGTTTGCTAAGGATGCTACTGATATGATTTTTCACGGTACCAATGCTGATCGTGAGTTGATCGCTGATCTCCTGATTCGTCAGGCCATGAGCGAGCATGCCAAGGATGCGCCGTTCGCGTTCGGTTAAGAGGGCCAGGCGATCGGGGCCGCTAGGGTCAAGTTCACGGGCAGGGTCAGGTTGTGCAGGAACCAGTTTGCCGAGGTAGGGCAAGAGTTGGGCCGTAATCTCGGGATGCAACAGCGCGCCACCAGCGGCGACCGTCCGCACCGCTTCGGCGAGCGAACGATGATCCATATCTTTGAGCAGATAACCCCTGGCACCGGCGGCAAGCCCTTGCAAGATATGCTCATCATCGCGAAAGGTGGTCAAAATCAGCACGACGGGGCGGCGAGCAACCGCCGTCAGACGACGGGTGGCCTCGATACCGTCCATACCGGGCATTTGCAAATCCATCAAGACCACGTCGGGATCAAGCGCATCAACCTGGGCAAGTGCCTCGGCCCCATTGCCGGCCTGTCCAACAACTTCAATATCGGGTTTACGCGCAAGCAACGTCGCAATCCCCGTACGGATCAAAGCCTGGTCATCGACGATCAGGACACGAATTTTCTCGGGCATTGCCGTTCCTCGTCCCTGCTACCCACCACTACGCAGGCAGCACCACCCGTACACGCCAGCCACCCTCAGCGCTTGGCGCGGCTTCAAGGCCACCACCAAGGGCTTCGACCCGCTCACGCAGACCCACCAGGCCAAAACCGCCACCCGTATGCCGGGGTGAGAACGACAACGCTGCCGTATCTGCCGCTGCATTGGTCAGGGTCACGGTCACATATGCGTTAAGGCTAACGATAGAGACGCTCACGGTGGCCCCGGGTGCATACTTACGGGCATTCGTCAGACCCTCCTGAACCGTACGATAGATCGTCGTCACCACAGCGAACGGCAGATCATCAAGGTCACCCTCGCAGACCAACGAGATTGCATCATGTGAACATTGTACCAGTTCCATCAGGGCCATATAGAGCGTGCCGATCCCAGCGGCAAAAGGCAACTCGGCGTCGGCGACACTGCGTACGCTAGACCACGCATTGCGCAGATGCTCACGGCTGATCTGCAACTGTTCAAGGGCCGCCTGTGCATCTTCAGCGGCAAGTTCCTCGGCGAGTTGCAACTGGAGACTAACAAGCATCAAGCGTGAACCAAGCTCATCGTGAACTTCACGGGCCATCCGGGCGCGCTCGGCGGCCACGGCCAGCGCACGCACCTCGGCCATCTGTTGTTCAACCTCGGCATTGAGCAACGAAAGACGCAACTCGGTCTGCTTGCGCCGATCAAGCTGGGAGCGAGCCAGCAGCAGCGGCCCGCCCACCGCGACCGTTGCCACCACCCCCATCATCAAGGCTTCGCTGCTGAGTTCCACGGGATCAAGGCGGGCCACCAGCAACGCCGCAATGGTCGGCAAACCGATCAAATAGAGGAGCACCTGCACCAGCGAAAGGCGCAACGAAAGCTGCCAGAGCACCAGCAGAAGCCCGATCAAGAGGGGCACGGTATGGGTCATGGTCGTCATCGCAAGAATGACGAGCACCTGAACAAAGAGGCCGATCTGAAACAAGAGTGCATGCCGGGTGCGCTGTGTCGCCACATAGACGAACAAAAGCAGCAGCGAGCCGATCAACAAAGTCAGCACAAGCACAAGACTAAAGTCGTGGCGCATCAAGGTCAACCCGGCGGCCATCACCACAAAGACGGAAGGGAGGGTCCACGTCAGCACGGTTGCAGGGCGGCCATTGAGCACCAGTTCATCATTGGCAAAGAGCATCGAGGGCAAAACCGGGACTGGTTGTTGCGCAGGATCATCGCCACGTAGCGCAGCGACGGCCCCGCGCAGGCGGTCAACGGCCTGCGACGCCGACGTACGGGTCTGACCGACCATCATCTCCAAGCGAGAAAGATTCGCCTGGGCCAGGTTCAAGGCGCTATTGACATGTTGCTCGGTACGACTGAGGGCCACCTGAACTTCCTGGACAATCGTCTGGGTCAGGCGGTGGCGTTCTTCAAGCATCGTATACTGCTGCACATCGCGCAGACTGCTTGTCAACTGATCGTAGTGCTGCTGAACTTGCAGCAGCATCTGCTGCACCTGCTCGCTGCGGCGTTGCTGGCGCAGATAGAGGATAACGGCAATCATGGCACAGGTTGCAGGAAAAGCGAGGGCCAGATTCCCTTGAAGCCAGGTCACAAAACTGGCGGTCGCCATCAGAAGCATGCCGCTCCAGACGGCATAAATGCTGAGGGCAAAGGGAATCCAGAGCCAGAGGGGAAAGAGCACCATGGCCTGAAGCACAACGGCAAGGTAGACAAAGCCGGTGAGTCCAGCGGGGGCAAGCATCTGCGCCACACTTGCCATGCCAACCTGAGCCAAGAGGTAGAGCACCTGGGCCCAGCGGGGTAAACGACGGGCGGGCACCAGCGCCAGCGCAAGCCCGTGGGCAAGACAAACCCCTGCCAGAGCCCCAAGGCGAACAGGCGGCAGATCAAGACCCAGAGCAGCGATGATGATCGCCACCAGCGCAAGCAGCGCCACACCCTGCACAGCCAGTGGGTATGACGCCTGGGTACGGGATATTCTGTGCTGAGATGCCAGGCGATTCATGGCTATAGTGTAGCATATTCCGCCCGTCACCTGGTACCAATTCCAACGGATTTATATGGCATCGAGGACTCAACAGAGTCGCTCAGGCCTTACGGTCAAGGACAAACATCGCGAGTTCGACCAGACCACGATGGGCCACCGAGGGAGGAAACTCGGCCAGTTGCGCGACAGCCTGACTGATAAACCGCCGTGCCTCGGCAATCGCCGCATCGACTCCTCCGGAGGCGAGCACCTCGCTAATCACCGCCTCGACCTGTGCATCAGAAGGTTGCGCGTGCTCAAGAAACGTGCGGAGCGTCGGACTCTTGGTACGGGACAGAGCCAGGATCAGCGGGAGGGTAATCGTACCCTGACGCAGATCATTGCCAGCCGGCTTGCCCAGCGTCTGCTCATCACCAGTGAAATCGAGCACATCATCAATAATCTGAAAAGCGACCCCGAGGTCAAAGCCATACCGGCCAAGCGCAGCGATCTGCTGCTCACTCCCACCACCAGCGGCCATCCCAGACTTACAGGCTGCCTCAAAGAGCGAGGCTGTCTTGGCCCCGGTCTTATAATAATATTGCTCAAGTGCAAGCTCGGTTGGCTCAACCACGGTAACGGGGCTCAGTTCACCTTCAACAATCGTCTGCACCGCGTGGGCATAATAGCCAATAATGCGCGAGTCGGGGCTGCGCCCCATTTCGGCAGCAGCAAGCGCAAAAAAATAGTCGCCGACCATCAAAGCCACGTCATTATCCCAGCGCGCATGCACGGTGATGCGGCCTCGCCGCCGTGCCGCCTGGTCAACCAGATCATCGTGGACAAGCGAAGCGGCCTGGATCAACTCAACGGCGGCAGCCGCATGGATCACATTAGGCAGCGAGTACTGGCCGAGGCGAGCGGCAAGCAGAGCCAGCGCCGCCCGCAGACGTTTCCCGCCTGAGCGAATCGTATGGGTACTGGCCGACGCGATCAACAACGAACGTGAAGCGGTATGCTCAAGCAGCAAATGCTCAACAGCATAGAGATCAGCCGTGAGCTGCGCACGCTCAAAGAGTTCAACAATAGTATTCACCGAGTTGGAACGTGACAACTGCGCATAGCCGTCACCATTGCTGGTACGTGGCCCAACTGTCACACTGACGTCCGCTCCGCTCGAAGTTGATTGATACATTGCCATCAGGCAGTTCCTCTCTCGGGCCTGCAGGCGTCCGGAACGGTCGTCTGTCAGGGCCTGTACTGTGGGCCAGGTCGTGTGTCTGGTACAGCACATTGCCTGATTGTGTATTATATCACAATCAGAAGTATAACATGAACAAACCAACTGTCAAGTTGGTAGCTTCCTCTTTACATTATGCACCGTGTACGTATTTTGCACAAGCTTTGCCCATTATTCTACCAGATTTGAGGATGCATGATCCAGAAAGATCGTGCCTTCGTGTATAATACGCGCACTTTGAAAAAAATGCACCGTGCTGGGATACATCCAGTGCAAGAGCATGGTACGTAAAGAGAGTAGAGATCACGGAGTGATCGTGACTGGCACGTCCGAACAAAGAACTGAACAGGCCCAGATCAGCGATGAAGTGTTGATTGTCAAGGTAGCTACGGGTGACAATCAGGCTCTCGAAGTACTGTATCATCGTTACAGTCGTGTGGTCTATGGGTTAGCAGTGCGCATTGTCAAGAATGCCGAACAGGCTGAAGATATTGTCCAGGAGACTTTCTGGCGTGTGTGGCGGCGCGCCAGCACGTTTCGTCATGGAAGTAGCCAGTTTTTACCCTGGCTGTTTGGTATTGCACGCAACCTGTGCATTGATGAGTTACGCCGTCGCCAGGCGCGCCCAGCAACCGGGGGAGACGACGACCAGATCCTGCTGAGCATCCCTGATCTTCAGCCCGCAGTAGATGATGTGACCTGGGATGCTGAACGGCGACGCTTGATCATCCATGCGCTCGGTGAATTGCCTTCTGACCAGCGTCAGGTGATTGAAATGGCCTATTTCGGCGGTCTCTCACAGCGTGAAATTGCCGATCAACTTGAACATCCGCTTGGTACGGTGAAAACCAGGATCAGGCTGGCCCTGCAGAAACTCAAAGGAGCCTTGCAAGATCAAGGCATAAGCCTCGACGACCGCTAGAATGTGTAGCCGTTCATGAACAAACATGACCAGATAGAAAATCCATCCGCAGAGGGTCATGAAGCTGATAGCCTGCTCGCTGCATTTGCCCTGGGGGCACTCGACCTTGATGAGCAGGCGGAACTCGAGGCTTTACTGGCAACCTCGCCGGCCCATCAGAAGGAGTTACGGCAGTTGCGCGAGGTGGCAGCGCTGTTACCCTATGCAACCCTTGCCGCGGAACCGCCAGCCCACGTCAAAACACAACTCTTTGCCCGTGTCGAGGCTGATCGCGCGACCCGTCTGCAGGCGCCCGCGCCCTCGGCAGCGGCCCCACGGGTAGGGCGGCACATGCGCCGGTGGATGCTGCCAGGGTTTGCGGTCGTCCTGGCCGTCATTGTCTTTGCCCTGGGGAACCTGACACTCATGTTGAGTAGCACCGTACGCCGCCTTGATGAGGCTAACCGTGAGTTGACCACGGCCATCGCCGAATTGCAGCAGAGCCTGACCGAAACTCAGGCCCGCCAGGAAACGTTATCGGGGCAACTTGCCGCTAGCCAGGACCAGTGGCTCGCAATCAGCGACCAGTGGCTCGCCAGTGAGGATCGGATCGGGCAACTCAATGCACGTCTGGCGTACGACCAGCAAATTGTCACCTTTGTGAGTGCGCCCGGGGTTGCAACCCGCGAACTAGTCCCTGCACGCCCCGACGCGAGCGCACGTGGTGAAATGTATATGTATCCTGGTGAACCAAACGCCGTCGTGCTCTTCAGTGGGCTGCCCACCCTGGAGACGGGCGAGGTCTATCAATTCTGGCTCGCTGATGGCTCGAGTGAAGTAGCCGCAGGAACCTTCCAGGTTGATCACACGGGCATTGCCCGCCTGGTCGTGCAAGCACCACGCGAAGTCAATGCGTTCCAACGCGTCATGGTCACGATCGAACCCGATGGCGGCAGTGCCACGCCGGGGACAACCGTGGTGCTCGCTGGTTCGTTGTGAAGCCCTCATGCAATGCGGATCCGACCCAAAGCTAGCAAAGCTGGCTTTGCGCCTCAGCGAAACCACACTGATTAGTGTGTAACGTACGTTTCCCGATGTTTGTGTCGCCCTGAGTATCAAATGGCCTGCGGGCCAGTGGTGTGGAGAGCAACAGTGCCGGTGCGTAGCCTGCACGGTCACCCTGAACCCTTCGACTACGCTCAGGGTACACGCCGTGAGGGGTCTTCCGTGCGGATCAGGGCAGATTCCTCACTCCGCTCCGCTCCGTTCGGAATGACAGAGGACACGCTGGAGCCGACAACACGGCTTGTTTCTCAGGAGCGCAGCGACGCATCTCCCTGTACCCGTGAAGATCCTTCGCTCCGCCTCCGGCTCCGCTCAGGATGACATGGGCCTGCGGTGGCGCGGCGTAGGATGACATGGGCCTGCGGCGCCCCCGTGTCATGCTGGGTATGTTATGGCCCGCGGGCCAGTGGTGTGGAGAGCAACAGTGCCGGTGCGTAGCCTGCAGTGTCACCCCGAACGGAGTGAGATACGGTAATGTTTGTCAAGTCCCTCCTCTTCGC
>NZ_SIJK02000039.1 GCF_004762035.2 Candidatus Chloroploca mongolica | reverse complement strand
GGCGGGAGGCCCCCCCCCTCCGCCCTGGGGGGGGAGGGGGGCGGGGGGGGGGAGAGGACCCCCCCCCCCCCCCCCGGGGGGGGGGGGGGAGGGGGGGTGGGGGGGAAGAGGGCAACAACCCGGCTTCCTTTTGTCAAGGCGAGATGACTCCCCCCCCACCCCCAACCCCTCCCCCACCGGGGGGGAGGGGAGGGATGACTCCCCCCTCCCCCCTCGTGGGGGAGGAGAGCATAGGGGGCGAGATGACTCCCCCCTCCCCCCTTGTGGGGGAGGAGGGCCAGGGGGGCGAGATGACTCCCCCCTCCCCCCTTGTGGGGGAGGAGGGCCAAGGGGGCGAGATGACTCCCCCCTCCCCCCTCGTGGGGGAGGGGGGCAGGGGGGGTGGGGGGGCTGAGGGGGATCGCTGGCATGTCCCAGAGCCGCTTCGCAGACGGATGATCGAGGTCGCACGCACATTCCGCAAGGAACCGACGGGCAGCGAAGCAATCCTGTGGAACGCGCTACGTGGCAAGCAGCTTGGTGGCCGCAAGTTCCGCCGTCAGCAACCAATCGGATCGTTTGTCGTCGACTTCTTTTGCTCGGAAGAACGCCTGATTGTCGAAGTTGACGGCGCAATCCACGCCAACCAGATCGAGGCTGATCGAGCACGGCAGGAGTTGATCGAGTCCCTCGGACTACGCTTTGTGCGCGTCAGCGCCGCATTGGTAGAGCAGGATCTACCGCGTGCGTTGGAGGCGATACGGGCAGCTTTTGACTTTCGAGCGCTGGCCCCCCCACCCCCAACCCCTCCCCCACCGGGGGGGAGGGGCGATATGACTCCACCCCCAACCCCTCCCCCACCGGGGGGGAGGGGCGATATGACTCCCCCCTCCCCCCTCGTGGGGGAGGGGGGCAGGGGGGGTGGGGGCCAAGCCCCCCCCCTAACGCTCACCGCCCGTGCCGCCGCATGGGCAGCGCACGTCGCCACTATCGAGGCACACCTCGCTGCCCACCAGCGCGAGATTGATGAGCTTGCCTTTCAGCTGTATGGAATTGACGGCGAAGATCGGTGGGCGATTGAGGCCGGCACCGAAACTCCCCCCTCCCCCCTTGTGGGGGAGGAGGGCCAGGGAGGGTGGAGCAATATGACTCCCCCCTCCCCCCTCGTGGGGGAGGAGGGCCAGGGGGGGTGGAGCAATATGACTCCCCCCTCCCCCCTCGTGGGGGAGGGGGGCAGGGGGGGTGGGGGGGACGAAGACGATGACACCAACGAAGAACCACTCGTCACCGATCACTCGTCACTCGTCACTGCTCTGATCTCCTACCTCGTCGGCTGCGCCTTTGGGCGCTTTGACATCCGCTATGCCACCGGCGAGCGGCCCACGCCGGTGCTGCCCGATCCTTTTGCACCGTTGCCAGCATGCTCACCGGGCATGCTCACCGGCACCGATGGGTTGCCGCTGCGCACGGCACCCGAGGGCTACCCGCTGCACATCGATGCCAACGGCATCCTGGTTGACGACCCCGACCACGCCGACGACATCGTGCGCCGGGTGCGCGCTGCCCTCGACGTGATCTTCGGCGAACGCGCCGAGGCGATCGAGCGCGAGGCTTGCCAGATCCTCGGCGTGAACGAACTGCGTGACTACGTTCGTCGGCCAGGCAAGGGGGGCTTCTGGGACGACCATATCAAGCGCTACGCGAAGAGCCGACGCAAGGCACCGATCTACTGGCTGCTGCAAGCGCCCAGGCGAAGCTACGCCCTCTGGATCTACCTGCACCGCCTGGATGACGATACCCTTTCGAAGGCGCTGGTGAGCTATGTTGAGCCGAAGCTGCGCCGCGAAGAGGAGCGCCTGGCGAGCCTCCGCGAGGCCAAGAGCCGTACAATAGGGTATGATCTCCGTCAGGCCGAGCGTGCCATCGAGCGACAAGAAGGCGTGATCGCCGATATCCGCGAGCTACGCGACCGGCTCGACCGAGCGGTAAAGAGCTACCTGAAGCCAGATCTCAACGATGGCGTGGTGCTGACGATCGCACCGCTTCACGAACTGGTACCATGGAAAGAAGCGAAGCACTACTGGAACGAACTGCTGGCCGGCAAGTATGCGTGGAGCAGCATCGGCCAGCAGCTGCGCGCGAAAGGGCTGGTGAGATGAGCACAGCTTCCGACTTTGTTCATGAGATGATGGCGCTGTCACAAGCGGCGCACGAACAGACTCGCCAGCTCGCTGGCGTGGGGTCATATGTGGATATGACCCTTGATCTCCCCCGCCCATATCTGGCGACCGGCCCGATCCGGCTGGTGGTGATCGGCCAAGACCCAACCGTTCAGCGAGCCGCAAGCCGCCGCAACATTACGACAGTACTCAATCTTGATCGGCGCGGGAGCTTGCGCAGTTATCTCGAGGACATCTGCACACGGCTCGGCCTCGTCTTCGATCAGCATGTCTACGCTACCAACGCCTGCAAGTGCTTCTTCAGCGACCCGCCGACAACGATTAAGCGCGATCACGGGGTCGATGTCCTGGACGCCAGCGCCCATATTTGGCTACCAGTGCTCCAACGAGAGTTGGCCCAGTTCCCCGACGCCATAGTGATCAGCCTTGGGGAGCCAGTGCTAACGATGCTGGTTCACGCAGAACAGCTCCTGCCTATGCGCAACTACTGGGGCTACCATAAGAACTGGCAGCAGGGCACGTTCACGCCCATGCACCATATCAGCGCCACTGAAAGCAGGGTCAGCCGAGCGATCTTCCCAGTGGTACACCAGCCGACCCAGCGAGGCAAGCGCACGCTCTTTTACCGCGAGCGGCGTGACGCGTACTTCGCATACCTTCGCCAGGCGGGGCTCGGGCTGCCGCCAGCTTCCGCATAGGTAAGTCATGCGCACCATCTCCGAACGTGAGTCCATCAGCGTAGAGTTCAAGAGTGACCTCAAGCGCCTGCCCGACGGTGAACTGGTCGCCACGGTGGTCTGCCTGGCGAACACCGAGGGCGGTGCGATCTATACCAACAGAGGAGGAGGGTATGACCATTCAGATTGCTTACCCCGACGAGTTGCTCACTCTTGCAGGTCTGACACCAGATCAGTTTGAGCACCTTGCCCACGAGGCGGGCTTGATCCGGCTCTATACACTCGGCGCTTTCTCGACCGGCAAGGCCGCCGAGATCCTTGGCGTGTCGCGGCGCGAATTCCTCGGACTCCTGGGGCGCTACGGCGTCTCGGAGTTCGACGACGATATCGACCTGGAAGATGAGCACCTGCGGTCGCAGTTATGAGCGCGGGCAAAAGATGTATGAGCGCGCGTATATAATATGTGCAGAGATATCGTGTATTTCGTGTTTCTGGATCGAGAGTGCGTGTTTTTCACGTGATTGAGGAGTACCAACCATGCACGAGCAGGAAGCGTCAAAGAATCTCGCCCAGGGAACCCTTGCCGATACGGGCAATGCGATTGGGGTGCTGCGTCGTCGTGAGATCGAGGCGCGGATCGTTGGGCCATTATTAGACGCGCTGGGGGCTGAGTTCGGTCGTGAGGCGGTGCTTGAGGTCGCCCGTGCGACGATTGTGCGGATCGCCCGCGAGCAAGGGGCGCAACTGGCAACACAAGTGGGCCGCAATGACCTCGGTGCCTTTGAGCAGACGCTGGACGCTTGGACGCAAGACGATGCGTTGCGCATCGAGGTCGTCGAGCGCGATGCGCAACGCTTTGGCTTCAATGTGACGCGCTGTCGCTATGCAGAACTCTACCAGGCGCTCGGTATTCCTGAACTTGGTGCGGTGCTCTCGTGCAATCGCGATTATGCTCTGATCGAGGGCTTCAATCCTGGGGTTGAGTTGACCCGTACCCAGACGATTATGCAAGGGGCGAGTCACTGCGATTTTCGCTATCGGCTCGCTGAGGCTGCCGCAGGTGAACCAGAAAGACCGTAGACCGTTGGCAGATAGAGTCGTACCTTCAGCGGATCGCGTGGGATGCGCGTCTGCCCCGAGCGATTGTCACCCCAGCAGCGCAGCCTTCCACTCTCCAGCAAGGCACATGTATGACCGTGACCTGCGCTGATCTGGGTCACAAGATGAAGATCTTCTGGGACATCCACCTGACCATGGGCATTACTGCCCCAGCAACGCACGGCCCCGGTGTTCGTTAAGGCACAGGTATGCAACCCGCCGGCACTGATCTGGGTGACAGGGCCGAGATCCGGCGGCACGGTGGCCTGCCCAGTCAGCTTGCCCTCCCAATCCACATTGTTCCCCCAGCAACGAACCAGGCCCTCGTCGGTCAACGCACAGGTATGATACGACCCTGCACTGACCTGCGTGATCATACCAAGATCTGCTGGTACGGTCGCCTGTCCAATCACATTGTCCTGCCAATCCGTATTGCTCCCCCAGCAGCGTAGGTTTCCGTTGCTGGTCAAGGCACAGGTATGATACCCACCGGCACTGATCTGGCTGACGAAACCAAGGTCACGTGGCACCGTTGCCTGGCCCTCCCAGTTGTACCCCCAGCAACGTACGTCACCACTGTTCGTCAGGACACAGGTATGTTCGCTGCCTGCGCTCACCTGGGCAATGATGCCGAGGTCAGGTGGAATGGTGGTCTGTCCATCTTTGTTGTCGCCCCAGCAACGCAGATGGCCGCTATCAGTTACCGCACAGGTGTGAAACCAGCCCGCGGTCATCGCGGCGACAGAGTCAAGATCCGGTGGCACGGTCGCCTGGGCTGCGATGTTCTCGCCCCAACAGTGCGCCACCCCGGTGTCACTCAACGCACAGGTGTGCCCCCAACCCGTACGCACCTGCACGGCATCACCAACATCAGCCGGGACATTGGCCTGTCCATACGCGTTGTAGCCCCAACAGCGTGCTGCTCCGTTGACGGTCAGCACACAGGTATGCCCCCAGCCAGCACTGAGTTGCGTCGCGCGCCCAACATCAGATGGCACGGTCGTCTGAGCATAGGTATGCTGGCCCCAGCAGAAGACAATCCCCCCGCTCGTGAGCGCACAGGTATGATGCCATCCGGCATCGATCTGAGTAAGGCGTCCAAGCGTGCGCGGTACGGTGGTCTGTCCATCGTCGTTGGCCCCCCAGCAGCGCACTTCACCGGTCGTCGTCACGGCGCAGGTATGGTACCATCCCGCACTGACCTGGGTAAAGCGCTCATAGCCTCCAGGCACGCCGGTCTGACCGTCGTCGTTGGCCCCCCAGCAACGGATCAATCCGCTGCTCATCAAGGCACAAGTGTGACCCCAGCCAGTACTAACCTGGGTCACACTGCTGAGGTCACTCGGTACCGTGGTCTGACCATCATCGTTATTGCCCCAGCACCGCACCTCCCCGGTCTTCGTCAGCGCACAGGCATGCAACCCGCCGGCACTCACCTGGGTAACGATGCCAAGCTCAACAGGCACGCTCGCCTGACCATCAACATCCCACCCCCAACACCGCACCTCCCCGGTCTTCGTCAGCGCACAGGTATGCGCCGAACCGGCACTGACCTGGGTGACAGGGCCGAGATCCGCAGGCGGATCACTGGGCAAGCCCCAACACGAAAGCTGACCCACGGCATTGATCACGCACGTATGCGTACCACCTGCCTCAACGACAGGTAGCGCAGGGAGACTCGCCGGGAGCACGGGGGTGCTTGCATGGACGACATAAGCGGGTTGCACCTGATAGGCTGCAGGCAACTCGGGAACGGCCAGCAACTGCGCTGCCCCAAAACCAAAGACCGTTCCGAGGCACAAGAGCAAAGATATGGCCCAACCGTAGCGAATCATACCGTCTATCCTTAGGCAAGGAAGATCGTACAACAGCAGAAAACGTAGGTTACACACTACTGAGTAGTGTGTAACCTACGTTTTCTTCTCTACCTCTGGCACAGCTATCCATCGCATACTTGGCGTCCAGATACGGTCTCAACGCTCTTTGCGCCTTTGCGCCTTTGCGTCAAATCAAAGGCCGCGAGCAGAGCAGAAAACGTCGTTGACCCACTACTTCGTATCTGACGAGCGCTGGAGTAACCGGCGCACGATCAACAACTGGGTCAGCGCGAGGCTACGGCTATGCTGGGCGGTATCGTCGGTTCGGATCTGCCCAAGATTGACACACTCGGCGAGTTGAAAATCGGGAATGCCGACGCCGAGAATCATCGCGGCTGCCGTCGCTGCTGACTGGCTGATCGTGGCATCAATGGTCACCAGATCGGCGGGCTTGCCATCGTCATCGCGGTCGAGTTGCGTAATGTGCAGGCCGGGCACATTAGCCTGCTGAAGCCGCGCCAGCAACGGATCGAGTGGAGTCGCACGATCGGCACGGCGCAAGATCAATTCGGCATCAAGATCGGGGTTCGAGCCACTGGGGCGATCGTGAAAGCGCACCACCACATCGGCCAGCACGCGCTGCACACGAATAAAACGAGCCCCATCACGTTCGCGCCGCTCACGCTGTTCCTTCACTTCGGCAGCCGTATACCCACGCTCACGCACATCACGCGCCAGCCGCCATGCTCGCCGCAGCGCCTGGTCGGGTTCAAGATAGACCGTGAGATCAAAGAGGGGCAGCAGATCAGGCAAGGCCAGCGTCAACATCCCATACGCCAGCACCAACCCTGTCGCCGCAACCTCTTCGGGGCCACGCAGCGTGCCGGTGCGATGATCGTAGAACGGCTTGCGGACAGTGCCACCGGCGCGAAGCGTCGCCAGGTGCTGCATCATCAACTCGAGATCGTTGGCGGCTGGATCGGCTTCGGTGAGCCCACGAGCACGGCGATCGGCGCGCGAATACCGATAATAGTCATCGAGGCAGATCGGCGTCACCCCCTGATTGCCAAGCAGACGCACCACCCCGCGCACCAGGGTCGTCTTGCCGGAAGCCCCATCACCGACAAGCCCTAACATCAATGGCTGCATCGTTTCCATCTAGGTTCGTGATTTCCAATCGGCAAGAAATTGTTCAATCCCGCGATCAGTGAGTGGATGGCGCATAGCCTGTTGCAGCACTTTGAAGGGGCATGTCGCAATATCGGCCCCGGCAAGCGCCGAATCAATAATATGACGTGGGTGGCGAATCGACGCCGACAGGATGAGCGTCGTAATGGCGCGATCCTGACGATAGATCGTCGCAATTTCACGGATCAGTTGCATACCATCAACGCCGGTGTCGTCAACCCGCCCAACAAATGGGCTAATGATAAAGGCACCTGCCCGCGCGGCCATCAGCGCCTGGGCTGCATTGAAACAGAGTGTAACGTTCGTACGGATGTCACGTTTCGCCAGTTCATAGACTGCCTTCAGCCCCTCGGTGGTACTGGGTACCTTGATGATGACATTTGGATGCCACTGGGCATATTCCAGGCCCTCGTTGATCATGCCCGGGGCATCAAGCGAAATGGTTTCGGCACTGATGGGCCCATTCACCAGCTCGGCGATCTCACTAATCGTCTGCTTGAAATCCGCCCCCTTCTCGCGTGCAATCAGGGTTGGATTGGTCGTGACCCCACTCAAGATACCCCAACTCGCTGCTTCGCGAATCTCATCGAGGTTCGCGGTATCCAGATAGAGCTGCATAACGTCTCCTTTTGAGTTGCTTAGGCAACATTTTGGCTATTATAGCATGCTCCTCATTGCTTGACGGGCTTGCAACTGATCGGCTACAATCGCCTCCATCCTTGACGATACCCCGCCGGAGGCATAACCTATGGCTCAGTTCCTGGTCACAGTTGTTCCACGCGAGCCGACCGCGTATCACGAGCAGTTGCATCTGCTCTATTTGCTTGCTGGTGAAGCGTTGCACGCTGCATCAGTCGCCCGCCTGACCGAAGAGTTGCTGCACGATCCCGTTGTGCAGACAGCGACCTGGTGTGCGCTCGAGCGGGTAGCGCTGGCGACCGAGCCGATCCCGGTTGCGGGCCACGTTATTGAGGTTGCGTATCGTCCAGGGGTGACGGATAACGAAGGGGAAAGTGTGCGTATTGGGGCTCACCGCCTCGGCATCGAAGAGGTGGAACGCGCCCGCGCCCTGCGGCGCTATCTCTTGCCGCCCGGCGGCGATCCCGAACAACGGGCCAACGAGCTCGCCATCGATCTGGTGCAGACAACCTTGATCTATCAGCCCGGCGGCGCGTTTGATGAGCGCCTGGGCTTCTATGACACCCTGCTAGCGGCCCCAACCGAGCACGCCCTCCATGTGATGGCGGTGCCCTTGCTTGCCGCCGATGATGAAACGTTGCTGCGCATTAGCCGCGAGGGCGTGCTTGCGCTCGATCTTGCCGAAATGCGCGCCATCCGCGACTATTTTGCGCAACTCGGGCGCGACCCGAGTGATGGCGAGCTTGAGACGCTGGCCCAGACGTGGAGTGAGCATTGCAGCCACAAGACGTTTAAGGCTGAAGTTAGGTATCAACAGGATCTTCGTGGCGAGACCGTAGCGCCCCCCCCCGGGGCCTCAACGCTCTACCCGATGTGGCACGAGCTTGCCGGTGCGCCGGTGACGATCAGCAGTCTGATTCGCCACTATCTGATGGCGGCAACCGACGCCGTTCTCGCCGCCCGCGCTGCGCACACCAGCGCGCCGTGGGTCTTGAGTGCGTTTGTTGATAATGCCGGCATCCTCGCCTTTACCGATGAGCACGAGGTTTCGTTCAAGGTCGAGACCCACAATCATCCGAGTGCGCTGGAACCCTTCGGCGGGGCGAATACGGGGGTGGGCGGGGTGATCCGTGATGTGCTCGGCGTTTCCGCTGAACCAATCGCCAATACCGATGTGCTCTGCTTTGGGATGCCCGATATGCCCCCTGAGCGCTTGCAGCCAGGGGTGTTGCATCCCCAGCGTGTCGCCACCGGGGTGGTCGCCGGCGTGCGCGACTATGGCAATAAACTCGGCATTCCGACCGTCAATGGGGCGGTGCTCTTTGATCCGGGCTACACGGCCAACCCGCTCGTCTATGCGGGGACTGTGGGACTGGCCCCGCGGGGCTACCACCCTCGCCAGGTCGCACCAGGGGATGCCGTCGTTGTGCTTGGCGGGCGCACCGGGCGCGACGGCATTCACGGGGCGACGTTTAGCAGCATCGAGTTGACCCATGACACAGCAACCACCGTGGGTAGTGCAGTGCAGATCGGCGACCCGATTACCGAAAAGAATATGCTTGATGTGCTGCTGCAGGCGCGTGACCGCCGCCTCTACAGCGCCATTACTGACTGTGGCGCGGGTGGGCTCTCCTCAGCGGTGGGCGAAATGGGCGCAGAATGTGGCGCAACGGTGGAACTAGCACAGGTTCCGCTAAAATATGCCGGCTTGCAACCCTGGGAAGTCTGGCTCTCTGAGGCGCAGGAACGCATGGTGCTGGCGGTGCCCTACGCGAATCTCGACGAATTCCTGGCGCTCTGCGCGGCCGAGGATGTCGAAGCAACGGTGATTGGGCAATTCACCAACGACAAACACCTGCGCGTAACGCACAGTGGGCTCAATGTGGTTGATCTGACGATGGACTTTCTGCACGATGGAAGGCCCCAGCGTATTCTTGAGGCCCGCTGGTCGGGGGAAGGAAAAACCGCCCCCCTACCGGCAACCGCCCCGTCAGACCAAACTGCGGGCGATCTCCTGATAGCCTTGCTCGGGCACCCCAATATTGCCTCAAAAGAGGCCATCGTGCGCACCTACGATCACGAAGTGCGTGGGGCAACGGTGATCAAGCCACTGGTCGGGGCACAGATGGATGGCCCCGGCAATGCGGCAGTGTTGCAACCCGTGCCAACGACCACGCGTGGCCTCGCCCTTGGCTGTGGCATCAATCCACGTTACGGATACATTGACCCCTACTGGATGGCGCTCGCCGTGGTTGACGAGGCCATGCGCAACGTCGTTGCCGTCGGCGGCGACCCCGCACAGACAGCGATCCTCGACAACTTTTGCTGGGGCGATCCACGCCAGCCTGATCGTATGGCGGGGTTGGTACGCGCCACCGCAGGTTGTTATGATGCCGCTGTCGCCTTTGGCACCCCCTTTATCTCGGGCAAAGACTCGCTCAACAACGAGTACCGCGACGCTGAGGGCAACCGGGTCGCCATTCCACCGACGCTGCTCGTCTCGGCGCTAGCCTTTGTACCCGATGTACGCCACTGCGTCACAATGGATCTCAAGCGCCCAGGCAATGCGATCTACCTTGTCGGCACGACCCGCGCCGAACTCGGGGGCAGTCACCTCGGCCTCGTGGATACCCATGCGTATCCCGGTAGCACCCAGGTGCCTCGGGTCGACCTGGACACAGCGCGCACAACCTTCAACGCCCTGCATACGGCGATCAAAGGCGGACTAGTTGCCGCCTGTCACGACCTGAGCGAAGGCGGGCTTGGCGTGGCCGCTGCCGAAATGGTCATCGCCGGCAACCTGGGTCTCGACCTGACGCTTGATCCCATCCTGCTCACCGAAGGCGTCGTCGTCACCTTGTACAGCGAAAGTCCAAGTCGTTTTCTGATCGAAGTACCGTCAGAAGAGCGTGAAGCTTTTGAAGACGTATTGCGCGGGGTGCCGCTGGTGCATCTTGGGACGGTCACCGTTGAGCCACACCTGCAGATCGAAGCCGAGGGTGCGCGCGTGCTCAACCTGCCGCTTGAAGCGTTACGCACAGCGTGGAAAAAGTGAAGGGAAGAATCTCTGCTTCGCTGGCCGTTTTGCCAGCAAAGCAACAGGTTTTAAGAGCGGCAGCCTCGACATGGTGAAAGTATGCGCGAATATCCTATCTTTAATGAAATAGGGCATCGGGTCTACCCCATGCTCAAACCGATCCAATTGCTCGTGGCAATTCGCGAGCGCAAACTCCCGATGATTGTCTACCGCCCCTTCCTGGCGGATCTGATGCTTACCTACGTCATTGACGAACAGGCGAGCATTGCCTATCTCAATGACGATCATCTGGAACGCTGGGATCTGGCAGAACACGACCTGCACACAACGGCGATCGCCAATCTGCGCCAGCGCACCGAAGAAAAGACCAGTTACACGATCGCTGGCGAGGGGGCTTCGCGACTTCTGATCTATAATACCCTTGACGGGTTTGATGCAACCCGTCTGCTCTTAGCGAATCTGCTCGAACGGCATCGCATCGATTTTCCTGGGCAGATGGTGATCGGTATTCCCAATCGCGACTTTCTGATTGCCTTTAGCGATGCTGACCGCGAGATTCTGACCAACATCGCCAATCAGATCCAACTTGATGCAGCCCAACGCGACCACGGACTGACCGATCAACTCTTTACCCTGCGTGGAGGCCAAATACGTGAGTATGAGTGGCAGTAGCAGCGTCGACGCACGCCTCTGTGCTTTTACCAGGGTGGGGCTTAACCTGACCTGTCGCAACGGCTTATGAGCGAATTTCTCACGATTCTCCTGTTGCTGATCTGGTATGCAGCCATCGGCTATTTCAGTTGGACACAACGCACGCCCATCTATTTCTTTACGCTGCTCGCCGGCCATGTGAGCGCCCTCGTCATCCCTCTCTGGAGCTTTGCGTATGGCCTTGAGTATCGCCTTGATGTGGTGACTGTCCAGATCCTTGCGGCTGAGCCTGTCCCTTTAGGCATTATGTTAAGTAGTGCCTGGTTGATCCCCCTACCGGCGCTGGCGGTCTTTACGCTCTACCGATTCCGCTGGTGGTTCCCTGGGCAGGTCACCGGCCTGCTCACCTATCTGGTCTTTCTGCTCTACCACCTGCTCATCGAAGTGGCTGGGATGCGCCTCGGGTTCTGGAGCTACGCAAGCAACGGCGGGCTGCCGCTCGGCTTAAGTGCTTCGGTGCTTGCCGCAATGATGGCGAGCCTGATCAGCTACGGCCTACTCTACCTGCTGCTGGTCGTCCAGCGCTTTGCGTGGACAAGCATGCTCATCGCGTTGCTTCCAGCGATTCTGGGCTTGAGCCTGCTGATGTACGGGGTGCTGGGCGCACCACTCTGGCTGGCGCTGGTGCTAGACGGGGCCGACTGGACGATCACGGCCGGCCTGGCCAGCACGTTGCTGTTTCTGGTCTGGGGGTGGCAAATTATCACCAGAGGGATCGGGCAGACTGAACAGCGGTATGGCGAGGGTCGACGGTGACCCACGTAACGCCTGACATGCTGATCGCGGCGTATAGCCAGGGCATCTTTCCGATGGCGGATGAAGACGGTGCCATTGGGTGGTACGAACCCAGAACCCGAGCCATTATCCCCCTAGATGGGTTTGTCGTGCCGCGACGTCTGGCGCGTACCGTGCGCAGCGGGCGCTTTGAGGTGCGCTATGACACGGCCTTTCGCGACGTGATGCGGGCCTGTGCCGAACCAGCCCCGGGTCGCGAGCAGACCTGGATTAGTGACGAGATGATCGCGGCCTACACTGCCTTGCAGCAACTCGGCTTTGCGCACAGCGTCGAATGTTGGCGCAACAACCAGCTTGTCGGGGGGCTGTATGGGGTCGCCATTGGCGGCCTCTTTGCGGGCGAGAGCATGTTTCACTGCGAGCGTGATGCGAGCAAAGTGGCGCTGGTGCATCTGGTCGAACGACTGCATGCCGGGGGCTTTGTTTTGCTCGATTCGCAGTACATTGTGGGCGACCATATGCTACAATTCGGTACTATCGAGATCTCGCGCAATGAATACCATCGCCGTCTACGCGCAGCCTTGCGTGTGCCGGCCAGGTTTTAAGGTTCTATGGACGATCTACTGCTTGAAGAATATGAACTGTGCGCTGCGTTGCGCACCTGGCTGGAACAGGCTCCGCCAACCGCGTTTGCTGTCTCACTTGAACGGCTCAGCGATGGGCGGGTTTTGTTGCGCCCGTTACCCGAAGCCAGCCCGGAATTGCTCGCCCGCCTGCGCATCACGATGGCAAAATATCGTGAAGCGCTGATGAACCTGACCTGATGCCTATGCACTATCTCCACGCGACCGACCTGCTCATTATCCATGAAGCGCTGATCGAGCAGTTTGGCGGGATGCCAGGCATTACCGAGGCGGGCTTTGCCCGTCTGCAAGCTGCCGTCGCGACGCCTCAACAAAGCATGTTTGGGGTTGATTTATATCCTGATCTGGCGAGCAAGATTGGTGCGCTGGCCTATGCGCTTATTCGCGGGCATCCCTTTTCGGATGGGAATAAACGAGTTGCTGTTGTAGCGCTTGACCTGATGGCAACGCTAAATGGGGCGAGTCTCACCGCGAGTAACGATGAGATCTATGCCCTTGCGCTGGCGGCAGCTGAACATCACGCACGTGCCGAGGTCATTGCCTGGGTACGTGAACATCTGATGGTGACAAACGCATGACCCACCATATTACACTGGGGGATCTGGTAGATATTCGTGACCGGATTGCCGTCGATGATCCATGGCGTTTCGAGATCGTCAACCCTTCGGGGTTACTCTCGGCGCTCACAACGCCGTTTCAGGCCGCCTTTGGGCAAGAATCCTTTCCCAGTCTCGCCGATAAGGCTGCCGCCCTCGTCTTTCTGCTGATCGCAAATCACCCCTTTCGTGACGGCAACAAACGCATCGCCGGCGAAGCGATGCGGCTCTTTCTCGGGCGCAATGGCCTGGCCTTGCAGGCAACCAGCGAGGATCTCGATGCCCTGACAAGGCTTGCCACGACCACCCACGATCCCCGTGATAGCATGCTCACCACCTGGATCGTGGAACATACCACGGCAGCACCCCCAGGTACGCCTGCCGTACTCTGAAGTGAGACGTATGTTGCAGGGAGGTGTGGGCGGCGAAGTCGCCCACACCTCCCTGCAACAATTGACCCCGTGCCAGAAGGGGAATATGGCCCAAACCTTTGACATTTGGCGATCAGGGCGTTATAGTTTGATATGGTTTTCAAGACTACGCCAGCAGGAGCAGGAGGCTCTATGAGCAAGAAATGGGTCTACCTCTTTCGTGAGGGTGACGCGACGATGCGGGATCTTCTTGGCGGCAAAGGTGCAGGTGTAGCAGAAATGACCCGCACCGGTGTGCCAGTGCCACCAGGGTTTACCATCACGACTGAGGCTTGTAACACGTATTACGATGTCGGACAGGAATTTCCTGAGGGTCTGTGGGATCAGGTCATTGCCGCAATGAAAGACCTTGAGACGCAGACAGGCAAGACGTTTGGCGATCCCGCCAACCCCCTTCTCGTGGCTGTCCGTTCCGGGGCCAAGTTTTCCATGCCGGGCATGATGGACACCGTGCTCAACCTGGGGCTCAACCAAGCGACGCGTGAAGGGTTGGCCCAACTGACCGACAATCCACGCTTTGCCGCCGATGCGTACCGCCGCTTTGTGCAACTCTTTGGCAAGATTGTGCTCGGGGTCGATGGCGAGCGTTTTGAGCATGTGTTGGACGAGGCCAAAGGCCATGGTCAGCGCCAGGATACCGATCTTTCGGCAGAAGAGTTGACTCAGATCGCCGAGACGTTCAAGGGCATTATCAAAGAAGATGCAGGCGTCGAATTCCCTGAAGACCCGTACGAGCAGTTGCGCGAAGCAATTGCCGCTGTGTTTCGCTCGTGGAATGGGCGACGCGCCCGCGATTATCGGCGCATCAATAAGATCGCGGATAGCCTCGGCACCGGCGTCAACGTGCAGTCAATGGTCTTTGGGAACATGGGCAACGACTCGGCCACTGGCGTTGCTTTTACACGTAACCCCAGTACGGGCGACTCGGCGATTTTCGGTGAATACCTGGTCAATGCCCAGGGCGAAGATGTGGTCGCCGGTGTGCGGACCCCACAGCCGATTAGCCGGTTGCAAGAGACGATGCCCGAGGTCTATGCCGAGTTTGCGACGATTGCCAAGCAACTCGAACAGCATTACCATGACGTGCAGGATGTCGAGTTTACCATCGAGCGTGGCAAACTCTGGATGTTGCAGACGCGCGCTGGCAAGCGCACTGGGGCCGCTGCAGTCAAGATCGCGGTGGATCTCGCTCACGAGGGTGTCATTGATAAGGCAACCGCGGTGCAACGGGTTGACCCCCACGCGCTCGATCAGTTGCTCCACCCGATGATTGATCCCGAGGCCCGTAAGACGGCGACGGTGCTAACCACTGGTCTGCCTGCCTCGCCCGGCGCGGCGAGTGGCAAGGCGGTCTTTGATCCCGATGAGGCCGAGTTGCTGGCGAATACGGGCGAGAAGGTGGTGCTGATCCGGGTTGAGACGGCCCCCGAAGATTTCCACGGCATGGTGGCCGCTCAGGCGATTCTGACCGCCCGTGGGGGTATGACGTCGCACGCTGCGGTGGTCGCCCGTGGAATGGGCAAGCCGTGTGTGGCTGGTGCCGGTGAATTGCGCGTCAGCTACGCCGATCAGTCGGTCTCGGTCGGGAGCGTGACGATCCGCAAGGGTGATTGGGTCACCCTCGATGGCGGTACCGGCGAGATCTTTGCCGGGGCGATGCCAACCGTCGAACCTGAATTGTCCGAAGACTTTGCCGAGTTGATGAGTTGGGCTGATGAGATCCGGACGATGGGCGTACGCGCCAATGCCGATGTGCCCCACGATGCCGAAGTTGCCCGCCAGTTTGGGGCCGAGGGCATCGGGCTCTGTCGCACCGAGCACATGTTTTTTGAGGGCGACCGCATTGATGCCGTGCGCGAGATGATCCTGGCTGATACGGTTGAAGAGCGCCGCGCCGCCCTGGCCAAGATCGAACCCTTGCAGCAGAGTGACTTTGAAGGGCTCTTCCGGGCGATGGACGGTTTGCCCGTCACTATTCGAACGCTTGACCCGCCGCTGCACGAGTTCTTGCCTCACGACGATCACGAGATCGAGGCCCTCGCTGCCAAATTTGGCGCCGATCCCAGGCGGGTGAAAACCAAGGTCGAGAGTCTCCGCGAGGCCAATCCGATGCTTGGTTTCCGTGGCTGCCGCCTTGGGATTATCTATCCTGAGATCACCGAAATGCAGGCCCGGGCGATTTTCAAGGCTGCCGTCGCGGTAAAACGCGAAGGCGTTGATGTGCATCCCGAGGTGATGATCCCGCTGGTCGGCCATCTCAGTGAACTCAAGCCGCAAGAAGAACTGGTACGCAAGGTCGCCACCGAGGTCTTTGCCGAGGCGGGCATTGAGATCCCGTATCTCGTGGGCACGATGATCGAGTTGCCCCGTGCAGCCCTGACCGCCGATGAGATCGCCGGTGTCGCCGAGTTCTTTAGCTTCGGCACCAACGACCTCACGCAGACGGCCCTCGGGCTCTCACGTGACGACGCCGGGCGCTTCTTGCCCCTCTACGTCGAGCGTAAGATTATGGCCGACGATCCCTTCCAGACGATTGATCAGCGTGGTGTTGGTCAACTTGTCCAGATGGGCACCGAACGCGGACGGAGCACCCGGCCCAATCTGAAGGTCGGTATCTGTGGCGAGCATGGGGGCGATCCGGCTTCGGTCGTCTTCTTCCACCAGGTTGGCCTCAACTATGTCAGTTGCTCACCCTACCGGGTGCCGATTGCCCGCCTCGCAGCGGCGCAGGCCGCGATTGGCGATGCCAAGCGCGATAAATAAGTGGCGCTCTGCTGACGCCTGTCTTGATGGGCGTCAGTAGCGACGTTTCATAGCGAGGGATGCGACAAGCACAATAGTTGCGTGGAGCGTCACCTCGCTGACGTGGAAGGAGGTCTCGATGAAGCCTGAGTGGAGTGGAAGTCCGGAAGTTGGGCCTACGGTCTTGATGTATACTTTGGCCGGGGCACTGTCGTTTATGCTGCTCGTCTTTGTCTTTGCTTTCTACTGGTAGAGATGGTGACAAGCACCGAACGGCCCGCTCGTCCTTGCAGGACGAGCGGGCCGTTCGGTGTTTTGCCAGTTTCCCCTAAGGTTGGATGACGGTGACGGCCTCGATCTTCCCGGTGCGCTCGAAGATGCTGCGACTCGTCGCGAGATCCAGGGTGTCTCCAGGTATCGTCTGTGTGGTGCCGTCGGTGAGTTGAAGCGTGATCTGCGGAGTGTCGCCGCGCTGGTAGACCACCGGTACCTGGCAAAAGGTGAAGGCGAGCGCGCCTGCCAGGAGGCGCAGGGTGCGACGCTGGCCGGCGACATCAAGGTAGTTGAAGACGCTCGCTGCACGCCCCCACTCGGCTGGATCGAGCAGGTGCGGGCGAAAGGCGAGGCATCCGCCCTCGACCACAAGGCCGAGTTCACCCATCCGCGTGAGCAACTCCTCTTTGACCTGACCGGTCATGCCAGGCTGCTGCGCCCCACGGCCAAGCGGGGTATGCGAATAGGGATCGAACGGAAACGCCCCGTAGGTGGCCGGATCTTTGCGGAAGCCGAGCCCCGTCCGTACACTGTGGTACGCTTCGGCAAGCCCGTTGATCGTCGCAACATCAGCGCCCTCGGCGATGGCACGCGCATGCGTCTCTTGCACCGCCAGCAACAACTTGGCAACCATGTGCCAGTAGATGCTGCCGAGACCCTCGTAGGCAAAGAAACTGCCCGAGCGTCCGGTGAATTCACTGTGACGAAAGACTTCTTCAAAGAGCGCGGCCAGCCTGGGGCCATCAGTGACAACGGCGGGGGCAAAGCGTACGTCGCGACTCAGTTCGTCAAAAAGCGCCTGTAGATCACGGAGGTTGCGGAGATCGCCGCCAAAGTGGTAATCACCGTTGGCATCGCGCACAAGCAGTCGGCGGTCACCAGTCGCTTCGAGCGCCGCAACAAGCTTGAGCGAGGCGACCTGCGTGGCCGCGACATGGTTCTTCTGCAGAAAACCGGGCAGATCGCGATTCGGGTAGAGCATGTAGCTCTGCTGGTCTGGTCGATAGAGGGCACTTGTGCGCAGCGTTGCGAGCAGTGCCAGACTCGCTTCAGCACTCAGCAGGCCCGACGAAAGGATCGCGACCTGACCTTCCAGCATTTCGCCGAGCCGACCGATGGACGCACGATCTGGGTCAAGCCGTAAGAGATTGTAGCTATGATAGAGGCCGTCATCGCGCCGATTGACCCGCAGGCTCTGTTCGACAAAGGCAAGCGCAAGCTCGAGACGCTCAACGACGGTGCTGCGTGAGAGCGGGCGGAATGTGCCGCTCAGACCAGAGGCATAGATGCCTTCGCGGTAATGCTCGCCCACACTGCCCAGCGCATCCATCAAGATACGGCGGCTCGTATCATCGAAGCCAGCAGGCAGCAACAAGCATGCTGACTCCAACAGGCCAAAGACGCTGTCGAAGAGCGCGCGCACCTCGGTCGTCACGGTGAGATCGCCGGGACCACTTGCAAACAGGGCACGGCAAAAGATGAGGTAGCGCCGCAGGTAGGCGAGGGTGACAACCGAGAGTCCCTTGCCGACGAGAGCGTTGTTGGCATCGTTCCATTCAGGGCGCTGGGTATTCATCCAGATGCCACCCTCAGGCACGAAATTGACGAGCTTGGCCAGCAGCAGCAGCAGCAACTTTTCGGCCAGACTCACGTGGAAGACCTGTCCATCGGGGCCGGGGAGCAACTTGCCATCGGCACCTCGGACCGCAACGCGTTGCTCGATCAGGCGCTCACGCTCCCAGTCAAAAACAATCGTAGCAGTTGGATCAGCGATCAGCGCCGCATACGGCTTGATGCGGTACGGCACCTCTACATGGCTATAGCAGCGCCGGTTCAGCAGCGTACTGAGCCGCCCCGGCTCAAAGCGCTCGGTAGCCTCGAGCAGTTTGAGCAGATAGATAATCTGGTGGTCACTCCAATAGCCAATGTTCGCCCAGGGATTCTCAGGCTCGGGCACTTCCCATTCAACGCCCGACCGGGCGAGCCGATACGGATTGTAGCCATCAGCAGTCGTGGCATTCAGGAAGAGCGCAACCATGCTTTCGAGAAAGGCGGGAAACGCATAGCCGAGTGGTTCCCAGTTCTGGAACAGGTCGCGCCAGTTCCCCTCATACGTGAGGCGGCGGCGTCCATCGTGGGTACGGACATTGATCCTGAACCGATTCCACGGACGACTGGGATCGCCGTGGCGACGGCTAAAGGTGAGGGGCAGATATTCGGTGCAGAGCCGTTCGAGATCGGGAGAACCACTGGTCGTCGCCTTGCTCCGCAGGTCACGGAGTTCAAGATGAGGGGGGAGATGCGTAAAAAAGGCACGGTGCTGGTCAAGCAGGTGCGGGCTCCGCTCGGCCATAAACGCACGCAGATCATCAGCATCCAAACGATACCCATCGGCAAAGACCCCGCCGCGCAGAAGGTTAAAGAGGGTATTGGCGGCGTGGTGGGCGATCGTCATCGGCTCGGCGCTCTGTTGCAGGCCATCGGCGGCAGCAACGAGCGCCTCGACCTCAGCGCGGCCACGGGCAATGTCGGCCTCGAGGTCAGCGACGAGGCCCGCAGGATCATCGCGCAGCGCCCGCGCAAGATCGGCGACCGCAGCGGCATCTTGGGCAACATCGGCAACGACACGCCACGTATGGGTCGTACCGGGGGCCAGGTCAAGCGTCGTGGCAAGGAGATAGGCCCCGCGTTGCCCACGCACATCGTGCTCGGGAAGGAGTGGCTCATTGCGGCGGAAAGCCCTGACCTGCGCCGAAGAGAGCAGCGTGACCGCGTTGGGCAGCCCGTGTTGCCAGGCCACCGTCGCCCGGAGCGACTCGCTTGCCTCGGCGAGATCAGTGAGGGTCGAACTGAGCGCAAAGATCGCCAGGCCACTCGGGTCAAGCACGGTGCGCTTATAGGCATCAAGCAGATTGCTCATCTGTGACTGGGTAAGCCTAGTCACCCCGTGAGGGAGGATATTTTGCAGACCATCAAGCAGACGTACTGTACATGGTGCCCCCGTCAATTCCTGGAGGCGACACGTACGCACAAAACCAAACCGCGGGCTTGTCTGCCAGGTCATCGTAAACGCAAGCCCGAGCGCGTGGTTGATCGACTCAAAGACCAGTGTTGTGCTCAACGCATCCTTATAGAGATGCTGCACAACCTTGTCATCGTGTTGATCACAGCGCACCAGCGGCTCCCATAGATGGGTAAAACCCGCCCGGGTAACCGCAACGACCGTCAGCGGGCCGGTGTGGGCCTGACTATCATAGAGCCGATCAACCGTCTCATAGGGAAAGAGCGCCGTATCAGGACTCACGCGGCCAGCGGTGAGGCCCCCACTGCTCGTCACAAACATCCAATGGTCAGCCGCACTGACCAAAGTCATCAGAAAGGGAGGCATCTGATCAATGTTGCTGATCCGGTAACACGCAAGACCTTCGCGCTCAACAAAGTCACCCTGCACCTCAACCATATGCATAGCTCCTCACCCCTCGCTGGGCGTGGCAGCGGCAAAGCCGCTGCCACGCCCAGCGAAAAACCTTACCCCTTGACCGCACCTGCGGTCAAGCCAGAAACGATATAGCGTTGCAGCACAAGGAAGAGCAAGAGCATCGGCAAGGTCATAATCAGGACGGCAGCGGCGAGCGTCGGCCACTCACTGCCATAGACGCCCTGGAAGACGATCATGCCACGGGTGATGGGATAGTAATCCTTGCTGGTCAAATAGATCGTCGGCAAGATCAGTTCGTTCCAGATCCCGATCGCGTGCAGCACCGCGATCGTTGCAATCGCCGGCTGGATCAACGGAAAGACAATCGAGGTCACAAAACGGAAATACCCGCAGCCATCCATCGCCGCCGCCTCGTCCAACTCGATTGGCAACGTCTTGATATAGTTGACCAGGATCACAATGCCAATCGGATTGACCAGGAAGAGCATCACATAGCCGAACGGGTTGTTGTAGAGGCCCAGACCGAGCATCAATTGGAACTGAGGAATCAGGGCGACAGGCAAAAAGAGCGCAATGACATAGAGCGTCAGCAACCAACCCGCGCCCTTGACATAGCCACGGGAGATCGGGAAGGCCACAAAGACCGCCATCACCACATAGACCACCGTTGCCGAGACCGTATAGATCAACGTATTGGTCATGTAGCGCAAGAAGTTGGCCCGCTGCCAGGCATCAATGAAATTCTGAAAGTGCAAGCCAGAGGGCAACGCCGTCGCACTCTTCATAAACTCGGGCATCGTCTTGAGCGACGTAATGACCAGCATCATCAACGGCCCGAGGTAGACGATGGCAAAGAGCCCGAGAATGAGATACGAGACAAAGCGGATCCAGTTGAAGCGCTTGACCGGGAATAAACGTCGCTCGGGAAGCGCTGTTGTTTCAGGGTTCGTTATCGTACTCATCCAAGAATCCTCTTTTCACGCTGCTGGAGGAAATACTGCACCGGCAAACCGATTGCCAGCACGATAAAAAAGAGCACAATCGAGGCCGAAGCCGCATAGCCCTGGCGGAACGCACTCGTCACACTCCCCGAGGTCTGACCAAAGCCCTGGGCGAAGATCAGATAGCCGAGCACCTGGGTACCATTGCGATAGCCGATGAGCACCAGGAACAACTGCCAGGCCTGGAGTGAGCCGATGATATTGAGCAGCAAATTCGTATTGACACTCGGCGTCAAGAGCGGCCATGTCACATGGCGGAAGGCTTGCCAGCCGCTCGCGCCATCAATGCGCGCACTCTCGTAGAGATCGGAAGGGATCGTCTGCAACCCGGCGATGAAGATCATCATCGTCACGCCAACATTGGCCCAGATCTGGACAAAGATCACCCAGGCAATTGCCGTCGAGGGCTGCCCACCGAGAAACTCCGAGCGAATGCCGAATGGTTCAAGCATCGTCGCGAGCGGCCCACCGAGCGGATAGAGAAAGAGCGACCAGATCAGACCCTGGATCACCGCACCAAGGATCACCGGCATAAAGAAGATCGTCCGAAAGATATTGACACCAATCAGACGCTGGTTCACCAGCAACGCCAGGAAGAGCCCGAGACTAAACTGGATGGTGGTCACGAAAAAGGAAAAGACGAGGGTGCGCCAGAGAGCCCCATAGTTATCGATGGAAGCCTGGCCCATAAAGAGGAACTCGCGATAATTCTCGAAACCGATCCAGTTGAGCTGCGACCCCTGGATGCCGCTGGCATCGGTGAACGAATAGACCGCCGTCGCCAGCGAAGGGCCGAGCATAATCAGGACGTAAAAGAAGAAGCCGGGCAGTAACAGCAAATAGGGCGCCCACCTCGCCCGACCACGCCCAAAATGATAGTTATGCAAGCTACACCTCCACGCTGAGTAGTGTATGAACGAAGTATTCCGGGTAGTGCCGACTGAAGTCGGCTTCCGGGTCAGCCGACTTCAGTCGGCACTCCGCATATGCCCAATGTAATGCTTCAGCTTCATGAACCGGCGGGGAGCGCGGGCGGGCCGCCCGCACTCCCGGGTTGCCGCAAGGCACCTTGCCCTGACGAACGGCAACCCACCGTGAAGCATCATTGAACGCCTAGTTGCACTACTTTTCAAAGAAGCTCACGCGAAGGCGCGAAGGGTGAACGTACCTACGCGAAAACCCTTGCGCCTTTGCGCCTTTGCGTCAAAACAACCGCCTTCTTTGCAAGGTATTGCACCTAATTGCTATCGAGGCCCGACTGCAAATCGGACTGCACTCGATCGGCAAGTTCCTGAGGATCATCAAAGGTACCAAAGGGCTTGAAGTAGGAAGCAAACGGATTGGCATACTCGCCGGCACCCTTGGGGGCAACCCAGTACTGCTCGTAGCCTACGCGGAAGTTCGCGAGATAGGGAGCCACTTCCGAGCCGATGAAGGTATCGAGCGTAGCGCCGGGCTGCGTGGGAATAAAGCCAACGGCATTGATAAAGGCCTGATAGTTAGCTGGCTCTGAGAAGGCCGTCAGATACTTGATGCCCGCCTCGGTATTGGGGCTCTTGGCGGCAAGTGCCCAACCCTGGTCATACTTGCCAAAGAGGAAGGAGTTGTCAGCAACATCATTGCTGCCTGGGAAGGGAATATAGCCCCATTCAAACTCGGGCTCAGCCGCCTCGATCGCCGAAGCGTACCAGGTACCACCGGGGAACATCGCGACCGCACCCGAAGCAAAGCGACCAGGCGCAGCATCGCCCGCAATCCCACTCGCCCCTGGCTCCATCATCTGCTGGGCATAGATCTGCATCCGTTCCCACATCACCATCGACTCCTCATCGTTCCAGCGCCGTTCACCGGTCCAGAGGTCTTCGACCAGTTGGGCCTGATCGGGGAACAACGCACCAATCAACCCATAGGCCCCGACGAAGATCGGCCAGCCATCTTTGCCACCCGCCGTCATACAAGAGATATTCGCCTGCGCAAAGGTCTCACATGCTTGCACCAACTCGTCCCAGGTGGTGGGTACGACAACATTGTTGGCCGCAAAGAGATCCTTGTTGTAGTAGATGCCACTGTAGGAGACACGGCCCAGGTTGATATGATAGACTTGGCCGTTGTAGGTGCCCGCATCTCGGATCGAGACCTCGTCATAGTTCTTGACAAACGGCTGATCAGTGATATCGAGCAGCAAACCAGCCTCAATCAGGGTCTGCCAGTTCGGCGGAGTCACATTGGACATGAAGGGTTGAGCCTGATTCGAGAAGCCAAAGATGCCAATCACATCAATATCATTGGCCGTCAGGCGGGTCTGGGTCACGGTGCTCAGTTCATTTGCGTTAACTACTGTCATGTCAACCTTGACACCGGGGTTGGCTGTCTCAAACGCCTTATTGAACTCCTCCATAAAAGCGACCATTGGGGGATTCTGATGGACAAGCACGCGAAGGGTTGTTGACGAACCGGCGGTACCCTCACCACCCGAAGAAGAGGCACCACACGCCGACAGGAGCAGCGCAAAGACAAGGATCAGGCCGAACATCGTTGAACGCCACCTAGACATAGGAAACCTCCCAGAGCTTTGAGCGACACGTCGCCATTGACTTGCAACGATGCGTTACCGGTACAGCATTTGACCGGTCTTGGCTCGTTGCCTGATTAAGAAACCGATTTCAGAGATATAACGGAACAACGTTGGCCTCTTTTGCAAATAAGTGTCAGCTAATAAAACAGATTGCGGCCTTTACGCTGCCGACCCATATCTTGAAACCGATTTCATTATACAAGGCCAAAAGAATCCTGTCAAGGCATTATAAGCCCAAATATTTGAAACCGTTTTCAAAATTACCCAATCGGATATTGGCTCTTTTTTGCTTCTATGGTAGAATACGTCGGTATATTGCGCGTAACAGTTCGTGAAACCGCTGTCAAAAAATAGGGCAAGTTCCTATGTCAAAGCAACCAACCGTCAGTGATATCGCCCGGCTCGCCCACGTCTCGCCAAGCACGGTTTCGCGGGTACTCACCGGGAGCAGCCGGGTTCACCCAGCCAAGAGTGCAGCCGTGCGTGCGGCCATCGAGCAGTTGAACTTTCGTCCTAACCTGACGGCCCGAGCCCTCTCTCTCGGGAAGTCGATGGTGATCGGCATCCTGACGCAGAGCATGATGAGCCAGTTTTATGGTGAACTAGCGCAGGGAATCGAAGAGGGTCTGGCGGGCAGTGGGTACCAGGGGGTCTTTGCGAGTGGTCACTGGGAGTCGCTCGATGAACAGGCTGCACTTGATATTCTGCTGGCTCGCCAGGTCGATGGCCTGATCGTGCTGGGGGGCTATCATCCTGATATCGATTTGCGTGCGATCAACAAGCAAATCCCGTTGATTGCCGTCGGGCGCCACATCGAGGGTCTCGAAGAGCACTGCATCCGCGTCGAGAATGCCTCCGGCTCGTTTCAGGCTGTGCGCCATCTGATCGATCTCGGTCATCGGCGGATCGCCCATATCAGTGGCATTCCGTCGCACCTTGATGCATGCGAACGGCAACGCGGGTATACCGAGGCGCTCACCTCAGCCGGGCTTGCCGTTGATGAGCGCCTGATCGTCGAGGGCAACTTCACCGAGCAGAGCGGCCTGCTTGCGCTTGAGACGCTCCTGGCGCGGGGAAGTCATTTCACGGCGATCTTTGCCGCCAACGACCAGATGGCCTACGGCATCAGGCTCGGCCTCTACCGGCGCGGGCTTCGTGTTCCCGATGATATTTCGCTCGTCGGCTTTGACGATCTGCTCGGCTCAGTCTACACCACCCCGCCCCTGACGACCGTCCGTCAATCCATGCTTGAGCAGGGTCGCCAGGCCGCCTGCGGGTTGCTGAGGCTGCTTGCCAACGAGCCACCCGCGCTTCCCTCCATCACAACCGAACTCGTGATTCGGGAAACGACCGCCCGCGTACGCGGGTGAGGCGTAGCTTCCCGGAAGCTAAAAGCTTCCGGGAAGCTCACTCATCCGCGATCCTGTCAGGGCCGCGAAGCAGCAACTGGGGGCGCTCACGCTCGACATAGGCCAACTCCCATTCGTTGGCAAAGAGGAGCACCGGATCGCCATTGTGATCGCGCATCTGACGTATCGTTGAAAAGAGGCGCGTCTCTGACAACACCTCGGGTGTGCAGGTCGGCCAGCGGGCAGCAGTATAGGCCAAAGGCTCAAGGGTGGTCTCGACATTGTACTCGGCGGCCATGCGGGCCTGCACGACATCAAACTGGAGCGCGCCGACAGCAGCGAGGGTTGGTTCGCGCCGCAGGCCATCAGGGTCATAGAGCAACTGCACAACCCCTTCTTCAACGAGTTGTTCAAGGCCCTTGTGGAATTGCTTGTGTTTGGCGAGGCTGCGGTTCTGCAGCACCGCAAAACACTCGGGCGCAAAACGCGGGATGGCGGTGAACGTCAAGGGCGATCCGGCACAGAGCGTATCACCAATGGCAAAGACCCCGGGATTCGTCACGCCGATCACATCGCCCGGAAAAGCCTCGATCACCGTCTCACGCTCACGGGCAAACATCCGACTCGGCCGTGTGAGCCGGATGCTCCGCCCGAGGCGCGGGTTCTGAACCTGCATATCCTTGGTAAACCGACCCGAACAGATCCGGATAAAGGCGGTACGGTCGCGATGCTGCGGATCCATGTTGGCCTGAATCTTGAAGACAAAGCCTGAGAACGGTTCGGCAATCGGATCGATCAAGCCCCGGTCACTCATCCGCATCCCAGGCGGCGGGGCGAGTTCAACCAGCGTCTGCAAGAAGGGCTCGACCCCAAAGTTGTTCAGCGCACTTCCAAAGCAGACCGGCGTTACCTCCCCGCGGAGGAACGTCGCCTCATCAAACGCTGCGCCGGCACCTTCCAGCAGGGCGACCTCATCACGCAGGCGCTGGGCCGCAGCACGACCAATCAGCGTATCAAGGGACGGATCAGCGAGATCAGCCACCTGAACCGGCGCACGTTGGGCACCATGGGCAGTACGCGTAAAACGCAGCACCTGACGCCGAGACAGGTTGTAGACGCCCTGGAAATCGCCGCCCGAGCCAATCGGCCAGTTGAGTGGCGTCGCACCGATTTGTAACACCTGCTCGATCTCATCAAGCAGATCGAGAGGCTCGCGCCCTGGTTGGTCGAGCTTGTTGATAAAGGTCAGAATCGGCACCCCCCGGCGGCGGCAGACTTCAAAGAGCTTGCGCGTCTGTGCCTCAATACCCTTCGCAGCATCGAGCACCATGACGGCACTATCAACCGCCATCAGCGTACGGTAGGTATCCTCGCTGAAATCCTGGTGGCCGGGGGTATCAAGCAGATTGATCCGACAGCCGGCATAGTCAACCGCCAGCACCGTGGACGTGATCGAAATGCCACGCTCACGCTCCATCGCCATCCAGTCAGACGTCGCATGGCGCTGGTGCTTGCGGGTTCGCACCGAACCGGCGAGATCGATGGCCCCCGCGTAGAGCAGCAACTTCTCGGTTAGCGTTGTCTTGCCTGCATCAGGATGCGAGATAATCGCAAATGTACGACGGCGGGCGGTCTCGGAAACCAACTGCTGATCGGCAAGCGTTTGCTCAGTTGGTGGGGTGATCATCATAGACATCAGGCAGGCATCTCCTAGAACCGTCCGCAGCGTTATGTTCCAGCGAGCTCAAGAGTTGGCCGCGAGTGACTCCAAGGGCACTGGCAATCTTCTCGAGCGAAGCAAGCGAAGGCGAGGCCACATCTGCCTCAATTTGAGCGATAAAAGAGGGCGAAAAGCCGTATTGTACACTATTATTGTACAAATGTGAAATAAGTGTTCACACTTTTCCTGGGAGCGAGGGCGTCCCGCCCTCGGAATGCCTTTGAGGGCGAGACGCCCTCGCTCCCAGGCTTGCCTGTTACCCTACATGTGAACACAAGAAAGATGTGATCCAGGTGAGAACTTCATCATCCAGGAGAAACTCCATCTTTTCATGTTATACTTTGAATACGATCCGTTTATGTTCTTATCTTTCAGCGTATGGCAGTTGTTTCTGATGCAAGCAATTTGCTTGCTTGCCGCCAGATCATTAGTGCGTGCAATCAAGCGTATGGGTGGCAATTGGATGCCTTCACATACGAGTATTACGTGCATGCGTTGACACCATTGATAACTGCTGTCCCGCCCGAGCGTCAATCAATGGTGGTGTTACATTACCATCTCGATCATCGCATGGTAGCTGCACTTCGTGATGCCCATCACCCCGCGCACCACGAGACCTGGGTGAAGTGGTCACAACAAGTGCTTGGGGTGTTGCGCCGTGCGGGGATCGATTGGTCACGCGATGGCTCGCTCGAGCTTGATGATCTGGCGCAGATTGCCCGTGGCGATCTGGCCCAGGCGCTCCCGAGTTATCGTTATCAAAGCCGGTTTCTCTCGTGGGCCTATAGTGTGGTGGTGCGTAGTGCGCACCGCTATGTGCGGATGAGCCATGCGCAACGACGTTCAGCACCGAGTGTGTCGCTGGACCTCCTCACGACAACCCGGTCAGGTGAGGCGTTGGCCGTGTCCCACGAGGAGACAACGTATGCACGCTTGCTCGCGGCACGGGTGCAGGCTGTGCTGGCTGCCCATACTGATCAACGCCTATTACCAATTTTTCGGCTGTGGGCCCTGGAGGAACGGACTTCGGCTGAAATCGGGAGCCTGGTCAATCTCCACGAGTCACGGGTGCGCGCCCTGCTGAAACTTGCGCGGACGGTGCTCCGCAATGATCCTGTCATTCGTCAGTGGTATGCAGCTGGCGATGAACAGCAGGCTGCTTCCTGAATGTCTGCAAGCTGCACTTGCCACATTCAGGAGATAGGGAGGGTCTCAGGGACGCCAAGCCCTCCCTACGTAGATGGAAGGATCGACGATGAGTTCTTCGCCGTGTGTTGAGGTTCATCACTGGCTTGCTGCCTACGATGAGGCCCCTCCGCCTGTGGCCCTGGTGGCCCATGTGCAGGATTGCGCTCGTTGCCAGACGGCGTTGCTGACGTTTCTCGCTGAACGCATTGGTATTCCGGCACCACGTGATCCGAGTTGTGCAACGACGGAAATGGATCTGCCAGCGATGCTCGATGTAGAGCGGAGTGAAGGGGCAGTTGCCGCTGCACGCGCATTTCCTGATGTTTGGTGGCACCTGTGGACGTGTCCTTTGTGCGCCGAGGTGTACCACGATACCGCCGTGCTGATGGATGCAACCGACGCGGGGGTCTTGACTGCGCCGCTTCCCCAGGCGCATCAGCCGACGCTCCGTCTGTCGCACACCTTCCTGGCGAACGTCTTTGCGCCCCAATTGGCAGCGGGAGCAGCCTGGAACAGTGCGACGCCTGAACTTCAACTGGTCGCTGAAGAAGATGTACCAGAAGGACGGATCAGCCTCTCGGTGGGGGCGCACGATGTTGACCAGTGGTGCCTCGAAGTACGGGTGCATCCTCCTCACCCAGGGACGGTACTGGTTGGTCTGGGCGAACAGGTCTTTGTGCAGGCGCTGCGTGATGATCAGGTGGCCTTGCTGACGCACCTGCCGCTGGCCACGCTTACTGATCCGGATGGCCCCGAGCTTGCCATTGCGCTTGCACGAGCAGAAGGTGGGTAGTGGCGTTGCAGAGTTCCCGCCAGACAACCACGGCGCAGTGGGTACGCCTGATGCAACTGGCCGAGCGCGATCCTCGGCGCAGTGGGCGCATTGCTTGCCAGTGGTCGCAGCGGGGTACGCGAACAGCCTATGAAGAGCTCGCCATTGGCTGGGCGCTCTTGCGCTGGGAACGCCTTGAGGCTGCCGCGCAGGCGCTAGGCACCGCCGCAGCAAACCTGCCACCCTCCGATCATGCGACACACCTGTTGTGCGAACGTGCGCAGTTGATGCTAGCGCAATTGCAGGGTCGCGGGGCGGAACTTCAGGCAGGCTGGGAAGACCACGTCGCGAGGTGTCATACGCTACCAGGAGGCGACGCGATGCTCGCAGCACGCTGTGAGCAAGTGGCGCATTTGAACGTGCTCGGGCGCTACCGTGAGGCGCGTACCCTGACAACAATGCTCACGCCGCTCGTGACAGCCCGCACGAGCCTGGCCCTGCAAGCGCGCTTCTTCCACGTCAGCGGCGTCGCCGCGATTGGCTGCGGTGATTTCTCGACAGCCCAGCAATGCCTCAACCAGGCAGGTGCCCTCTTTCGCCAGTTGGGACACCGCGCCGAAGTGGCCCGGGTTGCGTTTGAGCAAGGCTGGCTCGCGCTTCGGCGGGAAGCGTTGGCTACGGCGAAGCAGATGCTTGAGCAGGCCCACACCATCTACCGACGCCTCGATCTCCCCTTCCGGGTGGCCCTCTGCGAACGCGACCTGGGGACGGTCGCCTATCTGCAGAATGACTATGGGCACGCGATCGCCCGCGGCGTCGCCGCTCGTACCAGCTTTCTGGCGCTTGGTCGTCACGCCCACGCAGCCGGATGCGATTTCAATCTCGGAACCGTCGCGCATGTGAGCGGACTCTACGATCTGGCGATGGCGGTTTACCAGCGTGCCGCGCAGACCTACCGAGAACGGGGGCATGCGTTTCTTGCCTTCGTCGCGGGGCGCAACCAAGTGCTGGTCGCCTGTGCCCAGGGTGATCCGGCGCACGCCCTGGCCTTGGCCGACACCCTGGCCGCCGAGGGTGAAAGACTCGGTGATGACCTGGGAGCATGTAAACTGCTGGAGGCGCGGGCGCGAGCGTTGCTTGGACTGGGGCGCACGACCGAGGCTGCCGAGACCTGGGCGACGGCGGCGAGCCGTTTCGTGGCCCTGGGCAACCGGGGTGCCGCCGCCGCCTGTCAACTGGAACTGGCCTGGCTCCAGCTTGAAGCCGGGGACGTTGAGCTAGCTGATCGGCTTTTGCATGTGATTGCCGCCGATCTTGCCGATCGTCCAGCCCAACTCTGGCGTGTCCACTCTGCACTTGGGCGCATTGCGGTGCAGAAGGGCGCGTTGCACGAGGCACGCGACGCCTACTTCACCGCCGTAACCCTCGTGGCCGGGATGCGTCGTCGCCTCGCCAGCGAGCATGCCTCAAGTGGGATTTTTCGGCAGGCCCAGGATTTGCATAACGCGGCCCTGAAGCTGGCTGTGCAGTTGGAAGACCACGACGCACTCCTTCGGCTGGCCGACAGTCAGCACAGTTTGAGCCTGGAATACCAGTTGATCCAGGCGACACACCAACCTGCCACGGCGGGAGTGCGTGAGGCGGCGGGGCGAGCGTTGCGCGAGGCGCTGTCGAGCTCGGCAGAGCCAGCCCAACGCGACGCTGCGGTGGAACACTACCTCACGACGCTGCTGCACACGCGCCATGTCACCCTGCCCCCACACCAACCTGTCGAACCCTGCGATCCCGTGCGGTTACGCCACGAATTGACGGCGGCCTATGGCCTTGCGTGGACACTGCTCTGCCCGCTCTTCACTGACGATGCGCTGTTGCTGGTTGGCGTCACCGCTGAGGGGAGTTTTTGTACCACGAGGCCCTATGACCAGCAGCTACACCAACTTCTCGACCGGGCCTGTCTGCCAGGCCAGCGCCTGATGACCTACCGCGACCTGGCGCGACTGCGAGAAGCTGAACGACCAGCGTGGGCGACGCTCAGCGCACTGGGGCAATGCCTGTTACCTACATGGTTGACGGCCCGGCTCGCGCCGCAGCATCGTCTCCTGATCGTCCCCTCGGGGCCACTGCACGGGCTCGCCTGGGCTGCGCTACGCGTGAACGAAGCGTGGCTCTGCGAGCAGGCCATCCTGCAGATCTTGCCGAACCTGCGTGCCGCGCGGACACAGCCATCACTCGATCCCCACGCCCCGGCCTTGCTGATCGGTTGCAGCGAGTTTGGGACCCGGGCCGTGCCGTTGCCGCTCGTCGGCGCGAACCTGGAGATCGCAGCACGGACGTGGCCCGGCCCCGTGGTGCAACTCCGCGATCAGGCCGCCACCCTGGCTGCCCTCCGCGCCGCCAATGCACAGCGAGCGCTCGAGCGTTACGGCTTGATCCAGATCGCCAGCCACGCCCAACTCGGGTCTGCGGATGGCCTACTGGCTCAGATCAAGCTCACCGACGATGACATGCTGCTCGACGACGTCGTCCAGTTGCGCTTGCAGGCGCATCTGGTCATCCTCACCGCGTGCGAAGGCGGTGCCGGGGCGGTCTTACCCGGCGATGAAGTCTTGAGTCTCAGCCGGGCGCTACTGACCGCAGGTGCGCGCAGCGTCATAGCGAGCCTCTGGACGGTCTACGATCAAGGCCTCCTCGCCCTCCTCGAACCACTCTACCAGGCTCTGGCCGGTGGTCATGACGCCCCAACGGCGCTGGCCCACGCGCAGCGTGACCTGTGCGCACGCCCAGAGGTCACCGGTTCGATGTTGCATACGCCCTACATCTGGGGAGGGTTTCATGTTGTCTGTCGTTGAGCCTAGCCACCACCACCATTCTCATTGCCGGGATCGCCGACGAGACAGAGCCAAAATTGTGCGGGCATGGTGTACCTCATTGCGATGAAGCCACCGACACAGCGGCCGGTGACAAAGTTGTTCAGGTACACCCGGGTGTATAACCAGGATAAAGCGAGAGGGCCGTGGAGAGTCGGCAAGGCTGGCGAAAGTAAGCGCCAGAATTGGGGAGTGGTGAGGATAGCAACGTATGGATGACATTGCGGCAAAACAGGCGGTGCGAACGTTAATCAATACCTGGACGCTCCGGGCCGGTTTGCAAAAGCAGGCGCTGGCGGCCCGGGCCGGCTTTGGGAGCTACGATGACTTCTACCGCGCCTATCTCGATCAGAGCCGGGCCCTCAGCACTGATCCCGAGGCGGCGTTGCGCGTCGTGCAGGCGCTGACAACCGGGCTCCCCGAGGCTGAGCGCTGCACCCCAGAGGAGGCAGTCGCCTTCTTTATTTCGACACGCCTCCCCCTCGACCGCTACCCCGAGGTGCTGCAGCGTGGCCTCTTCCCACCCGAGATCTGGCGTGCAGCGCTCCAACAGCACCTTGCGATCGAATTGCCTTCAGTCGCGCCACAGCCCGATCCTGTCACCCTGCTAGCCGCGATTGACGACCTAGTGCGTCGGGCCAGTCCCGCGACACCCGGCGCACCTAGTGCCACCTTGCACCTCGATCCGACCCGGCCACCGCCACCGCCCACCACGCTTCCTGTGCCCCATCGCATGCCACTTGCCCCGGCGCGGCTCTTTGGGGGCAGGGACCAGGAATTGCAAAACCTGGTGCGCCTGCTCCGCGATCAGGGGGTGGGCGAAGCCGTGGCGATCACCGGCATTGGTGGGGTGGGCAAGACAAGCCTGGCAAGCGAACTGGTTCATCGGTATGGACAATACTTCAGCGGCGGCGTCTTCTGGATCAGTTGCGCCGACCCGACTGCAATTGAGCGCGAGCTGGCCGTGTGTGGGGCAACGGGACTGGTGCAACACCCCGACTGGCGCGACCTCACCCTGAGCGAACGGGCCGCACTGGTACTTGAAGCCTGGCAAGCGCCGGTTCCACGCCTCTTGATCTTCGACAACTGCGAAGAGGACGAGACCCTGCTGCGCTGGCGACCGACGAGCGGCGGCTGCCGGGTGGTGCTGACCAGTCGCCGCGCCCGCTGGCCGCGCAGCCTCGGGGTGAGCGAGTTGCCGCTACACGAGCTTGCCTCTGCCGACGCCGTGGCGTTGCTGCACCGCTACCGCCCCGATCTTGCCAGCAACGATCCGCACCTGGCCGCAATTGCGAACGAACTGGCCGGGCTGCCGTTGGCGCTGCACCTGGCCGGGAGCTACCTCGAAACCTATCAGGACGACCGGAGGCTGGGCGATCCAGCGAACTTTCTCCGCGAACTCCAGGCCCAGGGGCCACTCGAACACACGGCCCTACAAGGGGAAGGCGCGGCGCCATCGCTCACGCGCCACGAGCAACACCTAGGGCGCACCTTCGCCCTGAGCATTGAGCAACTCGATCCAGCAACCCCTGGCGACGCCCTGGCCCGCACGATGCTCGGCGCAGTGGGCTGGTTGGCGCCTGGTGAACCGTTCGACGGCGAACTGCTGGCGGCCGCGACCAGCAGCGCAGCGGGGGCGGCACGGCTCGCCGTACGGCGCCTACGCGACCTGGGCTTGTTACGCAGTGACGTAGGCCTGCTGCGCGTCCACCGTCTCGTGGCCGACTGTGCGCAAGCAACGGTGAGCGCGGCACCGCAACGCACCGCGCTGGTGACCGCCCTGATCGCCCGCACCGAACAGGCCTACCTGAACCAGCAACCCGGCGAAGCCCCGCTGCTCTTGCCGCACATGGCCCGCCTTGACGCAAGCAACCGCGAACCCGCGCCGGATCTGCTCAACAGCATGCCCTTCCTCTGCGAGTTGATTGGCGACCTACACAGCAGCCGAGCGTACGCACAGCGGGCCTATGACGCCCTAGCAACCCAGGCTCAACTCGAAACCCCACTGGGGGCCGAAGTAATCGCCAACCTAGCCGAATGGCAGCGGCTCCTGGGGAACCGCGATGCAGCGCGCCCGCTCTACGAAGAGGCGCTCGCCATCCGCGAGCGCATTCTTCCACCGGGCGACATGGCCCTAGCCGAGAGCCACAACAACCTGGGCGAATTGCTGCGCGAACTGGGCGACTACGCGGCCTCACGCTACCACTACGAACAGGCGCTAGCGTTGGCGTTAGCGACGGGAGGCCCCGAGCACAACACCACCCTGGCGGCCCGCAACAACCTAGCGCTCTTGCTCAGCAAACTCCAATTTCACCGCGAAGCCGCCGCACAACTACGGCCCCTCATCGCCACAGCCAGCGCCCTCTTTGGCGCAAACGACCCACGGGTCGCCACAGCGCAGATCAACCTGGGCACCGCCCTGGCCGCACTGGGCGACCTGACCGAAGCGCGTGAGACGCAGCGCACAGCCGTGGTGAGCCTCAGCGACGTACTCGGCGAGCGCCACCCGACGACCTTGCTAGCGCGGCTGAACGCAGTCGAACCATTGATCATGCTGGGCAAACGCGACGCCGCGCTGGTCGAATTACGCCTGCTCGAAAGCCTCTTGAGCAGCGCCTACGGGCCGCAGCACCCGTTGACCGAGCGGGCGCGGGGGCGGCTGGAGGAGCTTGGGGATGGTTCGTAACCAAGTTACGCTTGTTGCCACTGCAGGGCGATTGCATCATACGAAACCGGATCCAACGGGGCACCCGCACGGGGTGCCCGTACCGGGGCGGGGGCCGAATCCGGTGTACGGGCGGGCTCCCGCACGGGGTGCCCCTACCAGGGCCGGGCCGCATCCGATGTACGGGCGGGCACCCGCAAGGGATGCCCCTACCGGGGCCAGGGCGATTGCATCATACGAAACCGGATCCAACGGGGCACCCGCACGGGGTGCCCCTACCGGGGCGGGGGCCGCATCCGGTGTACGGGCGGGCACCCGCACGGGGTGCCCCTACCGGGGCCAGGGCCGAATCCGGTGTACGGGCGGGCACCCGCAAGGGGTGCCCCTACCGGGGCCAGGGCCGCATCCGATGTACGGGCGGGCACCCGCAAGGGGTGCCCTGGTGGGGTGCATACACGGAAGATGCAATCGCCCTGGTTGCAACTGGTGCCGATCTTGAACCCACAGAACAATCGCGCTATACTAAGAGCGAATGAAGTTCAATCGCTACAAGCAACCGAAGGAGTATGCAAGCATATGCAGATCGTCACCCTTGAGGAAGCCAAGCGGGATCTGGAACGGTTGCTCACGCAAGTTCTTGACGATGCCGCTCCAACTATTGTGCTTTTGGCAAGTGGGCAACAGGTTGTGATGTTACCACAGGAAGAATACGCGGCTTGGCAAGAAACGCGCTACCTGCTTGCAAGTCCCGCCAATGCGGCTCACTTACGCACCTCGATCGCCGAAGTCACAGATGGCGCAATCGCAGAACGGAAACTCTTTGAGGTATGAAACTCTGCTTTTCGCGTTCGGCCTGGGAAGACTACGTATGGTTTCAAACGCAAGATCGCAGGTTACTCAGGCGCATCAATCTGTTGATCCAAGATATTATGCGCTCACCATTTGAAGGCATCGGCAAGCCGGAGCCGCTCAAGGCCGATCTCAGCGGTTACTGGTCACGACGCATTAACGACGAGCATCGTCTGGTGTACGCTGCGACTGCGAACGAGATCATCATCATTGCATGCCGCTACCATTATTGAGGGACGGCATGAGCCTGTCCAGAAATCGGGGTTGCTCACCCACCACCGTGACATCAGGATAGGTATAGAGCCCGGTTGCCATTTCGGTGAACGTGCGTTGCGGCTGTGCCGTCATCGTAGCCCCCTTAGTTGCAGCTTGCCCCCATTGCTCAGCCGGAGGAGGTTGGGGCGATCCGTACCCATCCCACCTCTCTGACCATACCCCTTGGGCCACGCCACAGGGCGATCGACACCCGCGCCCAACCTGTCACGCCAAGATGACAAAATTGTCAGCGAAACGCCCCTTCTGTATGCTCCTGCTCGTAACGGTTATGCTACCGCGCATCCCCAATTCGCAAGCGGCACCGACCCACCCCCGCCAGGGGGAGACCGTGCTACGCCCAGTTCGACCAGCCCTACTTATTGGTTCGGCTGCGCCCAATGGTCTGCCACAGGTGGGGTTGCGCGTCAGCTTGGCGCAAGCGGAGGCACTGCTTCAGGTCACAACGACGGATGAGGAGGAGATGTCCCACTTCCAGGTACGGGAAGAGGGCAACTATCAGGTGCGGGCGTATGACGCCACGGAGCGCACGTTTCCCCCACAATCGATTTTGCCACGAGTACCCGCAAGGGCACCCGCAAGGGGTGCCCCTACACCGGATTCGGCCCCCGCCCCGGTACGGGCACCCCTTGCGGGTGCCCCGTTGTATTCCGGTTTCGTATGATGCAATCGCCCTGCTCGAAGTGCGCTGTTTGATTGACAAGGGCTGGGTGATGGCATAGCATGAGCATGCGAACGAAACCACGCACGGTCAACGAGCGATGCAAACGGCTCTGCAACGCTCGCAGATAGCGAAGGGTAGGGTTGGGACACCAGCCCTGCTACGGCAGTGGCCAACCAATAGGGGGGTATGCACCCATGATTACCCAGACCCTGGTTCAACCTTCTTCTTGGGTTGAAGCAGGGATCGACCTCCGTAAAGTTCGGGGGCTCAAGCTGTTTAAGTTCAACCATGAGTTGCAAACACGGCTTGAAACCCTGATTGAGCGCCAAAAAGCCAACCTGCTGACCCCTGAAGAGGCGACTGAATTAGCTGGCCTGACTGAGCTTGAGCGCATTTTTACCTTGATAAATGCACGGATCATTGCTGAGTCATGACGCTTAGTTCCAATACTTTTCAAATAGGCTCACGCGAAGACGCGAAGACGCGAAGGGTTACGCTCACCTACGCAAAAACCTTTGCGCCTTTGCGCCTTTGCGTCAAAATAGCCGCCTTATTTGCAAGGTATTGCGCTTAGTTCCACTCTTTCATCCCCGCCGCGAACAGTGGGCTGAGCATTTTATCTGGTCGGCTGATGGGCAGAGCATCAGAGCGATTGACACCCGCCCATACCCTGTCGAGCCAAGACAACAAAATTGTCAGCCAAATACCCTCCCCATCGCGCAAGCGCGGCAGGCAACTTTTGGCTACTTATGAATAGTGCATTGAGCAGCCGATGACGTCGCCCGCTCAACGCTGCAGAAGGGAAGGTTGCGTTGCGTCGTTTACCGCAACTGATTGGCAGCCGTAACATAGCAAGAAAGCCGTTCCTGAAGCTCTGTGCCTGAAAGGGAAGCCCATGCTCGCACGCTTGCTGCTCGCTAGTCTGGTCGTCACGGCCTTGATCGCGATCGTCGTTAGCCTGCCTCAACCGGCGCAACCAACCGCGCTGTCGCATTCTGCTACGGGACAAACCTCTCCGTTCTGGCAGATCCCCGCTGGCCCTACGCTCGCCGCCGAACCGCCCGCCGATGATCCCCTGCGCTATGTGACGCTACTTGCGGTGGAAGAACCGATCGATGCGGTGCTCAACCGTGCGCCACGCGAGGACAGCCCCCGCGCCTGGGAGCGCGCTGCGATGCTCGATCTGCCGCTGCCCGACGGTAGTGTGGCTTCTTTTGCCTTGGTGGAAAGTCCGGTCATGGCCCCCGAACTTGCCGCCCGCTATCCGCAGATCCGCACCTACCTCGGGCAGCAGCGCGACGACCCCAGCGTGACCGCCCGGCTCACTCGCAGCCAAAATGGCTATCATGCTATTATCATTGGGCCTACTACCAGCAGCTTCGTCACGCCCTACGGCGGGCCGGATCGCACCTTGCATATCGCCTTCGCCTCCAGCGATCAGCGCGCCTTGGAATGGCTGCCCGAACCCGAACTGGAGCCTGCTCAGGCCATTACTCTCGCCCAGAGCGGCAGCAACGGCAGCATGCGCCACGACTTTCGCTTGGCGATTGCTACCACCGGCGAGTATGCCCAGTTCCACGGCGGGACGACCGCGAGTGTCATGGCGGAAGTCGTGGCGTTGGTGAATGCGACCAATGCGATCTTTGAGCGCGAGATTGCCTTTCGGTTCATCCTGGCCGAAAACACCGATCAACTCTTTTTTCTTGATCCAGCTACTGATCCGTTCACCGCATACGATCCCGATAACGATGTACGCGAAATTTGGCTCGGTGAATCAAACACAGTGATCGAAGCGACCCTCGGAAGAACCTACGATATTGGACATCTGCTCACGACTGGAAGCGGTGGGATTGCGGCGTTTCTCTGGTGCAACGAATTCTTTCAGAATCGGGGAAGGGCAAATAGTGGGTCTTGGCAACCGACAAGTGCCCGTATCATTGGAACCTTCGTCCATGAGTTAGGTCATCAATTCGGATCCCAACATACCTTCAATAGCGAAAGTGGAGCATGTGGTAATCTGCTTGGTAGAAGTCAACGTTCACCAACCACAGCCTACGAACCCGGTAGCGGTTCGACGATCATGAGCTATGCGGGTAGCTGCGCCCCCGAAAATATCATCAATTTCCGCACTGCTGTTGATCTTTACTACCACAGCTACAGCCTTGAACAGATGACAACCTACCCCCGCAGTGGCAACGCCCTGGCCTGTGGCGGCACCGACGTGCCCACCGGCAACACCCCGCCGGTGGTCAGTGCTGGCCCGAGCTACACCATCCCGGCCCGCACGCCGTTTGAGTTGCTTGGTACGGCCAGTGATCCCGATGGCGACCAACTGACCTTCACCTGGGAACAGTACGACCTGGGGCCAGCCTCGCCACCGCTGAGCGATGATGGGGCGCGCCCATTGTTCCGTTCCTCGCCGCCGAGCGCCAACCCGAACCGACTCTTCCCGCAGTACCTCGACATTGTGACCCGTGAAGAGACGCTTGGTGAAACGCTGCCAACGACGAATCGCACGCTCACGTTTCGCTTCACCGCTCGCGATAACCGTCCCGGCGCGGGGGCTTTTGCCTTCGATACGACGACCCTGGCGGTCGTGGCGGCTGCTGGCCCCTTCCAGATCACGAGTATTGCCGGCGGCGAACGCTTTGCCCAAGGTGAACAAATCCCGGTGCAGTGGGATGTTGCCAACACCGACCAAGCGCCGATTAGTTGCGCCAATGTGCAGATCGATCTCACCGAAGACGCCGGTGTCAGCTACACCACCCTGCTCGCCAGCACGCCCAATACCGGCAGTGCCAATGTCACGTTGCCCGATTACCCATTGCTCGCCGCTAACCTGCGCGTCAAGTGCGCCGACAACATCTTCCTTGATCTTTCGCCCACCTTCAGCACGGCAGGTTCCATTGTCACCAAAACCAGCGACGACAACGGCACCTGCACGCGTGAAGATTGTGCGCTGCGTGAAGCGGTCGCGTTGGTCAACGCCCTCCCTGGCGCGAATGTCCTTGAACTGAACGCCGGGGTCTACCAACTCAGCCTGAACGGGGCAGGGCCATTGGTGATCAACGATACGCTGACGATCGAAGGCGCTGGGCCAGATCAGACGATCATTGATGGCGGGGGGCTGGATCGCGTCTTTGATCTGCAAACCAACCAGGTCGTCTTACGCAACTTGACGATTCGCAATGGCGCTACCGACGGCAATGGCGGTGGGATCTATAGTCGCGCTAACCTGACCCTTGAGAATGTGGTGATTGCAGGCAATCAAGCAGATGTCGGTGGTGGCATCTATAATCAAGGCGATCTGACCCTTGAGAATGCGATGGTCGAAACTAATCAAGCAGGAGTCGGTGGCGGGATTTTTCATCGAAGTGGGCAACTCGTCGTCGTGAAGAGCATCATCCGTGACAACCAAACCCAAGGCAGAGGTGGTGGGATCAACGCGACAGCTTCATTGACGATTATTGATAGTACCATCAGCGCGAATCGTGCTGATCTAAATGGCGGTGGCGTCTACTTCCTCTCATTTACGACGGGGCCGAGTGCGACCTTGCGCATTGAACGTAGCACGCTTACCAATAATGAGGCAGGTTCGGGCGGTGGAGTATATTTGGGAACCAACTATGGAACGGCAACTGGTGACATGCGGATCGAGAATAGTACCCTGAGCGAAAATACCGCTCGTACTGGTGGTGCTCTCTTTGTCGAAGCCAACACCACCCAAAATGTACAACCTGTGCTGCTGCATTACAATACGATTGCCAACAACAGCCCCAGTGGTATCTTCTGGGCAGGCGGCAGCGTCACTGCGACGGGCAACATTATTGCTGCTAACGGTAATCGTGATTGCACGTTCAGTAGGAATGCTGCTGAGCGTCCAGACCGCCTCAGTTCTGGAGGCCATAACCTCATTGGTGACGGCTCCTGCTTATTTGACGCCACTGGCGATCAGGGCGGCACACTCCAAGCACCCCTGGATCCGCGTCTCGCCCCGCTTGGCATCTACGGCGGCACGACCCTAAACCATCCGCCCTATGCCGACAGTCCGGCGGTAGACACAGCCGGGAGTACCTGCCCCGCCACCGATCAACGGGGCATCGCCCGCCCGGTTGGGCCAGCATGCGATATCGGTGCCGTCGAGCGCAGCGCCAGTGATCCCCTTGCGCCTACGCCTACACCCACCGCGGAGCCTTCAGCTACGCCCACCACCTCGCCCACCGCTGGCCCGTCAGCCTCGCCCACCACCTCACCCACCGCCGGCCCATCGCCGACGCCGTCGCCCACCCCAACAATTGGCCCAATCACCTCGCAACGGGTCTACCTGCCGCTGGTGCGGCGCTAGGGGCAGGTGCATCGTTACAGCTGTTGCCGCTGCCGTAGCAAGGGTGCGGGGCCTGCCCTGAGCTTGTCGAAGGGGCATGGCTCCCGCAACCCCCCATTCCGATGGGGTGGATGCGGAGGGCAAGAGAAAGCTGAAAGCTGAAAACGGAAAGGCGAAGCCTGCGCTTAGGGTTCTTCCGGGAGATCCTCAAGCCGAATGCCGCGCTTCGCTCGTAAGCTAGCGCGTGCTTGCTCGATCCGTGCCAGAAAACGCGGATCATTCTCCAAGCGATATTCGAACCACTCATCTTCGGATTCAAAGCCAATCAGGATGCCTGCTGGCTTGCCATGCCGCGTAATAATAATATGCTCCTCCTCAGCCATGCGCAGATATTTCGAGAGGTCATTCTTCACTTCCGAAAGGGGGATCTGCTTCATCGCTCACTCCTTCCTCAGATTCACCGAACTGGGCTAGCCAAGCATCGGCTTCCGCCTTATTGATGATGGCAAGGATTTCGACCGCCTGTTCCTGCACATCGTAAAACACTCGAATGTCGTCCACCCGCAGACGATACTGGGGACGGCGCAGACCCTGTAAGCGCTTGATCCGACTTTTGCTGAGTTGTGTGGGTTGGTAGCGCAGATGCGTGGTTAGTGCAGCCCGGACGGTTGCTCGTGTATGAGCTTTGAGTTGCTGTAAATCCTCTACTGCTTCCGGTGCCAAGATAATGGTATAGGGTAGAGCCATAGCACCACCATGGACTGGTTAGAAAGCCCGCGCAACAAAATTCTGGCTAGATTATAGCTAAATTTTGCTCAGACGGCAATGCCTAGATCACGATCTCGTCAATCAGGAGTACGAGCGGGCGCGGAGCAGCTTGCGGCCAGGCGCGCAGGGCGGCCCGGAGCTTGACACTCACCCCTCCCCTGTCGCGCCAAGATGACAACATTGTCATCCAAACGCCCCCTTTTGCGCAAGCACGGAAGGGGGCGTTTGGCTACTTATTGATGCCCCATAGTTTTCAGCTTTGATTAAGGAGAGCCTGATGCAAAGATCAGTTCTACCGTCGTCTTCGCTCCGAATGGTATTAACCGTCTGTATGCTCCTGCTCGTAACGGTTATGCTACCGCGCATCCCCAATTCGCAAGCGGCACCGACCCACCCCCGCCAGGGGGAGACCGTGCTACGCCCAGTTCGACCAGCCCTACTTATTGGTTCGGCTGCGCCCAATGGTCTGCCACAGGTGGGTTTGCGCGTCAGCTTGGCGCAAGGGGAGGCGCTGCTTCAGGTCACAACGACGGATGCGGCTGGGATGTACCACTTCCAGGTACGAGAAGAGGGCAGTTACCAGGTGCGGGCGTATGATGCAATGGATCATCCGTTTGCCGTCGAGGAAGTCTTCCTGCATCCGGGTGAAACAGTGGTTATGGCGCTTGGAGAACCGCTGGCGCAGCCTGGAGCGAGTTTAGCGGCGGAGGATACGCGCTGCGAAGAGTTGCCGCCGGGGACGGCGACGATTCGTGGAGTGGTGACGGAAGCAGCAACCGGGGCACCGATCAATCAAGTCAGAGTGACGGCAAGCGGACCTAACGCTGGCACAGTGGACAGTGATGCGACTGGTGCTTACACCTTGACGAATCTTGCAGCGGGCAGCTACACCATCCGCTTCCAGCCCCGCACAGACAGCCCGATTGGGCAATTCTATAATGGCAAATGGGATGCTGACTTCGCTGATCGGGTTGTGGTCGCTGAAGGGGCTGCCGTTAGTAATATCAATGCGGCTCTAGTGGCCCCAGCGATCATCAGCGGTACGGTGACTACAGCGAATAACGAGCCGGTAAGTGGGGTGCGACTCGAAGCGTATCGTTTGGTCAATGGTGCGCGTGCTTTTGTACGCAGTGCGGACACCAATGTCGAAGGCAATTATCGGCTCACGGGACTACCACCTGGCACCTATGTGGTAGTAACCGACATCCGCGCTTCAAGTAATGCGACAGCGCTCCCATTCTTCAACCAGACCTCTAATGAACTAACCGTTGCCGCTGCCAGCAGCAACCCCAATGTCAACTTCCAACTCGTACGTGGGGCGCAGTTCAGTGGGCGGGTGACGGACAGTGATGGTGCTGGGCTGCGTAACGTTTCGGTCTATGCCTATGATGCGGCAACGAATGCGCCACGCGGGCTGGTAGCCAATTCTGGATCTGATGGCACGTTTATTTCGCGGGGCCTCGTGCCGGGTAGCTATAAGGTTGGCTTTGAACAGAGTGGCTACGCTGATGTCTACTACAACGCCCAAGCGAGACTGGAACAAGCAACTCCGCTTACGCTCACTGGAACAACCATCACACCGAATGTGAATGCCCAGATGAGTCGGGTTAGCGAGGGCACGATTACCGGCAGGGTCACCAACGCCGAAGGCCAGGGGCTACACGGCGTACAGATTTTTGCATACAGCCGTATAACAGGTTTTAACGTCACCTCAACCGACGAGGATGGTACCTATCGCATCGGTGGTCTGCCGAGCGGGCAGTATGAGCTTGAGTTTCGTCCGTCTCGTACCTCTGAAGGATACATCACCCAACACTACAACAACCAATCTAATCGAGGCAACGCTGATCTGGTTACGGTAACGGCGCCAAATACCACCAGCAATATCAATGCCGTCTTGGCCCGTGGCGCACGGATTAGCGGGTGTATCAGTGCAAACGATACTGGACGCGGGATTGCAAATGCAAGAGTAGAGATTCGCACAACGGAGGGGCGATTCTTCGAGAGCTTCAGCGCGGATTCCACCGGCAGCTACCGCACGACGGGCTTGCCGCCCGGAACGTACCAGGTTGCGTTCACGGGTCGTTCTGCATCCAATGCGAGTCTTCGGCCTGGGTATGCCAGGCAGGAGTATGCTGCACCGATGGTGGTTGCCAGCACCGACGTTCCCGACATCAACGCCGTGTTGGAGCCGGGCGGGGCCTTCCGGGGAACGGTAACCGATGAGCAGGGCAATCCGCTCAGTGGAATTACCGCATGGGCCTATACCCTTGATGGCGCACTGGCGACGTTTAGTGCTACGTGGAGCAGCGATGACGGCGTGTTTACCTCGGCAGCCGTAGCACCGGGCCGCTACATGCTTGAACTGGAGCCATCCTCATCTGGGCCGAGCACCGGGTTCGCACGCGTGATGTTGGGGCCATTCGAGATTACGGCGAACACGTTTACCTTGGTGGATGCCCAACTGGCCCTCGGGGGCCGGATTAGTGGGCGAGTGACCAATAGCACCGGGGCCGGGCTGCCTGATGTCTCGGTCTTTATCTATGACGCGAACCGGAACTTTGTGAACAGTGCCACGACGGACAGCGATGGGCGCTACACCTCCCCTGGTCTGGCTGATGGAACCTACTACCTGCAGTTCTGGCCCTTCTCTGATGGAGGATCAGCCCAGTACGCGCCGCAGTTCTACAACAACAAGCCCGATCTGGAAAGCGCCGATCCGGTGCAGGTTCAGGGCACAGGCATTGTTGGCGACATCAATGCAGTCTTGGTCGTGGGCAGTGCGATTTCGGGTCAAGTGAGTGCGCCAGAAGGACTGAGTGCCGAGGGGACGTTGGTGCAAGTCTACAACGCAACGGATCAGCTTGTGCAGACGGCAGGTGTTGGCGCTGATGGGCGTTACATCACGGCAGCCCTACCCAGTGGCACGTATCGCGTCTGTTTCCGGCCCCAGAATAGCCGCCTGATGGCGAATTGCTACAACAACAAGCCCGATCTTGCCAGCGCCGATCCGATCACCGTCACGGCACCAACGCCGGTTGAGAATATCAACGCGAGTCTCACTGCGGGAAGCCAGATCCGTGGGCGTGCGCTGAATCCCGAAGGCAACGGGCTTGCCGGGGTACACATCGAGGTCAGGGCACAGGCCACGCTAGCCGCAGACGACCCGATCCTTGCCAGTGCGACCACGAATGCCGACGGGAGCTATACGACGGCACCCGGCTTGCCTGCGGGAAGCTATCACCTACGCTTCATCCCGCCGGCGGACAGTGGCCTGGGGACGGTCAGCCGCGAGGTGAGCGTGACCACCGCCGGCACCGATGTCGAAGCCACCGATGTGCGGTTGAGCACGAGCTTCTCGGTCTATCTGCCGTTGGTGAGGCGGTAAGTTCCTGGGCCTGCGGCCCCCGGCGGGGGCGTGGGGGAGGCGAAGTCTCCCCCACAATCGATTTTGCCACGATTACCCAAACTCTGGCTCTGGAAGTACCAGGGCGATCGCATCTTCCGTGGATGCACCCCGCCAAGGCACCCGCAAGGGCACCCGCAAGGGGTGCCCCTACACCGGATTCGGCCCCCGCCCCG
>NZ_SIJK02000038.1 GCF_004762035.2 Candidatus Chloroploca mongolica | reverse complement strand
GGCCCGGTCGGCGGGTTGGCGAAGAGGAGGGACTTGACAAACATTACCGTATCTCGCTCCGTTCGGGGTGACAGGGCAGGCTACGCACCGGCACGGTTTCTCTCCACACCACTGGCCCGTGGGCCACTTGGTACTCAGGGTGATATGTGAAGGTTACTCTCATGGAGACGCATGCGAATTCTTGTTGTCGTATGAGAGTGTTACATGTTTGGCTTCTGCACGATTGCTACGCTCTGGTAATGCCAATCGTGTATGTTATTTACAGAAGCTGAATAACTGCTGTGTCTAAGGAGGTAATATGAAGGTCAACTATGGTCAAAAAAGACCTTCAAAACAGAGGAAATGCACGCCCTAAAACGGTTGAGGCTTTGCTTAGTACGATAAACTCTTTGTTTCGAAAGACTCTATCTCAAGATGAGCTTTCGCTTATTTTACGTGAGTTGCATTCTCAGCAAATCATTCTTATCTCTGAAACTCAAGTTACGTACCCTTGAAGGCCAGCTTTGCTGGCCTTCAACTCACCAACTCATACCCTTGCCTGCGGTGGGTTACGATCAGGTTGGCTTCGGGATCGGCGCGACGTAGGGCGCGGCGCATCAGCAGTGCGCGCAGCGCTCTCAGTTCCGTTGAGCGCCCAAGCAGCGGTGTTGGCGGCACCGGCAGATTGTTGGGCACCGGCTTCAGCGCAAGTTCAGCGAGTGGGGCACGCTGCACAAGCGCCGGATCATCGAGGGCCGCCCGCATGGTCGCCGCGATGCGCTGGCTACAAGAAGGGTCACAACTGGTGGCGTTTCCATCACGTCTGCGGGTCGGTCGGGGATAATGCGGGCAATCTGCAAGTTACCACAGCGTTGGGGGCAACGCAACGCGTTCGTTGTAGGTGATGATACCGCTGACCGAACTGCTGTCCTGAGCGGCAACACGCCCGGGCAATACGACGAGCACAACAGCAACGACAACGATCCAAAGCATATGCAACGGCTTCATAAGATTCCCCAAAAACTTATACTAGGTGCCGTTTATTCTGTAGATGAATGAGGCCGTCTGTTACCTACGTTTCCCGCTCGGTTGTCACTCTGAGTACTAAATGGCCCGCAGGCCAGTGGCGCCGCGAACAACAGGGTGATCTCCCGTCAGACCTCACAGGTCTTCAAGGCATGTGAGGTCCGCCGTTGGTTGAGCTTGTCGAAGCCAATACCGAGAGCAGAAAACTTAGGTTACACACTACTGAGTTCCATCTTGCGTGTGTTTAGTAAGATCAGCGCTGTATAATGGGTACAGAAGTGCCCTGGGATGGTGTTGAGTACGAAATGTCTACCTTATGAATCTTGTGTCCCTACGCCTCCGCATTTTGCTGGCGACCTTCCTGCTGTTCGGGATGTTGCTGGGCGCGTTGCTCTGGCTGGTAGGCTTGATTATTGGGCAGGGTTTTGCTGAAGTCGAGGAACGTACGGTCGCGATGCGCGTTGATCAGGTCACCAATGCACTTAATAACGATCTCGCTGATCTGACCCGCCTTACCCGTGATTATGCGGTCTGGGACGACTCGTTTGCGTTTGTCCGTGAACCTAATCCCACCTTTATTGAAAATAATTTTGTTGATGCAACGTTTCTGAATAATAAAATTGGCTATGTTGCATTTGTGAATATTGATGGCGAGATTGTTTATGAACATGCTTTTGATTTAGAATTGGGTGAACAGGTTGATCCGCCTGCTGCGTTGCGTCGGTTTGATGGCCCCAATGCACCGTTGTTGCAGCACGACGAGTTCGCAGAGGGTCTTGCTGGCCTGCTGATCCTTGATGAGCGCCTCTGGTTGCTCGCGGCTCACCCGATTCTTACCAGTCTCGGTGAGGGGCCGCCCGCCGGGACGTTGCTGATGGCGCGGGATCTCAATCGCCTTGAGCTTGCGCGCCTGGCTGAGTTGACGCGCCTGCCTTTTACGCTTACCCACTTTGATGATCCTGCGATCCACAATGAGTTTGCCCCGTTGATGGCTGGACTTGCTGCTGGCGAGGCAGTCGCGATCTATCCACGCGATGCTCAAACGATCATTGGGGCCACCCAGTTTGATGATCTCTATGGCGGATCGGGTGTGCTGCTGACGGTCGAGTTGCCTCGCGAAGTGTACCAACTTGGTCAGCAGGCTTCACGCCAGTATATGGTGATGCTGGTCGGGGTCGGGATGCTTTTTGGCTTGCTCATCTTTGCGTTGCTCGAGCGTACGGTCTTGAGGCGCATGATTGCGTTGCGTGACCAGGTTGGAGCCGTTCAACCTGATCAGCCCGAGGCGCGGGTTGCCGTGAAGGGGCGTGATGAAATTGCCCAGCTTGCTACGTCTATCAATGCGATGCTTGAACGCTTGCGGCAGGCCCAACAGCGCATCAGCGAGAGCGCCCAGCGCTATCGCCAGTTGACCGAGTTGTCGCCGGATGCCATCATTGTCCACGATGGTCAGACGGTGCGCTATGCCAATCCAGCCGCAAGCCAACTCCTGGGCCAGCGTTCGCCTCAGCCAATCGTCGGGCAGCCGGTTGATCCTGTGCTTGGCGAGCTTGTGCCCCAGCCTGATGGCACACCCGTTTTGCGTGATCGTATGCTGCTGCGTTCTGATGGTTCCGTGATCGAGACCGAGGTGGTGGTCTTGCCATTTCGTGATGGTGATACGGTTGCGACCCAGGCGATTGTCCGCAATATTACCCAGCGCAAACAGATTGAGCATGCTCTCCGCGATGCTAGAGATGCCGCTGATGCGGCGAATCGCGCCAAGAGCCAGTTCCTTGCCACGATGAGCCACGAGTTGCGTACGCCGCTTACTGCGATTATCGGCTATGCCGAACTCTTGATCCGCTCGTTTAAAGATACGGCCCCGGCAGAAGTGATGCATGATCTGGGCCGCATCAAGAGTGCCGGCAAACAGCTTCAGGCTCTGATCGATGATGTGCTTGATCTCTCGAAGATCGAGGCTGGACGCATGCAGGTCGAGATAAAACCGTTGAATGTGTCTGAATTGATCGAGGCAGTGCTTGATACCGCAGGCCCTCTTGCCAAACAGAACCAGAATGCCCTCGGTATGGTTCTGCATCCACGGGCGGGTGCGATGATCACCGATGAAATGCGACTACGCCAGATTTTGCTCAATCTGCTCAGCAATGCCTGTAAGTTTACGCATCAGGGTACGGTTACCCTCGAGGTTACTGTCCTCGCTGGTGAGGCTGGTTCCGCCTCTGAGCGGATCAGTTTCGCGGTGCATGATACCGGTATTGGCATTAGTCCGACCCAGATGCCCATGCTCTTCCAGGATTTTATGCAGGCCGATGCTTCGACGACCCGTAAATATGGCGGGACGGGGCTTGGTCTGGCGCTGAGTCAGCGCCTTGCGTATCTGCTTGGCGGCGAGGTGACAGTGAAGAGTCAGCCCGGGGTTGGCTCGACGTTTACCCTGACCTTGCCACGGGTGCTCGATCCCGAGGTGGCTCAAATGTTGCGCACCCGCGTCTTGCAGGCGATTACCCCCTTAGGGAGTGCTCCCTCATCTGCACTTGAGGTGTCCACCGAAACACAGTTGGTGCTTTGCGTCAGCGAGGATGCTGCTCTGGTTGAACAGATCGCATCCCTCCTTGCCCATGTCGGCCTCCATGTTGAAATGGCAAGTTCACCGGCTCAGGGCGAAGAGCTTGCTCGCATTCTGTTGCCTGATCTCATCCTGCTTGATATGCGCCTGGCGATGTTTGCGCGTGCGGCATTGCTTCACCAGCTACATCAGGATGCCTCTACCAACCCTATTCCTGTCGCTATGCTCTTTCTTGATGCAACTCATCATGAGTCTTCACTTGATCCCCACGTTCATTCGAGTGGGCCTCACGATCCCGCGTCCGCGTTGGCTCCGCAAGGCGCGAGTCTTCGCCCATTGGTGACCCGAGACACAACCGATCTGGTCAAGTTTTTGCGTCAGATCCTTGCCCCCACGGGCTGGATCGTTGATGTGCCTACGTTTGATGAGCTACAAACCAGTTCGTATCCTGGGCTAGGCCCCATCGAGGGTGCGTAAAAAGCCAACAGCGCTGGCTTGTTACGCACCCTCGATGGGGATCTCACGCACCATGGCTACTTCGTCGCAGCGATCTTGCTTGAAGCAGGTGTTGCAGTCTTGCCAGATTTTGTGTGGCAGGCGTAACTTGGGCACTTCGCGAAAGCCGAGACGACTGAAAAAGCCGACTTGCAAGGTGAGTGCAAAGATCGTCGGGATGCCCAGTTCACGGGCTTCGTCAAAGAGCGGCTCGACCAGATAACGGCCCAGTCCGCGCCCCTGGAAGTCGGGATGCACGGTCAGGCTCACCACTTCCGCCAGGTCCGCCCAGGTGATATTGAGTGCCGCCGAGCCGACCACTTCGCCGTCGGCTTCGGCGACGTTGAAGGAACGTACCCGATTGTAGAGTTGATCGAGCGTTTTGGGTAACATATCGCCGCGCAAGGCGTAGTAGTTGATCATCTCATATAACCGTGGTATATCGCTGACCCGCGCCCGCCGAATGATGACGGTGGCTTTAGAACTTACGTTCAGGCTGGGCAAGGTTACCGGTGGCTGATACAACGGACTGGTCATGACTGGGCTTGCTCCTTACTCATCAAGCAGATCGCGCCAGCGGGCACACTGTTCAAGGACGCGTTCGGGTGCGGTGCCGCCCAGGCTATCTTTGCGTGCGACACTCTGGGCCATATCAAAAAGACTGTAGACGGTATGGTCAAGTTCCGGTTGCACCGCCTGATATTCAACCAGGGGCAATTCGCGCATCGGCAGGTGCAGTTCAAGCGCCCGCCGTACCAGGCGCCCTACTTTGCCGTGCGCCTCGCGGAAGGGCACGCCGCGCCGCACCAAGTCATCCGCCAGGTCAGTCGCGAGCATCGCATCATCGAGCGCTGCCCGCATCCGCTCGTGCCGGGCCTCCATCGTCGCTACGACTGCCGCCGCGACCTCAAGGCTCAGATCAAGCGTGTCCAGGCTGTCAAAGAAGGGCTCTTTGTCCTCTTGCATGTCTTTGTTGTAGGTCATCGGCAGCCCTTTGAGCACGGTGAGCAGCGTGACGAGATTGCCGATGAGCCGCCCGCTTTTGCCCCGTAGCAGTTCCATGCTATCCGGGTTCTTCTTTTGGGGCATCAGACTCGATCCGGTGCTGTAGGCGTCGGCCAGTTCGACAAAACCAAACTCGGCGCTGCTGTAGAGCACCAGATCTTCGGCGAGACGGCTGAGGTGGACGCCAGTCAGGGCAAAGGTGAAGAGCAGTTCGGCCACGTAATCACGATCCGAGACGGCATCAAGCGAGTTGCCAGCCACCGCGTCAAACTCATCAAGGGCCTCGGTCAGCCGTTCGCGCTCGATGCCCAGGCTGTTACCCGCCAGTGCGCCTGCACCGAGCGGGAGCGTGCGTGCCCGCGCTGTTGCTTCATGCACGCGCTGACGGTCGCGCTCGAACATTTCGACATACGCAAGGCACCAGTGCCCGAAGGTGATTGGTTGCGCCCGTTGCAGGTGCGTATAGCCCGGCATCAGCGTGGAGGCATGGGCTTCGGCCTGGGTCAGCAGGGCGAGTTGCAGCCCGAGCAGGCGCTGATCGATTTGCCGCCCCGCGCTGATCGCAAAGAGGCGCATATCGGTGGCTACCTGATCATTGCGCGAACGCCCAGTGTGCAGCTTGAGCGCGACAACACCCACCAGTTCGTGGAGCCGACGCTCGACGGCGGTGTGAATATCTTCGTCGCCTTCGATCGCTTCAAAGCTGCCATCGGCAAATTCACGGCGTACCAGTTCCAAGCCTTGACAAAGCGCTTCGTACTCTTCGCGATTGATCAGGCCTGCTTCGAGCAGCGCTCCAGCCCATGCGATGCTCCCGTCAATGTCGACCTCGGCCAGGCGGCGGTCAAAGCGAAACGAATCATTGAAGCGACGCATTGTCGCTGCCGTCGGCTCGGCAAACCGTCCACCCCAAAGTTTGTGTTCCATGCGTATGTCCTTAGATCTGCTCTATTTTCTGATACCTTTGAATATGCATATTCTGTGTGACCAGCAAGCGCCAGTAGGCGGACATCAGGGCACCGGCACTGGGTACGAGGTCACTGAGTTGCTGTGCGGTCAGCAGGGCGTTGACGAGGTGCGCATAGCCTTCGGGTTGCACCGGAAACGCCATACTCTGCTCGATGGCCGGGTACCCTTCGACGATCACCCAGCGTCGGTTGATTAGACAAAGTGCTTGACATAACTCATCGATCATGCACCTGGCTCCCAGCGTTGCATCGAGTTCATCGTTGCGTGCCGCCGCCGCACGGAGCCGCCCATACGCTTGAAAGACCAGGGCGGGCAAATGTGTTGCGACGCCGATCAAAAAGGCTTCGTGGTCAAGACGCATCCCCAGGGTGCGCCATTGGGCCACAAGGTCGGCGTCGCCCACGAGTGGTTGCAGTTGATCGAGCCGCCCCATCATCGTCGCCCACTGCAAACCGGGGCCACCCAGTTCGGCTTCAAGGTGACGACGCTCGGTTACGAGCATCGCCACAGTCACCTCTTGAAAAAGCAGATGGCGTTCACGGAACACCAGGCTATCCTCAACCACAAACCAGAGTTTCAACCCTGACCAGGGATCGTCTTCGCCTGGGATCGCAAGGCTTCCACCGAGCACAATTTGATCACCGTAGGTTGTATACATCCGGCGGAGTAGCTCGCGCGCCAGATCAAGGCGGGTCATGTACGATACTCGGCGTTAATGGCAACATATTCCGGACTGAAATCGCATGTCCAGACCGTTGCCTCACCCTCACCGAGGCCAAGGTTGGCCTCAATGCTCACTTCGGGCACATTGAGCAGGTCGCTGGCAGCTTTTTCGTCAAAGGGCAGCGGCAGGCCGCGTTCGAGCACACGCATGCCACCAAAGTGCAACACAACGCGTTCGGGATCAAGGTGTGCCCCGCTATAGCCCATCGCACAGAGCACCCGTCCCCAGTTGGGATCAGCCCCATAGAGCGCCGTTTTGACCAGCGGTGATTTGGCGATTGTCATTGCCGCGAGGCGTGCATCGGCGACACTGGCCGCACCGCTCACGGTGATCGTAACAAAGCGGGTTGCGCCCTCGCCATCGCGCACCACGGCCTGCGCCAGGTACTGGCAGAGCGTCGTCAGTCCGGCGAGAAACGCTGCCCCATCGGGGCTTGCGAGGTCGGTAATTGGTGCATTGCCAACCGCGCCATTCGCGAGCACCAGCAACGTATCGTTGGTACTCGTATCGCCATCAATGCTAATGCTATTGAAACTGACCTCGACGGCCTGGCGCAGCGCGGTATCAAGCGCCTCACGACTGATAGCGGCATCGGTTGTAACCACACTGAGCATGGTTGCCATATTCGGATGGATCATGCCGGCCCCCTTCGCCATCCCGCCCAGGGTAATTGTATACCCCGAAGGAAGCTCCACGCGTAGGGCGGCATGTTTCGGGCGCGTATCGGTCGTCATGATCGACCGTGCCGCCGCCGGCCCTTTGGCCGCATCAAGCTTCTGTGCAGCGGCTTGAATCCCGGTGACAACCTTGGCGATCGGCATTGGCACGCCAATCGTTCCCGTTGACATCACAAACGCCGTATCAACCGGCAAACCCAGGGCTTCTTCGGTCGTACGCGCCATGGTCAATGTTGCTACCTCGCCCTCGCTGCCGGTGCAGGCATTGGCATTGCCCGCATTGACGACGAGCGCCCGCAACCCGGTGGGGTTGCGCGTCATCAATTCCATGTCATAGCGTACGGGCGCTGCCTTGACCAGATTGGTGGTAAAGACAGCGGCGGCTGTACATGCGCGTTCGCTCACCAGCAAGGCAAGATCATCACGGTTGCGATATTTGATGCCACAGTCGTGGGTTGCTGCCCGCCAGCCCAATGGCGACGTGGGGTGACCATCTTCGATCCATGTATCCATGACCGTCCGTTATTCCTCTACTCGGTTGGTACCGGTGATGCCGGATGCCCACCAGGTGCTTGCAAATCCGTATCTTCCCAGCGCACCGATTCGGTTGCGCCGATATCGTGCAGATGGGCAATATCATTGTAGCTATTCAACCGCCAGAGCAGCCGCCCCCGCCGATGAACCTGTTCCCAGTGGGTCAGGCTCGTATTGCGGGTATGAAAATCGGTTGGTGGCAAGACATTCGAGGGCATCTGGAAGAAATGCATGAAGGCCCCATCAATCACGCCACCATGACAGACAAGCACAATCGATTTGCCTGCGTGTTCACTGGTAATTCTGGTCAAGGCCTCGGCAACCCGCAGCATAAAGCCGCCCCAACTCTCGCCGCCCGGGGCGATTGGGCGCAGCGGATACTGCTCAAAGTCAGGCGGGCCAAAGATCGCCCACGCTTCCTGGTTGGTCATACCATCAACTTCGCCGAGGCGCAATTCCTGCACCTCATCATCCAGGATAATCGGCACCCCCAGCGCTGGCTGGATTATTTCGGCTGTCTGGCGGGCTCGTGGCAGCGTGCTGGCGATCAGCACATCGGCCTGGAGTTCGCCGTGGGCCAGACGGTCACGCAGCCGCTCGGCCTGTTTGACCCCCCGCGGGGTCAGCCCTTTGTCACCCTGCATTCCGGCCAGAATTGGCTGCACATTCGCCCACGCTTCGCCGTGACGAATCAGATAGAGATTGGTCATACGCCACTTTCTTTTGCGTGTTGCGTGGTGACGGCGCAACCGCCACCACGCAACACCCAAGCATCCACCCTATTTCATCAAGGCTTGCACCTTCATCGAGAGGCCATAGAGCTTGATGAAGGCTTCGGCATCCTTCTGATTGTAGACCATATCGGGACCGAAGGTCGCCAGGTCTTCGTTGTAGAGCGAGAAGGGTGAGCGCCGTCCGACGACGATCACGTTGCCCTTATAGAGCTTCATCCGCACATCGCCGGTCATCGTGCGCTGCGTGGTCTGGACAAACGCATCGTACGCTTCACGCACCGGGGTAAACCAGCGGCCATTGTAGACCAGATCGGCATAATCGAGCGCAATGCGATCCTTGGCGCGCAGCGTCTCTTTGTCGAGCACTATGCTCTCGAGTTCGCGGTGGGCCGTATAGAGGATTGTACCACCGGGGGTCTCGTAGACGCCGTGGCTCTTCATGCCGACGAGCCGGTTTTCCACCAGATCAACCCGCCCGATCGCATGCTTGCCACCGACAACATTGAGGTAATCAACCAGATCCACAAGGCCCATCTGGGATCCATTGGCAGCCACGGGCACACCCTGGACAAAGCTGATCGTCAATTCTTCGGGCTCATCCGGGGCCGCCTGCGGGCTGACGCTCATCTGGAACATATCCTCTTCGGGCTCGTTCCACGGATCTTCGAGCACACCGCCTTCGTGACTCAGGTGCCAGAGGTTGCGGTCGCGGCTGTAGATCTTCTCGGCGGTTGCGGTCACGGGGACATTATACTCAGCCGCGTAATCGAGCGCATCCTGGCGACTGCGGATCGTCCATTCGCGCCAGGGGGCGATAATCTTCAAATGGGGATTTAGCGCAAAATAGGTCAACTCAAAGCGCACCTGGTCGTTGCCCTTGCCGGTTGCCCCGTGGGCCACGGCATCGGCCCCCTCAAGCGCGGCAACTTCGACCTGATGCTTGGCGATGATCGGGCGCGCAAACGACGTGCCGAGTAGGTACTTGCGCTCGTAGATGGCCCCAACCTGCATCGTCGGCAGAATATAGTCGCGGATAAACTCCTCACGCAAGTTGCGCACAATCAACTTGCTCGCCCCACTCGCGAGCGCCTTCTCCTCAAGGCCCTCTAGTTCATCGGCCTGGCCCAGGTCGGCGCAAAAGCAGATGACCTCACACCCATAATTCTCGCGGAGCCAGGGGACAATCACCGACGTATCGAGCCCGCCCGAATAGGCCAGAACCACCTTTTTGACTTCACCCTTTGCCATGGTACGCTCCCTTTGTTGCTTCTGTCTCCAGGACATTAAAAGAGCCAGCCCTGCGCTCTAGCAAAGCTGGCCTGATCCCCAATGGTCAACAAGCACAATTAGCCAGGGCAGAAAGCCGACTGGAAGTTGGTACGACGGTCTCGACGCAGGCGCATACTGCTCACTGGTGAGCTGTGGATGCGCAGAAACTGGTGCGAGAAGATCGATGCCATGGTGTGCTTTTGCCTCATAAACGATGTCGCCGTGCGCAGAGTATACCACACGCCCTGGGAGGCGTCAACGTAAGGCCGAAGCATGGGCAGGGCTGATGCATCTTCCGTGTATGCACCCGCCAGGGCACCCGCAAGGGGTGCCCGTACACCGGACCCGGCCCCCGCCGGGTTGCGCCGGGGCCGCGCACACCACCACGACGGCCCGGCCGGCCTGTAGGGGCACCCCTTGCGGGTGCCCTGATAGGGCGTCTTGTTATATCCGGTTTCGTATGATGCAATCGCCCTGGAAGCACGCGCCAGTCCCGGCTGTGGTGGAGCTCAAGCGTGGGTGGCGTGTGCTTCGGCCCTAATGGTATAATACGGCGCTGTATTCGTGTACGTGGTGGGAGTCGTGTGTGCCGAAGGTTGTCTCAGCTCTAAAGCTCCATCTGCTTGTGCTGGGTTGTTATCTTGTTCTGAGCCTCTTTGTGCTCTGGCCGATGCCGTTACATGCGCTGACCCATGTCATTGCAACTGGTCCTGGTCAGGTGGATGCCTACCTGGGGATCTGGAATGTCTGGTGGACGGCGGAGGCGTTGACGACGGGGCAGAATCCGTATGTGACGCCGCTGCTCTTTCATCCCCAGGGCCTCGACATCTTTTGGCAGACGCTTAGTTTGCCCCAGGGTCTGCTGGCGTTGCCGGTGACGCTCACGGCTGGCCCGTTGCCGGCCTATAATCTGTTGATCCTGCTCAGTTTTGTGCTGGGGGGCTATTTTAGTTTTCTCTTGATCCGCACGGCGCTGCGCCTGATCTTTCCTGACCCTGCACACCTGCATCTGATTGCGTATGCGGCGCTCGTTGGAGGCGCGGTCTATACCTTTGCGCCGTTTCATATGCAAAAGGTGCTTGATGCGCAACTCGAGGTGGCTTCGATCCAGTGGGTGCCCCTCTGGGCGCTGGCGACGTTGAAGCTTTTGACCAGACCTACCTGGTTCTGGGCGTTGCTCAGTGGGTTGCTGTTGCTCTGGGTTGGCCTGGGTACCTGGTATTATGGCCTCTTTGCCCTGATTTCAGCCGGTGTCTTGGCTGGTCTCTGGGCGTTGCAACCGCGTGAGCCAGGGTCGCCTTCAACGGCTGAGCTGCGCTTGCCTATCAAGGGATGGTTCCTTGATCTGCGTCTGCTCGCCTGGGGTCTGGTGCCGATTCTGCTCTGGTTTGTCTTGATGACGCCGCGTTTGCTCCATTTGATCCAGGAGGGCGATGAGTTGCTCGGTGATACGCGTACCGAGCAACACGCGCTGGCCGATCTGATCTCGTTCTGGCTCGCTAATCCCAATCATCCGCTCTGGGGCGAGGCGGTGACGGCGTTTTATACCAGCCTCCATCCCGGCGAGATCCTCTGGAATGTCGCCTTCGGGCTGGTCGGGATAGCGCTGGCGCTGGTTGGGGTCGCGGCGACATGGCGTACGCAGTGGCGCTGGTTGGTGCTCGGGGTGCTGGCGTCGGCGATGGCGCTCGGTCCGGAGATCATGCTCTTTGGCTGGCACACGGGGATTCCTGGCCCCTATGCTTTGATCGAGGATCTGCCGGGGGTGCGTTCGAGCCATCGCCCGAATCATTTTGTTGTGATCGCGATCTTGACGACGGCACTCTTTGCGGCTGCGGGTACTTATCACCTTTTGCGGCGTGCGCGTCGGCGTGGGGCACAGTGGATGACGGCTGGTCTGTTGGTTGCCGTGGTGCTGATTGATGGTTGGGCAGGTTCGCTGCCGCTTTTTCAACGCCCAATGCCCCAGGCCTATCTGACGATGCCGCCGCCTGATGGCACGGGCGGGTTGCTGCCCATTCCGGTGCATCTCAATGTCTCGAATAGCGAACATCTCTGGTCTCAGACCGCGCATCGCTGGCCGATTGTGGGCGGCTTTATCGGGCGCGAGCCGCCCTATCCGCTTGGGCGTTATGCGCCTGGCGTGCGCGAACTGCGTTTTGGTCAGGTGTACCGTGACGATATCCTGACCCCAGGTTGGCCCGAACTGGCCCGTGAAACGCTTGCCGCCTATACGATCCATTCGGTCGTCTTTCACCACGCTTCGATGGGCACAACCCTGACCTTTATGCGTGACCTGGTTGACGAAATGGGCCTCGATCCAGGTGTGCAGGATGCGGAACTGACCTTCTATCCGGTGCCCGAGCCGCTGGTGAAACGTCCCCTGGCCTATCTGGGCAGCGGTTGGGGTGATCTGGAAGAAGACCGGGGAACCCGCTGGCGCTGGATGGAACCCACTGCGCAACTCTTTCTACTCAACCCCGAAGCGACCTCGCGACCTGTACGGCTTTCGCTTGACCTCGAAGCCTTCGCCCAGGTGCGCCCGCTGACGCTCCAGGTGGGTGACGCTCCTCCGTTTACCATCGACGTCGCCCGTGAACGGAGCGTGCGGCACCTGCGGCTTATCCTGCCGCCTGGTGAGACTGTGGTATACTTAAACGCCCCGGCGGACAGTTCGCCTGACCAATCCGGGCGACAATTGAGCATTGCGGTGATGGGCATTGCGATTGAATGAGGAACGGATGGCTCAAGCGGTGAAAAAACCAGGACGTGCGGTGCGCTTGCCTGCGTGGCGAACAGTTGCCTACGAGATTGCCCTGAACGGCTGGCGCATTCTGCGTGAGACCGTCAATGATTTTAGCCTCTGGCGCTTGATTGAGTATCCGTGGGCCACCCGGGCCCTCGAAGTGCAGCCTGGTGATCTTGTGCTTGACCTTGGCTCGGGCACGTCGTCGTATCCCCACATGCTCGCGAAAGAGGGCGTTGATGTGATCGTGCTCGAACTTGATGCCGATCGGGTGCGTTGGCAACTGGCCAAGCGACGCGCCACGGCACGTCGAGGCGATGGGCGCTTCTTTCCTCTTGTGGCGAGTGCGACGGCGATGCCGATCCGCGACGAAAGTGTCCAGCGCATTGCGGCGGTCTCGTCGCTCGAGCATATTCCCGATGATGAGGCCGTTGGCCGTGAACTGGCGCGCGTGCTCGCCCCTGGTGGCCTGGCGGCGCTGACCTTGCCCTATACCAGCAAGGGTCGCACCGATTTCTTCAAGGGGATCAGGAAATTTCTTCCCGCTGGCCCGAATGCATTTGTGCAGGAGGGGAAAGCCGGCTCGTTTTTTCGCTTTTATACCGAGGCCGATCTGCATCGGGTCTATGTTGCGCCTGGCGCACTGAAGATCAGTCCGCCTGAGGGTTTCGGGCGCTCGATCCTCAATGGCCGCTATCACGAGACGCGCCTGACGCGCTATTGGCGGCGTTTTGTGCTCAAAGATCTGTTGCTGGCCTTGATTGTGCATCCCCTCGAAGAACGCTTTGATCGCAGCGATCCGCTCTATGTGATGTTTACGCTGCGCAAATAATCATGGGGCCTGTTTCGCCCATGCCTTCTGATCAGCTTTCGGTCGTTACACAGGCCACGCAGCGCGGCACAACGCAAGGCTGGCGGCGGCTCATCCGTAGCTTGCCGCTTCTCCTGATCGTGCTGGCGGCACTTGCGGTCTTGTGGCTCGGGTTGCGTCCGCCGACCTTTGCGCCGGTTGCCAGCGGCCACCTTGACCTCGGGCCGACGTTTCTTGATGGCGTCTATGGTCCTGAAGTCCACCCGGATGGCTACACCTATCGTTGGACCACCGGGGCACCGCTGTTGCAGATGCGCGGTGCTTTTTATGCCGCCCCGGCCTACCTGGCCACGATCCGCCTGCGTGCCGAGCATCCCGAGGCACCGCAGCCCTTTACCATGCTCGTCGGTGGTCGTCCGGTCGCCGAGGCCACCCCCGAAGCCCAGTTTCGCACGTATCGCATGTTGCTCGGGCCGGGTAGCGGCGACGGGGCCGAACTCTGGTTGGCCTTGCAGACGCCGACGTTTGTGGCGTCTGGTGAAAATCCGCGTCCGCTCGGGGTTGTGCTCACCGATCTGCGCCTGATGCCGGTGGCCCAGTTTGATCTGCGTGGAGCCATGGCAACGGCCCTGGGCCTGCTGCTGCTCTGGGGGGCGTTGCGGCTCGCGGGGGTACCAGCGCCAACGACGCTGGCGCTGATCACGCTGGCCGCCAGCGCCAGCGTCGCCCTCGTCGCCTTGCCCCGACCGCCGGTGGTACCATTGATTGGCCTCGGCACCATTGGCTTGATCAGTGTTTTCGTTGCAGCGGTGCTTGCACAGTCCTCCACGCTTGCAGGGAGAGAGTTTTTGTCGGATCGTGCCCTGATGCCTGTTTCCCATCACCCCCCTGCCCCCCTCGCCCACACGTTGCTCCTGAGCTTCTTCACGCTCATCGTCGTCTTGAGCGGGCGCATCTGGCCGCCGTGGCTCTCGGATGATGCCTTCATCTCGTTTCGTTATGCGCAGAATCTCGTGCAGGGGCATGGCCTGGTCTATAACCCTGGCGAACGGGTCGAAGGGTACACCAATTTTCTCTGGACAATGCTGGCGGCGCTTGGCTTGCGCCTCGGCGGGGATCTGGTGATCTGGAGCCACCTGGCTGGCGTGGTGCTTGGCGTGGTGCTGGTGCTGCTGATCTTTGCGCTGACAACACGCTTGATCGGAGCGCCGTGGGGCCTTGTTGCCGCACTGATCGTCGCTACCAGCCAGAGCGTTCTGCTCTACACGGGACGCGGCTCGGGGTTAGAGACGGGCTTCTTTGCCGTACTGATGCTTGCCGTCGCATGCGCCTATCTCTGGCCGGAACAGGTGACCTTGCGCACCGCCATAGTGACGGGCTTGATCGCTGGCCTGGCCGCCTTGACACGCCCCGAAGGCGCGATGGTCTTTGCGTTGACGGCAGCGCATCTGTTTGCCAAGGCGATCATAGATGGCCGGTTTGGTCTCTCTTCTTCGCGGCGACAGCGAGAGGCACCGGGGCAGGCGAGCGAAGGATTACCTCGGCGTGCGAGCGCAGGGGGACAACGCATCACCTATGTAGTGGCAACCGTGCTGCCGCTTGTCGGGGCGTTTGCCCTGCTCTTTGTGCCCTATCTGCTCTGGCGTTTCAGCTACTATGGCGATCTGCTGCCGAACACCTTCTATGCCAAAACCGGCGGCGGGCGCGAACAGATCTGGCGTGGCCTGGCGTATGTCGGGGCGTTCACGCTCACGCTGGGCGGCCCGTTGTTGTTGATCATCCTGGTGCCGTGGGTGACGGGGTTGCGGCACGCGCTGAAATCGTGGCGCAGTTATATGCTACTGGTGGTCGTCATCTACACCATTTATATCATCTTGGTCGGCGGCGATCACTTCCGCGGCGAGCGCTTTTTTGTCCCGCTGGTGCCATGGTTTGCGATCCTGCTTGCCGATGGCCTTGCCCAGATCATGCGCCTACAGCCGGTGGCACGTATTCACCCTTCGCCTGGGAACGAGGGCGTCCCGCCCTCGAACGCACCCCGAGCGCGGGACGCCCTCGCTCCCAGCGTGCTGACGCCCTCGAACGCACCCCGAGGGCGGGACGCCCTCGCTCCCAGGGTTGCCAGCGTGCTGACGCCCTCGAACGCACCCCGAGGGCGGGACGCCCTCGCTCCCAGGATGGTATCCAGCGTCCTGATCATCAGCCTACTGATCGCGGGGAGCCTGGCCGTCACGCGGACGATGCGGAGCGACACCGACATCATTATGCAAGGACTTGACGAAAGCGTCTGGATCTGGCGCGAACTCGGGTGGTGGCTCGCGGATCAAGACGATCCAACGGCGACGATGGCGGCAGCAGGGGCCGGAGCGGTCGCCTTTTACAGCGAGCGTACCATCATTGACATGCACGGATTGACGGATCTGCATATCGGGCGTCTGGCGATCGAAGGCATGGGGAGTGGGGTCGCAGGGCATGAAAAACGCGACCCAGACTACCTGCTCAACGTGCGGCGCGTCACCTACATCCCCGCCCTCTGGGACTACTATTTCCAACCCGACTTTGATTTGAACGAGCAGTACGAATTGCATGGCATCACAACGCGGGCGGGACGAGCCATGGGGATGTGGGTGCGGCGGTAGGGGCGAGGCAGCGCAAAGAAGGTTGCCCGCTCGGGTTGACGCAAAGGCGCAAAGGCGCAAAGGTGTGTGTGGAGGTGGGTCAACCCTTCGCGCCTTCGCGCCTTTGCGTCAAAAAAACCATCCTACCCTTGCTCCGCCACGTCGGGCGCAGGATGCGCGGAGGGCGTGGTTGCCATCAGACGTTCTAACTCGGCTTTCAACTCGGCAAAGGTTGTCGGGGTCAGCCCCGTGGCCTGCGTGATCACCTGCCACGTCGTGCCTGCCGCAAGCAACTGCTCGATTAACTCAACCTTGCCCTTGAGTTCGCCTCTGATCTCACCTTTGATCTCACCTTTTTGCAAGCCTTCTTCAATGAGTTCTTCGGCATAGGTCATGAGCTCACCTCCTAACTGCGTATGTTGCTGCACCACCGTCTCCAGCAGTTCCATGACGACCGCACGTTCCTGGGTCGCAAACAGATAGAGAAAAAAGGTCTGGTGCGTCTCGCCGCGCCCCGAGGCGAGCAACTCGGCCAGTAACGGCATCGCCGCCGCCAGCACCGCTTGCGCCTGCGCCCGCATCGCTGCCATCAGCAACAGTTGCGTGATCTGCCCCTTGAGCCCGCCCTTCACCGCGCTCGGCGGCATGCCCGACTGGTCAATCAGATAGTGGCGCACGTGCGGCGTCAACGTTGCGTCCCACCCTGGCACCTCTGGAAAGAGATCGGCCAGGTTGGTTGAATAGCTCCAGGCTCGCCGTCCCTGATAGAAGACCATCGGGATGATGGGCCGCAACTGCGTTTGCTGTGGCGCGGCTTTGAACGACTCGTCCCAGATCCGACACATATAGTTCAACAAGCGCAGGCGCATCCAAGGATCCGGCGTCGATTGATGCTCAAACAAAAGATAGAGGTGTCGTGATGATGCTGGATAATCCGATGCATGGTGGCTCCTCGCTGCGGGTTGATAAGAGGAGTATAGCATGGTTGTGCGGTAGAAGGTAAGAGCTATGCTATAGGGTGATTGCATCATACGAAAGCGGATACAACGGGGCACCCGCAAGGGGTGCCCGTACACCGGATTCGGCCCCCGGCCCGGTGTACGGGCACCCCTTGCGGGTGCCCTGGTGGGGTGCATACACGGAAGATGCAATCGCCCTGGTGGAGATGCAGGGCGATTGCGTCTTCGGTTGGTGCGAGCCGCAACGGCGGGCACTGCGTTTTTAACTACGTACGAGGCCTATACCAGAAGCATCAGATCCCCAACCGTACTACAGTTGCAATTCGGTACTATAGCCATATAGGACTATTGTCTTAGTTCAAAAAGTCGTATGGTAATTATTCGCATTTGATGTTAATCTAAACAAGGTGAAGTTTGCATTTCCGCTTGCACTTTACATGATCTTAATGTGTCTAATTTCTGAAATCTTAAGATGATTAAGATTTAGTCAAAGAAGCGCCTTAGGTGTTGTGTGAATAGTCGTGCGAAGAATCACCTCCCACATATTGAGACCCCGTATGAGATCCAATGTCGGAAACTCCGACACATGTAGGTTTAGTATCATTGATGACCTTTGCCAGCAGATTGCTTTGTTGTATGGGCTGCCATGCCCTGAAGGTTGCAAATGAGCTATGCCATGCCACGTGATGCAAAGCCTCTAACCGGTCAAGAGTGCAAAGTGATCAAACTTATTGCTCAAGGCAAGACAAATCGCGAAATTGCGTATGAAATGGGGTTGTCTTCTTCAACCGTAAAGCACTATGTACGCAGCATATGTCAGAAGTTGCGGGTTCCCAACCGTACAGCTGCCGCGATTCGGTATTACAGAGACATAGAGAATCTATCTTAGTTTCTTTGTATTTGTATTTTATATTAATTTATTGACGGTCAATTTTTTAGCTTTATTTGCATCTTATGCTAATAGCACTTCTAGATCATTTGTGAGCGGCTGGGTTGCTGTTCGCGGCTATGCCGTGAACAGCAACCTAAACGCTTTTCCAAACCCGTTAGGGTTGCAAGACCCTAAGTTGTGAATATCGCCTTGTTTTATTGCCCGATTTCTGACCCAAAGGGGGTGATTGAACGATTAAATTACTCACGATAGTATCCGTTTTGATCAAGCCTGAGGATCTTTTCGTGTCTCTGCATCTATCTGCAAGTGTACATGTCTCGAAGGGAGAGGGAAGCTTATGCCACGCCGTCTATTGCTAATCCTTGCGACCTTGCTCGTCGCCATGCTCGTTAGCCTTGCCCCTGGTGCCGCTCGGCCTGTTGCCGCCCAGGGAGATTGTTCGGTTGATTTTGCTCGACTTGATGTCATGTTTGTTATTGATCACACAGCAAGCATGAATTCGTATATTCGATCGGCCATTGATGAGTCCGAAAGGATTGCACGTGGTGTGCAAGGCCTGGTGCCCGATGTTGCTTTTGGTGTTGCATCATTCGCTGATTATCCAATTTATGCAACATCAGATGATGTCCCGTATATCTTGCATTCAAACCCGGTGACTGACATCAGTTTTCTACGTCCGAATTTGGAGCGAGTCTTCGCGGCACGAAGCGGCGGAGGTGATATTCCCGAGTCCTACGCACGGGCTATCTTTGAGGCTAGCCAAGTTGTTTGGCGTGAAGATGCGCGGCGGGTGATTGTTTTGATGGGTGACGCTATTCCTCACTCACGGGGTGATGGCTTTGGTGATGGTCTACCTGATCCTGGGCGTGACGGTGTGCCGGGCACTGCTGATGATTTAACATTTACTGGAGCATTGGCAACTGCACGCGATGCGGGTGTGCGGATTGCAGGTTTGTATTTTCGTAGCGATAGCGAAGTTGCCCGTCATTTCAATTATGCAGGCTCACAAACTGGTGGAAGTGCCCGTTTGTTCCCAAGTGGTGGTAGCATTACGGATGAACTAGTCGGGATCGTCGCTTCTGTTGTCTGTAGGAGTGTCGAAGTTTCCCAAACTCCCGCTTTTGTGACGGCTGCCGTTTTGCCACAGCCAAGCATCAGTGCGGCACGTGGTCAGATCGTGACGGTTGATGTGGTCATGACTAATCGTGGCAAGGGTCATGCGATCAATGCAGTGCTTACTCTGCCCTTCAATCCGGCAGTTGGGCAGTTGCTCGATGCAAAATTCTCGCGTCCAACTGGATGGGTTAGCGCCGTGGGGACGGATAATCTCACGTTACAGACTGGTGAATTGCGCAGTGGTAACGATGTGATCACGGGCACGCTACGCTTCCTGGTAAACCAGGGGAGTGCTGATGGTGCCGCGTTGCTGGGTCGTGCTAGCATGACCTGGAAAGATCGATCTGAAGGTGGACGTGCTAATGCTAATTTGCCAGTCGTGGTGAGTAGTGGCAGTAGCGTTCATGGTACCTACCCGATGATTGCGAACCCGGCCAGTGGCCCTGCGGGTAGCACCCACACCTTTACCAGTGCTGTCTTTAGCCCTCGTGAACCAGTTACGCTCTGGTATAATCTACCTGATGGAAGTGTTCGCTCACTAACTACGGTCACTGCAGACAAGGATGGTGCCATCAGCATCAATCTAACCACAACTGGTTTCGCGGCTGGAAATTACTCGATGGTCGCATACGGTAATTTCTCTACCATTACCGCTGCTGTGCCTTTTAGCGTTCGCTGAGAGTAAGATCCGACGAAGCCTGCTCTTTTGAGGACTTTACCGCCAGTCCCTGGAAAAGACAGGGGCTGGCGGTTTCATTTAGACCAGACCTCACAGGTCTAGCAGACCTGTGAGGTCTCGCCCGTGTCGCGCATACCGGATTATGTACTGGAAGACCATTACGGCGACGGCAGAAGCTGCATCAGTCCTGCTAGGCGGCGGGCTATGTGTTGACCCTACGGCGCAGTGGGGCGTGCGGCATGGGCTTCTGGCATGCCCGCTCGGGTTGCCGCAAAGGCGCAAAGTTGTGTCTGGAGATGCATCAACCCTCTGCGCCTCGGCGCCTTTGCGTCAAAAAACCGCCTTCTTTGCCAGGTATTGGCCCCCGCCCGCCGCTAACAGGTAGCTATCAGGTTCCTGGGGGGAACTTTTTACGCACACGAGCGTTATATTATGGTAGCATCGTACTATCATCCTGCCTTCTGCGTCAGGTCGCTATGCTGCGCCACTGGGACATCATGCGAGTTTTGTATTGTATCCCGCGCTATGAGAGCGCTGCGATGGGTAATCGCATTCATACTGAAATTATCGCCGAGTGGCGTCGCTTCGGGGTTGAGACCGAGGTTGTTGCGCTGGCGGCGGGCCTTGCGCGACGGACAACGACCGTCGAAGAGGGTATTACCGTACACCGCTTGCCCGTCAGTGCTGGCCTTCCGCTGAAACTGGCGAACCGTCTGGTTGCCGGTCTTCTCCCTTACCCGTATCTGGCTGGCGCAGGGTGGCACTATCGTCAGTTACTGGCCGAGCGCCACTACCACCTCGTGCATATCGAGACCGCCTTTCCCCTTGGCCTGGTTGCCGCGCTTGTGCCTCCCCGTCAGTCTCCACCATTAGCAGTTACCTTGCCCGGGGCCGATATTATGGCCGAGCCTGAATTCGATTACGGGTATGGGCGTTTTCGGGCTGTGCGTGCTGCGCTACCCTGGATCTTCGAGCGCGCTGCTGTCATCAGGGCTGATTCGCCGCAACTCAAAAAGCTCGCGATCAAGCTCGGGGCCAACCCCGAAAAGGTGACCTCGATTCCGTATAACATCACTGCCGACAGCTTTCCGCCGACTGATGATCTCGTCGGTTTGCGCAAGCAGAGTCGGGCGATGGTCGTCGAACGCCATCACCTCGATCCTGACCGGCCCATCATTGTCAGCATGAACCGGTTGCATCCCTTCAAGGGCATTGCGTACCTGGTTGATGCCATGCCGCTCGTGCAACGTCAGGGTCTTCGTCCGCAATTGCTTATCGTGGGACCAAACCGTACGACCCCGCAGTTTGGTGATTATGGGGCCTATTTGCGTCAACGTGCGCTTGCGCATGGCGTAACCAGTGATGTCCATCTGGTTGGTGGCGTGCCGCACCACGAAGCGATGAGTTACATGGCGGCGGCTGAGCTAACTGTGGTACCATCAGTTGCTGAGTCATTTAGCCGGGTGGTGGTCGAAGCGGCGGCAGTTGGGACGCCGGCGGTGGTCACCCGTACGACTGGGGTCAGTGACTATGTGGCGGCGTATGGTACCGGGCGCGCCGTTGAGCCTCGTTCCGGTGCGGCGATTGCCGAGGCCATCACGGCTTTGCTGCAGGATGCTGCGGCCTGGCAAACGTGCAGTCGTCATGCCGTTGTGCTTGCAACGGCCTTTCGTTCATCCGAGATTGCCACCGATCTGCTTGCGCTCTATCGTCGGGCGATCTTCCGTTGAACGAGCGGCGTGCTCTGCTCGCTGCTATTGGAGAAGTTCTGTTATTAAGGAGAGTCTATCTATGAAGCGATACCGAATGCCAACCATCATCACGGCGATCGTCGCCGTTCTGGTGGCAAGTGCTCTGGCGGTCGCGCTCTGGCAGGTGCCTCAGGGCATCGCGCAAGAGCAGCAACCCTTGTTGACCTATCCTCCCCAGGAGCCAACGCCGACCGTCGGGCCGAATCCGACCACGGTACCGGCGCTGGCAAGTGTCACCTTGACCGAAGCGGACTTTGATACCCCCGAGGCTCTCGATGCCTGGGAAGTGGTTGATCTCGAATTTGTGCTTTCGGATAACCAGGCCAACTGGCAGATCACCGAGGGCCGATTGATGCAGAATCGGGCCGGGCCTGCTTTCAGCCCGTCGATCCATCACACCGCAGCGTTGATCGGTGATGAGACGTGGCGCGACTATACCGTTCAGGTCAGCTTCTATGACCAACTCAATGGCACGGCAGGCTTGATTGCCCGTTATCAGGGCGATGATCCGCTGACGGCAACCTACTATCGCTATCGCATTATCAAGAACAGTTTCCGCGATACCCCTCGGCAGGTGCTTGAGCGGGTTGAGCGAGGCGTGGCCGTTCCCCTGGCCGAAGTCACGGACATTGGGTTTGATGAGCGCATGTGGCATGTCTTGAGCATGCAGGTTGATGGCAATACGATCCAGATTCGGATGAATGATGAAGTCATGCTCGAAGCGGTTGATGCCAATCCTTTGCCCGCTGGCAAAGCCGGGATCGCTACCCGCGCCGTGGGCACGATCTTGTTTGATGACTTCACGGTTGTGACCCCCTGATGCATAGCATAGCGTACTGGCTGACGTTGTTCAAGCCTGGAGGATGAGATTAATGTTGCGTAAAACAATGATAACCCTGGCGAGTATGGCGATGATGGCTGCCATCGTCGCCGTCACAGCCTTCCCCTCGATGCTTCAAGCGCAGACGCCCCCGCCGCTGCGGGTGCTCAGCGAAGGCATCGTCCCCGGATCGGGTCAGGTCAAGTACCCTGATGTTGCGGCTGGCAATGGTCTGGCGCATATGAGTGGCAATGCCGACCGTCGTTCAGCGTATGCCTGGACCAAGACGGCCAATGCTGGTAATTTTGCCGGGCGTGATGAGTTGGGTCCTGCGACAGACAACCCGGACTATTCGGGTACCGCGATCGCGACGGCGCCTGATGGATCCGTCTATGTGGCCTGGATCAACCAGCCCGAGCGGGTGATCTATGCCCGCCGCCGCAGCCCCGAAGGGGTCTGGGGGCCAACGAGTGTCGTGACTCGCGGTGAACCTTTTGCTGTACGACCAACGATTGGCGTTACTGGCAATGGACGGGTCTTTGTGGCCTGGCGTAACCCTGATCAACCGGTTAGCTACAGCTCTTCACTCAACGGTGGGGCAAGCTGGAGTAGCCCACTCTATGTTACAACCCTCCCGTCGTTTGGTTCAGGGGCCCAGCTTGCGGGTGGCCCTGGTGATAACATGGCGGTCACGTTTACGGCCGATGATGGCGGCAGGTTGCACATCTTTGTGGGCCTGTGGAATGGGACCTCGTTTACGATTGAACGGGTCACGCAGCCCAACAATGATGGCTGGGCCGACTCTTCGGTGACCTTTGCGCCCAATGGCAAAGTCTATGTTGCCTGGCGTGGCATTGCGACTGGTGGGGGCGAGGCAGGGTACTTTTTTGCTGAACGCAAAGCTGCTGGAGACTGGCCCCGTTCGCGCCTCGCTGGTGGCGCAGTCGTTGGTCGTGCTGCGATTGCCAGCGACGAGCAGAGCAATATTCACCATAACTGGATCCTGGAGGCAGGTTCGCGTTCATTGTTTTATGCCTTTTTGCCGGTGGGTCAGGCCCCCGTTGGCCCGATCCAATCAAGTTCCAGCGGCGCTTTCTTTAATGCAACCAATGCCGCCAGTATCGCCAATTCGGCCTTTAGCCATATGGTGCTCGAGGACTTTGGTGGGGGTGGGCTCTCGTCACGCTATGCCCTCTTTGAAGCGGCAGTGAATATCTTTGGTGGCACACCCGTCCTTGAAGATGGTGAGCCATTGATCGGGCGTACGCTTGATCGGGCGGTGAAGTTGACCTTCACCAATGTGCAGGGTGCGCCAACCCACTTCCGCTATGCCTGGAATCGTGTGCCAACCGAGGCTGATACGCTGATCCCGTATGCTGAGACCGTGCGCATTCTGATCCCTGCCGACATCCTTGATAGCACCAGGTGTGAGCCGGTGACCCTCTATACCCAATTGTTCGACACGGTGAATGGCCTCGTGCAAGAACAGGTACGCAGTGATACGATCCAGATTGATGGCCTGGTGGGTGTCGAGGTCAATTCGTTCAGCGTCTTCTCTGTTGAGGCACAAGCCGCACTGGCGAATGAGCCGGAACTTGCCGGGGTGAGCGGGTCGCCAATTACTGACCCCAACTATACGCGTCTTCCGCTCGTCTACCTGCAGGTGACACCGCAGAATGACTGTTCGGGATTGACCAGTTTTGTTGTGGCGAGTTCGGCGGAAGCCGCTGGCGTCGAGTACCAACTTGCGCCGCAGGGCTTTGCTGGCATTGTGATGTTGCCTGATGTGCTCAATCTGCGCCCCGGGCCGGTGCCCTTCAATGTGCGGGTGAAGGATGGCGCAGGTAACTTGCGGGGCTTCGATTTCTCGATCATCTTTGATGAGACCCGCCCTCGTGTCAATCTGCCCCGGCTCAACAGCGATCCCGAGCGTTACGTGATCACCTCGACCTTTGCGATCACCTCACCAATGCTTCAGAAGGTCGCGTTGTCCAACATTGATGAGTTGGTAACCGACGATATCTATCGTGCCCCTGGCGCGCCAACCCGTCAGTTCTGGGCCCTTTGGATGGCGAATTCACGCACACGGGTCAATGATCCGCTCAGCACTGCGTTGCCGTGGGTCTTTGTGCCGGCACCGGCAAGCCGATCCGATGGGAGCCCGACGAATCGGGTGACTGAGGTGACCAACTGGAGTCTGGCGAGTGGGCTGACGAGTGCGCAGTTGCAGCGAGGCCAGTACTACATCTACATCCGTTTCATTGATGCTGCTGGCAATATCTCGGATGACGTGCTGGAAATCCCTGTGTTTATTGAAGGGACAGGGGCGTTGCCCAGACTCATGAACTATATCCCGCTTGCGAATCGTTGACGCTCGCGTCAGGGTTCATTCAGGCCCTGCTCTCTTTCCTCAGGTTGCGCACCTCCGGCCAGTTTTACTGGCCGGAGGTGCGCAACCTGTTTCGCCCTGTTACCAGAAATGGTACAATCGGGGCAAGACGCGAGAAACATTGAACAAGAGGAAGCTCCCATGGGTCATGTGCTCGCATTGGCGATGCAAAAGGGTGGGGTTGGCAAGACGACGACGACCTTGAGCCTCGGCTTTGTGCTGGCTGAACGTGGACGACGGGTGTTGCTGATTGATCTTGACCCGCAGGCAAATCTGACGCAGGGGCTTGGGGTTGATCCGTCAGCCCTGGAGTATAGTGTCTACGAGGTGTTGTTGAACCCTGAGCGTGGTTCGGTGTTCGCAACCGTCACGACATCGTCTGGGGTGGATCTGATCCCTTCGTCGCTGGATCTGGCCGGGGCCGAGCTTGAATTGGCCGGCAAGGTCGGGCGTGAGCTGTTGCTGCGCAAGGCGCTGCGGGAAACCCGGACGCAGTATGATTATATTCTGCTTGATCCACCGCCAAGTCTGGGCCTCTTTTCCCTCAATGCGCTGGCCGCCGCTGATGCGGTGCTGGTGCCAATGCAGATGCATGCCTATGCGCTCAAGGCGATGCCTCAGCTTGAACAGACGATTGAACTGGTGCGCGAGATTCAGCCGTCGCTTGTGATTGGTGGCATTGTCTGCACGCTGGCTGATCGCCGGACGAATTTGAGTCTTCAGATTGAACAGCAGGTGCGTGAACAGTATGGTGATCTGGTCTTTACGACGGTGATCCCGATCAATGTGAAGCTTGCCGAAGCACCAACGGTTGGTATGCCCATTGGCAGTTATGCCCCCCACAGTGCCGGGGCACTTGCGTATGCCGCCCTTGCTGATGAGTTGGAGGCTCGCTATGGCTGATGATCCGCCCATTATTCGGCGTGGTAAGGGTCTGCGCCTTTCAACTGAGTCCCCTGAAGCTGCCTCTGACGCTGCTCGCCCTGAGGATGCGCCAGCGGTTCAACCTGTGGAAGAAGCGCCTGCGACCGAAGCTGCGCCACAGATTCGCCGCGGAACCGGGTTTCGTCTCTCGACCCAGGCTTCGCCGGAAGAGCAAGCTGCGCTGGATCCAGAAGAGGTTGATGAGGTCATGCGTGAACGTGATGCGCTGGCCCGTTCTGGGGCGGTGCGTTGGCGGATTCAAACGTCGCGGGGGCCGCTCAGTTATCTGCATGCCGGCAGTGGGGCCCCTTTGTTACTTATCCACGGTTGGGGTGCCTCGGCCCGTCTCTGGGCTGGCACGCTCGCTGATCTTAGTCAGCAGCGCAGTGGCTATGCCCTGGATCTGCCAGGCTTCGGACAATCGCCCGCCCGGCCGGCCGCCCCGACGCTCAAGACGTTGGCCGAAGATGTGATCGCCTTTGCTGATACGGTCGGGCTCACGACGTTTGAGTTGGCAGGCCATTCGCTCGGGGCGGCGGTGGCGGCCTGTGTCGCCGGCAGGTACCCGGAACGGGTGAGCCGTCTTGCGCTGGTGGCGCTTGGGGTCCGCACGTTTGCCCCCGAGTTGACGACGCTCGATTGGTCACGGTCACCGGTTGATCTCTCGCTTGGCCTGGCCCGGCCTTTCTTTGAATGGTGGGAGCCGGTGAATCGGCTGTTGATGCAGAGCCCACCCCTGGCGCTGACGCTCAGCGCGTTGCTGTTGCATCATGATCCGGCTGATCCCGAGCTATGGCGCGAGTATCTGGCGGATCATGCGGCGGTTGATGCGCGGGCGTATGTGACGGCGCTGACGGCGGTGGCAGCCCCGCAGGTGCGTGAGGCGTTGCAGCATATCATCGTGCCGACGCTCTTTGTGGCGGGGCGTGAAGATCGGGTGGTGAGCCTGTCCGAAGCGACGTCGGCGCACCAACTGATTGCGCATAGCAGCCTGACCGTGCTGGATCAGTGTGGTCACCTGCCGATGATCGAACGCCCCGAGGAGCTTGCCCAGGTGCTGCGTCGTTTTTTTCGGTGAGTTCACAGTCGGATAAAGCTGGGTGAATTTTCTTGCCGATGAGGAAATTGACAAACAATATCGCTGTGCTTTGCGTGTCAGAAAGCCTTGACACAGCACGAGAGTGTATGTACAGTATATCTGTACATATAAGGAGGCAGGATGAGCATCCAAACGAGTTATACGCAAGCACGCGCCCAACTTGCCACACTCCTCGACGAAGTTACGAATAATCGGGAAGTCGTCATTATTCAGCGTCGTGGTGCTGAGGATGTTGCACTTATCGCTGCAGATGAACTTGCCGGTCTGCTAGAGACCGTTCATTTACTTCGTTCGCCGGCAAACGCGGAACGTTTACTGAACACCCTTGCTCGCGTGCGTCAAGGTTCTGGAGTAGCCAAAACTCTTGATGAACTCCGCGTTGAGGTCAATCTCGATGCCGAAGAATAAGCCTTCACGCAGTTCGCAACAGCAGCGAGAAGCTATCTTTCAACCAGAGTTCATCGAAGACCTACACTATTGGGTCGAAACAGATCGCAAGATCGCATTGCGTATCTTCACCATCATCGAAGCGATTCTTCGCGATCCGTTTGATGGAATTGGGAAGCCTGAACCCCTAAAATATCTCGGCTCAGGTGTCTGGTCGCGACGGATTACCCAGGAACATCGACTAGTCTATGTGGTACGTGATGCTCGAATTGATTTTGTTCAAGCACGGTATCATTATCAATGTTGAGAACTCGTCTGAAAAGTGACGGCATGCTCTGCTGAGCTAACGATGGGTATGGGCGACACGCTCCAGCAATTGCTCGCTTAGCGTGATTTCATCGCCAATCTGCAATTGGCGGAAGGTTGCCAGGGATTGTTCGATGTGGGGCCGCGCCGCGTTGAGGTCGCCATGTTCGAGCAAGGCTTCGCCGAGTGAGCGTTGTGCATAGGCGACCATGTAGGGGTCATCGTTGCGTTCGGCGCGTTGCATCGATGCATTGAAGCGCGCGATGGCTTCGGCTGTCTCCCCTTTGCTCAGGGCTACTTCGCCCAGCGTAAAGAGGGCATAGGGTTCGGCAAAACGATCGCCGAGCGTGAGCACCGCTTCGGCGTAGGTGGTTGCGTTGGTGAAGTCGCCGAGCCCATACGACGCCTCGGCGAGATTAGCGGCGGTCACGGCGGCATAATAGGGGTCGTGAACCGACATAAAAAACTCGTAGGCGGGAACCCCGACGGTGATGGCGGCCTGAAATTCGCGGGTCTGCACGTAGATTGCGGCGAGATTCGCGCACATCTTTTCGCGGCTGACGCGGTCGCCAATGCGTTCAAAGAGTTCAATCGCCCGTGTTGCGTGCGTAACAGCCGCTTCAAGCTTGGCGCGTCGCCCGTGGACGGCGGCGATTTGGCGGGCAACCTGGGCGAGCAGCGTCTCATCGCTCACGAGTTCGGCCAGATCCTGGGCGCGGAGATAGGCGGACAGCGCCTCTTCGTAGCCCCCGGTCTCTTCAGAGACGAGCCCGCGCAAGATTTCGAGTTCAAACTCGGCGCGATGGATCTCTTGCCAACAGGCGTTGAGATCGCGGCGGCGGTGCATCACGATGCCACGGCGGTGATGCAACAGCACCTGTTGCCCAACAAGGCGAGTGATCACCGTCAGCCCTTCGCCATAACTCTCGATCGCCTGATCGGGATAGCCGAGGGCGAGTTGGAGTTCGCCACGCAAGCGCCAGAGCCGCGCCCCGCTCTCGCTCTCTTCGGCCCAGTCATTTGCCTCAAGCTCTTGCAGGCCCTCGAGGTGTTGCCCCGCCAGTTGGCGCAACTCGGCTCGGATGATCAGCAGCGCCTTGCGTTCGGGTTTGCCGAGGCGTTGCGGGTTGATACCATAAAAGATCGGACGGGCAAGATCGGCTTCGCCGCGTCCAAGGGCAAGTTGGCGCTGTGGGAACCAGACCTGGACAGCCCGATTATCGTCGCCACTCTGCGCGAAATGGTACGCCGCAGCGGTGTACCCGCCGCGCTCAAGGCGTACTTGCGCCGCCTCGGCGTGCAATCTAGCCCTGAGTTCGGGCGAGAGTTCGTCGCGAATCAGTGGCGCGAGGGCCGGCATCAACATCACGCCACCCTCATCGTCAGCGGTGATCAGATGGAGGCGCTCGAGATGTTCGAGCACCGCTACAGTGAACACATCGGCAGGGGCGGGGTAGGGGTAGACCGACAACTGTTGCAAAACACGGCGCTCATCAGCCGTCAGGCGTCGCCAGAGGCGTTGCAATGCGGGTAGGATCGAACGGGCAGAAGAAGCGGGGGCCGCGATCAGGGCTTCCTGGTCGCCATCGTTGTGCAGGGTCAGCATCAACTTGAGCAACTGCGGATTGCCTCGGGTATAGCTATGCAGTTGTTCCGCCTCACCTGGTGCCAGCGTATACCCAGCGGCGTGGCACAGTTCGCCGACATCTTGCACCGTCAGACCATCGATTTCGAGGTGCAGATCGCCGGGAATGAGGGGGCGCTGGCTGATCAAGACCAGGGTTGCACTGGTGCGCAAGCCTTCCATCAGATCGATCAATTGCGTATAGGCGGGTGGCATCAGCGCGAGATTCGTCACCGCCAGATGTTCCAGGTCATCGAAGCAGAGCAGTGGTGCCTGCGCGTCGAGATGGGCCAGATCCTCGCGCAGCAGCCCGGCGGCCAGATCGAGATCACCTGGTTCGCCGCCCACGCTTGCCAGATAGTGCCACAAGCCTGAAGACCCCTGTTCGTGCAAAAAAGAACCCAGGGCAAAGAGGAGGCTGCGTACACCGTCATTGAAGCCGGGGCGCAGGGTATACCAGAAGATCGGACGTTGTGCCAGTTGCTCACAGGCCTGCGCCACCAGACTCGTCTTGCCCACACCACCCGGCCCGCTCAACACAATCGTTTGACGGACTTGCATCGCCTTTTGCAGGGTAGCGAGTTTTTGGTCGTACCCATAGAGCGTCTCGGGTGAACGGGGGCGTTCGCGGCGGAGGGATGGTTGCAGTGTGTCAAGGAGCAGCGTCGCCAGTTGTTTGACGGCAGCATCGAACTCACGATAGTGCTGCGACTTTGAACCGAGCAACAGATCGGGATCTTCCCAGATATCCGACATGCGGTTGGGCTTGATGAAATCGTGGAAGCAGCGTAACTCGAGGACCACATAGGCATAACGTGGATCGGTAGGCTCGCGGCGCACCTCGGCGATCGCGGCCAGCATCGTGTCACGGGTTGTGGGCAACGGTGCCTGCCAGAGTCGTCGGATAGCCGTGGTGCGAATGACGGTACGCAGGGCTTCGCCGTATGAAACCATCGTCGCTGGTTCCGGCAGATCGCGAATGGCACGACTGAGCACATAGGCGCTGGCCAGAGGAGACTCCTGGCTGAGGCGTTGTGGATCGTTCAAATGCCGCAAGGCATATTTGACGTGGCGTTCAAAGGGGGTCAGGGTCGAACTCTCGATCGGCGCAACATCAACCATACGCTTTTGCTCCATCACCTCCAGGATAGGATCGGCAACCGCAACCTGGGACATCCATTGCCATTTCTGGGAACCTGGTTGCAAGAGGTTTCGCTATAGTAAACACATTCTAACCCGAAAGATTGCACGATTGAGGAGCAAAATGATGAGCATCTTTAAATATTCGCCCCACAAGCGTGATCAGTTTCTGGCCGGCAGCCTCACAAAGCCAGCACAGCCAGCGCCGAGTGGCAGCGAGCGGATCAGTTCCCTGCCCTTGCGCCGCTGGATGAACACGTTGAAGATGCGCAGCACGCAGCAGATGGTAATCCGTCAGGCGACCCCTGCTGATCAGTTCCAGCTTGCGGCCTTTTTGGGTACGCTGTCAGCGCAGACGTGCCGGTTGCGTTACCTGAACCCGACAACGTTTGACCACGCGAGTGCGCTGAACGAAGCGCGGCGGATGTTTGAGCGGGCCGAGCGAGGGTTTGTCTTGCTGGCCTGCGATCCTGATGATGACGCTGTGGTGGTTGGGCTCGTGGAGGTGGTGCGCGATTGCCATGCGGTTGAGGTGGCCGAGCTTGCGCTGGTGATCCGCGATGATCGGCAGGGCCAGGGTCTGGGCGCGCAACTTGTGCAACGCGCCAAAGCATATGTGCGGCAGATGCGCATTCGCACCTTGCGCGCACATATGCTGGCCGAAAATATTGCGATGCGGCGGCTCTTCGAGCAGTTTGGTCGTAGCGAACTGGTGGCTTATGACGATGGCGTGCTTGAGTTGGCGATTGAGTTGCCCCCAACTTTTGCCCAGTTGCAGTCGGCAGCGTAGCTCGGTTTGAGTTGCACGCCTATGGTGTGACTTTGCGCACCTGGGTTGGGATCGCCGGGTCGCCAAAGGCATAGACAGTGCCGATCGCCTCGCCTTCATACAGCCGTACCATCAGACCGCGCCCCATGATCTGATACTCGGCCTTGCGCATCTGTGGCTCGGGCTCGATGGCCCAGCCAAGTGCTTGTGCCACCTCGGGATGTGTACTCCAGACCTTCGCAAAACCGCGTACTGGCGCATAGAACCCTGGTGGCGGCGTGGGCGCTGGCCGCTCTGGGTCGCGTCCGGCTTCCCAGTCGTCAAAGAAGGGACCCAGAAAGCGCGGGTGCGGTTCTCCATAAAGATAGACCATGATCGTACGGGGCAACACCCCGCCGGGGATGATGATGGAAGGCGGTTGGAACCAGATCATCTCGCCGCGCTCGAAGTGCTGGATCGATCCGGGCATCCCTGAGGGCGCATAGAGTTGGGGGCAGCCGAGCACTTCAGGGGCGGGTAAGCGTTGATGCGCGAGCCGCATCGCGGCGCTCATATTTTCGAGACACTGCGGGGAGGCCCACGGGCTTGACGGGATCAATTCTTTGAGCACGGCATTGCCGAGCAGCCCCAACAGCACACTAGATGAGCCGGGGGGCAGATCGGGATGCAGTTCCATGCGGCGGCGCTCGAAATATTGAACCTGATAGACGCGGCCTTCGAGCTCTTCTTCAAAGACCGGCGTGAGCGGATAGCCAAAGCGCTCGAGGCCACCGTTGCGCTCCCAGTAGCGCAAAAAAGCATCACAGGCATGGTAACCAGTCTCGGCAAAAAAGCGACAGGTGCCGGTACGTGGCATCTCATTGCCCATTTGCCAGGGACGCCACTGCATCTCGAGCACGCGGGCACCGAGGCGTCCGGTGGTGAGGGTTCCGTCAGCCTGGATTTCGAGGCGGTCGCGCTCGAACCACTGTACAGTAATCGTGCGATCCTCGACCCGCTCGACCCGCTGTTCGGTAATGGGAAAGCCAAAGACCGCCAGGCCGCCATTGCGTTCCCAATAGGCACGAATTGGCCCACTGATGCAAAAGCCCGTCTCGGCAAAACAGCGCTGCGCGGTCTGGGCCGAGGCAGGTGTGGCGAGACTGGCGAAGCTAAAGGTAACGAACAAGATCGTTGCCAAGAGGAAGCGTTGCATATGAAAGTTTCCTTTCTAGAGGCTGAGGCGCGTGCGAACAACTTTGTTCCCCTACGCCTCAAGCCGATGCGCCCCCATACTGGCGCAGTCCAATGCGCCAGACGAGGCGGGAGAGCACGAGCAGACCGATGGTGAGCAGGGCGGCAAGGCCCAGGGTCGCCCCGGATAACCGCCCGGTCAGCGCCTCGGCGGGGACGGTGACAGCGAAGGCGATGGGCACCAGGAACGTGAGCAGCCCGCGCAGCCAGCCGGGGTAAATGCCGACGGGCCAGCGTCCGGCGGCATAGATGCCTTCAAAGAGATTGAGCATCTCATCAACGCGGACGACCCAGAAGGCGACGCTGGTGAGCATGATCCAGAAACTGTAGATCATCAGGGCACCAAAGATGATCGCGACGACAAAACCTGCCACTTGCAGCGGGCCAATGGCGTCACCGAGCAAAACAAGGGCCGTGCCCAGGAGGATCGCGCCAAGGATCACATCAACGAGGCGCCAGAGACGGATCTCGCGCACACTCACCATAATCTGCGCATCTTCGGGTTTGGTCAGCGCAAAATCGAGCGTGCCCTCACGAATATCTTCCATCAGGCGCAGCATATTGGGCTGAATGATGGCGCCGATCAAGCCACCCATCATAATATGGACGCCCATCACGACAAGCAACTCAGTTTGCGACCAGCCGGCGAGATCGGTGGTATGGCTAAAGACGAGGGCGAGGCTAACGAGGCCAACGGCGAGCGCGACGCCAGATTGCAAGAGCTGAATCCAGAAATTGACCCGATACTGAAGCTCATTCATCGCCCCGATGCGAAAGAAGTGGTACATCAACCGAAACATACCCATCGCATTACCCTCCCACAGCGCCATAGCGGCGTACCCCGGCGCGCCAGACAAGCTGCACCAGCCCAAGGCCAATGAGAATCCAGAGCACCTGGATCGCCAGGCCGGTCAGGAGTTCGGTGGTACTGAGCGTCCCGACGAGCGCCTCGATGGGAAAGCCAAACGTCCATTGGAACGGCATAAACATGGCGAGATCGCGGGCCCAGGGTGGCAAGAGACTCATCGGTACGAGGCGCCCCGAGAGCAGCAGTTCAACCGCGAAATAGAGCTCATAGAGCGCACTGACGCGGGTTGTCCAGAACGTGATCATGCCGAGCAGCCAGAGGAACATCGAGCGAATGAGATAGGCCCCCCAGATCGCAACAGCAAAGACCCCGATCTCCAGTGGGGTTGGGTTCAGCGTGGGTTGAAAGATAAAGGCCAGGATCGCCGCAATCGGCAACCAGAGCACAATCACCACAAGCTTCCAGCCGCCAAAATAGGCAAGATCCTGATGGAGTGGATGGATCGGGCGGAGCAGCGAGGCAGAGAGATCACCGCGCTTGATGCGCCACTCCCAGCCGTACGGGGTGAAGACGATATTCATAGTCTTAACACAAAAGCACAACCCGCGTACCTCATTCTGTCGAAGTTGATCGCCGCGTAACCTGCTGAGAGAGGAACCAACCCTATGAACTTCACCGTATCACCGAACAGCGAAGACAGCCGCCGCTACTACGCGGCGTTGTGTCTGCTTACCAGGGCCGCCACAACCACACCTCCGCCCGATCTTTGCTGGGAAGACTTCGCTACCCTTGCCAGCCGGGTACCCGGCTTCGTACGCTTCACGGAACATGGCGAACTGGTAACAACCAACCGCGCCACGGCGAACGCCCTAGCCGATCACCTCTTCGCCCTCGGACTACACGCCACGATCACCGCCCGCTAACCTGCTGAACGAGGAACGTACGCAGTCTGGTACGTTCCTCTTCTTCCCAAACACCCTAAAAGATAAAATAGAACATATGTATTGTTGTATGGTGTTTGTTCCTCTCGTTCGGGAAGTGTAGCAGATATATACAAGGTTGCTACACTTGCTACACGCTACACTTGCTACACTTTGCTACGCACCCTTGCGCTTTCCTTGCGCTTTCCTTGCCAGGTTCACCGCCCGATCTGCGTTGTGGCTTCGCCGCGGCTTCACTGAGGGCGGCCGCCGTCTCGAGGTGAAATACCGCAATTTGCGTGAAATTCCGCACCGTGCGGAATTTTGCCAGGGCGAACGCCTACAACGTGGTTCGAACCTTCACACCTCACTGCACACAAAAAAGCACACGAAGCCGAAAAACCCGGCTTCGTGTGCGCCATTCTAAGACGCTGAAAACGTCTTCAACCCATATGGGTACCCTCTCGTTCGCGTTCCTCCGCAACCAACCGCCGCAACAGCGCAAGGTATGCTACGTCGTCACCCGTGTAGTGACGTTCCGCCCGTTGTAGGATATGGTGAAGGGCGTCACGCGGCGTGTCTGGCATAACGTCAACCAACCGGCGGGTTACTTCGTCACGCCCATAGCGTTCTACCAATGGGTTCGTGAGGTAGTAAAAGCCGCGTCTGGTAAGATCGGCGGTTGTGCGCTTGTCTAGTTCAGCCGGGTAGGGTTCCAGATCACGGGCAACCGCCATAAGTATGATCAATTCCTCCGCCGTCAAGGTTGCCCGTACTTCTTGCGCTATCGCCGCTGCTTGTTCGATCATACGCTGTTCCGCTGCGTCCATTGCCTTCTTAACCCTCCGCTTGTTCAGCCGCATGTCGTTCCTCGATAATGGTAAGCCGTGCGTCCAAGTCCGACAATTCTAGCCAGGTGGTTACCCGATCAAGCACACCCTCCGCTGCTTTCAGACGCACCGAGGGCGGAACGCTGGGATCACCCAAGATCGCCGCGATCACCTCGGACGCAGTACGGGCGATAGATAGCTGCTTGTCTAAGGCGTCTGCGATCAACAACTTTCGTGCGTCTGCAAGCTGTTGCTTGAAGTCTGGTTCCATATGCCAGATCCGGGCGGTTTGATAGTTCACGCCCACTTGTGCCGCTGCGTCACGTACGGACAACCCGGACATGATCGCGGCGATCAATTGGGCTTGTTTCTGCTTGTTTCGTGCCATGGTGTTTCTCCTTGGCTAGCTTTTGTTGACGGCTTCACCCTGCTACGAACATGGGCAACAGGGTGAAGCCGTTGGGCGCTAGTCTTCGTTCCAACCCTCTGACAACCGTTCGATCTGGTTCCGGTGGTGCGCTATGTTTGCGGCTGTGAGGGCGTAGCGTTCCGCTTCTGCTTTCGCACGTTGGGCAAGTTCCGCCGCCGTGCGGTTCTCTCGCCCGACAGGCCAAAGACTAGCCGCTACTTGGAGGTGTGGGATCGCCGCGTTCAGTTCACGGGCGATCTGTGCGTCACGCTCCGCTACGGCTTCCAACCTGGCAAGGTTCGCCCGTGCGTCTGCAAGGTTCTGCTTTGCCCGTGCGTACTGTTGCGCTACCCGAAGGCGATCACTTTCCAATGATCGCCGCTGTCTGTCGAAGCGTTCCGCAAGGGCGTTCCGTGCGCTTGCCATGGCAAGCCGGGTAAGTTCGTCCGACACACCGTCGATCTGTACCGTGGCATACCGCGTCCGTTCCGCGTCTGTCTTCACCGCGTCAATAGCGGCGTCCAAGGCGTTCAGTTGGTTTTGTAGATAGACTAGTTCCGCCGTCATACGTTCACCTCGTTCTGTTTCTTCCACCGTAACCAGTTCTGGTATGGGTACCTCGATAGCGAGGCATTCCACCGGAACAATGCATACTCCGCCGCGTCCGTCTTCCCGTCTGCGGTGAAGCTTGGACGCGGAACAATGATCGATACCTCCGCCGCTGGGTGTGCATTCCAGAAGGCTTCACGCTTCACGCTTCCCAGGAACGACAGACGCAACACAAACAGCGCACACCCAGCAACGTTCAGTTGTGGTAGGACGCGGCGTAGGATCGGTTCTGCAAGATCGTAAGGCGGGTTCCCTATGATCGCGTCAACCTTGGGTAGTTCGCACAGCAGGGCGTCTGTTGCGGCGTACCAGGTATCGTACGCCGCTGGGTGTGGTTCGTTCCGTAGTTCGATACCCGTGATATGGGCGTTCGGGAACCAGGATCGGGCGGCTGTTCCAAACACACCCGAACCCGCGCCCACGTCTAGGATCGTCTTCGGGTTCGCACCCGTAGCCGCCAAGTTCGCTAACACCGCGTCTGCAAGGGCGTAGGGCGTTGGGTAGTAGTCGTATAGGTTACGCGGCATGTTGTTTCTCCCGTTGTAACAGGCTATAGCGGTTCGTCCGGCCCGCTGGTTGTACGTCAACTTCACCCAGGTTTACCAGGGTTGACAGACAGGCTAGCGCTTCTTGTGAACTGACATGGGCGAACTGGGCAACTTCACGGGCGGTATGATCGCCGCCGCGTCCGAGTACCCGTAGGATCTTGTCTTCGACAGACGCGGAACGGGTTTGTACTTCCTGGGTAGCCAGGGCGTCAACCAGGTTGTGCAGTTCACGCCGCCATTGTTCCGCGATCTGTTGCGCCCGTGCCCAATGGCGTTCCTCGATAACACCGTCGTTCTCTAAGCTGGCCAGCAACGCCGCAACCCGGAACGCCCGTTCCGCGTTCCGTGTGTAGGAACCGTCAAGATCCTGCTGTTCGGACTGTGCGGCTAGTTCCGTGAGGGCGTCATGGTACGCATAGAAGCGATCACGTACCGCGTTCCCGAACTGGCATACCTGCGGATCACGCGGCGTTACCTCGATATCGTAGGTTGCCTTCTGGCGTTTATCGTCCGTTGGACGCGGGTTCACCGTTGCCCGTGGCGTTCCTAACCGTTCGTGCCAGTTCCGCAAGGTTGTTACCAGTTCTGCCGGCGGAACGCGGGTGCCGACGGGAAAGCGTTCCCGGTTCGGTAGCGCGTCCGAGGGCGGCGTTACCAGAATGAAGCGGGCAAGGAAGCCGTCGCCCCACAAGGCCGAACCCTTGCGGGCGAAGGGCGCAAGATCAGCAGGTGTCAACGCCGCGAACAGTGACAGGTATGGGCGATCAACCCGTTCTAGCCCTCGGCTGATCGTCTCATATTCAAAGTAGTCTGGTGTGTCGTCTAACCGACGAAGGATACCGCGAAAGTCAGCCATAATTCCGCCGTCTTTCAGCATAGCGGCGATCTTTTGCCCAAACTCGTCATATTGCCAGCCGCGTTGTCCGGCGAACGCTAGCTTTAACAAGACGGTTCGCTGCTGTTCTTCGGGTAGCACCTCCCAGCTATCCGGTACCCTCCCGGCTAACCCTCGGAGGAACGCCGCTGGTGTGCTTTCGCTGGGAAGCAACAGGAACGACAACCCAGCCCGTTCTAACAGATCACCCGCGATCTTCACGGCGGAAGTTTTCGCGTACAAACTGGTACGGCTACACAGGGCGATATACAGGTTTGTGAACCGGCGGCTACCCAAGTCGAAGGCAACCCGGCGGGCGGCGATAGTTGACAGCAACCAGAGGGCGCTAGCCGTGTGGAAGCCGTCGTATGAACGTGGGGACCAAACTCTGCTATAATTGAGATACGCGTCAAGCCAGGGTGAAGCGTTTGCCGCCGCTTCGTCCGTCACGTTTGCCCACGTTGGAAGTTCACGGAACGAACCAGAGGAAGCCGGTACCCACAGCGCCACACGGGTACCGGCTTCGTCGTATCTTCCGTTCGTACGGTTCGCCGTGGCGTCTGGTTCGTCGTATGCCACGGTGATCTTCAGGAAGTCAGCCGCGATCAACGCGATCTCTCGGAAGTCGTTTTGTACGTCAAGGTTCCGCGTGTATGCAACCGCGTCTTTCCACGAACCGCCGCGATCTTCGCCGAAGACGTACCACCCGGTTTTATGCTTCGTGACGATCAACCCGGTATGCCCAAGGATACGGATATCGCCGTTGGGTTCTTCGTCTGTATCTGCGTTCAGTTCAGCCGTGAACCAGGCTACACAGTCGAACCGGCTATGAATAGCGTCTAGCGTCTGCTGTGTGATCTTCCCGTGGCTACCCTGCTGAACAGGTGCCGCGATCTTCGCCGTGGCCGCCGTGGGCTTCGCCGTGGCCCTGGCTGTCTTCACCTCGTTCGGCTTCGCTGGTTCTGCAATGGCAAGCAACGCCGCAACTACGCGATCAACGTCAACCAGGGCGGGCGGTTCGCTGGGTATGCCGTTCCCTTCGTAGCCCATGGGTGAAGGTAACACCGTTTGGCACCGTTCCCAGCGTAGTTCAACGTGATCGAACAACCCGGCGAAGTTCGCCGCTGGGTGAAGTGTCATAACACCCGGTTCGTCCTTCTTCGCCGCTAGGCGGATCTGTTCGGGTAGTTCACCTTCACACCGTACGTGAACGTGGAAGCCCTTACCCGAACGAGACGAACCCGCCCACGGGTAGGTTATGGGCAACCCCAGGGCACCGAGCAGGGTGTCAAGCACCTTCACGGGTACCGGTTGCTTCACGTCGTTCACCTTCGCGGCGTCAACGTCGATCGTTCGCCAGCTGGCGATCCCGTTGACAATACCAACCGTACCAATGGGCGGGTACTCTTCACCTCGATACCACCCACCAGGGCTATCCCATTTGGTAAGGGTTCGAACGGCTTCCCGTGGCATACGCACGGCTTCAAGCTTCTTCCACTTGTGGGCAGGTTCCTTCTTGCCTTCGGGAATAGCCGTTACGTTCGCGCCCAAGTCGTGTAGTTTTAACGCCGCTTGCAATGGCGTCATATCGTTCACCTCGTTAGCGGGCTAGGGTGCGTTCACCAACCCGATCACCCAGCGGTACCGGAATGATCGGAACGTCTTTCAGAACCAACCGCACGATCTCTGCAAACACCGTGCGCTGTTGTGTGGTATACGTCTTCATGCTGCTTTCCCTTGTGTGTGAAATTGATCGATAGCCTGTGGGTTGTGGTACCCAGCCGGGAGGTACCGTTGAAGATCCTGCTTAATGTAGTGACGCACACCCAGCCGGGTACACGTCTCGATAACCTGAAGGGTGTAGCGTTCCCAGTCGATATCGATACCGATATAGTTTGCTTTCCCGATCTTGAAGAGATCAACATAGCTGTGCGTTCGTTCGATAATGGCTATGCTGGTTGCTTCGTCAAGCGTAGGTTCCAAGCTTACCCAGGTGAAGATACCGGAACGGTGAAACGTGCGGAGGGCGTCAAGCCGATCTTCAGGTAGGGCGGCGTTCCGTTCCCACTTGCGTGATATCGTGTCGTCGAGACACGTCAAGCTACTTGCAAAGGCGTCTCGTTCAGGGCGAAAGAGATCAAGATCCCGTAGCGCCCGCGTTCCGCCCTTCGTCAACGTACAAAAACCAAAGCCGTGATCACGCAGAATGATCAGCGCTTCGCGGGTTACGCTGGTGTCACCGAGGTGATACGGATCGGTACTGAACGAGAGTAGGACTTGATCGGCTACACCTCGTTTCTGCAAGCGCTGTGCGTCTTTGCGGAGGGCGTCAAGGTAGCCAGGGCGTACCACCGCGCCCGCGTTGAAGACTTCCCGTGTGATCAACCCAGGAATACGCGGAACGTAACAATACGCACAGGCATGCCCACAACCGCTATACGGGTTTGTCGCCAGTGGTGCGTATTCACCCGCTTTCCCTTTGGGTGTATAGATCGCTTGCATTACTTCCCTCCCTCTGCGTCCAAGTGGGCACGGATCGCTTCAAGTGATACTTCTAACAGCGTCCGTGCGGTGCGTGTCACCGTCGTTCCGTGGCGTTCCGCGATCACTGCAAGGGTAGCCAGATCAGCCGGATCTAGGCGGAACGTTCGCGGTTGAAGTTTCGTACTTTCCTTCATTTCTTCCCGTCTCTTTCGTCGTGTACCGTGTGTACGGCGTGTACTCTGGGTGAGTATACCCGGTGTAGAACAAAAGATCAAGGGCAAATTGTGTGTCAATTATGATATACAAAACAGACACTTTTGTACGTGCAAAATATTGCACTATTGCAATGCTAGTATGCATACAAAACGGATACAAAACGTAGTACACCTTTGTACTGCGTACTAGCATTTGCATTACGCGTTATTGCCCGTGACGTTGGGCAACCCTGCTAACAGCCGTGGCATGTCTGCGTCAAGTTCGGTTAGTAGCCGTTCCGCGTCTGCGTCAAGTTCAGACAGCAACGCCGCCACGGGATCACCCATAGCGGCGTTGCTGTTCACTGGCGCGACGAAGGGCGTAGCCGGTTGTTCGTAGTACCCGCTACGTCGTTCGGGTACCCTTACCTTCTTGCCAAGCTGTGAACGCAATTTCTTTCGACCCCTTCAATTCAGCGTACGCTTCCCGGAACGTCACACCCGCCGCGCCACGTTCGCGGTACCTGGCTTCAAGTTCAGCGGTATCGGCTTTCTTGCGTGCCCTCGTTCCGCCCAACCGTGGCGGTACTACCTGGGTTACATTGACGGTGATATCGCCGCCGCGTTCCTCGATCTGTACCTCGTTCCCGTCTGTGGATACTGTTCCCAGAGGAACAGTATCCACACCGTTCCCTGAAGCGTTCCCAGGGCTTGCAGACGCGCTAGGAACGCTGTTCAGTAGGGTGGTTAGGAGATCGTCTTGTTCCGCCGCTACGGGCTTCCTGTGCGGTTCAGCCGGAACGCGGCGAACGCGGATCGTCCGAGGGTTCCGGGTTATGAACTGTTCCGGATCGGGCAAGTTCGGGATCGTCTGCGTGTCGTCTTTCCCGAACCTGGCAACCCGGCGGCCGTCTGGTTCCCGTACCACGTCAACCCGTTGTAGGTTTGCCAGTAATGCCGACTTGCCTTCAAGGCCCAACGTTCCAACCTGGCTATCCTGGGTTCCCAGGGTTGCCCGTACGTTCAACTTGCGCCCGCGTCGTAGCACGTCTTCGATCACGGGTAGGGCGTCCGGTACCTCTCGGAGCATATGGGCTTCGTCAACCACCAGGTGAAGCGGAGGGAACGAGCGCACACCGCCCGCCCGTGCGGTTCGCCGTCGTGTGATCTCGTTCCGTACCTCGTTCAGACTAGCGGCTATCGACGATAGATCGTCACCGTAACCGGCTACTTCACACCCAGCCCACATACCCGGCGCCGCGTCCGGATCACACACGATCACCCGACTTGTTTCGGCCCAACGGGTAGCCATGCTGTGAAGTAGGGTTGTCTTTCCTCCGCCCGTGTGTCCGACAACTAGGCGGTGTGGTGTGCTGTCTAGCCGTTCGTGAAGGTTGACAGCGGGTGTGTCCGTTCCGTGCGTTGTGGGCGTTCCTGTGCGTTCCTGGGTGCGTTCCGGTTGTTCCCGTGGGCGTTCGTGCCCACGGGAAGACGCTGGTAACAACCCGCGTACGGTTGCGCTGTCTGGTAACAGCGCCCGTACCTCGTTCCGGATCTCTGGGATCGTCAACGCACACCCAGCAACCGCCGCGCCAGCCGGAACCAACCAGAGCGGGCTACCTGGGAACGTTACCACGGCGGTACCGGCTAACCCGCCAAACAGCCCAATGGATACCGCCCGGATCACCTCGTCAAGGGTTGCCAGCATAACGATCACCTCTTACTGCTGATCAATGATCACCGTTGCCCGCTGGGTACCGCCACGAACCAGGGCAAGCAGTGAGAAGATCACGACGGTAACCGCAACCACGAGTAACGCTTGCACACCAACCGACACGAACGCAGTAAGGGCTACGCTATAGAGGAACGCGATCAGGCTGTTGTCAGTCCATTGGGAAGCCAGGGCGGAAGCTTTGGGCCAGTCGGTTATGTAGTCAAAAACAATGCTTATGATCAGAACCAGGTTCAGCAACGGGTGTGATACCGCTGGGAACGCCAGTTCGAACAAGCTGGGTAGCAAGGTGAACGAGGTGAAGACGATCCCAGCCAGGGCCGCGCCAACTGATAAGTTCGTCCAACCTTCAACCTGGTACGCCATATCGTAGATCGCGTCTTCAGACGCAAAGCGGATCGCCGTCGTGAAGTCCCAGGTACTCAGCAAGTCGAACGTCACCCAGAGCGGGAACAAGGCCAGGGCGATCAACCCGAAGATCAACGCCATAAACAACGCAGCTGCGGGTTCAGCGTTCACCGAGGAACGGCGGGCGGCGATCACGTAGCCGCGTACGTCCAACATTCTCGAGAGACATGACGAACGAGGTGTGTTTTCTCCCATAACAGGTACCTTCTTTCGGTTGCAAAGTGTAGCAAGTGTAGCGTGTAGCAAGTGTAGCAACCCTATATATCTTTGCTACACTTACGGGTACAATAGGTGTGGCGGCGTTCCGAGCGCCGTTCACCCAACCCTGGCAATAGTGCGCTGTCAACGTGACGCTATTGTCAGGGTTCGCCATTGCCCCGGCCCGTCTGGTTCCGATAAAAAGCGGTTCAGTTCGCTTTCCGAGACGTATAACGTTCGTTCGCCAAAGCGAACCGCCCGCAACTTCCCGTCTGCGATCAACTTGCGGATCGTCCGTGGCGCGAACTTGACGCCACGAAGCCGCAACTGTTCGCTTACTTCTTCCACCGTATAGAACTTTTGATCCAACCCTCTCACCTCCCTTCAGACGACTAACGTTAGCGGTATTATAGCATATTACTTTGCAATGATAAGCTATCATTGTGCGTTAGTGGCATATCTGGTATACTTGCGGTATGGGCTTTTGTGTTCGAACTATCTGAGAGGGAACGGCTATGCAACGCGCTGTTATCTACGTCCGAGTATCTACGGAAGATCAAGAGAACAACCACAGCTTACCTAGTCAAGCCGCTGGTTGTCGCACGTACGCCGCGAACAACGGCTTGACGGTTGTGGGTGAAGTCGAAGACGTGTTATCAGGTTCCCGGCTAGATCGTCCGGGCTTAACCCGCGTCCGTGAACTGGTGAACGCGGGTGCGGTTGACGCTGTGATCGTCTTCGCCCTCGATAGGCTAACCCGTAGCGTTGCCCATATGCTTTTGATCCGTGACGAACTGAAGGCGAAGGGCGTTAGCCTTCACGCGGTTAGCCGTGGCCAGAGTGCAGACACACCCGAAGGGCGGCTATTCGATACGATAGAAAGTTCTTTTGCTGAGTTCGAACGGTTGAAGATCTCGGAACGGCTTACCCGTGGCAAGCGGGCGAAGGTTGAAGCTGGCCAGATCTTAGGGCAAGGGCCGATAGCTTCCTACGGGTACCAGTTCGAAGGAACGAAGCGAAACAAGCAGCTTGTCATTCTTGAAGAAGAAGCGAGCTGGGTTCGCCAGATCTTCACCTGGTACGCAGAGGAACGGGTAGTACCTCGGATCATAGCGGAACGACTGAACGCCGCTGGTGTGCCCAAGGCAAGCGCAACCCGTGCCCGTTCTGATAAGCACCTGGCAAGCCGGAACCTGAAGGGCGAACGGAACGAACGTAGCCACCTGTGGAACCGAGGGAACGTCAACGCGATCTTGCGGAACGCGGTATATAAGGGTGAATATACCAGCCGCTATGGTGTGGTACCCGTTCCGGCGGTTGTCTCTGAAGGGCTGTGGAACCTTGCAGACGCACGGCTGAACGTTGGACGCCAGAACAGCAAGCGCAACACCAAAGCACCCTACCTGCTACGCGGGCGGATCACCTGTGGTTGTGGGTATGCTATGCAAGGGAAGCACCGAGGGTTCTATAACAAAGATCTCTGCGTTGACAAGCGCTTTTATACCTGTACCCATAAAGATCGTCACCCAGGCGTCAAGTCGTTCGTCTTCGCGTCCGAGATCGAACCTATGGTATGGCAATGGTTGCTTGACGAAGTGATATGCGAAGACGCAGTACGGGCGGGTGTGGAAGCCCAACGGGTTAGCACGGAAGATCGGCGGGCGGCGTTGCTTGCAGAGCGGGCAAGCTACCTTACCCAGGTTGACGCCGCAACCACCCATATCACGAAGATCGTCAAGCTGTTCACTGCTGATATCCTAACCATTGACGAAGTAGCGCAACAGAAGGCTGGGATCGAACAGGCGAAGCGTTCAGCCGAAACAGAACTACGCCGCGTTGACGCTGAACTCGCGTCACACGGGTTCCTCGATAGCCAGGTTGACGAACTGCTTACCACGGTTCGCCACGTCCGGCGGGCGATCGACGAAGGAACGATCACCCAGGATACCCAGGAACGCATTCTTGAAATGTTGGACGTTCAGGTTACTGTCTGGTTCGAAGCGGGTGAAGACGGGAACGCGGGCGGCAAGCGCTTCAAGTTCCTGGCTAAACTCACGCAACAGTCTGTAGAACGTACTTTGTGTCAGAACGATATTCATGTTGCGCACCAACGTCCACACAATATAGTAGGCCGCAAAGGCTCCTGGCGTAAAACCGCCCACCTCGCCGCCCTGCGCTGTTGCGATTGTACTCCAGACCACCAGATAAATCACCGGCTCGGCGATCATGCCAATCATATAAAAATAATTGGCGGTGCGGTATTGAAACTGGGTGATAATCGCCGTACGCGCCATTGTCCAGTAATAATCGAGCATGGTTTTCCTTGCTGCGCTAACACGATCATGCGTATGCTGGCGAAAACGGCCAGCAAAGCTGGCCGTTTTCGCCAGCATACGCATGATGCTTAGGGTTCGCAGGCGCTTAGCCTGGAAGGGCAGGTTGGTCTGCCTCGGTGGCAAAGACCTGGGCGATCACGTCGTCAATCGGTGGTTCTTCGATAGTCAGGTCGGTCAATGCATAATTGGCGAGCAGGCGCGCAGTGATGCGACTCGCCTCTGCTCTGGGGACGCGGAGCACGACTTTACTCCCCTCGGCACTGACGACTTCGCCATACGCGCCAAGATCGGCTGGTTCAGCCAGGGTAAGGCCAAGTTGGCGATAGGCGGCAAAACGGTCAACGAGCCCGCTCAAGGCCCCATCGTAGAGCACCTTGCCGTGGTGGATGACGATCACCCGTCGGCAGAGCGCCTCGACATCAGCCATATAGTGACTAGTTAACATAACTGTTGCACCATGGCGTCGATTATAATCAGCGACAAAACGACGGATACGGCGTTGCATCGTAACATCGAGGCCAAGCGTTGGCTCATCGAGAAAGAGCACCTGGGGCCGATGGAGCAACGCCCCAATGATCTCCATTTTCATGCGTTCACCGAGCGAGAGATTGCGCACCGGCTTACGCACGAGGTCGCCGACCTCCATCATCTCGATGAACTCATCGCGGGTTGTCTGGAACTGATCTGTCGGGATGCGATAGATGGCGCGTTGCAACTCAAACGAGTCGAGGGCTGGCAGATCCCATTGGAGCTGGTTGCGATTGCCCATGACGAGCGTGATCTGCTTGAGATAAGCTGCCTCGCGGCGCGAGGGCACATGGCCGAGCACGCTCACCTCGCCGCCACTAGGAAAGAGCAAGCCCGAGAGCATCTTGAGCGTTGTGGTTTTCCCGGCACCGTTCGGCCCAAGAAAGCCAACAATCTCGCCGGGGGCAAGGCTGAAACTGACATTTTCAACCGCGTGTACCTCGCGCACTTTGCGCTGGACAAGGCTACGCAGGGCAGCGAGCAAGCCTGCCTGCCGTTCGGGGACGTGGTACACTTTAGTGAGGCCATTGACCTGAATGGCAGCTGTGGGCATATGGTATCTTCCTGCTACAGATGGCACGTGACGGATGCTGGCGGGTATTCTCTTTTTCTGGAAGAAGCGCATCCTTATTGAATGCTAATGGTAGCATCATTTGGTAGGTGTGCCATAGGGCTGAAGGCTGATTCTGGATGGGGTTTGCGCCTTTGCGCCTTTGCGCCCTTGCATCAAAAAAACCGCACTGAGAAGGAGAAGCATATGGCGAAAGCTGGTCTGGTGTATGTCGGAACAACGGATGGCCTGGTGATCTACAGTGATCCGGGCGGGATAGGTCGGTGGCGGCGTGTAGGGCATGTGCTTGACGGGCAGGCTATTGATGCCATGCTTGCGGTCGATGCCCTGGTGGTGATGGTGGTAACGCACGATGGCAAGGCCTTGCGGACGCTGGATGGGGGCGAACACTGGGCCGAAGCGCCGGCTGAGGATGCGGCATCTTTGCTTGCGCTGGTCAACTCGGATGAGCCAGTAGTCGCAACGGCTCATGGGCCGGCGCGCTGGCGTGATGCCCGTTTCGCAGCGACTGATGCCCGGGCCCTCGCGCTGCTGTCAGGCAAGCAAGAGGTTTTGCTGGCGGCAACTGCAGGTGGAACCATACTCGTACGCAGCGAGGATGGGGGATCCTCGTGGGAGTCGGCTGAAGTTGCGTGCCCCCTTGCGGGCGGGGTCTGCACGATTGTACCGGCGAGTTATCACATGGATGTGGCGTGGGCGGGCACTGACGGCGGCCAGTTGCTCTGCTCGGATGATCGTGGGCGCCACTGGCGTGAGGTAACTCAAGAGAATGCGGGGGTGTTGAGCCTTGCGGTGGTGCGTTTGATATGAGGTGCGACGGCGCGAAGGGGGTTTTGACGCAAAGGCGCGACGGCGCAAAGGGTTTTTTGGGGTGTCTCGATCTGGGTGGCAAGGGTTTGCCGATCGGTTTGGGGGCGTGCGTATCCGTTATGATGACCGGAGGGCTGGAGGCGTGCGTATCGGTCATGATGACCGGAGGGCCGAAGCACCGTCACGATAGCCGTGCTTGCACGGCTGTCGTGACGGTGCTTCGGCCTTACGCGACGCGGGGCAGGTGGCGCCATCGTGCGGTGCAGCAGCACCAGGGCAGGTCAGGTCGGGGTGTAGGGGCGCAGCAGCCCCTGGCCCGCTCGGGGGGAAGAGGCACCT